>NZ_JBUZST010000009.1:0-181621 GCF_055407965.1 Pseudomonas sp. B611
GTGTGTATCTGCCGAAAATAAAATGGTGGCCGGGAATATAGCGGCGATTAATCATGTTGAAGGGACTGCGATTAATTGGTTTTCGGTGAATGGCTATAGAGCGCACGGCGGAGGGGGGAGTTCGTGTTGCATTATTATGCCGGTTAAGTGGCGGCCGGGGTTGAAGGTGGATGTTGAGTGGGAGGTTGATCCTGATCGCTTTGCGAAAATAAAAAGAAAAACAATCGGGTTTGGATTTGATGAGGAAGCCTGGGCCAGTCACAAGGCTAAATTTCGACAGTACCGCGTTACTGTCGATGTTCCTGAATGGCCGGAAAAAAAATCTTGTGATCTAAAGGTACATTTTTTAACTTGCAATCGCGTTGCAGTTACTACTGCTTGTGCGATATATGGCCGACCAGATTATCCGATCAGAGAGCCTAGGCGCGCGAAGGAGCCAGCTGTATGCTTAAAATAAATAGCCAACTTAAAGAAAAAGCTTTCGGGCCGCCTGTTTTTCCTCTGGGCGGGCGCTTGCCTACAGAGGTCTCGGTGGTGGGTGCTAACTATCGTAGGCAAGCTGCTGAAGAAAACCTATTTTGTAGGCAGCGTGATTTTTCTGGAAAGAGTCAGCGCTTTGTATGTTGCCACAGTATGCATATAAGTCTGTTTTTCGATGGGACCAATAATAACGATAATAACGACACCAAGAAGAACCATCCCAGTAATATCGCCAAGCTCTATCATGCGTCGATTCAAGATGATGAAGCTAAAGGCAGTGGCTATTACTCTTACTACATGCCCGGTGTTGGCACTCCATTTCCGGAAGTGGGCGAGTTGGATTACAGCGAGGACGGGTTGAAGTACGCCTCCGGAGGCGAGGATCGCATCAACTGGGCTTTGGTATCTGTCGCCGACGCCATGTATTCGTCGTTGGCCGGTGTTCCTTTATCGCAGGATGATCGTGCGAAAGCGGTCAGCAAAATGAGCACGTGGCCTACGCCCTTGATGAGTACCCTTGGCCCAAGCAATCGCCGCTCCGTAATGACCAGCCTGCTTGCCCCCTTGAAAGCGCGCGTGCCGATAGCACAGCCCAAAGTCCTGGGAATCAAACTCTTCGTATACGGCTTCTCCCGAGGCGCCGCAGAGGCCCGCACTTTTGTCACTTGGTTAACCCAGTTATTCGACACGTCAGAAGGCGCCGGACGCCCCGAACAAAGCCTGATTGGCCTGCCCATCAGTGTCGAATTTCTCGGCCTGCTGGATACCGTAGCTTCGGTCGGTATCGCTCATGCTGCGCCGTTTTTTGCAGGGCACATGGATTGGGCTGATAACACTCAATTATTGCCCGACACCCAACGTTTTCCGGATCTGGTCAAGTGCTGTCGACACTTTGTCGCAGGCTTTGAACAGCGCTCGTGTTTCCCGCTGGATTCGATACGTAATGAGGACGGTAAGTACCCAGCCAACACCATCGAAGTGGTCTACCCCGGCGTTCACTCCGATGTCGGTGGTGGCTACCCTAAGAATGATCAGGGCAAGGCGCGGGGCGCTACCAATGAATTGGTGTCACAGATCGTGTTGCATGACCTGTACGCCGAGGCTTTCGCAGTGGGTGCACCGTTGCAAGTGCCGGAAGCTGCTCTGCCGAGAGGGTTATCTGACCAGAAGTTCTGGCGTGTGATGGACCCCAACATAGAGAGTGAATTTGGTCTGAGCAGCGAATTAGTCGAACGCTTCAACGCCTGGCGCCAAACCCTCCCAGGCATCCCTTCCGACCCACCCACCGCCACTCCCCCCTGGTCCTACCAACCCATCCAGCTCACCACCACTGTCGAAGACACCCTGGCCGACCAGTTGGGCTGGATCACCGGCTGGCGCATCGGCCGTTTTGCCAACGACAGCTACAAACACCAACCCTTTTTCACTCAAGCCCACGAGACCACGGCCTACGATGAGGGCCAACAACGCGAACACTATGAAGCGTTGAAACGCGGTCTAAAAAAAGACCGCCAACAAGCCCCCGAGGCCGCCAAAAACTATCCCGGCCCACCCATCTACGAACCGAAGATCGACCAGACCCAACTCAGCCAGGCCGCTGCCGAGTTCAAGGCCGACTACACCGGCAGCAAACGCGAACAAACCAGCTTGAAGGGTTACATGCTGGACGTGGTGCTGCGCGACGCGATCTACCTGCTCAATGAAGATGACGAAGCCAGGGACCATGCCGCACTCAAGGCAGCGGGCGAGCGACGTTGCAAACAGCTGTTTCGGGATGACCGAGGTACACCCAGTACGCAAACCAATATGGCCCTGCTGGTCGCGCTGTTCGACGACCAAGTCCACGATTCCCGCGCCTGGTTTATGCATGACGCATTGAAAACCCGTGAGCTGTGGGCCGGTTACTTTTTCTACCGCATGACCTATTTCGGCAATGAAAACAGCCGCGAGCTTTCCCCGGTGGTGGTGGCGGGGCGGATGCTGGGTGTGGCGATGGTGGTTGGGGCCACGGTGTATGGCATCAAGCGAAAAAACGCCCTGGGTGGCCTCGCCGCCGGCATCGGCGGCGCGACCATCGGTTATCAGGTCATCGACAAGGCCACGGGCTTGGTGGTGCCGTTCTTGCCAGGGGCTGAGCAAATCCTCAAGCCAACCGCGCATATTGGCTTGGTGGCCGCCGAGCTGAAAACTCAAATCGTCCAGGAGGACCTGGCCGAGCGCCTGGAACGTACCACTGCCATGCTGCGCGCGGCGGGCAGCTTGTTTGAGATCGACGGGGAGGTGGCCTGATGTTGCCTTTAGTGCGTGTCGGTGATCCTTTGCAGCCGTTTGGCGGCGAGGTTTTGCAAGGCCATTTCCTGGCCTTCGGCAAACCGGTGGCCTGCATGGGCGATCCAGTCCGCTGTAAAAAGCATGGTTTGAACAAAATCAGTGAAGGCACTGCGGGTTCCACGATGGACGGCAAACCTGTGGCGCTGCACGGGCACCGGTGTGAGTGCGGCTGCCGTTTGGTGAGCACCCTTGCGACCTCATCGATGGGGGTGTCGCCATGACTCGGCCACCGCTGTATCCGCAGGTCATCGCGCCGCGAGCACCCCAGTGGCGACGCTGGTGGCTGGCGTTGCTGATGCTCTGTAGCGTGCAGGCTGCGGTCCTGCTGGGGTTATGGCCCAAAGGGCAGCCTCAGCTTGAACTGTGGTTATGGAGTGCAGTGCTGCCATTGAGTTGGGCGATGGTATTGGC
This sequence comes from Pseudomonas sp. B611, assembly GCF_055407965.1. NCBI lineage: Bacteria > Pseudomonadati > Pseudomonadota > Gammaproteobacteria > Pseudomonadales > Pseudomonadaceae > Pseudomonas > Pseudomonas sp. B611. Next base: position 3,223 of record NZ_JBUZST010000009.1, read on the forward strand.
GTTGCGTGTATTGGTTTGGCAGATCGCTCAGTTCCAGACGGATGTGTACCGAGGCATCCGTGATGAAGACCTGCAGCGCTGGTGGCGGCGGCGTGGTTTGGGTTTGCCGGTGCAACAGGTGCTGTTGCTCGGGCCGGCGGGCGACGAGCAGGCACAGTACTGCGGGCTGATGGCCGCCACGCCAGTCCCGAAACCGTCGCTGATACCGGGGGCGACGCAGCCTGCGCTACGGTGTCGATTGTCACTGAGCAATGTCACCGAGCGCGGCCCTGCCTTGGCCCGCCACCTTGCCCGGTTGACCCTTGCACTTCCTGAGTTATCTGCGCGCTGGCCAACGCTGCGCGGCGTTGCCTGGGCGGGTGATGCGGGCAGCGAGACGGCGTTCACGCAACAGTTGGTCAAGGCCGGAGTGAGGCTGCCCGATACCCGCGTGCCATTGGGCGATCTGGCTGACCTCGACGCGCTGATTGAAGGCTTTTACCCGCTCTGTCAGGAAGCGGCTGATTGGTTCTTGTGTGCCGGCGTAGTGTCTTTGGAGCGCGCCGGAGACGGCGACCTGCCAGGCGAAGCAGGCTTTCTGTGGGTAGTGGATCGGCAAGCCAGGCAGCTGTTGCATCGAGGTGAGTATCTATTGAGCGAGACGAATGAGTCGCCCGCTGAACTGTGCGCGCAGGTGCAATGTTATGCCGGCCTTGATGGGCCTCCACCCAGCTGTTTGGCATTGGATAAGATCAGCCAGGTAGCGTTTGCGCAGGGAGGCTGGTGCGCAGCAGAGCACCAACTGAGCACGCAATGGGGCCTGCTGGGGAACCTGGCGCCTTTCATCGGTATGTCGCTGGCGCTGTTGCAGGCGACGGTGGCAGCTCAGCCCTGCGGCTGGTTGAGTCAGGATGCCGAGGAGCGACTGGCCATTGGAGTGGTGGTACCTCATGGCAATCATTAAAAGTGGGCGTAAAGCCTCTTTGGTCGGCATGGGGTTGGGCTATCTGGTGGTGGTGTGGTTGCTGGTCACGCTCGGCTGCTTGTTCTACGCATTGTGCAGCAACTATTTCGCTTGGCCAGCGTTGGCGCTCAAGGATCTGGCACTACGGGGCCTGTTCATTGGGCTCGCGCTTTGCTGGTTTTGCCCGCTGATTGTATTGGCTTGGGACCGTATGGCGGTTGGCTGGGCAACGGGGTTGGTGGCGACGGTGGCTGAACCCTGGGATGCTTTTCCGAGCCCCGTCGAACCTGAAGGAAACCTGTGGCTGGAGGCGTTACGCAAGTCTCTTCGCACGCAGCACGGGAACTTCTGGCGCAGCAAAGTCCGCTTGTTTTTAGTGTTTGGCGAACCGGATCAGATCAGCGCTATCGCACCTGGCTTGACGCCGCAGAACTGGCTGGAAGGGCAAGGCACGGTGTTGTTATGGGGTGGCAGTGTCAATTCCGGACTGGACGAGGCAGCCCTTGCACCGTGGCGCGAGTTGAGCCGCTGGCATGCGCTGGATGCTGTGGTCTGGGCGCTGAGCAGTGAGCAAAGCCTCGATGAAGTCGCGATGGGTGAGGGTGTTCGGCATTTTGGCAAACTGTCCCGTGAGCTGCGCTGGCAGATCCCACTGCACCTGTGGCAAGTCTGCGCCAGCCAATGGCCGCAGGCCCAGCGCACGGTCGAGCCGGTTGGCAGTGTGTTGCCGACGAGGCTGACCGCCGCCGCCCTGCAAGCGTGCTTGCAAGGCTTGATCGAGCCCCTGCGTCACGCGGGTCTGGCACAGATGCGTGATCAGACTACCCATGATTTCCTGCTCCGGCTGTCTCGCGATTTGCAGGCCGAAGGCATTACCCGTTGGCGCCAGGCGCTTGCGCCGTTGCTAGGCCGGTCCGCCCGTGGAGTACCTCTGCGTGGTGTGTGGTTCAGCCTGCCGGTGCAGCGTGAGCAGGCGGGCCATTATTGGCCGACGGATCCCGCCTGGAACGGCGTGCTGGAGGACAAGCCCGTACGGCGTCGAGTGGGCTGGAGCGCCGCTCGCGTGGGTTACGCCGTGACTATGCTGCTGATGCTGGCCTGGGGAATTGGCTTGTTGCTGTCCTTTCCCAGTAACCGCGCGCAGGTTGCGCAGGCACACGTTTCGCTCGCTGCGCTGCAGCAATCGGAACAAGGTGACCAGCAATTTCAGGCCCTCAACGAGCTGACCCGCGCACTCGCCCGGCTGGACTACCGCGCCGAACACGGCACGCCGTGGTATCAACGCTTCGGCTTGAACCAAAACCAAGCCTTGCTTGAAGCCCTTTGGCCGCGCTATGTCGAAGCCAATAACCGATTGATGCGCGACCCGGCGGCCGCGAATTTGCGACGCCAACTCGACACTCTGATCAGCCTGGCACCGGACAGCCCGGACCGCGCCCGTCACGCCCAGGTTGCCTACGATCAACTAAAGGCATACCTGATGATGGCTCGCCCGGAGAAAACCGATTCTGTCTTCCTGGCCAAGGTCTTGGGCGAGGCTGAGCCGCTGCGTGCCGGTTTGTCCCCCGGTATTTGGCGGAACCTGTCGCCGACGCTCTGGCAGTTCTACAGCGTACAGTTGGCTGCACATCCCGAGTGGCGCATCGCGGCTGACTGGAAGCGGGTCGCTCAGGCCCGGCAGGTCTTGCTCGGCCAGTTGGGTCGACGCAATGCCGAGGCCAGCCTGTACCAACAGTTGCTCGATGGCGCCGCCAACCATTCGCCGGACTTGAGCCTACACCAGATGGTCGCCGATACCGATGCACTGGCACTGTTTTCCACCGACGCCAGTGTAGCGGGGGTGTTTACCCGCCAAGCCTGGGAGGGCCATGTGCGCCAGGCCATCGATGATATTGCCAGCGCCCGACGCGAGGAAATCGACTGGGTGCTCAGCGACAAGCCCATCGATGTTGATCCCCATCTGACGCCAGAAAAACTGCGCGAGCGTCTTACCGAACGCTACTTCCAGGACTATGCCCAAGCGTGGCTGGACTTCCTCAACAGCCTGCGCTGGCAGCAATCCGAACGGATGTCCGATGTCATCGACCAATTGACTTTGATGAGCGATGTGCGCCAGTCGCCATTGATTGCACTGATGAACACTGTGGCCTACCACGCGCATGCAGGTCAGCGTGGCCGGGCACTGGGGGACTCGCTGATCCAGTCGGCACAAAAGTTGATCGGCCAGGACGAGACGCCAGTGATCGACAGATTGACGAGTGAGCCGAGCGGCCCGATGGATGCCACTTTCGGCCCGCTGCTTTCACTGATGAGCATCGACGGCAGCGGCAGTAAGCTCACCCTGCACGCCTTTCTCACCCAAGTCACCCGCGCTCGCCTGAAACTGCAGCAAGTCAGCCACGCCCCGGACCCACAGGCCTTGACCCAGGTCCTGGCGCAAACAGTCTTCCAGGGTAAAAACGTCGATCTGACCGATACCCAGTCCTACGGCAGGCTGATCGCTGCCAGCCTTGGTGCGCAGTGGGCTGGGTTCGGTGAGGCGCTGTTCGTGCGTCCAATGGACCAGGCCTGGCAGCGGGTGCTGCAACCTTCAGCGGTGAGTCTTAATCGCCAGTGGCAACGCGCCATCGTGACACCCTGGCACAGCGCGTTTGCCAGCCGCTATCCGTTTGCGGCTACAGGCAGTGACGCCTCGTTGCCGATGTTGGGACAAATGATCCGTGCCGACTCGGGGCGGATCGAGCAGTTTTTGCACCATCAACTAAGCGGCGTGTTGCGCAAGGAGGGCAATCGCTGGGTGGTCGATCCGTTGCATAGTCAGGGCCTGCGTTTCAACCCGCAGTTTCTGTCCGCCATCAACCAGCTCAGCAACTTGGCGGACGTGCTCTACACCGACGGAGGCATGGGTCTGAGCTTCGAGCTCCAGGGCAAAGCGGCCAGAGACGTGGTGCAAACCACCTTTGTTCTCAATGGTGAAAAACACCACTACTTCAACCAAAAAGAACGTTGGCAGCGCTTCAGCTGGCCAGGCCGTAGCGATTACCCCGGGGTGAGCCTGAGCTGGACCAGTGTGCATGCCGGCGAACGCCTGTTTGGTGATTACCAGGGCATATGGGGTCTGATTCGTCTGTTGGAAAAAGCCCGCGTCACGCCATTGGACGATGGCGACAGCCTCTATCGCATGGTGCTCAAGGCGCCTGACGGTATTGAACTGGCTTGGCGTCTACGCACTGAACTGGATGCCGGGCCGTTGGCGTTGCTCAAGTTGCGCGGTTTTACGCTGCCTTCACAGATATTTCTGGCTGACGAGTCGTATGTACAAAGCGCGAGTGTGGAATGAAATCCCCTGTGGGAGCAGGCAAGCCCGCTCCCACATTTGGATCTGTGTTCACATTGGATCAGTGGTGTTTGAGGTTCAGGCGCCGGGCAACGCCAACTGCGGGTTCACAAAATCAAACGCCGCCAACTGAAACCCCTGCTCATCCACCTGTAACGCCCAGCCCTGCTTGTCCCAATCCCCCAGCACAATGCGCTTGGCCGCTTGCTCGCCAATCTGCAACTTGTGAATGGCGGGGCGGTGGGTATGGCCGTGGACCAGGGTGCGCACGCCAAACTGCTGCATCACCCGGGGCACTTCCTCGGGGGTCACATCGACAATGTCGTTGGCCTTCATGCGCGTCTGTGCACGGCTTTCGCTGCGCAGCTTGCGCGCCAGTTTATGGCGGGTGCGCAGGGGCAGGTGGCGCAGGATGAACAGCACGATGGGGTTGCGCAGGATGCGGCGCAGCTTCATATAGCCGACGTCGCGGGTGCAGAGGCTGTCGCCGTGCATCAACAGCACGGGCTCGCCAAATAGCTGCACGACACTCGGGTCCTTGAGCAAGGTTGCGCCTGCTGCTTTGCAGAACGCCTTGCCGATGAGGAAATCGCGGTTGCCATGCATGATGAAAATCGGGGTGCCGCTGTCGCTGAGTTCGCGCAGGGCCACGCAAATCGAACGTTGGAAGGGGGTCATGCCATCGTCGCCAATCCAGGCTTCAAAGAAGTCCCCCAGAATGTACAAGGCCTGGGCGCCACGGGCGCGGCCGTGGAGCAGATCCAGAAACGCCCGGGTAATGTCCGGGCGCTCCTCTTCCAGATGCAAGTCTGAAATAAGCAGGATCACCCTTAGATGATCTCGACTTTCTCGACGATAACGTCTTCTACCGGAACGTCCTGGTGACCGGCTTTACCGGTGGTCTGCACGCCTTTGATCTTGTCAACGACGTCCTGGCCTTCGGTGACTTTACCGAATACCGCGTAGCCCCAACCCTGCACGTTCTTGCCGCTGTGGTTCAGGAAGGCGTTGTCGGCCACGTTGATGAAGAACTGCGCGGAGGCCGAATGCGGCTCCATGGTACGGGCCATGGCGACGGTGTACTTGTCGTTGGAAAGGCCGTTGTCCGCTTCGTTCTGGATGCTTGGGCGCTTGTCTTTCTTTTCTTTCATGCCAGGCTCGAAACCGCCGCCCTGGACCATGAAGTTGCCGATCACACGGTGGAACACGGTGTTTTCGTAGTGGCCAGCGTTCACGTACTCGATGAAGTTGGCGACGGTGATCGGCGCTTTTTCGGCGTTCAGTTCGATGACGATGTCACCGTGGTTGGTGGTCAGTTTGACTTGAGTCATGGTCGTTTCTCTTTCAAGGAATTCGTGGGTGTGGACGCCGGGGCGCCTTACCGGTTTGGCAAAACTTCGGCCAAGGGGCGCAGTTTAGCGTGACCTGTAGGAATTTCGAGGTGGTTTTTTACCGCCCATGCAATAAATGCAGCAGTTTTTGACCACGCTCTGTCAGTGTCTTGACGGCTTCGGCTATTATGAGCGCTTTGTTTTATCTGGCCTTACCCGGCCACGAACCTGTCTGTTCAAGGATCCTATGAGCAAGCCCACTGTCGACCCTACCTCGAATTCCAAGGCCGGACCTGCCGTCCCGGTCAATTTCCTGCGCCCGATCATCCAGGCGGACCTGGATTCGGGCAAGCACACGCAGATCGTCACCCGCTTCCCGCCAGAGCCCAACGGCTACCTGCACATCGGTCACGCCAAGTCGATCTGTGTGAACTTCGGCCTGGCCCAGGAGTTCGGTGGCGTCACGCACCTGCGTTTCGACGACACCAATCCGGCCAAGGAAGACCAGGAATACATCGACGCCATCGAAAGCGACGTGAAGTGGCTGGGCTTCGAATGGTCCGGTGAAGTGCGCTATGCCTCGCAATACTTCGACCAGTTGCACGACTGGGCTGTCGAGCTGATCAAGGCCGGCAAGGCCTACGTCGATGACCTGAGCCCGGAGCAAGCCAAGGAATACCGTGGCACGCTGACCGAGCCGGGCAAGAACAGCCCGTTCCGCGACCGTTCGGTGGAAGAGAACCTCGACTGGTTCGCCCGCATGCGTGCCGGTGAGTTCGCCGACGGTGCCCGCGTACTGCGTGCCAAGATCGACATGGCCTCGCCGAACATGAACCTGCGCGACCCGATCATGTACCGCATCCGCCATGCCCATCACCACCAGACCGGTGACAAGTGGTGCATCTACCCGAACTACGACTTCACCCACGGTCAGTCGGACGCCATCGAAGGCATCACCCACTCCATCTGCACCCTGGAGTTCGAAAGCCATCGCCCGCTGTACGAGTGGTTCCTGGAGCACCTGCCGGTGCCGGCGCACCCACGTCAGTACGAGTTCAGCCGCCTGAACCTGAACTACACCATCACCAGCAAGCGCAAGCTCAAGCAACTGGTCGATGAAAAGCACGTACATGGCTGGGACGACCCGCGCATGTCCACGCTGTCGGGCTTCCGTCGCCGTGGCTACACGCCAGCCTCGATCCGCAACTTCTGCGACATGGTCGGCACCAACCGTTCCGACGGCGTCGTGGACTTCGGCATGCTCGAATTCAGCATCCGCAACGACCTCGACCACAGCGCCCCACGCGCCATGTGCGTACTGCGTCCGTTGAAAGTCGTGATCACCAACTACCCGGAAGACAAGGTCGATCACCTCGAACTGCCGCGTCATCCGCAGAAAGAAGAACTCGGCGTACGCAAGCTGCCGTTCAGCCGTGAAATCTACATCGACCGCGATGACTTCATGGAAGAGCCGCCAAAGGGCTACAAGCGCCTGGAACCGGCTGGCGAAGTACGCCTGCGCGGCAGCTACGTGATCCGTGCCGACGAAGCGATCAAGGACGCCGATGGCAACATCGTCGAACTGCGTTGCTCCTACGACCCGGAAACCCTGGGCAAGAACCCGGAAGGCCGCAAGGTCAAGGGCGTGATCCACTGGGTGCCGGCCGCCGCCAGCATCGAATGCGAAGTGCGCCTGTACGATCGTCTGTTCCGCTCGCCGAACCCTGAGAAGGCTGAAGACAGCGCGAGTTTCCTCGACAACATAAACCCTGACTCCCTGCAAGTACTTACGGGTTGTCGTGCCGAGCCGTCGTTGGGCGAAGCACAGCCGGAAGACCGTTTCCAGTTCGAGCGCGAAGGTTACTTCTGCGCGGATATCAAAGACTCGAAACCTGGTGCTCCGGTATTCAACCGTACCGTGACCTTGCGTGATTCGTGGGGCCAGTGATTCAGGCAGGCCTGACCGGCTTTGCCTAGAGAGAAGGAATCGTCGTGTTAACGATCTACAACACACTCAGCAAGACCAAAGAAGTCTTCAAGCCGCTGGATGGCAACAAGGTGCGCATGTACGTGTGCGGCATGACCGTGTACGACTACTGCCACATCGGCCACGGCCGCAGCATGGTGGCCTTCGACCTGGTGACCCGCTGGTTGCGTTTCAGCGGCTATGACTTGACGTATGTGCGCAACATCACCGACATCGACGACAAGATCATCAACCGTGCCAACGAAAACGGCGAGTCGTTCGACGCGCTGACCGAGCGCATGATCGCCGCCATGCACGAGGACGAGGCGCGCCTCAACATCCTCAAGCCGGACATGGAGCCGCGCGCCACGGACCACATCCCGGGCATGCACGCGATGATCCAGACCCTGATCGACAAGGGTTACGCCTACGCCCCGGGCAATGGCGACGTGTACTACCGCGTCGCCAAGTTCATGGGCTACGGCAAGCTGTCGCGCAAGAAAATCGAAGACCTGCGCATCGGCGCACGCATCGAAGTGGACGAAGCCAAGCAAGACCCACTGGACTTCGTGCTGTGGAAAGGCACCAAGCCCGGCGAGCCGAGCTGGGAGTCGCCATGGGGCGCCGGGCGTCCGGGCTGGCACATCGAATGCTCGGTGATGTCCACCTGCTGCCTGGGCGAGACCTTCGACATTCATGGTGGCGGTAGCGACCTCGAGTTCCCGCACCACGAAAACGAAATCGCCCAAAGCGAAGCCGCCACCGGCAAGACCTACGCCAACGCCTGGATGCACTGCGGCATGATCCGCATCAATGGCGAGAAGATGTCCAAGTCCTTGAACAACTTCTTCACCATTCGCGACGTGCTGGAAAAGTACCATCCTGAGGTTGTGCGTTACCTGCTGGTGTCGAGCCACTACCGCAGCGCGATCAACTACTCGGAAGACAACCTCAAGGACGCCAAGGGCGCCCTGGAGCGTTTCTACCATGCGTTGAAAGGCTTGCCGGTGGTTGCCCCTGCTGGCGGCGAAGCGTTCGTCGAGCGTTTCACCCAAGTCATGAACGACGACTTCGGCACCCCTGAAGCCTGCGCTGTGCTGTTCGAGATGGTGCGCGAGATCAACCGCCTGCGCGAGAGCGATCTCGACGCAGCGGCTGGCCTGGCCGCCCGCTTGAAAGAACTGGCCAGCGTGCTGGGCGTGTTGCAGATGGAAGCCGATGACTTCCTGCAAGCCGGCGCCGAAGGGCGTGTGGATGCGGCTGAAGTTGACGCGTTGATCCAGGCGCGCCTGAACGCTCGGGCCAACAAGGACTGGGCGGAATCCGACCGTATCCGCGACCAACTCACCGCCATGGGCGTAGTGTTGGAAGATGGCAAGGGTGGGACGACGTGGCGGTTGGCTGATCAGGCTTGATCGGTAAACGCTGAACAAAAAAACGCCCCGACTGGTTCGGGGCGTTTTTTTGCACACTGTTTTAACCACCCACTCGATCAAACTGTGGAAGCTGGCTTGCCTGCGATAGCGGTGTGTCAGTTACCGACGAGGTAGGCTGATACACCGCTATCGCAGGCAAGCCAGCTCCCACATTTTTTACCGTGCCCGCTTTGCAAATTCTTCGGCTTCAGATTGGTCTGTGAATGGGGTCGTCTTTGAGGCTTAGTGTTTTATCCACCATCAACTGGATTCCTTCCAGCATCCGGCACATTCCCAGTGCCACGCTGCGAGGATTGCCATCGATCTCGAAAGCCAAATGGCTTGCCAGCGCACGAACCGACGCTAGATCCTCTGACGCGTTGACCAACAGCGTCTCGGCGTCCAATCCTTCGCGTACGGTAAACAGGTTGTCGTCCTCAGCAGATGGCTGCGGTTTTTCAGAGGGGTTCAGATAGTGGTTAATCGCTCGATGAGCAGAGGCGTGAAACGCGGTTGAGTCTAACGGCGGATTCGGACTGTCTTTAATCATGGCGAAGCTCCTAGAGTATTGGAGCCGCCCCCATCGCTGCGAAACGATACCCGGGTGGCAGCTGTACGCAGGTTCGCAGACCGGGACTCTAGGCACCCGGCATACCCGAAGGTATCCCGCGCACAGCCGCCATAACATCAGGCATAAAAAAGCGCCCGCTATCTGAGGTGGACGCTGTGCGTCTAGAGTTTAACCGGGCTGCGAAACCCGGTCGCTGAATTTGCAGCGACCGCCGAAGATTAGGCAGCCATCTTCCGAGGGACAACCCTAAAACGCTGTCAGAAAATTCTGCGGGTTTTTGCTGGGCAGCGCCACCGGACCAGTGGTTACCCCCAATCTAAATGTGGGAGCTGGCTTGCCTGCGATCGCGGTGGGTCAGCCAACACTTTGGGTGACTGACACTCCCTCATCGCAGGCAAGCCAGCTCCCACATTTTTTACCGTGCCCGCTCAGCACCGTGAGAGTCTGCGCGGCGTACGTAATCCACCCACTCATATTCAAGGCCTTGGTGTTCCCTGACGCCATGCCGGCAGACCTCGATGAACTCACTTTCGAAGCTGGGGAATTTGGCCTCACCTTCGTGATCATCGTTGAACAGGGTGAGGTAGAGCCTGTCCACCCGGTCGATCACCTGGTCATAAAGCTCCGGCCCGCCGCCGATATGAATCTCTTCGGGCGCGAACGCCGCTGCGCATTCTATGGCTGATGCCAAAGACCGGCAGACAATCGCGTGGTCGTGCTGATACGTCGGATCACGCGAAAGCACGATATTCGGCCGATCCACCAACGGCCGCCCGCTGAGTGCAATTACCGACTCAAAGGTCTTGCGCCCCATGATCACGGGTTTGCCGATGGTCTTGGTGGCGAAGCGGCGCATGTCGTCGGGGACGTTGCGCAGCAGCCCGCCGGCCTTGCCGATGGAGCGGTTGTGGCGGCCTATGCCCGCCACCAAAGCGACGGGGATGTTCGTCATGCAGTCACTGCCTTCGCAACGGCGTAGCGGCTCTGCACAAAGCCATTGTCCGACACATCCGTACCGAGATGGCGAAGTTCATGCTCGCTGCCCACCTGGCTGAACAACGGAATTCCTTCGCCCAGCAACACCGGAATGCGCGTGATGATCAACTCGTCGATCAGGCCCGCGTCGAGAAACGCCTGGATCGTCTGCCCGCCGTCGATATACAGATGCTGCATGCCGCGCTCGGCCAGTTGTGTGACCAGTGCGCTCACATCCGCCGCCAGTACTTCTACTTTGCCCTGCAAATGCGTAGGGATCTCCAGCGGTTGGTGAGACAGCGCGATGACAGGTTTTCCCTCATACGGCCACTCGGGAAAGGACAGGACTTTCTCCAGGGTCTTGCGCCCCATGACCAATGCATCGACGCTGGCGATGAAGCTTTCATACGTCACGCCGTTCAGCACCGGGGTTTCGTATTGCGGGCGGTGCAGCCACTCGATATCACCGTCGGGTCGTGCAATGAAACCGTCAACGCTGGCTGCGATAAATACGGAACACTTGATATCCATGGCAGGCTGAAACTCCTTTTGTTTTGACGTGCGCCGAATCCTAGCTTTAGATGCTCTCCACGAGCAAACCCACGACTGAAATGGCAGCGATTAAAATGGATTGTATTTTCTGCAGCATTGTCCGCAAAACCTCCCCAGCCCACATCCTCTGGGAAGACGACCAGCACATGGCCTTCCTCTCGATCTTCCCCAACACCCCCGGTTTCAGCGTGGTGATCCCCAAGCAGCATTACGGCAGTTATGCGTTTGCGCAGTCGGATGAAGTGCTGGCCGCGCTCGCGGTGGCGGCGAAGAAGACGGCCTTGCAGATCGACCGGGCGTTTCCCGATGTGGCGCGCACGGGGCTGATCATGGAGGGGTATGGCGTGGACCACCTGCACGCGAAGTTGTTTCCCATGCATGGGACGGGCTCGGACAGCACGTTCAAGCCGTTGAGTTCGAAGGTGGATAAGTTTTTCGAAACGTATGAAGGTTATATCTCGTCCCATGATCATGGGCGGGCAGATGATGCCGGGTTGGCAGAACTGGCTGCCAGAATCCGATCCTTCGCCTAGCGCCGATCCAAATGTGGGAGCTGGCTTGCCTGCGATAGCGGTGGGGCAGCCAACACTTTGGGTGACTGACACACCCTCATCGCAGGCAAGCCAGCTCCCACATTTTTAACCGAGTTGTCCTGAGAAATCAGCGGCGGCTGCTGACTTCGGCAGGCACATCATCACCGGCCATGCGCTTGCGAAACAGCGCCGTGCGCGCCAGCAGCAGCGTGGTCACCGGCACCGTGATCGACAACAGGATCGGGATCAACCACCCGTGCAACACCGGCCCGGACTTGAGCACCGAAAAGTACACAATCGACGCCAACGCCACACACCACGCCCCCAGTGTCGAGGCCAGCGCCGGTGGGTGCATGCGCTGGAAAAAGTCCTTCATGCGCAGCAAGCCAATCGCGCCAATCAAGGCAAACACGCTGCTCAGCACCAGCAGCACCGCGACGATCACTTCCACCCATAACGGCATCATTCAATCACCTCGCCACGCAGCAGGAATTTGGCCAGGGCAAACGAGCCCACAAAGCCGAACAGCGCGATCAGCAGCGCCGCTTCAAAGTAGGTGTCACTGGCATACCGGATGCCCAGCACCAACATCATCAGCATCGCCAGCATGTACAGGTAGTCCAGCGCCAGTACCCGGTCCTGGGCCGAGGGGCCTTTGAACAGGCGCACCAGGGTCAGCACCATGGCCAGGGAGAACAGGAACAGGCTGAACAGGATCGCATTGGAGAGCAGGGCGCTCATTCGAAGATCTCCATCAGGGGCCGCTCGTAGGTGGTCTTGAAGTGCTCGATAAACTGCGCTTCATCGTCCAGGTCGAACACGTGCAGCAGCAGGATGCTGCGGTCCAGCGCCAGTTCCGACCAGATGGTGCCGGGCACTACGGTGGTGATCATCGACAGCGCGGCGAGGCCGTTGGCGTCGCGCAGGTCCAGGGGGATCTTGATAAAGCGCGAACGCGGTGGGCGTGAACCACAGGTCAGCACGCCCCAGGCCACTTGCAGGTTGGACACGATCACATCGCGGCCCACCACAAAGAACAGGCGGATAATAACCCCAGGGCGGCGGATGCGGATCGGCAGCGGCCGCAGCGGCGCCATCAGCAGCGGCGCGAGAAAGCCCAGCAGCGCGCCCAATAGCAGGTTGCCGGGGCTCACGGACAGGTTCAGCACCAGCCACAACAGCCATAGCGCCAGGGACAGCCACGGGGCAGGGAACAGTCGTTTCATGGCTGTGCCTCCGTGGCGGCGGCCTGGGCTTCAGGGCTCGGCACCGGGCGCGTGGCCATCACCGCCATCACGTAGTGCTCCGGGTTGTTCAGGCTCACGGCGGTGGCTTCGGTGTAGCGCATCAGCGGCTCGGCCTTGAAGGTCAGCAGGATGCTCAGGCCAAGCAGGAAGAAGATCGGCACGCACTCGTAGCGACGCAGCAGTGGAGATGGACGTTCTTCCGGGGTCCAGAAGCGTTGGATGCCCAAGCGTGCAAAGGCGATCAACGAGACCAGGCCCGACAGGATCAGCAGCGTGACCAGACCCCAGGCAGCCGGACGGATCGGCTCATCGATGCTGACGCCAAGCCCCAGCGGATTGATCAGCGCGCTCAACAAGCTCAGCTTGCCGATAAACCCGGACAGCGGCGGCATGCCGATAATCAGCAGCGCGCAGGCAATAAAGCTCAGGCCGAGGAAGGCCATGGTCCACGGAATCACCTGGCCAACCACGGCTTTCTGCTCGTCGTCGAGGTTCACGCCGGGCTGCGGGTGCAGCGATTCCATGGCACGTGGCAGCGCATCGATCTCTTCGTCCAGCGGCAGGTCATTGGCCGAGCGCGAGCGTTCGATCAGCTCGGCCAGCAGGAACAGCGCACTCAACGCCAGCGTCGAACTGACCAGATAAAACAGCGCGCCCGCCGTCAGGCTTGGCTGCGCGAAGCCGACGGCCGACAGCAAGATCCCCGCCGACACCAGGATGCTCAAGCTCGCCATGCGTTCCAGGCGCTGCGCCGCCACCATCGCCAGCGCGGCGCAGATGATGGTCGCCATGCCGCCGTACACCAGCCAGTCGCCGCCAAACAGCGCGGATGCACCGGCCTGGCCGGAGAACAGCAGGGTCCACAGGCGCAGCACGGTGTACACGCCGACCTTGGTCATGATCGCAAACATCGCCGCCACCGGCGCACTCGCCGAGGAATAGGCGGGCGCCAGCCAGAAGTTCAGCGGCCACATGCCGGCCTTGGCCAGGAATGCGGTGGCGAGGATCGCTGCGCCCGCATGCAGCAGGCCGCGATCGGCCTCGGGTACCAGCGGGATTTTCAGCGCCAGATCAGCAAAGTTCAGCGTGCCGGTGACGCCGTAGATCATCGCCGCGCCAATCAGGAACAGCGAGGACGCCAGCAGGTTGATCGCGATGTAATGCAGCCCCGCCGACACCCGTGCCCGGCCCGAACCGTGCAGCATCAAACCGTAGGACGCGGCCAGCAGCACCTCGAAGAACACGAACAGGTTGAACAGATCGGCGGTGAGGAACGCGCCGTACAGGCCCATCATCTGCACCTGGAACAGCGCATGGAAACTGGTGCCCGCACGGTCCCAACGGGCCATGGCGAACACCAGCGCGCTCACGCCGATAATGCCGGTAAGCACCAGCATCAGCGCCGACAGTTGGTCCACCACCAGCACGATGCCGAATGGCACCTGCCAATTGCCCGGCAGGTACACGCCAATCGAGCCGGGGCCGCCTTTTTGCGTCCAGTACAGCAGCAGGATCGCAATGCCCAGGCCCAGCACGCTGGAGAACAGGTTGATCTTGGCTTTGAGTGGCCGGCGTTTTTCGCCGAGCATCAGCATCAGCGCGGCGGTCAACAGCGGCAGCAGGATCGGTGCGATGATCAGTTGGTTCACCCAATTCATTCCTTGGGCTCCCGGCCATCAACGTGGTCGGTGCCGGTCAGGCCCCGGGAGGCGAGCAGCACCACCAGGAACAACGCGGTCATGGCAAAGCTGATCACGATGGCCGTGAGCACCAGGGCCTGGGGCAGCGGGTCGGTGTAGTTCAGCAGGTCTTGCGGCACGCCGTCCTTGATGATCGGCTCCTTGCCGATAAACAGGCTGCCCATGCTGAAAATGAACAGGTTGACCCCATACGACAACAGGCACAGGCCCATCACCACCTGGAATGTCCGCGGCCGCAGGATCAGCCACACGCCGGAGGCTGCGAGCACTCCGATGGCAATTGCGATGACTTCTTCCATCAGGCCGCTCCTTCCGTTGCGGCAACCACTTTGGCCTGGTTGCTCGGTTTATGGGCACGCACCGATTGGTGGCCGAGGGCAGTGAGCATCAGCAGCGTCGAGCCGACCACCATGGCGTACACGCCAACGTCGAAGAACAGCGCGCTGGCCACATGGATATCGCCCAGCACCGGCAGGCTGAAATGCCAGGTGTGGGTGGTCAGGAACGGGTAGCCGACAAACACTGCGCCAAGCCCGGTGAGGGTCGCCGAGAGCAGGCCGAAGCCCATCCAGCGCATCGGTCGCAGGCTCATCTGCGCCTCGACCCACTGCGTACCGGCGACCATGTACTGCAGGATAAACGCGACGGACATCACCAGCCCGGCGACAAACCCGCCGCCCGGTTGGTTGTGGCCGCGCATGAACAGGTAGAACGACACCACCAGCGCTATCGGCAGCAGCAGGCGTACCAGCACGGCGGGCACCATCATGAAGCCCAGTGCGGTATCGCTGGCCTGGCGCGGGTTGACCAGGTCGGTGGCCACGTCCGGCGCCAGTTGGCGCTGTTGCGCGGGCAGTTGCATGCTTTCTTTCGATGGGCGGAAGCGCCGCAGCAGGGCGTACACCGTCAGCGCCACGGCGCCGAGCACGGTGATTTCGCCGAGGGTGTCGAAGCCACGGAAGTCCACCAGCATCACGTTCACCACATTGCTGCCGCCGCCTTCGGGCAGGGCGCGGCTGAGGTAGAACGAGGAGATGTCGTTGGGCGTCTGGCGCGTCAACATCGCGTAGGACAGCAACGCCATGCCGCCGCCAACCACGGTGGACAGCAGGAAGTCACGCAGGCGGCGAATACGCGCCTTGCGCAAGGAGCTTGGCAGTGGCGAGACTTCTTCGATCCGCCGTGGCAACCAGCGCAGGCCCAGCAGGATCAGTACGGTGGTGACCACTTCAACCACCAACTGGGTCAACGCCAGGTCCGGCGCCGAGAACCATACGAAGGTGATGCAGGTCATCAGGCCGCACACGCTGACCATGGTCAGGGCCGCCAGCCGGTGGTACTTGGCTTGCCAGGCGGCGCCGAGGGCGCAGGCAATCGCCAGCAGCCACAGGGTCACAAAGACGATGGAACCCGGGATCTTCGGCCGGTCGCCCCAACTGAGGCTGCTGTGCAGCATCGGGATCAAACCGGCGATGACCGCCGCCAGCACCAGCAGGAACAGCTGGGTTTGCAGGCGTTTGGTGCTGATGAGCTTCTCGATCTTGCGCGTGCCACGCATCAGCACCACCAGGCAGCGCTCGAAGCCGCGCTTGCCATTGAAGTAACTGATCACGGGCGGGTACTTGAAGCGCCCGCGCTTGAGTTGCTTGCGCAGCAGCAGGTAGAGGATCACGCCGCAGGTCATGGCCACCAGGCTCATGATCATCGGCGCGTTCCAGCCGTGCCAGATCGCCAGGCTGTATTCCGGCAACACGCCGCCGACGACGGGCAGGGCGGCAGCGGCGAGGATCGAACCGACCATCTGCGCCGGGAAGATCCCCACCAGCAGGCAGGTGAACACCAGCAACTCCACCGGTGCGCGCATCCAGCGCGGCGGCTCGTGGGGCGTGTGCGGCAGGTTGGTGGCGGTGGGGCCGAAGAACACATCCACCGTGAAGCGCAGCGCATAGGCCACGCTGAACGTACCGGCGATGGTGGCGATTACGGGCAGGGTGATTTCCACCCATTTGGTCGCCGAGATAAATACGGTTTCGGCGAAGAACATCTCTTTGGACAGGAAGCCGTTCAGCAACGGCACGCCGGCCATGGATGCACTGGCGACCATCGCCAGAGTCGCGGTAAACGGGATCAACCGTACCAGGCCACTGAGTTTGCGAATGTCGCGGGTGCCGCTTTCGTGGTCGATGATGCCCGCCGCCATGAACAGCGAGGCCTTGAACGTGGCGTGGTTGAGGATATGAAACACCGCCGCGACCGCGGCCAGCGGGCTGTTGAGGCCCAGCAGCAAGGTGATCAGCCCGAGGTGGCTGATGGTGGAATAGGCCAGCAGGCCCTTGAGGTCGTTTTGGAACATGGCGCAGTAAGCGCCGAGGAGGAGGGTGATCGCGCCGGCACCGCCGACGATATAGAACCATTCTTCGCTGCCGGACAGCGACGGCCACAGGCGGGCCAGCAGGAACACGCCGGCCTTCACCATCGTTGCCGAGTGCAGGTACGCCGAAACCGGCGTCGGTGCCGCCATCGCGTGGGGCAGCCAGAAGTGGAACGGGAACTGCGCGCTTTTGCTCAGGGCGCCGATCAGCACCAGGGCGAGCATGATCGGGTACAGCGCGTGGGCGCGGATCTGCTCACCGGCCGCCAGCACGAGGTCGAGGTCATAGCTGCCGACGATATGCCCCAGCAGCATCACGCCCGCCAGCAGGCACAAGCCGCCCGCGCCGGTGACCATCAGCGCCATGTACGCGCCGCGTCGCGCATCGGCGCGGTGGTGCCAGTAGCCGATCAGCAGGAACGAGAACAGGCTGGTCAGTTCCCAGAAGAACACGATCTGGATCAGGTTGCCGGAGATCACCAGGCCGAGCATCGCACCCATGAACGCCAGGAAAAACGCAAAGAAGCGCGGCACCGGGTCATCCGGCGACATGTAGTAACGCGCATACAGCGACACCAGCGTGCCGATGCCCAGCACCAGCATCGAGAACAGCCAGGCAAACCCGTCCATGCGCAACACGAAGTTCAAGCCCAGGCTGGGCAACCACATGAATTCTTCGCGGATCACGCCACCGTGGGCGATCTGGGGGTAGAGCAGGGCGACTTGAATGGTGCCGACCAGGGCCACAAGGCCGGCCAACAGGGATTCGGTGTTACGTGCGTTATGCGGCAGCAAAGCCGCCAGACAGCTGCCGATAAAAGGCAGAAGCAGTAGAACTATCAGGGACATAGGCTTCTAATCTGCGGGAGTTTGGGATGCATCATACGTGCCGCTTTCACGATCACCAAACGGCAAGATGTGGCAGGATCCTACAAGGTAAGCCGAAAACGCCCATTTAGCATTGTTTACAGACACCACCTCCAAGTGTGGGAGCGGGCTTGCTCGCGAATGCAGGCTGGCATTCAACAAAGGTGTTGGCTGATCCACCGCTTTCGCGAGCAAGCCCGCTCCCACACTTGACCGAGTCGAGGCTTACCCCTGTCGTTCCTGCTCGAGCTCATCTTCCAACGGCAACGCCTTCTGCCCCTTGGTCTTCATCTCACTGACAATCACCGCCGCCACAATCAACGCCGCCCCCAGCATCGCAATCGGCGGGAAACGCTCCCCGGCAATCCGCCCCACCACCCCGGCCCACACCGGCTCGCCGGCATAGATCAACGTGGCCCGCGTCGGTGAAACACTCTGCTGCGCCCAGTTCATCGCGACCTGGATCACCGCGCTGGTCAAGCCCAGGCCCACCGCACTGAACAGCAGCAACCATGAGAAGCCTGGCAATGCTTCGCCCATTGGCACCACCATCATGAACGACAGCACCGACGCGGTGGCCAACTGCACCACGGTGACCCGGCGTACATCCACTTGCCCGGCATAGGCACCGATTAAGATGATCTCGGCCGCTATGGCGATCGCACCAATCAATGTGGCGATCTCACCCGGGCTGAAATTCAACGAAGCCCCCGCCGGCCCGGTCAGCAACATCAATCCGGCAAACGCGAGCATGATGCCAATGCTCGGCATCAACCCCGGACGGCGCCCCAACACCAGCCATTGCAGCAGCGGCACGAAGGGCACATACAGCGCAGTGATAAACGCCGATTGGCTGCTCAGGATCGTCTGCAAGCCAATGGTCTGCAAGCCGTAGCCAAACATGATCGCCACGCCGATAAACACCCCGGCCTTGAACTCGAACAGCGTCAGGTCGCGCAGGGTGCGCAGGGAAAAGAAGCCGACCACAATCGCCGCCGCAGCAAAACGCAGGCCCACGAAAAACATCGGCCCGCTGACGGTCATGGCGTGCTGCACCAGCAAAAAGGTGCCGCCCCAGATCATGGTGATCACCACCAGGATGCATTCGGCTTTGCTGAAACGGTTGAAACGCGAGGGGGATTTGGCGGCAGTCATGGCGGCTCGGTCTTGCAAGGGAAAGGCACGGACCGCACAATGCGCCGCACGCTGGGCAGTATACTGCGCACACCCACCCATTGAGCAATATAGTGCACAAAGAAAATCCGCAACGGGCCTCGGTCCTGCAGCACGTCAGCCAGAACGTTCGTCGCCTGCGCCATGCCGCCGACTTGAGCCAGACCGCGCTCTCGGAAAAGTCCGGGGTCAGCCGGCGCATGCTGGTGGCCATCGAAGCGGGGGAGAAAAACGTCAGCCTGTCCACCCTCGACCGCGTCGCCGAAGCCTTGGACGTCGCGTTCAGCGACCTGATCCAGGCGCCGGATGTGCGCGATCACAGCCGCATCAACGAGCTTGCCTGGGCCGGCGAGCTCGACGGCAGCAAGGCGGTGTTGCTGGCCAAAGCCACGGCACGGCGGGAAGTGGAGCTGTGGGAGTGGCGCCTTGAGCCCGGTGATCGGTACTGCCCGGACCCCGACCTTGAGGGCTGGAGCGAGCAGCTGTTCGTCTTTGAGGGTTGTTTGACCCTGGTGTTGGCAGGTGAAGACAAGACAATCGGTACTGGCGAGTTTTTCATGTTCGCCAGTCATCAGCCTCACACCTATCGCAATGATGGGAGTATCGCCGTAAAGTTTGTGCGGAATGTCGTTATTTAGTTTGTCAACTGTCAAGTTTTACAGGTTACGTCGGCGCTTTTTTTTGATTATGGTGAGTTTGCTCGAGTAAGTAGGTTGTCTCCTATTTACTGTGCATTGGCTTGTTGGTGTTGCATCAATGAGTTAATTATCAATAATCCACTCAAGGATATATGGATATGAATGGAGTACTGGTTTTTTGCGGCGATTTTCTCGTCGCCCCAAGTATTGTTCCTTCGGAAGATGGAGTGATCTCCCGTTCGCAGACGTCAGGTAATAGAGGGACGTTTGTTCTTCCTATTTACAAAGATATTGAACTGGGTGATAAATACTACCTATTTGTAGATGCTTTTGGTGGTCAGTGGAGTTGGTCTACCTATGGCACTATCGACTCTACAACAGAAGTCGTTACTCGTGCTTTGTATGATGCCCTCTTTGTGGGAGCTACCCGTGCGACGGCATACTATACGATTGAGAAACAAGGCGGGGAGATACGCTCGCATCAGGCTGTATACAGCGTCGTCGATTAATTGCTGTGTTATAGGTGAAGGATGTTGCTTTTGGTAAGCAACTGTTGGTGGAGCAACAGTGGTCCAGCAATATGTTGGTTTGTTCCATCTTTTTCTTCCTGAATCTTATGCAACTGGCCTGTTTTATCAGAGGTCAGCTTCGGGCATGACTCCTGCAGTAGCTTCCGTATCTTATTCGGAGCCTGGAGTCGGCCCATGTCTGCCCACCCTTTACACCCTGCCCATATCATCCGCTCGGACGCGGAGGCCATCGAAGTCGCCACACGCCTGGCCGCCCGCTTTGCCGTCGAGGCCAGTGAGCGCGACCGCGAGCGGCGCTTGCCTATTGCCGAGCTCGACGAGTTTTCCGCGAGTGGCCTGTGGGGCATCACCATTCCCAAGGCTTACGGCGGCGCCGAGGTGTCCTATGTGACCGTGGCCGAGGTGATCAAGTTGATCTCCGCCGCCGACCCGTCCCTGGGGCAGATTCCGCAGAACCACCTGGGCGTCGTAGACATCCTGTTGCAAACCGCGACCGAAGAGCAAAAACGTCACTACTTCGGCAAGGTCCTGGCCGGCTACCGCTTCGGCAATGCCTTCTCCGAAGCCAAGAGCAAGAACGCCGGCACCTTCGACACGCAGATCCGCTTCCACGGCGACACCGCGCAAATCAACGGCGAGAAGTTCTACTGCACCGGTGCGCTGTTCGCCCATATCGTGCCCACCGTCGGCAACAACGAAAAGGATCAGGCCTTTATCGCGTTCATCGAGCGCGATGCCCAAGGCCTGAGCGTGGTCGACAGCTGGGACGGTTTCGGCCAGCGCACTACCGCCAGCGGCGGCGTGACCCTCGATGGCGTCAGCGTGCCGCGCAGTGCCGTGATTCCGGCCCACCTGGCCTTCGATCAACCCACCGCCAACGGCCCGATTTCACAGATCATTCAGGCGGCGGTTGACACCGGCATCGCCCTCGGCGCCCTGGAACACGCGAAAATCTACGCCCGCCAAGCGCGTCCGTGGATCGACAGCCAGCAGGAGCACGGCTGGCAAGACCCGTTCACCATCGCCGCCATTGGCGACCTGGAATGGCGTGTGCACGGCACCGAAGCCATCCTCGCCAAAGCGGGTCAAGCCGTGGACCGCGCCCTCGCCGAACCGAGCGAAGACACAGTGGCCCACGCCTCACTGGTGGTCGCCCAGGCCAAAGTGCTGTCCGCCGAAACCGCCTTGCTCGCCAGCAGCAAACTCTTCGAACTGGCCGGCACCCGCTCGGTCACCGGCAAACACAACCTCGACCGCTTCTGGCGTAACGCGCGCACCCACACCCTGCACGACCCGGCCCGCTGGAAATACCACCTGATCGGCAACTTCGTGCTCAACGGCGTGAAGCCCGCGCGCCACGCCTGGAACTGAGGAGCTGACCCATGACCGTACTGAGCCACGTTTTAAATCAGGCGCGCCAACTGCTGGACAGCACCCGCCGCCACGTTGAAACCAGCACCGACCCCTACGTGATCAGCCGCTTCGGCGACTTGCAGATCCGCGTCGACGTCGCCGCGGCCTTGCTGGAACGCGCCCAAACCCATCCCAGCCCAGTGGCCGCCACCGAAGCGCAGATCGCCGCCGCCGAAGCCTTGATCGCCGCGAGCAACGCCGAGTTTGAACTGACCGGCCATCGCACCGGGCTGCCCTCGACCCTGGATGATCCGCTGCGCGCCAAATACCAGATCGTCGGCAACTACCACCTCAACGGAGTGCTTTGATGGCCCGTGAAATCCGCTTGAATGCCTTCGACATGAACTGCGTCGGCCACCAATCCCCAGGCCTGTGGGCACACCCGCGTGACCGTTCGTGGCAGTACAAGGACCTGGAATACTGGACCGACCTGGCCAGGATCCTCGAGCGCGGCAAGTTCGACGGCCTGTTTATCGCCGACGTGCTGGGCATCTACGACGTGTACAACGGCAACGGCGACGCGGCGATTCGCCAGGCCACCCAAGTGCCGGTCAACGACCCGTTGTCGCTGATCGCGCCGATGGCGTTGGTCACCGAGCACCTGGGGTTTGGCCTGACGGCCTCGCTGTCGTTTGAGCACCCGTATCCGTTTGCCCGCCGCCTATCGACCCTGGATCACCTGACCAAGGGCCGTATCGGCTGGAATATCGTCACCTCCTACCTGGAGAGCGGCGCGAAGAACCTCGGCCAGAAAGCCCAGACCGAACACGACGCGCGCTACGACTACGCCGAAGAATACCTGCAGGTTTGCTACAAACTCTGGGAAGGCAGTTGGGAGGAGGGTGCCGTACTGCGTGACCGTGAACGCCGCATCTTCAGCGACCCGAGCAAAATCCATGAGATCCGTCACGTCGGTAAGCACTTCCAGGTGCCCGGTATTCATCTGTGCGAGCCGTCACCTCAGCGCACGCCAGTGCTGTACCAGGCGGGCGCATCCAGCCGTGGCAAGCAGTTCGCCGCCGAGCAGGCCGAATGCGTGTTTGTCGCTGCACCGTCCAAGGTGCTGCTGAAAAAAACCGTCGCCGACATCCGCCGCCGTGCGGCCGAGGCCGGACGCGATCCGAAGAAGATCCTGATCTTCAACTTGCAAACGGTGATCGTCGGCGAGACAGACGCGAAGGCCAAGGCCAAGTTTGATGAGTACAAATCCTACGTCAGCTACGAAGGCGCGATGGCGCTGATCTCCGGCTGGACCGGTATTGATTTCAGCCAGTTCAAGCCGGATGAACCGCTCAAGCATGTGCACACCAATGCGATTCAGTCGGCGGTGGAAGCGTTTTCCACGGCGGATCCGAACAAGGTGTGGACACCCAATGAACTGGCCGACTGGGTGGGTATTGGTGGCTTTGGCCCGCTGTTCGTCGGCGGCCCTGAGACCGTGGCGGACCTGTTGCAGGAGTGGGTCGAAGAGACTGATGTAGACGGCTTCAACCTGGCGTATGCACTGACCCACGAGACCTTTATCGACGCGGTGGAATTGCTGGTGCCGGAGTTGCAGAAGCGCGGGGTGTACAAGACCGAGTATGCCCAGGGTACGTTGCGCGAGAAGTTGTTTGGCGACGGGGCGCGGTTGGGCGCCAATCACCCCGGCGCCAGCTACCGCGACCTCAAAGCCACCACCCTCTAACAGACACACTTCGATCCCTGTGGGAGCTGGCTTGCCTGCGATAGCGGTGGGTCAGCTACAAATGCATCGACTGACAGCCTGCAATCGCAGGCAAGCCAGCTCCCACATTTGATCTTCATTGTTTGATCTATTTCGGCCAGCGGACCACCGCACGCTTAATCACCTAATAGGAGCATTACCCCTATGAGCGTGCACGAACTAAAACGCCCGCAGGCCGTGGAATGGCCTGCCGAACAGCTCGGCAACCTGCCCAAGGCCCTCGAGCAACTGCACCACTGGGCGCAGATCACCCCGCTGCACACCGCCCTGCGCCACAAGCGCCAGGGCCAGTGGTATGCGTGGCGCTGGATCGACGCCTTGCGTGACGTCGAACGCCTGGCCGATGGTTTGCGCCAGCAGGGCTTCAGCCAGCAGTCGCGCTTGGCCTTGAGCGGTGCGTTTGAGCCGAACCTGTTGCTGTTGGCCCTGGCCGCCGAAGCCGTCGGCGGGCAGGTACTGACCCTGGCCGATGACCTCGAGCCGGAGGCGGTGCAGCAGCAACTGTGGCGTATCCGCCCCAGCCATTCTTATGTGCAAGGCCGTCAGCAACGGCACTGGGCGTCCGCCAATCCGCTGGATTTCGCCCAGCTGCTAGGCCCGGTCGATCCCGCGCAACACCTCGCACGCTGGTGGCAACCGGCCGGCGAAACCGCCTTATGGAGCGAAGAGGGCACCCACTGGCAGGGCGGCCTGGCGGTATTGCTGGAGCAATGGCTCAACACCGGTCACGGCCTGGCTTTCCCGGAAAGCCTGGCCTCGGCGTCGCGGGATCGCCGCGAAGTCGCGCCCACCGGCTTGCTGTTGTCTGCCGAACGCCTGCAACACCTGGCCGATGAAATCGAAAGCCGCCTCGCCCCCCACGGTACCTGGCGCCGACGCCTGTGCGACTGGGCCATCGCCCACCCGCAAAGCGGCCTGCGGCGCGTGCTGAAAAACCGCGTACGCAAACTGCTCGGCTTCCAACGCCTGGCCTATATCTGGCAACCCCTCAAAGCCACGTCATCACCGGTGTGGCTGGCCGAATTCAAACGGGACATCGCATGAGCCAAGCCATTCTCCAGGTGCGGGATATCTCGCTGTCGTTCAAGGGGGTCAAGGCGATCAATGCCTTGTCCTTCGACGTGGCGCGCGGCGAGATCTGCGCGCTGATCGGGCCCAACGGCGCGGGCAAGAGTTCGTTGCTCAATGTGCTCAACGGCGTGTACCGCTTCGACGCCGGCGAGATCGTCTTCGAAGACCAACACTTTCACCGCATCGACCCGCTGGGCGCGGCGCGTCGGGGCATCGGCCGCACGTTCCAGAACAACGCGCTGTTCAAGAAAATGAGCGTGCTCGACAACATCCTCACCGGCCTGTCGCGGCATCAGCGCAGTACGTTTATCGAACAAGCCCTCGGCTTGCCCCGCGCGCGCCTTGAGGCCGACGCCTTTCGCGTGCGCGCCCAGGGCATTCTCGAATTCCTGGAGCTGCAAGCGCACCGCGATGTGCTGGTGGGCAACCTGTCCTACGGCCTGCAAAAACGCGTGGAGTTGGGCCGCGCCTTGATCGCCGGGCCCAGCCTGCTGCTGCTGGATGAGCCCATGGCCGGGATGAACGCCGAGGAAAAACAGGAAATGGCGCGCTTCGTCGCCGACGTCAACCGCGACCTGGGCACCACCGTGGTGTTGATCGAACACGATATCGGCGTGGTGATGGGCCTGTCCCACCATGTGGTGGTGCTCGACTACGGACGCAAGGTCGGCGACGGCACGCCTGCCGAAGTGCAAGCCAATCCCGACGTGATCGCGGCGTACCTGGGAGTGGCGCACTGATGACCTTCTTCTTCGAAACCCTGCTCGGTGGCCTGCTCGCCGGCACCATGTATTCGCTAGTCGCCATCGGCTTTGTGCTGATCTACAAGGCCAGCGGCGTGTTCAATTTTGCCCAGGGCGCGATGCTGCTGTTCGCCGCGCTGACCTTTGTCAGCCTGCACGACCAAGGCGTGCCGTTTGCCCTGGCGTTGTTGTTGACGGTACTGGTGATGATCGTCGGCGCGCTACTGATCGAACGCCTGGTGCTGCGACCGTTGGTGAACCGTTCGCAGATCACCTTGTTCATGGCCACGCTGGGCCTGTCCTTCATTATCGAAGGCCTCGCCCAAGGCTTGATGGGCTCGCAGGTGCGCGCGTTGGATTTGGGTATCGACGACGTGCCGCTGTTTGTCGGCCCGCTGATGCTCAGCCAGTTCGACCTGATCGCCGCCGCCGCCGCGGTGGTGCTGGTAACGGTGCTGGCGCTGCTGTTCAACAAGACCCGCATCGGTGTGTCGCTGCGGGCGGTGGCGGATGACACCACGGCGGCGCTGTCCATCGGCATCAACCTCAACCGCATCTGGCAGATCGTCTGGGCGGTGGCCGGGATTGTCGGGTTGGTCGCCGGGCTGCTGTGGGGCGCGCGCCAGGGCGTGCAGTTCTCGCTGTCGCTGGTGGTGCTCAAAGCCTTGCCGGTGCTGATCATCGGCGGCTTTACCTCGATTGGCGGGGCGATTGTCGGCGGGCTGATTGTCGGCGCGGCGGAGAACCTTGCCGAGGTGTATATCGGCCCGCTGATCGGCGGCGGCATCACGCCGTGGTTCGCCTACGTATTGGCCTTGGCCTTCCTGTATATCCGTCCCGCCGGCCTGTTCGGCGAGCGCGCCATCGAGCGAGTCTGAAACCATGTCGATTCCTGTTGCGCAAGAAACCGCGCCCTTGTTGTTGATCCAGCGGCGTATCCCGTGGGGCCTGCTGGGCCTGTTGGCGCTGGGGTTTATCGTGGTGCCGCTGTGGGGCAATGACTATTGGCTGAACGCGATTTTGATCCCGTTCCTGGTGCTGTCCCTGGCCGGGCTCGGTTTGAACCTGTTGACCGGCTACACCGGGCAAACCTCGGTGGGCGCGGCCGGGTTCATGGCCGTCGGCGCGTTTGCCACCTATGGGTTTTTGCTGCGCCTGCCGGAGCTGGGCTTGCCGGTGGCACTGCTGGGTGGCGGGATTATCAGCGCGCTGGTCGGGCTGCTGTTCGGCTTGCCCAGTTCGCGGATCAAAGGTTTTTACCTGATGGTCACCACGCTGGCTGCGCAGTTTTTCCTGGAGTGGTTGTTCGTCAAATTCCCCTGGTTCTACAACTACGGTTCCTCCGGGACCATCTCTGCGCCGAAGCTTTCGCTGTTCGGCCATGACCTCAACACGCCGCTGGGCCGCTACCTGCTGACGCTGGTCACGGTGCTGCTGCTGACCTGGACCGCGATCAACCTGGTGCGCAGCCAGGTCGGGCGCAACTGGATGGCGATCCGCGACATGGACACCGCCGCCGCCGTGGTCGGCATCCCGGTGGTGCGCTACAAGCGCCTGGCGTTTGCGGTCAGCTCGTTCTACCTGGGGATAGCCGGAGCGTTGTGGGCCTTTGCCTACCTGGGCACGGCCAGCGCCAGCAGCTTTGATATCAATCGCTCATTCCAGATCCTGTTCATCATCATTATCGGTGGCATGGGCAGCATCGCCGGCAACTTTGTCGGCGCGGCGTTTATCAGTTTGCTGCCGATTTTCCTCAGCCATGCCGGGCAGGCGCTGTTCGGCGGCTCGGTGGATGCGGGGCAGTTGCAGAACCTGCAGAAAATCATCTTTGGCGTGTTGATCATCGTGTTCCTGATCAAGGAACCCGAGGGCTTGATCCGCTTGTTGCACAACCTGCGTGACCGTGTGCGGCAGTGGCCGCTGCGTTTCTAACTTCCCAAGAGAATCTTCCATGCGTGCATCCTTGAAACGTTCCCTGGTCGGCGCTGCGTTTGCGCTGGCCACCCTGGCCGGCGCTGTGCCTCAGGCAATCGCCTCGCCGGACCAACAATTCATTCCCCTGGCCACCTACCGCGTCGGCGCCTACGCCTCCAGCGGTGTGCAGGTGTGGGCCGGGATGATCGACTACCTGCGTTATATCAACGAGGTCGAAGGCGGTATCAACGGCGTCAAATTGGTCTGGCAGGAGTGCGAGACCGAGTGGACGGCGGAGAAGGGCATCGAGTGCTACGAGCGCTTCAAGAATGGCCTGGACGGCGCGCCGGTCGCGGTGTACCAGCCCAACGGCGCACCGGCGGCGTATGCCCTGAGCGAGCGCGCGGAAGTGGACAAGATCCCGCTGATCACCCTCGGTTACGGGCGCACCGAAGCCACCGACGGCACGGTGTTCCCGTACAACTTCCCGGTGATGCTGACCTTCTATAGTGAGGCCTCGACCCTGGTGAACTACATCGCCCAGCGTGAGGGCGGGTTCGACAAGCTCAAGGGCAAGAAGATTGCCACGGTCTACCACGACTCGGCCTACGGTCGCGAAACCCTCGGCCCGCTGAAGTTGCTGGCGGAAAAATACGGCTTTGAAAATATCCAGATCCCGGTAGCCGATCCGGGCAACGAGCAATCGGCACAATGGCGCCAGGTGCGCCAGGCCAACCCGGACTGGGTGTTCCTGCGCACCTGGGGCGTATCGACGCCGGTGGCGGTGAAGACCGCCGCGCGCTTTGGCTTCCCGGTGGACCATATCATCGGCGACATCTGGGCCAGCTCCAGCGAAGACGTATTGCCCGCCGGTGCTGCCGCCAAAGGCTACCTGGCGCTGACGCCATACCCGGCCGGCGCCGATTTCGAGATCCATAAACGTCTCAAGCAATACATCCTCGACAAGGGCCACAGCGACCTCAAGGACCTGAAAAACTTCGGCAGCGTCTACTACAACTCCGGCCTGGTGAACGCCGCCGTGGCGGTGGAAGCGATCCGCACCGGCCAGGCCAAGTTCGGCAAACGCCCACTCAATGGCGAAGAAGGCCGCTGGGGCCTGGAACACCTGAACATCGACGACGCGCGCCTCAAGGACATGGGTTACCTGGGCCTGATGCAAAACCTCAAGCTGTCGTGCCGTGACCACGAAGGCGGCGGCTCGGCGCGCGTTCAGCAATGGGACGGCGCCAACTGGACGCTGGTCAGCGAGTGGATTCCTGCCGACCGCGCGCTGTTGCGCCCGCTGATCGATGAAAAGTCCGCGGCCTTCGCCAAGGAAAAAGGCCTGACGCCGCGTACCTGCACCGGGGATGAATAAACCATGAGCCAGCCCGCCGCTGAATCCGCCAGCCCGTCGTTGCTGACGGTCAACGATATCGAAGTGATCTACGACGGTGCGATCCTGGCGGTGGCCGGGGTTTCGTTGCAGGTGCCCAAGGGTGCCATCGTCGCCTTGCTCGGCGCCAATGGCGCCGGCAAGAGCACTACGCTCAAGGCGATCTCCGGGCTGGTGCGCGCCGAGCGGGCCGAGGTCAGCCGTGGCCGGATCGAGTACGGCGGGCGTGACCTGGCCGGGATCGACCCCAGCCAGCGCGTGCGCCAGGGCATGGTCCACGTGCTGGAAGGCCGCCATGTGTTTGGCCAACTGACGGTGGAAGACAACCTGCGCAGCGGCGGCTTTGTGCGGCGCCTGAGCCGCAAGGACATGGAGCAGGACCTGGAGCGAGTCTACAGCTGGTTCCCCCGGCTGAAGACCAAGCGCCACACCCGCGCCGGGCTGACGTCGGGCGGCGAGCAGCAAATGGTCGCCATTGGCCGCGCACTGATGACTCGTCCTACTTTGGTACTGCTTGATGAGCCGTCGATGGGTTTGGCGCCTATGATCGTGCAGGAGATCTTTGCGATCATCGCCCAGCTCAACCGCGAACAGCAGGTGAGCTTCCTGATCGCCGAGCAGAACATCAACGTCGCGCTGACCTATGCGTCCCACGGCTACGTGCTGGATACTGGCCGCGTGGCCTTGAGTGGCAGCGCCGCCGAGCTGTTGGCGCGGGGCGATTTGCATGACATTTATCTGGGTAAACAGTAAAGGCGAACAGGCATGACTGAATCCATCCGCAACGCTGATGTCCTGATCATCGGCGGCGGGCTAAGCGGCACGATGCTCGCGGTGCAGCTGCTGCGGTTGCCGGGCCAGCGGCAGATCCTGGTGATCGAACCGCGCGCCGAGCTTGGCCGTGGCGAGGCCTATAGCGCGGTTGAGCTGGGCCACACGTTGAACGGCAACGCCGCCCGCATGAGCGTCGACCCGGACAACGCCGACGACCTGACCCAATGGCTCACCGCCTACATCGGCGCCGGCGGCTGGCCGGAGTCGGACCAGCAACACGTGCCGATCAGCGAACTGTTCCCGCCGCGCGGGATTTTTGGCCTGTATGCGCAGCAGCGACTGGCCGAGGCCAAGGCGTTGTCGGCGTCCACGGTCGAGCATGTGCGCGGCGAAGGGGTGGATCTGCAAGTGGAGGACGACGGCGCGTTGTTGACCCTCGCTGATGGCCAACAACTGCGCGGCGCCTTTGCGGTATTGGCCACCGGCATGTTCCCGGCGGCGCGCACGCCGCAGACCGAGTCCAGTGGCTTGAATGCAGCGGCGGTCGATCCCTGGGACGTGCAGACCATGACGCAGATTGACCCGCAGGCCACGGTGCTGATCATCGGTTCCGGGCTGACCATGGTCGATGCCGTGGTCTCGCTGGAACAGGCCGGCCATCGTGGGCCTATCGAGATTTTTTCACGCCATGGCTTGTTGCCCCATGTGCGTCGGCAGCCGCCGGGTTGGGTGGATTTTCTCGCCGAGGACCACAGCCTGCGCAGCCCTCGGCAACTGCTGCGCGAAGTGCGTCGCCAGTGCCGGCTGGCGCAGGCGCAGGGCATTGATTGGCAGGCGCCGCTGGACACCGTGCGCGCACATATCGGTCGGCTGTGGAGCCAGGCCAGCGAACGGGAGAAACGCCAGTTTGTAAGGCATGTGCGGCCCTGGTGGGAGAGCCATCACCACCGCTCACCGCCGTTGAGTGCGCAGTTGGTGGCGCGGTTGCATGAAGCAGGGCGGTTGCGCATTCGGGCGGCGTCGTTCAAAGGCTTGGAACCGTCGGTGGACGGCGTGAACATTCGCTTGCGTCATCGCGGCGAGCAGGCGATCACGCGGGTGTCGGGGGCTGCGCTGATCAACTCCAGCGGCATCGAATACGACTGGCGCCGTGTGGCTCGGCCATTGCCGCAGCAGTTGCTCAAGCGTGGGTTGATCCAGCCAGGGCCGTTGGCGTTGGGGATTGCCGCTGATGCCAGTGGGGCGGTGGTGGATGCGCAGGGGCGGGTCAGCCAGCGGTTGTATGCCATGGGCCCGCCGTTGCGGGGGCTTTGGTGGGAGAGTACGGCGGTCACCGATGTGGCGCTCCAGGCAAAAGCACTGGCCCTGAAGCTGGCAGAGATCTGAATGTGGAGTGGAGCTTGTGTGGGAGCGGGCTTGCTCGCGAATGCGGTGGATCAGTGAATATATCTTTGACTGACACACCGCATTCGCGAGCAAGCCCGCTCCCACACAAGCCCGATCCCACAGTTGGATTTGCATTTAATTTGAGATCTTCACGAAGCCAGGCTTGAGGCCAAACACCTCAACCCCCTGCGGTGTTGCTTGCCCTGTCGTGACCTTGACCCGCTCCACCGGTTTGTCCATCGCCTGCCGATACTCCACCTCGCCAGCGCTGATCGCTTGCGCCGGCACTACCATCGCCTGCGCATTGTTGTAGGTCACGATGGTCAACCGCGCACTCATCCCCAGCCGTACCCGCTGCAACTGCTGTGGCGTGAGTTGGGGAATCGACAGCGTCACTGGAAACTGTGCACTGCCCTGGCTGTCGCTGGTCATCGCCAAGCCGCTGACCACACTCACCGAACCGTTGAGCCGTTCGCCGTCAAAGCCGTCCCCCAGCACTTCCACCGCCTGGCCTTGATGCAGTCGGTTGATGTCCAGCTCCGAGACCTTGGTGACGATTTTCAGTCGCTCGATATTCGCCAGGCCAAACAGTACCTGGCCCTGGCTGACCTTGCTGCCCGCCTGCACCGGGGCGTTGCTGTTCGCGCTGGCTTGCGGGGTGTTGGCGCCGGGGGCCGGTACGACGATGCCGGAGAACGGTGCCTTGACCTCGCGGCCTTCCAGCAGTTGGCGCAGGGCGTCGTACTTGACCGTGGCGTTGGTCAGTTCCATCTCGGCGATCTGCCGGTATTCGCCCTGGCCTTGGGCGATGGCCTGTTGCAGTTCGCTGCGCGCCGAAGCGAGGTCCAGTTGCTGCTGTTGGGTCTGTTGCTTGAGGTCGTCCAATTCGTTGCGCGGGATGATGCCGCGCTGAAACAGGGTTTCGCTTTCGGTGAGCTTGCGCTGGGTGTTGCCAGCGCTCATCTCGGCGGTGCGCAGGCTGCGGCGGGCGCGGCTGACGGCGGGGCCGTTGGCCCAATCCTGCATCTCTTGCACGGTGCGCCGTGCCTTGAGCTGGGCGGAAAGGGCGTCGCGCAGTTGCACTTCCAGGGTGGCCGGGTCCATGCGCAACAGCACCTGGCCGGCCTCGACACGCTGGCCTTGCTCCACCAGGTTGGCCTGCACATTGCCGTCGAACGGTGCGGTGAGGGTGATGGTGGTGTCGGGCTCGATCTTGCCCACCAGACCGATCTGGTGCACCAGCGCGTCGGGCTGCACCGCCAGCCACTGTTCGGTAGCGGCGGGGCTTTGGGCCGGGCTGCGCAGGGCGAACCCGGCGACGGCCACCAGCAGGATCAACAGCGCACCGATCAGGCGTTTGCGATTAGTAGTCATTGAGGGCGATTTCCCAACTTTCCAGCGTCATGCCCAGGGTCAAGTCGAGCTGGGTCTGGGCGTTCAGATAAGCGATCAGCGCGTTGAGCTGGGCGTTTTCGGCGTTGCGCAAATCGCTCTCGAAACTCAGCACCTGGAAGTTGGTGGAGCGCCCGGCGCTGAGTTTTTCCCGTTCGATGTCGATCTTGCGTCGCGACAGTTCCACCGCGCGCTGGGAGATTTCATATTGGCGCCAGCGCGTGCCGAGGTCGCGCACCACATCGTTGACGTTGCGTTCCAGTTCCTGGCGCGCGTCGGTGATGCGGATCTCCTGGTCCTGCACATTCACCCGCGCGCGCACTTCGGCCTGGCGCGTGCTGATGTCGCCAATGGGGATCTGCACCTGCACGCCGGCGTAGCTGTTCCAGGTGCGGTTGTTGCCGCTGCCGTTGTCATTGTTGTAGGTGTCGCGCAGTTGGTTCGCGCCGGCCACCAGGTCCACTTGCCAGCGCCCGGAGTCCTTGGCGATCACCAGGTTGAGGTCGGCCTGCTGGCTGCCGAGCAGGGCGGCGAGGTATTCCGGTTGCTGGTTCTGCGCCAGGTTGAAGGCTTGGCGTTTGTCGATCTGCATGGGCTTGGCCTCCAGGGCTTCGGTGGCGCGAATCGGTGTGGCCAGGTCCAGGGCGAGCAGGCGCAGCAGGGCCAGGCGGCTGCTGTCGAGCTGGTTCTGGGCTTCTTCGACGCCCAGTTGTTGGGTGGCGATATCGGCTTCGGTCTGCACGATTTCAAACTCGGCCATGCGCCCGGCGGCGATCAGTGCCTTGTTCACCTCCAGCAAGGTGCCGGAGCGTTTCAGGGCGTCCTGCACGATGCTCAGTTGTTCCTGGGCGCGCAGCAGTTCGCGGTAGGTGGCGATGACCTGGCTGATGGTTTGCGCCACGGTGGCCTTGAGGTTGAGGCGGTTGGCCTGTTCCGCCAGGCGCGACAGGCGCAGCGGCGCGGTGGTGGCGTCCCAGCCGGCGCCGCGCATCAGCGGCTGGATGATCGCCAGGTCGAGGCCGTCGCTGCGGTAGCGGCCGGCACGGTCGGCGGTGTTCAGTTGTTGGGTCCAGCCCATGCTCAGGCGCGTGCCGTATTCGCTGAGCAAGCTGGTGGTCGGCGCCAGGTTGGCGTTGCGCGCGTTGTCGGCGCTGCCACGGGTGCCGCGGTAGTAGCTGTTGAGGGTGAGCTTGGGGTTGAACGTATCTTCGGCAACGCGCAGGTCGAACTTCTGCGCCACCCGTTGCAGGTACGCGCTGCGGATCGCCGGGTTGTTGCGCAGGCCCAGGTACACCGCGTCGCCGAGGGTCACACTAGTCACCTGGGCGTTCAGCGAGACACTGCGGCTGCTGCTGGGCGCCGAAGGGTTGATCACGATGTCGGCGGCCGCGCACGGCAGGCTCAGCAGCGCCAGGAACAGCAGGCCTTTATTCATCACGCAAGGCCTCCACCGGCTGCAACCGGGACGCCGAGACCGCTGGGTAGATGCCGAAGAACAGCCCCACCAGCAGCGTGCTGCCGACCCCGAGGGGCAGGGCGGCGACGGCGAGGGTGAACGCCCAGCCCGACAGCCAGGCATAGAGCCAGGCGGCGGTGATGCCGAGTACCGCGCCGCAGGCGGCACCGACGGCGGTGAGGGTCACGGCTTCCAGCAGGAACAGGTTGCGGATATCCCGCTGGCGCGCGCCGAGGGCCATGCGAATGCCGATCTCGCGGCGCCGCTCCGAGACGTTCATCAACATCACGTTCATCACGCCGACGCCGCCACCCACCAGGGAAATCGCGCCGAGGGCCAGCAGCAGGTAGGCGAAGGTGCGGCTTTGCCGGGTCATGCCGTCGATCATTTGCTGGGGCACCTGGATGTCCACGGTGTGGTCGGTGAGTTGGCGTTGCAGGACGGCGCTGGCGGCTTTGGCCATGGCCTCCATGTCCTGGCCGGGGGCGGCGCGGATCACCACATTGCCGATTTGCGGGTTGGCGTAGATGCGTTGCATGCCTGCGGCGGGAATAAACAACGATTCGTCGCTCTGCACCGGCATCAACAGCGCGCGGGGCTGGCTGTGCAGGATGCCGACGATGAGGAACAGATAGTCGTTGATGCGCAGCCGTTCCCCCAGTTTCAGCGGGTCGCCGGGTGTACTCAGGGTTTGGGCGAGTTGGCCGCCGATCACGGCGAAGGTTTCGTTGGCATCGAAGTCCGAGAGGAAGCGACCTTTGCGCAGGCTCAGGCGCATGGCGTCCTGGATGTCCGGCGTGCTGCCGACAAGGTTGGCGTTGGCGGTACGGCCATGGAACACCACGGGCCCGCTGAACAGGCTGAGCGCGCCGATATGGGCGATGCCCGGCACGGCCTGGCGCACGGCGTCGAGGTCCAGGTGCGTGCGCATGGGGCGGCTGCTGCCGACCTTGGCCGGGAACTGCGCGACCAGGGTGTCGGTGCCCATGTCCTTGAAGATCAACGCGGCGTCCACCGCCGCGTTGTGGCCGATGTTGATCAGCGCCACCACCGAGGAGCTGCCGATGACGATGCCCAGCAGCGCCAGCACCGAGCGTTTGCCGAGGGTGCGCAGGCTGACGAACGCTTCATGCAGCAGTTGGCTCAGGCTCTGCTCGACCCGCAGGCTCATGGGCGCGGGGCCTCTTGCACCACGCCGTTGCGCACGAGGATCTTGCGGTCCAGGCGCGCGGCGATCTGCGCATCGTGGGTGACGATGATCAGGGTCACGTGCTGTTCGCGGTTGAGGGCCAGGAGCAGGTCCATGATGTCCTGGGCGGTGCTGCTGTCGAGGTTGCCGGTGGGTTCGTCGGCGAGGATCACCGAGGGGTTGCCCACCAGCGCACGGGCAATGGCGACGCGTTGGCGCTGGCCGCCGGAGAGGTCGGCGGGGCGGTGGTGGGCGCGTTCGCCCAGGCCGACTTGTTCGAGCATGCGCTGGGCTTGCTCTACCGATTCATGGCGGGAGATGCCGCGATAACTGAGGGGCAGGGCGACGTTGTCCAGTGCACTGAGGCGCGGTAGCAGGTTGAAGCTCTGGAACACAAAGCCGATCTGCTGGTTGCGGATCGCCGCCAGCTCATCGGGGCTGGCGCTGAAGATATCGTGCCCCGCGAAGTGGTACTGGCCGCAGTTGGGCAAGTCCAGCAGGCCAAGGATATTGAGCAGGGTGCTTTTGCCGGAACCGGAGGCGCCGAGGATGCCGCAGCTGTCACCCCGGGCGATGGCCAGGCTGACGTCATTGAGAATGGACAGGTGTTGCCCGGCCAGCTGATAGCGCTTGCCGATGCCTTGCAGGGAGATCAAGCCTGGGTGCGCGGGGGTATCTGTCATCATGACTACGCCTTCAGTCTCGCCGCTGCCGTCATGCCCCCTGGTAAAGCCTTGTAACAAGTTCGGGAGCTGCCCGGTGCGCGTCACGGACTGGTTTTAGTTCTTGTTTTTAAAATATTGTTTGAATAGTAACTGCGTTCAACCTGCTCCGCCAGCCATCGATGTAGAGCGTTTTTACCCTTTGAAACGATTCATCTGAAGGGCATTCCGGGCCTGAAAAAAACCTCTGAGTAGCCGTCACAAGCCTATCCACAAGGGCTTTGCATGATATGGCGGTGTGTCACTACTTGCTTTCGGCCAGCGGCCCCGGTATAAAAAATCAAATTATTTTTTAAAACAATATTTCCGCCGTGGAACTCTTATGGTCGCGAAGAAACTCAGCGCTCCAAACGTTACCAAAACTCGATTGCTGGATGCGACTGAGGCCCTCTTCATCAAGTACGGATACGACGCGGTTTTGTTGCGGCAGATTACCGAGCGCGCCCAGGTCAACCTGGCGGCGGTGAACTACCACTTCGGGGACAAGGATTCCCTGATGAAAACCCTGCTGATGCAGCGCCTGGAACCGCTCAACGAGCAGCGCCTGGAATTGCTGGCGCGTTGTGAAGCCGAATCCGACGGCCCCCTCGACTGCGACACCTTGCTGGGCGTGCTGTTCGCCCCGGCCATGGGCCTGGAGCGCAGTGACCCGGCAAGCGCCAGCGGGGAAGGGCGTTCCTTCATCCGCTTTCTCGGCCGCGTCTACAGCGACACCTCGCCGTTCATCCAGGAATACCTCAAGGTGCATTACCAGCCGGTGTTCCAGCGCTTCTTCGAGGCCTTCGCCCTGGCCCTGCCGGACTTGCCGCGCAACGAACTGGGCGTACGCCTGCAGTTTGCCCTCAAGGCGATTTCCGGGGTGATGGCCGGTACCGAACTGCGCCTGCTGATGAACTCCATGAGCCTGGGCCGCCCGGCGACGGATGCCGAGGTGATGGCCAAGTTGATCACCCTGGTGTCGGCGGCGATTCGCGTGCCGCAGCAGAGCCCTGAGGCGGAAACCGCGTTGGCGCGGGTGCTGGATACCCAGCGCGCGATTCGTGAACAAGCCGCGGCGCCTGCCGCCAAGGCTTCGCGTTAAGGCAAATCCGAGGCAAAAAAAAGCCCGCTGGGGCGGCGGGCTTGATATGCAACATTTGTAACGGATGAGGCTTCACACTACGACTGTGGATGTGAATAAAACGTGAAAAATATGTAGGGAAAGATGTGAGCCCACACGGAAAACACCGATACCGCTTTCTCAAAGTGACCACGCAATGCAGTACCACTCGTCGTGACTGTCAATTCTGACAGGTAGACGCTAAGGTTCTCCAGGAGTCTGATTTCCTTGTCCCGTGGCCGTGAAGGCACCCGTTCAAGGAGTTCGACCATGTCTAAAAAACCAGTGGTGCATTCGCATCTGCCTGTTTGCTCTCAGCCTTCCACGCGCGTCAATGATCTGGATCCACCGATTTTTTCCAACCCGGTGTTAGGTGTAGTGGGGGCCGATATAGGCCTTGGCGCACGCCATCTTCAGCCCTATTTGCTCGTCACGCTCTCCCGGTGGACCGGATTAGGCATCGGCGATACTTTTGAGTTTTATGCGGGGAATAGCGTCATCCCACTGGCGTCGGACTTTGTCAGGTCCGGCGAGGAAACCAATAGCTTTTTCCGGCTTGTCATAGAGGAAGAGCGGTTTCCGCGAGATTTTACATATCCGGTGTTTTCACGTGTCGTGCGAAATGGCCCCGGCACCCCTAGCACTTCGGACAATCTGACTGTTTTCGCCAAGGTGGAAAGGCCAGGTCTCGACGAGCAGCCTGGACTGGGCTACCACGATAAACTGCAGATGAGTTTGCCTGCTGACCTGGCAGGCCCTGATGCAGTCTTGACGCCAGAGCGTGCGGCGCTGGGCGTGAAGCTGACCATCGATTACCCCGGCAAACGTGTGCGCGATAAGGTGTATCTGTACTGGGACACAATCTTGCAGCTGGTGATATTTGAGCTCGACGACGATCACGCTTCAGGCGTGAAACCGATTGAGGTGGAAGTCGGCCCTGCGATCATTGGTACCGGCAGCGGGCTGATACCTATCCGCTATCAGGTTTTTGATGAGGTTGAAAATCGCTCGGGGCATGTTGAACACTATTCTCAACCTGTGAACCTGCTAGCCGAGCTAGATCCGAGCCTGCTTGAACGCGCGTACTTCCAAGTCAATTTCATGGACGCGACAACAGTCAACTATGACGAAGAGGCGGGAAGCAATTTCCGGGTTGAGGTTGTTGCTCCTCGTCGGCTGCCAGATGGAAGCCTGACGCCTGCGGGCGCTCGTATCGTAGTGACGTTGAGCGGTACCCGCGCCGATAGTTCCACCTTGACAGTGGAATTGCCCGATGCCTTGGTTAATCCGGGCCGGTCCAGTTTTTTCAATGTAGATGAGGACATTATCAAACAGTTGGTCCAGGGCTCGATGAAGATTACCTGGCGGCTGGATTTCCCATTGGGTACATCATTAGCCACCTCCCAGTCGTTGACGGTCCTGATCTCCGGCACGATTGCGAATATGCCGGCAGTCAATGTGGTGGAGGCTTTGGGGGGAGTGGTAGACCCCAGCGAGCCTTACATCACCATTGAGTATCCCAACCCGGCCTACAGCCCCTACGACCCCAACAATCTTGTTACCCTATGTATGGAGGCTTTCTTGCCGGGCGGGGGGATTGTCTCCTACGAAGTCTCTCACATCGCTGGCGCTCCACCGCCGCCAACGCGTTTCCGCACGGTCGCTAACGCCATCTTTTCGCGGTTCATTGGATTGGGCCCTGTGAGGACTTTCTATAAGGTCGACGATGGTGTAATCCGGCTGTTGGGGGCGGGCACACAGACCGTTCGCGAGTCCGAATCGACGTTTGTGGAGTTCGGCCCTCGTATACCTGAAATGCCACGGCCGGAAATCGATAGGGTCGATGAAAACGACAACCTGGACCCGCGCGATCTGTTTGGTCAGCTCGATATCACACTGCCCTACCTCAGGACCTTCCCAGGCGACCTCTTTCAATGGCGCCTGATAGGAACTGCCCCGACCGGCAGTACTAACGGTGAAATCCCTCTCGGCGGAGCGACAGCGGGTCGACCGGTTTTATTTTCACTGGACCGGCACTACGCCGATGTGAACGTTGATGGCCTCATTCGTCTGAGCTATTCGCTTATACCCGCAAATGGTAGCCGTACGCTGCACTCTGACACACTCGAAGTGACTGTCGGCGAAGCCTTTAATTTGTTGATGCCGGACGTCGTTGAAGCCTCGAAAAATCCTGCCCACTTGACACCGGAAGCGGTCACGGCGGGTGCAACCATTCGTGTCACTTTCCCACAGATGCGTCTGTCCGATCGTATCAGAGCTTGCTGGAAAGGCATTCCCGATATCGGCAGTTACTGTGAAACCAAGGACGGTAACGCCGCGCAAGTGGTGGACTACACCGTCCCTCCGCAAGTGGTGGGTGCCAATATTGCGCCATTTGGCCAACAGATCAGCGTGCAGTACTTCTTGTTGCGAAGCGGGCGGGAAACGCCATCGCCTATTCTGGACCTGTTGTTGCTCAATCTAACAACGCTGCCCATCCCGACTATCGAGGGCATTGGAGATGTGCCGCTGCTGGAAATTGCAAAATTGAACGGCACCGAACGCACGATGATCAATGTCTGGCCGTTCATCAATCGCTACCAGCGCATTTGGCTGGAATACACCGGCACATATGCCAGTCCAGAAGCGCCCTACTTTGAGGCCACTTACACCAACAATCTGGTGACTGAGAATGGTGAGAGAGAAGGCATTTCTCCGCCAACCCCCGTGGACGAGTTGCGTAAACTCAAAGAGGGCTCAATATTGGGAATCAAGTCCTGGGTCAGTTTTGATCGGGGGAGTAGCAAAGCCAACGCGGTGCTGCTTCGCGAGCGGCATTACACTGTGAAGGCGCTGCCAAGTATCCTACCGCATCCATT
Source organism: Pseudomonas sp. B611 (assembly GCF_055407965.1). Classification (NCBI taxonomy): domain Bacteria; kingdom Pseudomonadati; phylum Pseudomonadota; class Gammaproteobacteria; order Pseudomonadales; family Pseudomonadaceae; genus Pseudomonas; species Pseudomonas sp. B611. The sequence continues at coordinate 42,532 of NZ_JBUZST010000009.1, forward strand.
TATTGGTGGCACGACGGATGTCGGTAAGGATGTAACTATTGCGCCACTGTCCATTGAGTACAACACGACGGTGACCGTTAAGTACGTCGGAATGAGTGACAAGGACCGCATCACGCTGAAGTGGATGTATGCCGATGGCACGCACTATGATACACCCCTCGATGGCGTTGCGGGCGGACAGCAGGTGTTTAACTTGACCGCTGCCAAAGTGCTGCACCGCAGTGTGAACAGCACGGTGCAGTTGCAATACTCGGTAAACCGGGAGGGTGTGGCGGACCCGATTCCATCGCAGGTTCAGACGGTCAGGGTAAGCGCCATTCCGGCCGCCAGCCTGGCAGGGCCACGGATCAACGGGCTGGCCAGTGGCTCGACGCTGGACCTTAGCGCCTTTACCGGAAACGCGTTGGCCTCGCTGGCTAAGTGGGCACTGAGTAACATGGGCCAGCGTGCCTGGATTACTTGCAGCAGTGCGGGCGTGGCGCCGTTGGAAGTACTGGGTGCCAGTGGTGCGGTGATTACTTCAGCCGAAGCGGGGAGTGGTTTGGTGAACAAGCCTGCTTTACGTTCCTGGTTTGAAGCGCTGGCCGACAATGCGCAAATCACTGTGAGGGCTGCAGTAACCTTTGATGGCAGTACCCACAGAGCGAATGCCGTCGAATTTACCCAGACCAGTTACAGCCTTAAATCGCGAAGACTCATTGAAAGTGTCGACTTTCAAAATGCCCAAAGAGGAGGTTGGGTGAATAGAAGCAGCTCGGGCGACCTCGTTAGCAGTGGTCCGAATTTATATTGGTATGGAGTCGGCAGCGGCGAATTTCAATGCGGTTTAAAAAAGACATTTCCTTACGGCGTACTGCCCTGGGGAGCGACGTACGAGCTGACGTTTGACTTCATGAGCTCAACCAATAACGGATGTCTTGTGCTTTTTTCGAATAGCTCTGGCGGGGCAACTGGCGGAGGCGGATGGACGCCAGTGACCTTGAGGTTTTCTCCTCCTTATAGTTCCGTGGGGGCGGCGTTTGTCATTGATATTCTGAATTCTCCAGCTGGAGGTAACGTCGGGTTTTCCTTGGATAATATTAAGATATGGAGGCTGTAAGTTTTTAGGGGGAGGGCGGTGGCTAGGTGGCTATGTGAATAGGCGTCGCCCTTCCGATTGATAACTCGGGGCTTGGTTGTTTAGAGTGATAGTTTTGGTTAGTTGGGGTTGTATCGATGTTGCGAAAGAAATCACCTAACGCCACAAAGGTGGCGTTAGGTGATTGGCATGCAATGTTATTGTGATTACTCACATTTTCGTTTGGCCTGGTTGAAGTTTTGTCCTGGTGGGCAAGAGTATAAGGTTTTTAACCATCTGCTACCATTGTATTCACATTTGTAATATTTGCCGGGGGTGTTGCTCGTGAAGTAACCTGCTGCAGTGCAGGGGGGGTCAGGCATGATGACAGTATGTGGGCCGTTGTACTCTGGAAACGTCCACTGCTCTTTTTGGGGGGTGCATGCGCCTAATGCAAGTGCAGTGCCGATAAATAATGTTAATCCTGCGAGTTTATTGGGCAGCTTCATCGCGGTATCCTCAAGTTGAAGTGGCTTATCAATAAAATCACTTATTTTGTTCTTGGTGTACTGTCAATATTGACAGCTTGTGCCCGCGTTTGCGCAGTGCTAGGTGAATTTTGATTGTTGAGTTGTGGCGTTGCTTAAATTCGCCATTGTTTGGATTTCTTTGCCAATTGCTCGCGCATGGCCTTGATATTGTCTAGCAACTCAAAGGTCAATAACCGATACCCGTCCGGCGCACTGCGCAGCGGTCCTTTCAATGCTGACTCAACTCCCTCGGCATTGCCTGACCGCTCCAACCGCTCCGTCACCCCCGACTTCAACGCCCGCGCCATCCCCACCAACTGCACCCGAATCTGCCGGTGCTCGGCTTTCAACATCAGCTGCATTCGCGCCATCGCCTGTTCATCCCGGGGATCCGGCCGGGTGTTGCCAAGAATCTCCAGGGTGCTGATGCACAGGCGCAGATGGCGCTGGATCGTGTCCAACTCGGTCATGGAGATCCGTACTTCTTTGGACACCGACGGCATCAGCGAGCGCAGTTGCAACATCGCCGCGTTCAGGCGGTTAAGCAGTTTGAAATGCTCATCGTCAGTCACTGACCGCCCGCTGATGATTCGGCTATAAATCTCGGCACAATCACGCAACGCACTGGCCAGGTTGTAGCGCCACGAATACACCGCATACAGCGGCAGGGCGAACGAGAACGCCAACGCCAGCACGATACCGATAAGGATATCCACCGTGCGCCACAAGCCGTCCGACACCGGATTGTCCCCATGGCCTGCGACGATAAACACGGTGATCGCCGACAGCAGCGCGATGTACCCACCCTTGCCAATGGCGTGATAGGAAAAGAACCCGCACACCACGGACATCAGCAAGTAGGTCAGCAGCGGCTGGCCGAGCCAGGCCTGTTGCAGCACCAGCAGCAAGCCGACACTGGCACCGATCAGGGTGCCGTAGGCGCGCTCGACGGCTTTCTTGCCGATATTGCCGTGGTGTTGCAAGCCGCCGATCACGATCAGCATGGTCACCGACGCCCACTCGCCATGGGGCAGGTTGATGCCGGTGGTCAGCAGGATCGTCGCCAGCAAGCCGATGGACACGCGCACGGCGTGGATCAGTTTGGCGTGGCGATAGCGGCGGTAGGGGTCGAGTAGCGGGCGCAGCAGGCGCCGGGCGAAGAGGGGCAGGTTCATCGGGAGTAAAGGGGCCTCAATAGTCAGGACGCGTGCAGTCAACTGTGGGAGCTGGCTTGCCTGCGATGCAGGCACCTCGGTCTTTCAGTCAGACCAGGGTGATGCAATCGCAGGCAAGCCAGCTCCCACAAAAGCCAGCCCTCACACAAGACTGGCCAGCGGTGTGTTTAGAAGATGTAGTCGGTCGTCAGGAAGCTGGAGTCACGGTTTTTCAGGATATCGCTGACCAACGCCTTGTTGCTCTCCTGGAACTTGGTCGCCACCAGCGTGCGGATCGAGAACACGCGCAACGCGTCATGCACCGACAGTGTGCCCTCGGCCGAGTTTTTGCGCCCGTTGAAGGGGAACGTGTCCGGCCCGCGCTGGCACTGGGCGTTGATATTGATGCGGCCGACCTGGTTGGCGAAGGTGTCCACCAGCTTGCCGACGGCTTCGGGGTTGGTGCCGAAGATGCTCAGTTGCTGGCCGAAATCCGAATCCAGCACGTAGTCGATCACGGTCTCCAGATCACGGTAAGGCACGATCGGCACCACCGGGCCGAACTGTTCTTCGTGGTATACGCGCATCTGCGGGTTCACCGGGTACAGCACCGCCGGGTAGAAGAACGAACCGCGGCTTTCGCCGCCATGGGCGTTCACCACCTGGGCGCCGTGTTGCGCGGCATCGGCCACCAGGCCGTTGAGGTAGTCGACCTTGCCGGCTTCCGGCAGCGGCGTCAGCGACACGCCGTCTTCCCACGGCATGCCGGGTTTGAGGGTGGTCAGTTTCTGGTTGAACTTCTCGATGAAGCTATCAACCACGTCTTCATGCACAAAGAGGATTTTCAACGCGGTGCAGCGTTGGCCGTTGAACGACAGCGAGCCGGTGACGGCTTCGCTCACGGCGTTGTCCAGGTCCACCTCGGGTAACACGATGCCCGGGTTTTTTGCATCCAGGCCCAGGGCGGCGCGCAAACGGTGTGGTTTTGGGTGCAGCTTCTTCAAGTCGCTGGCGGCCTTGTTGGTGCCGATAAACGCAAAGATGTCGATCTTGCCGCTGGCCATCAGCGCGCTGACTGTCTCACGGCCGCTGCCGTAGATCACGTTGATCACCCCGGCCGGGAAGCTGTCACGGAATGCTTCCAGCAAGGGGCGGATCAACAGCACGCCGAGCTTGGCGGGTTTGAACACCACCGTGTTGCCCATGATCAGCGCCGGGATCAGCGTGGTGAAGGTTTCGTTCAGCGGATAGTTGTAGGGGCCCATGCACAACGCCACGCCCAGGGGGACGCGGCGGATCTGGCCGAGGGTGTCTTGCTCCAGCTCGAAGCGACTGGAGCGTCGGTCGAGTTCCTTGAGGGCGTTGATGGTGTCGGTGATGTAGTCGCAGGTGCGGTCGAACTCTTTCTGCGAGTCCTTGAGGTTCTTGCCGATTTCCCACATCAGCAGCTTGACCACGGCGTCGCGCTGTTCCCGCATGCGGCGCAAAAAGGCTTCGACGTGCTGAATACGTTCTACCACGCGCATCGTTGGCCACTCGCCTTGGCCGCGGTTGTAGGCGCGCACGGCGGCGTCGAGGGCGGTGAGGGCGGTGTCGGCATCCAGCAGCGGCGTGCTGCCGATATGCACGCGTTTTTCACCGAGCTGCACCGGGCTTTGCACTTGGGCCAATGGGCCGTTCCAGACCTGCAACTGGCCATCGACCAGGTAATCACGCTGTTCAGTGGGCGCGGCCAGGCGGTATTGCTCGGGAATATCGTTGGCGGTGGCGGGAAACAGCTCGTCGAGCAGGTTGCTGGTGGTCATGTCGCTACCCCTGGAATAGTTGCAAAACATGACTAGAGAGTCACCCAACACAGGGCTCTATGGCAAGGCTTGCGCGCTTTCTTGTACGCCTGCGGGTAAACTGCGCGGCTTTCTTGAAGGAGTTCACATGAGTCAGTACCAGCCGGGCATTCTTGCCGCACCGGTGCCGTTGCAGGCACGCCATCTGTTTTTTGCCGTGGATTCCCTGGCCGCCGTGCCCGCTGCGCTTGATGCGCTGGTGCAGTTGACGGATGCGCTGGTGGTGGTTGGTGTTGGTGAACCGCTGGTCAATGCACTGGACGCTCAGATTGATGGCTTGCGCAGTTTCCCCACTGTCAGCGGCCCGGGCGCGCACAACCCGTCCACTCAACAGGCGCTGTGGGTGTGGTTGCACGGCGTCGACCGTGGCGAACTGCTGTTGCGCAGCCGCGCCTTTGAAAAGGCCCTGGCCCCGGCGTTCAGCCTGGTGCAGATGACCGAAGGCTTCCGCTACAAGACCGGCTTCGACCTCACCGACTACGAAGACGGCACCGAAAACCCGCACGACGACGCAGCCGTCGAAGCCGCCCTGACCGACAGCGGCGCCAGTTTCGCCGCGATCCAGCAATGGCAGCACGACCTCGACGGCTTTGCCGCGTTACCGGCGCAGGAGCGCGACCACATCATCGGCCGTCGCCATGGCGACAACGAAGAACTCGACGACGCCCCGGAATCCGCCCACGTCAAACGCACCGCCCAGGAAAGCTTCACCCCGGAAGCCTTCGTGGTACGCCGCTCGATGCCATGGGCCGAGAACGGCCAGGCGGGTCTGATGTTCCTGGCGTTTGGCCATTCCTTTGATGCGTTTGAAGCGCAACTGCGAAGGATGAGTGGGCTGGAGGATGGGATTGTTGATGGTTTGTATCGTATCAGCACGCCGTTGACGGGAGGCTACTACTGGTGCCCACCGGTCAAGGACGGGCGCCTGGAGCTGAGTGTGCTGACGCGCTGATCTAAGCGAGCCATTCAACCTCGCCACTGTGTAGGCGGTAAATGCCGCCGACGATGTTCAATTGGCCTTTGGCCAGTGCCTCGGTCAGCAGGCTGGACTCGCGCTTGAGCCGCGCCACGGTGTCCCGGACATTTTGCGCAATCGCGTTGTCGAGGAGATTGCCGGGTGCTTTCAATACCTTGTTCACCGAGGGTTTGAACGCATTTGCCAGGCCCTGGATCTTGCCGGGAAACGTGGCGTTGTCTGTGACCGCCTTGACGCCGGCCGCGACGGCGCCACAGCTGTCATGCCCCAGTACCAGGATCAGCGGGGTGTTCAGCACCGCGGCGGCGTATTCGAGGCTGGCGAGCCCGTCATTGGTGACGAAGTTGCCCGCGACGCGGACTGAAAAAAGTTCGCCCAGGCCCGTGTCAAACATGTACTCAGGGGCAATCCTTGAGTCGGCGCAGGCCAGTACCGCTGCGAACGGACGCTGGCCGTTGACCAGCGCCGCGCGCTCATCCATCAGGCCGCGGCGCTTTGTGACATCCGCGGCGTATCGACGGTTGCCTTCCTGCAGCCGCTCCAGGGCTTGTTGTGGGTTTGTAACAGCCGGTGGAGCAGCCACTTCATGTGCCAGCGCTGGCGGCAATGCACCCGCCAGGAGCAGTGCTCCGGCGCCGGCGGTGGCCAGTCGTAGAAAGTTGCGGCGGTCATTCATCAAGGTGGGTGGGACGGGTTGGTGGGCGCTGTCCATCGATTGGCTTCTCGGAGTGGTTGGAACAGAGAAGTGCCAAGGTTGCAAACAATGCTGCGCAAGACTGTAGGAGCCCTCTGATTGAGGCGTAAACGTCGGCATTGGACATGAAGATATTGACAGTTGGCCAATCAGCCGCTGAAAAAAATTGCCGCTGCCCGTACTCTAGACGCCTTTGTCACCCGTGCGGATTGTTCATGTCTTCAGTTGCCGATGGGCTGCCCCTCAATAAACGCCTGCCGGCCGTGATCGCGCTCTCCCTGGGGATCGGCATGGCGACCCTGGACACGGCAATCGTCAACACGGCGTTGCCGACCCTGGCCGAGGGCATTGGCACGGACTCGGCCTCGGTGATCTGGGTGGTCAACGCCTATCAACTGGCGATCATTGCCACGGTGCTGCCCTTTGCGTCGCTGAGCGAGGTGTTGGGGCATCGCCGCGTGTACCTCGGCGGGTTGCTGCTGTTTATCGTCTCGTCGCTGTTCTGCGGGCTGGCGGGTTCACTGGAAACCCTCACCGCCGCGCGGGTCGTGCAGGGGCTCGGGGCGGCGGCGATCATGAGCGTGAACGCTGCGTTGCTGCGGCATATCTATCCGTCCCGCATGCTGGGGCGTGGCCTGGGCTATAACTCGCTGGTGGTGGGGTTGGCGTTTACCCTTGGGCCGACGGCGGCGTCGGCGATCCTGGCGGTCACCACCTGGCACTGGCTGTACCTGATCAATGTGCCACTGGGGTTGTTGGCCCTGGCGTTGGGCTTGCGCTCGTTGCCGACCCTGCCAATGACCGGGCACGCGTTTGACCGGCTGGCGGCCTTGCTGTGTGCCGGGTTATTCGCCCTGCTGGTGTTGGGCCTGGGTACGGCGGTGCAGGGTGCCCAGGGCGCGCTGACCTTGGGGTTGATCGCGGTGGCGTTGGTGTGCGGCGCCTTGCTGCTGCGCCGGCAGGCGGGTCACCCGGCGCCGATGCTGGCGGTGGACCTGTTCAAGCGGCCGGTGTTTGCCTTGTCGTCCCTCACCGCGATTTGCGCCTTCAGCGCCCAGGGCCTGGCGTTTGTGTCGCTGCCGTTCCTGTTGCAGGCGGTGCTGGGCCATAGCCAGGTGGAAACCGGTTTTCTGATGACGCCGTGGCCGGCCGTGGTGGCGGTGATGGCGCTGGTGGCGGGGCGCCTGGCGGACCGCGTGTCGCTGGGGGCGCTGTGCGGCATCGGCCTGTTGATGCTCAGCCTGGGCATGGCGGCGCTGGCCAGCCTGGGCAACGAGGCGTCGGCCTGGGATATTGGCTGGCGCATGGCCCTGTGTGGGGCCGGTTTTGGTTTCTTCCAGTCGCCCAACCTCAAGGCCATCATGACCAGCGCGCCACTCGCCCGTAGCGGTGGGGCCAGTGGCATCGTGGCAATTTCGCGGTTGCTGGGGCAGACGCTGGGGGCGTCGTTGGTGGCGCTGTGTTTCCACCTGTTCGTCGACAGCGGCCCGCAAACGGCGTTGTGGCTGGGCTGCGTGTTTGCGTTGGTGGGCGCGGTGGCCAGCGTGTTGCGTCTGCTGCCCTATGGAAAAAAGCCCGCTAGGCCGTTGTAAAACACGCGGGGGGAAGGCTACCGTGGCGACCTGAATATTTCGGGATGTTTCAGATTTATGACCGCCCTGGCCCAACGCACTGCTGACACCCAATCCCGCCGCGCTGCGCTGACCCTGGCTTTATGCCTGCCCAGCGATGTGCTGCTGTACCTGCTGCTGCCGATGGAGTCCCAGGCCTTCGGCATCACGCTCGCCCAGGCCGGGGTATTGCTGGCGGCCAACCGCCTGGTGCGGATTTTCGGCTACCGGCATGTGTTGAATTTCTACGCGCGCAACGGCGACCGCCTGACCTGCATGATCGCCGCCGGCGCCGCGATGCTGTGTGCCTTGGGCAACTCGATGTTGTCGGGCTTTGCCGCGTTGCTGGGGTTGCGGTTGGTCTGGGGCCTGTGTTTTGCCGCGTTGAACCTCTCGACCCAGGTGCTGGCGACGTCGGAACCTGCAGGTGCGGCACGCCGGGCCGGACGTTCACGGGCCGTGATCGCCCTCGGGCCGATGCTCGCGTTGCCGCTGGGTGGTTGGCTGACGTTATGGGCCGGGCCGCGGCCGATCTTTCTGATCCTCGCCGGTTGCTGCCTGGTGGGCCTGTGGGTGGCGCGTGGTTTGCCCGTCGCGGGCCATGATCTGCACAGCAGCGGGCGCCGCTTCAAGTGGCCCGACAGCGTGGCTATGTGGTCGTTTATCGAAGGCGTGGCGTTGGATGGGTTGTTTATCTTTGGCCTGTCGATCCAGGCGCAGAAGATCCTGGGTGGCGATGCGGTGTTGATCGCCGGCGGGTTGATGGCGCTGCGCTATGTCTCGGAAATGCTCCTGAGCCCCTTGGGTGGGCGCGCGGCCCAGCGCTTCGGCGCGACCTCGATGTTGCTGTTGTTCTCGTTCATGAGTGCGCTGGCCCTGACGGCGTTTGCCAGCTACTGGGTGATCGTCGGCGCGGCGGCGGTGCTGGTGTTGCGCGCGCTGCAACTGCCGCTGGTGACTACCCTGGTGGCCGAACGCAACCCCGGTGCGATGCGGGTGTCGGCGCTGGCCTCGAATGCGGTGTGGCGTGATATCGGCGCGGGCCTTGGCCCGTTGTTGGCGGGGTTGTTGCTGCCGGTGGCGTCGGCGCCGCTGGTGTTTGGTTTGGCCGGCGCGGCGATTGCAGTGAGTGCGCTGTTCTGCTGGCGCGCCGGTCGGGTCGCCTAACCGCGCAGTTGTTCCAGCCACGCAGGATCAAGGCGTGTTTGTTCGGTCTCGATGCCCAGCGCCTGCATTTTCGCCTTGTGCGCCTCGACCTCGCTCAGGAGCTGCGCCTGGGCGCTGGAGTTGGCGTCCAGGGCATGCATCTGCGTCAGCCCCAAGTGGTAGAAACGCAGCAGCTTGATTGCCGTCGGGTCGTTGGCCTGCACGCCCTCGGTGACCTTGTGCATCACATTGGTCACGCTCATCAGGCTGCGCTTGAGCTGCCAGCCATACACCGCGGGCGCCAGCCACGGCTGGGTCCAGAGCGGGCCGCGTACCAGGGCCAGGGTGATCAGCACGCCGGCAAATACGCCGCCGACGTTGAAGCGGAAGTTGTCAGCGCCCGGCTCGCCGAACAGCATCACCGCCAGGCTCGACAGCAACATCGCCAGCGCGAGGAACAGCACCGCCACGATCAGCGTGCTGCGGCGGGTTTGGCGGCGGAAGGTGACAGGGTCGCAGGGTTTGAGCTCGAACATCCGGGGCGGTCTCCAGTGGCGTAGGCGCGCATCTTCGCACATCGCACATAGAGAGCCCCGCTTAGGCGGGGCTTTTAGTTACTTGGGCGCGGTCCACGTCACTTCGGTAACGCCGAATTTCTCCGCCCAGGGCCGGGTGGTCTTTTTCACTTGCTCATGACCGACGCGGCCGATGCGGCTCACGTGGGCAATGTCGGCATCCATTGCCGCCCAGTGCCAGGCCTCGGCGTTGTTCATCACCTCGGCGCGTACCACAAAGGACTTGGGTTGACCGTGTAGTTGGTAGTTGATGGTGTAGATTTTTGCGCTACTCATGTTGCCTCCCTGTGTTGTTATAAATGGATAGGGCGGCGTTCAAAAAGGTTCATTCAAAATGACAATCTGCACGTCGGCGCGGCATAGTGTCGCCTCTGCACTTTGCCCAACGATTGCGCCCAAGGATTGCGCCATGCCCGACCTGACCCATCGCCAGCTTTACTTGCAACGCCTGGGCTACGACACGCCGCCTGCACCCACCCTGCAAACCCTGCGCGACCTGCAACTGCGCCATGTGTGCACCTTTGCCTTTGAAAGCCTGTCCACCTTGCTGCGCCTGCCGGTGCCCATCGACCTGGCCAGTGTCGAGCGCAAAGTGCTGCTCGATGGTCGAGGGGGTTATTGCTATGAGCTGAACCAGATGTTCCTGGCCCTGTTGCAGGAACTGGGTTTTGACGCGCGCGGCATTACTGGCCGCGTGGTCATGGGCGGGCCGGCGGATGCACGCACGGCGCGCACCCATCGCTTGAGCCTGGTGACCCTGGACGGGGTGCGCTACATCACCGACGTCGGCTTTGGCGGCATGGTGCCCAGCAGCCCGTTGCAGTTGGACAGCGAAGCGCTACAGGCTACGGCTCACGAGCCCTATCGCCTGACGCACAATGCGGACGGCAGCTACACGTTGTGGGCTGAAGTCGCCGGGGAATGGCGCGGGCTGTATGTGTTTGACCTACAGGTGCAGGCGGATATCGATTACGAAATCGGCAACTGGTACGTGTCCACGCATCCCGAGTCGCCGTTTGTTGGCCAGTTGAAAGTGGCGCGGTTGGCGCCGGGCAAGCGCTACACGTTGAACAACGCCCACTACGCAGTCCACTACCTGGATCGGCCCAGCGAGAAACACACGATTAAACAGGCTGATGAACTCCTGGCGCTGCTCAGGGAAACCTTTGGGATTCGCTTACCGGCAGATGGCCAGCTTGTTGAAAAAATCGATGGCCTAATACTGGCGTCTATCTAGACATATCGAGATAGAGCCATCGCTGAACCGTTTTATCTCTTTGTCTGCGCAAATGAATGCGAACCTTTTTCCTACATTTAGGCTCGAAGCGGTTCCGGAGTAATTTGCTCACCAGACAAGGAGCTGTAAAACGATGTCCAAGCTATTCGGAAAATTCCTCAAGAACACCTCGGTATTTGCGCTAGTCGCAGCGCCTGCCATGGTGTTCGCCGCACCGCCGACAGGGCCGATTTCCACCTTCGGTATCCTGGGTGCCTACAACGACTTCAAGCTCGAAGGCGGCAGCCAAAGTGACAAGGACAACATGCCCGAAGCGGGCCTGTTCTATACCTTCGGCAACAAACTCACCGCTGAGTCCGGCTTTATCTACCAGGCGGGCGTTACCGCCAAGTACGGCAAAAAGAGCGACAACAAACTCAAGGACGGCCAGGCCGACCTGGACCTCGGCTGGCGTGCCGCGCTGGATGCGCGCAACTCGGTCGATGTGATCGCCGGCGGCGGCTATAGCTGGACCCGCTACGAGCTGGACTCCAACAATGAAGACCTGGAGCTCACCAGCAAGTCGCCGTTCGCCAAGGCGGCGCTTGGCTACAACCACCAGTTCGATGACATGACCCTGCGTGTCGAAGCCGGCGCCCGCCGCACCCTGGACGGCCGCGCCAAGATCAAGGTCGACGGCCTGGGCAGCGACACCGTGGACCTCAAGGACCGCACCAACCCCTACGCCGAAGTCAGCCTGCTGATGAACCAGAAGGGCGACTTGCCGGTGGTCGCGGGCCTGTATTACACCCGTACCGAGTACAAGCTGGATGAAGACTCGGAGGTGGCGGATAACACCAGGCTCAAGCGGGATGAGTATGGGGTGAAGGTCGGAATCGCGTTCTGACGACAGCACCAATGCAACTGATCTACTGCAATCGCAGGCAAGCCAGCTCCCACAGTTGGGTGATGTGAACCCGATCCCCTGTGGGAGCGGGCTTGCCCGCGATAGCGGCGTATCAGTCACCACATCTGGCACTGAACCACCGCATTCGCGGGCAAGCCCATACACTCGTAAGTGGTGTTAGCTCAATGCAGCAAGTTGCGCCACGGTTTCCGGAAAACGCTCCACCAGGCGGATCAAGGTCACTGCCTGGGCATTGGGTTTGGCCCGGCCTTGCTCCCAGTTCTCCAGCGTGCGGGTGTTGGTGCGCAGATACATGGCAAATACCGAGCGGGATAGGTTGAGCTGTTGGCGTACCGCGACCACTTCTTCTGCGCTCAGCGGTGCCAATTTATTGAGATGGACCTTGTGGGTCCGTAGGGTGACTTTGCCTTGGCGTTCGTTTGCCAGTGCGTCGAAGCCTTCGACCAGTTCGGAAAAAATGTCACGTTTCATGATTTACTCTCGCTTTGATTTCCCTGTCCAGCATGTGTTTTAGGGCCTTCTTGTGCTGCGGCGCCAGGTCGTCCTGTTCGTGTTTGCCGTACAGGGTGAACAGCCAGAATTGCGTGCCGCCCGACCACCAGTAGTAAATGACGCGCAGCCCACCGCGTTTGCCCTTGTTTCGTCGCTCATCAATGAATCGTACCTTGCGTAGTCCTCCTGTCCCCTCGATCACGTCTCCTGCCTGCGGGTTTCGCATCAACTCCTGTTGAAAACCCTGGAAAAGCTCGTCACTCAGATAGTCCTTGCGATGCCGCTCGAAGGCCGGCAGTTCGATAAATAGAGCATCCATGTTCTGTACGTAGCCTGCGTAGAGTTTGCTGGCCCACTCGCTGTGGGTCAAGTGACCCTGCTGTGGGAACTTTCCTAAAACGCAGACACCATACGGCGGGCTTCAGCGGCTAGATGCCGGACGAAGCATGCAGGGAGAAGAGGAATTTTCAGCAAGTGGAGGAGGGCAAAAACACTTAGCTTAGAAACGCAAAACGGCGCCCGAAGGCGCCGTTTTGTTTACCGCATTGACTTAAGCGATCAAACGCCCAGCACCGCATGCTGCACCAGGGTGAGCAACGGTTGTGGGTATACGCCCAGGAAGAACGCGAGCAGGGCGATGGCCAGCAGCATCACGCCGCCTGCCTTCTGTTCCCAATGCAGCTCGGCATCCACACGGCGCAGGTTTGGCTCGATCAGGTACAGGGTCACCATCACGCGCAGGTAGTAGAACACGCCGATGGCGCTGCCCAGCACGAGGGAGGCAACCAACCACCATTCGTGGGCTTCAACACCGGTAGCCACGATGTAGAACTTGCCGATAAAGCCCGCAGTCAGCGGAATGCCGGCCAGGGACAGCATCATCACGGTGAGTACGGCGGTCAGGTACGGACGGCGCCAGAACAGGCCACGGTATTCGTACAGGGCATCGGCGTCACGGCCTTTGAACGGCGAGGACATCAGCGTGATCACGCCGAATGCACCGAGGCTTGTGATCACGTAGGTGACCAGGTACACGCCCATGGCTTCCACGGCCAGGCCTTTGCTCGCCACCAGGGCGATCAGCAGGTAGCCGAAGTGTGCGATGGAGGAGTAACCCAGCAGACGCTTGAGGTTGTTCTGGGTCAGGGCCAGCAGGTTACCGAACAGGATCGACGCGATGGCGATCACGGTCAGTACGTCGCTGAGCACGCCGGTGTTGGCAGCAGGGGAGATCTGGAACAGACGCACCATCACCGCAAACACAGCCACTTTCGACGCGGTTGCCAGGAACGCGGCCACCGGCGCCGGGGCGCCTTCGTACACGTCCGGGGTCCACAAGTGGAACGGCACCAGCGACAGCTTGAACGCCAGGCCGATCAGCATCATCGCCAGGCCCAGTTGGGCAATCGGCGCAGGCATGCCGGTGGCGGCCAGGGCGTGGCCGATACCGGTGAAGCTCAGGCTGCCGGCTTCGGCGTAGAGCAGGGCCATACCGAACAACAGGAACGCAGAACCGGCAGCCGACAGCACCATGTACTTGATGCCGGCTTCCAGGGAGCGCTTGTTGAAGAACGCGTAGGCCACCAGGCCGTAGGTCGGGATCGACAGCAGTTCCAGGCCGATGAACAGGCCCGCCAGGTGCTGTGCGCTGACCAGCACGATGCCACCGGCCGCAGCCAGCAGGATCAGCAGGTACAGCTCTTCGCGGTTGCCTGGGTAGCCGGTGCCGCCTTCGCCGAGGTAGGCGTGGGCGAGGGTGACGCAGGCCAGTGTGGCAACCAGGATCAGCGCGATGTACAGCAGGGCAAAGTCATCGACCATCATCAAAGGCGTGACCGCCAGTGGCGCGACCTTGAGGGCCGGGATGATGGACAGCAAGGCCAGGTTGAGACCGGCGCAGGACAGCAGGAACGTTTGCGAGTGATTGCGGCGCCAGGCGATGGCCAGCATCACCGCAACAACGGTGAGGCTGGTAATCAGCAGCGGCGCAAGCGCGATAAAGTGTTGGATCGTGAATTCCATAGCGCTCTTACCGGGCCGAAGCGAGTTGAGAGAAGGCGGTGCCGAACCACTGCTGCACGCCATGCATCGTCGCGGCAGAAGTGTCCAGGAACGGTTGCGGGTACACGCCGATGTAGATCAGCAATACCGCAAGGCCGAACACCATGATCAGTTCGCGAGCATCCATCCCTTGCAGGACGGTGTCGGACTTGGCCGGGCCGAAGTAGGCGCGGTGGATCATGATCAACGAGTAGACCGAACCGAACACCAGGCCGGACGTCGCAATGGCACTGATCCATGGCGTCTGCACGAAGGCACCCATCAGGATCAGGAACTCGCCGATGAAGTTGCCGGTACCCGGCAAGCCCAGGGACGCGGCGGCGAAGAACAGGCTGATCGCCGGCAGGTACGCGATGCGCGACCACACGCCACCCATTTCACGCATGTCACGGGTGTGCAGGCGCTCGTACAGCTGCCCACTCAGGATAAACAGGGCAGCGGCGGAAACACCGTGGGCCAACATCTGGATCACTGCACCTTGCAGCGCCAGTTGGCTGCCGGAGTAGATGCCGATCAGTACGAAGCCCATGTGGGAAACGGACGAGAAGGCAATCAGACGCTTGATGTCGGTTTGTGCGAAGGCCAGGAACGCACCGTAGAAGATCCCGATCAGACCCAGGGTCATGGCGATCGGCGCGAACTCGGCCGAGGCATTCGGGAACAGCGGCAGGGCGAAACGCAGCAGGCCGTAGGCGGCGGTTTTCAGCAAGATACCGGCCAGGTCCACGGAACCCGCGGTCGGCGCCTGGGCATGCGCATCAGGCAACCAGGAGTGGAACGGCACCACCGGCAGCTTCACCGCGAACGCGATGAAGAAGCCCAGCATCAGGATGTACTCGGTGGTCAGGGACATCTTGGTTTTCAACAGGTCGGCGTAGTTGAACGTAATCACGCCGGTGGTGTTGAAGTTGACCAGTACCAGACCCAGGATCGCCACCAACATGATCAGGCCGGAAGCCTGGGTGAAGATGAAGAACTTGGTCGCTGCGTAGATCCGGGTTTTCTTGCCGTCCGAAGAACTGTGACCCCAGAGCGCGATGAGGAAGTACATCGGCACCAGCATCATTTCCCAGAAGAAGAAGAACATGAACAGGTCGAGGGCGAGGAACACGCCGACGACACCGCCCAGGATCCACATCAGGTTCAGGTGGAAGAAGCCCACGTGACGCTGGATCTCTTTCCAGGAGCAGAGTACCGAGAGGATACCCAGCAGGCCGGTCAGCAGGATCATCAACAGCGACAGGCCGTCGAGGGCCAGGTGCACGTTGATGCCGAAGCGCTGGATCCACACGTGCTTGAATTCAAGCGCGAACGTTGGATCGACACCCGGTGCCGGAGCAAATGAATAGTCGCCATGGGCCCACAGCCAGAGGCCGAGCGCGAGTTCCAGGGACATGGTCAGCAACGCAATCCAGCGGGGGAGGGTGGCGCCGAAGCGTTCACCCATCCAGCAGAGCAGGCCGCCGATGAAGGGGATCAGGATTAGCCAGGGCAGAATCATGACAGGCTCGTTTCCTTTCGCAAGTTCGCAAAGTTGGCAAAGTTCATAGTCAGACCGCTACCACGACGATGGCGCCGATCACCAGTACCGCACCGGCAGCCATGGAAGCAGCGTACCAACGCAACTGGCCAGTCTCGCTGCGGCTCAGGGCGGTGTGACCGGCCTTGGCGGCGCGCGGGATCAAACCGATGGTCTGGTCGAGCGGGTCTTTGCGCAGTACATGGCTGATGGCCAGGTAAGGCTTGACGAAGAGTTTGTCGTAGATCCAGTCGAAGCCCCAGGCAGCGAACCACCAGGTTGACAGGAAGCGGCCAATGCCACTGTTGGCCACGGCGGTCACGAAGCGACGCTTGCCGAGGAACAGCAGCGCGGCCAGCAGGATACCGGCGATGGCGATGGCGCCCGAGGCGATTTCCAGGCTGTGCTTGGCAGCGCCACCGGCATGGCCGGCGCTTTCTGGCAATACACCGGCCAGTGGCGGGGTGATCAGTGCGCCGACGAAGGTCGACAGGATGATCAGCACCGACAAGGGCAGCCAGTGGGAGATGCCGTGGCCTGCGTGCGCTTCGGTCTTGGCTTCACCGTGGAAGGTGATGAAGATCAGGCGGAAGGTGTACAGCGAGGTCATGAACGCACCCACCAGGCCTGCGTACAGCAGGTTCTGGTTACCGCTGGCAAAGGCTTCCCAGAGGATTTCGTCCTTCGAGTAGAAACCGGCGGTCACCAACGGCAGGGCGGCCAGGGCGGCACCACCGACGATGAAGCTGGCGTAGGCCAGTGGCAGTTTCTTCCACAGGCCGCCCATCTTGAAGATGTTCTGCTCGTGGTGGCAGGCAACGATCACCGCACCGGAAGCGAGGAACAGCAGGGCCTTGAAGAAGGCGTGGGTCATCAGGTGGAAGATCGCCGCGTCCCAGGCACCAACGCCCAGGGCCAGGAACATGTAGCCGATCTGGCTCATGGTCGAGTAGGCGAGGATACGCTTGATGTCGGTCTGTACCAGCGCGGCGAAGCCGGCCAGGACCAGGGTCACGCCGCCAACGACGCCGACCAGGTGCAGGATGTCCGGCGCCAGGGTGAACAGGCCGTGGGTACGGGCGATCAGGTAGACACCGGCAGTTACCATGGTTGCCGCGTGGATCAGTGCGGAAACAGGGGTAGGACCGGCCATCGCATCCGCCAGCCAGGTTTGCAGCGGCAGTTGCGCGGATTTACCCACGGCGCCACCCAGCAGCATCAGGGTCGCCAGGGTGATCCAGAAGTCGCCGACCTGGAATTTCTGCGGTGCCAGCACCAGCAGTTCCTGGATGTTCAGCGTGCCCACTTGCTGGAACAGGATGAACAGGCCGATGGCCATGAACACGTCGCCGATACGGGTGACGATAAAGGCCTTGAGTGCCGCGTTACCGTTGTTGCGGTTGCTGTAGTAGAAACCGATCAACAGGTACGAGCACAGGCCCACGCCTTCCCAGCCGAAGTACAGGAACAACAGGTTATCGCCCAGTACCAGGAACAGCATGCTGGCGATAAACAGGTTGGTGTACGAGAAGAAGCGCGAGTAACCGGCTTCACCGCGCATGTACCAGGACGCGAAGAGGTGGATCAGGAAGCCCACACCCACCACCACGCCGAGCATGGTGATCGACAGGCCGTCGACGTAGAGAGCGAAGTTGGGCTTGAAGCCCTCCACCGACATCCACTGCCACAGCACCAGGGTGTAGTGGCCACCTTCCGGCGGCGCCACGTTGAATTGCCAGATGACGTAGGCGGTCACGATGGCCGACAGGCCAATGGAACCCACACCCACCAGGGCAGACAGGTTTTCCGACCAGCGCCCGCGAGAGAACGACAGCAGCAGGAAACCGATCAGGGGGAATACGAAAGTCAGAAAGATCATGTTCATCCGCGCATCTCACTGGCAGCGTCGATATCAAGCGTGTGGAAGCGACGATACAGTTGCAGCAGGATCGCCAGGCCAATACTGGCCTCGGCGGCTGCCAGGCTGATCACCAGGATGAACATGACTTGTCCATCCGGCTGGCCCCAACGTGCGCCGGCAACGATGAACGCGAGTGCGGCGGCGTTCATCATGATTTCCAGGCTCATCAACACGAACAGAATGTTACGGCGGACCATCAGGCCGACCAGGCCAAGGCAGAACAGGATGCCGGCGACCGCCAGACCATGCTCCAAAGGAATAGCAGGCATCGTCATTGCTCCTTGGCTTCGTTGCGGCCCAAGTGGAAGGCGGTGATGGCTGCAGCGAGCAGCAGCATCGAAGCCAGTTCGACCACCAGCAGGTACGGACCGAACAGGCTGATGCCCACGGCCTTGGCGTCTACGGTGGTGTGGCCGATGGCCTGGCCGCTTTGGTGAGCGAACAGCACATACAGCAGTTCACCCAGCAGCAGGGCCGCCAGGATCACCGGGCCGAGCCAGATGCCGGGCTTGAGCCAGACGCGCTCCTGGGCGACCGAAGCCGGCCCCAGGTTGAGCATCATCACCACAAACACGAACAGCACCATGATGGCGCCAGCGTAGGCGATCACTTCCAGGACACCGGCGAACGGTGCGCCGAGGCTGAAAAAGGTCATGGCCACGGCGATCAACGAAATGATCAGGTAGAGCAGGGCGTGCACAGGATTGGTGTTGGTGATCACGCGAAGCGTGGACACCACTGCAATACCGGACGCGAAATAGAAAGCGAATTCCATCTTTCTTCCTTAAGGCAGCAAGCTCTTCACGTTGATCGGCTCGGCTTCGTTTTGTGCGGCGCCTTTCGGCTTACCGGCAACGGCCATACCTGCAACACGATAGAAGTTGTAATCAGGGTTTTTACCGGGACCAGAGATCAGCAGATCTTCTTTCTCGTACACCAGGTCCTGACGTTTGAACTCGGCCATCTCGAAATCCGGGGTGAGCTGGATCGCGGTGGTCGGGCAAGCTTCCTCGCAGAGGCCGCAGAAAATGCAGCGCGAGAAGTTGATGCGGAAGAAGTCCGGGTACCAGCGACCGTCTTCGGTTTCAGCTTTCTGCAGGGAGATGCAACCCACCGGGCACGCCACGGCGCACAGGTTGCAGGCTACGCAACGCTCTTCGCCATCGGGGTCGCGGGTCAGCACGATACGGCCGCGATAACGCGGCGGCAGGTACACCGCTTCTTCCGGGTATTGCAGGGTGTCGCGTTTGCGGAAGCCATGGCCGAAAACCATCACCAGGCTTCGCAACTGGGTACCAGTACCCTTAACGATGTCGCCAATATATTTGAACATGGGTCAAATCCTCACTGAACCGCGCCGGCTGGCGTGTTCAACAACACAACGGCAGCCGTCACCAGCAAATTGATCAGGGTCAGCGGCAGGCAGAAGCGCCAGCTGAAATCCATCACCTGGTCGTATCGTGGACGCGGAATGGAAGCGCGCAGCAGGATGAACAACATGATGAAGAACGCGGTCTTGAGGAAGAACCAGAAGAACGCCAACTGCGGCAGGATGCCGAACGGACCGTGCCAGCCGCCGAAGAACAGCGTGACCAGCAGGGCCGAGATCAAGATGATGCCGATGTATTCACCAACGAAGAACATGCCCCATTTCATGCCGGCATATTCAATGTGGTAACCGTCGGCCAGTTCCTGTTCCGCTTCCGGTTGGTCGAACGGGTGACGGTGAGTCACGGCGACGCCAGCGATGAAGAAGGTACAGAAGCCGAAGAACTGCGGAATGATGAACCACAGGTTCTGCGCCTGGTACTCGACGATGTCGCGCATGTTGAACGAGCCAACCTGCACCACGATGCCCATCAGCGCGAGGCCCATGAACACTTCGTAGGACACGGTCTGGGCCGAAGCCCGCAAGCTGCCCAGCAGGGCGAACTTGTTGTTACTGGCCCAACCGGCGAACAGCACCGCGTAGACCGACAAACCGGCCATGGCGAAGAAGAACAGCAAGCCGATGTTCAGGTCCGCCACGCCCCAGGTCGGGGTGATCGGGATGATCGCGAAGGCGATCAGCAAGGCGCTCATGGCCACGACCGGTGCCAGGGTGAAGATCACCTTATCGGCAAATGGCGGGGTCCAGTCTTCCTTGAAGAACATTTTCAGCATGTCGGCGGCGATCTGGAACATGCCGAACGGGCCAACGCGGTTCGGACCGTAACGGTCCTGCCACCAGCCCAGCAGGCGACGTTCGACGAAGCTGAGCAGGGCGCCCGCAACGACCACGGCCAGCAGGATCACGATGGCCTTGACCACCGAGATGATCACGTCAATTACTTCCGGCGTGAACCAAGTCATTGCGCTGCCTCCTGCAGACCGTCAACGGTTTTGCCAAAGATCGCCGCGGGGATGCCGGCGATGCCTTTAGGCAGTGCAACCAGGCCTGCACCCAACTCTTCGTTGATGCGCAGCGGCAGACGCAGGGTCTGGCCGGCCACGTTCAGGCTGAGCAGGGCACCGTCGTTGACGCCCAGGCGGTCAGCTTCGGACTTGGCTACAGACACGTAGGCCGCTGGAATGCGCTCTTGCACCGGCGCGGCCTTGGAAGAATTCTCTTCGCTGCCGAACAGGTGGAAGAACGGCACAACCTGCCAGGTGCCCTGGGCCGGGTTGAACGGACGCGGTACGGCGGCGAACCAGTTCAGCGCATCACCGGTGCTTTCGATCAGGCGGGTGCCCGGGTCGCCAGCGCGGATATGACCACCGACTTCGTCCTGGAACTTGTTCCAGGCCTGCGGCGAGTTCCAGCCCGGCGACCAGGCGAACGGCACCTGCTGACGGGGTTCGGCGGAACCCGAGTAACCTTCCATGGAGAAGGCGAACGCGGTGTCCGGGTCTTGTGGGGTACGCGGTTCGTGCACGCTGATATTGGCGCGCATGGCGGTACGACCGGAGTAGCGAAGCGGTTCACGGGCCAGTTTCATGCCCTTGATGCGGAACGCGGCAGACGGCGCAGCATCGATGATGCGGGCCAGTTGCGGCGTGCTGGCAGCGGTGGCCGCGGTCACGTGGTCGAGCTGGGTCCAGTCGATCGGCTGGTTCAGCAGGGTGGCGCGCAGGGCGTGCAGCCAGCGCCAGCCTTCGTGAACCAGGATGCTGGCGTCCATGTACTTCGGATCGAACACCTGGAAGAAGCGCTGGGCGCGGCCTTCCTGGCTGACCAGGGTACCGTCGCCTTCGGCGAAGGTGGCGGCTGGCAGCACCAGGTCGGCACGTTCGCTGGTAGCGGTCTTCTGGTGGTCGGCGACGATCAGGACCTTGGCAGCGTCCAGTGCAGCGTCAACCTTGGCGGCATCGGTGCGGGTGTACAGGTCGTTTTCCAGCACCACGATGGCGTCGGCATTGCCGTCGATCACCGCTTGCAGGGCCGCGTCCAGGGACTCGCCACCGAGCATGGCCAGGCCAAGGCTGTTGGCTTCCGGCACCACCAGGCTGATGGAGCCGTTCTTGTCGCGCAGCTTCAAGGCTTTGGCGATGTTGGCAGCGGCTTCGATCAGCGCCTTGGAACCCAACGAGGTACCGGCAATGATCAATGGGCGCTTGGCCGCCAGCAGGGCGTCGGCGATACGCTGGGCCAGGGCCACGGCTTCGCTGTCCAGGCCTTCGACGGCAGGGGCGCTGGCGTCGAGGGCGTGGGCAACGGCGAAACCGATGCGGGCCAGGTCGTCCGGGGCTGCGTGTACGCATTCTTCGGCGATGTCGTCGAGCTTGGTCTCAGCGATGCTTGCAATAAACAGCGGGTTCAGCGCGTGCTGGCCGATGTTTTTCACCGCGGCGTCGAGCCATGGCTGTACGCGCATGGCGTCGGCCATTTCTTCGGCCTTGCCTTTCACCGATTGGCGCAGGGACAGGGCGACGCGGGCAGCGGTCTGGGTCAGGTCTTCACCGAGGACGAAAATGGCGTCGTGGTCTTCGATGTCGCGCATGTTCGGCACGGGCAGCGGGCTGTCGTTCAGCACTTGCAGGACCAGGCGGATGCGCTCCAGCTCAGCGGCTTCGATACCGCTGTAGAAGTGCTCGGCACCGACCAGTTCACGCAAGGCGAAGTTGCTTTCGAGGCTGGCGCGCGGCGAGCCGATACCGACGATGTTGCGGCCGCGCAGCAGGTCGGCGGCTTTATCCAGCGCGTCGTCCAGGCTCAGCTTGGCGCCACCGGCCAGCAATGGCTGGCGCGGGCGGTCTTCGCGGTTGACGTAGCCATAGCCGAAACGGCCACGGTCGCACAGGAAGTACTGGTTGACCGAACCGTTGAAGCGGTTTTCGATACGACGCAGTTCGCCGTAGCGCTCGCCCGGGGAGATGTTGCAACCGCTGGAGCAGCCATGGCAGATGCTCGGGGCGAACTGCATGTCCCACTTGCGGTTGTAGCGCTCGGAGTGAGTCTTGTCGGTGAACACACCGGTCGGGCAGACCTCGGTGAGGTTGCCGGAGAACTCGCTTTCGAGCACGCCGTCTTCAACGCGACCGAAGTACACGTTGTCGTGGGCGCCGAACACACCGAGGTCAGTGCCGCCGGCGTAGTCTTTATAGAAGCGCACGCAGCGATAGCAGGCGATGCAGCGGTTCATTTCGTGGGAAATGAACGGGCCGAGGTCCTGGTTCTGGTGGGTACGCTTGGTGAAGCGATAACGGCGCTCGTTGTGGCCGGTCATCACCGTCATGTCTTGCAGGTGGCAGTGACCGCCTTCCTCACAGACCGGGCAGTCGTGGGGGTGGTTGGTCATCAGCCACTCAACGACACTGGCGCGGAACGCCTTGGATTCTTCATCTTCGATGGAGATCCAGGTGTTGTCGGTGGCTGGGGTCATGCACGACATGACGATACGACCACGGGTGTCGTTTTCGTCGGTGTATTGCTTGACCGCACACTGGCGACAGGCACCGACGCTACCAAGCGCGGGGTGCCAGCAGAAATACGGGATGTCGAGGCCGAGTGACAGACATGCCTGTAACAGGTTGTCTGCCCCATCGACTTCGAGCGCTTTGCCGTCTACGTGGATAGTGGCCATGGTTCAAAGTTCTTCGTTGGCCCGTTGTCAGCGGGCGTGGCTAATGGAATCTTGTTATTCATGTGCATCTACACAGCCGTTAAGGCGTCAGCACATGAGAAAGCGAAGGGCACGGACCCTTCGCTTCTTTAAGCGTTACGCGCCGACTACGATCGGCCTCGCCAGAGGCGGGACGGCGGCGCTGGTAGGCGCGATGCCGGCTTCGAACTCCGAGCGGAAGTATTTGATGGCACTGCCCAATGGCTCCACGGCGCCCGGTGCGTGAGCACAGAAGGTCTTGCCTGGGCCGAGGAAGCCGACCAGACCCAGCAGGGTCTCGATGTCACCCTCGCGGCCTTCGCCTTTTTCCAGGGCCATCAGCAGCTTCACGCTCCACGGCAAACCGTCGCGGCATGGGGTGCAGAAGCCGCAGGATTCGCGGGCAAAGAACTGTTCCATGTTGCGCAGCAGCGAGACCATGTTCACGGTGTTGTCCACCGCCATCGCCAGGCCAGTACCCATGCGGGTGCCCACCTTGCCGATGCCGCCGGCATACATTTGTGCGTCGAGGTGCTCGGGCAACAGGAAGCCAGTACCGGCGCCGCCTGGCTGCCAGGCTTTCAAGGTGTAACCGTCGCGCATGCCGCCGGCGTAGTCCTCGAACAGCTCGCGTGCGGTCACGCCGAACGGCAGTTCCCACAGGCCAGGGTTCTTGACCTTGCCGGAGAAGCCCATGAGCTTGGTGCCCATGTCTTCACTGCCTTCACGGGCCAACGATTTGTACCAGTCCACGCCGTCGGCGATGATCGCCGGCACGTTGCACAGGGTTTCGACGTTGTTCACGCAAGTCGGCTTGCCCCACACGCCCACGGCGGCAGGGAAGGGCGGCTTGGAGCGCGGGTTGGCGCGGCGGCCTTCGAGGGAGTTGATCAGTGCGGTTTCTTCACCGCAGATATAACGCCCGGCGCCGGTGTGCACGAACAGTTCGAAGTCGAAACCCGAACCGAGGATATTCTTGCCCAGCAGGCCTGCTGCCTTGGCTTCTTCCACGGCACGGTTGAGGTGCTTGGCGGCGGTGGTGTACTCGCCACGCAGGAAGATATAGCCACGGTAGGTTTTCAGCGCGCGGGCGCTGATGAGCATGCCTTCGATCAGCAGATGGGGCAGTTGCTCCATCAGCATGCGGTCTTTCCAGGTGTTCGGCTCCATTTCATCCGCGTTGCACAGCAGGTAGCGGATGTTGATGGATTCGTCCTTGGGCATCAGGCCCCACTTAACGCCAGTGGGGAAGCCTGCACCGCCGCGGCCTTTGAGGCCGGCGTCTTTCACGGTCTGGACGATATCGTCCTGGGCCATGTCGGCGAAGGCTTTGCGCGCCGCCGCGTAACCGTTCTTGGCCTGGTACTCGTCGAGCCATACCGGCTCGGCATCGTCACGCAGGCGCCAGGTCAGCGGGTGGGTTTCAGGCGAACGCTTGATCAGGTTGGCCGGGCCGAAAGATGTAAGGGTCATGGGTAGCCCTCGAGCAATTGGGTCACGCCAGCTGCCTGCACGTCACCGAATGTGTCGTCGTCGATCATCAACGCCGGCGCCTTGTCGCAGTTGCCCAGGCAGCACACCGGCAGCAGGGTGAAACGCCCGTCTGCAGTGGTCTGGCCGAGGCCGATGCCCAGTTTGGTCTGGATCGCGTCGACCACTTTCTCGTGGCCACCGATGTAGCAGACCATGCTGTCGCACACGCGAATGATGTGGCGGCCCACTGGCTGGCGGAAGATCTGGCTGTAGAACGTGGCCACGCCTTCAACGTCGCTGGCAGGGATGCCGAGGATCTCGCCGATGGCGTAGAGGGCGCCGTCCGGCACCCAGCCACGTTCCTTCTGGACGATCTTCAAGGCTTCGATCGACGCCGCGCGCGGGTCTTCGTAGTGATGCAGCTCGTGCTCGATGGCCGAGCGCTCGGTTTCACTCAAGGTGAAACGGTCTGTCTGGATAAGCGTGCTGTTCATGCTTAGCGGTCCACGTCGGCCATAACGAAATCGATACTACCCAGGTACGCAATCAAGTCCGCGACCATCTCGCCTTTGATCACCGAAGGGATCTGCTGCAAGTGTGGGAAGCTTGGAGTACGAATCCGGGTGCGGTAGCTCATGGTGCCGCCATCGCTCGTCAGGTAATAACTGTTGATACCCTTGGTCGCTTCAATCATCTGGAAGGATTCGTTGGCCGGCATGACCGGGCCCCACGAAACCTGCAGGAAGTGCGTGATCAGGGTTTCGATGTGCTGCAGGGTGCGCTCTTTCGGCGGCGGCGTGGTCAGCGGGTGATCCGCCTTGTACGGGCCGGCCGGCATGTTGCGCATGCACTGCTCGATGATCTTCAGGCTCTGGCGCATTTCTTCGACGCGCACGATGCAACGGTCGTAGGCATCGCCATTGGCCGCCAGCGGTACTTCGAATTCGAAGTTCTCGTAGCCGGAGTACGGGCGCGCCTTACGCAGGTCGAAATCGCAACCGGTGGAACGCAGGCCTGCACCGGTGACGCCCCATTCCAGGGCCTCTTTGGTGTTGTAGGCGGCGACGCCGATGGTCCGACCCTTGAGGATGCTGTTGTCCAGCGCGGCCTTTTGGTACTCGTCCAGACGCTTGGGCATCCAGTCGATGAATTCCTTGACCAGGCGCTCCCAGCCGTTCGGCAGGTCGTGGGCCACGCCGCCGATGCGATACCAGGCCGGGTGCAGGCGGAAACCGGTGATGGCTTCGATGACCTTGTAGGCGCGTTGACGGTCGGTGAAGGTGAAGAACACCGGGGTCATGGCGCCGACGTCCTGGATATAGGTACCCAGGAACAGCAGGTGGCTGGTGATGCGGAAGAATTCGGCCATCATGATGCGGATGGTGTCGACGCGGTCCGGTACCTTGATGCCGGCCAGCTTCTCGACCGAGAGCACGTACGGCAGGTTGTTCATCACGCCGCCGAGGTAGTCGATACGGTCGGTGTACGGGATGAAGCTGTGCCACGACTGGCGCTCGGCCATCTTCTCGGCACCACGGTGGTGGTAGCCGATGTCCGGCACGCAGTCGACGATTTCTTCGCCGTCCAGTTGCAGGATGATACGGAAGGCACCGTGAGCCGAAGGGTGGTTCGGGCCCAGGTTGAGGAACATGTAGTCCTCGTTGGTGCCGGAGCGTTTCATGCCCCAGTCTTCCGGACGGAAGCGCGCGGCTTCTTCTTCAAGCTGTTGCTTGGCGAGGTTAAGGCTGAACGGGTCGAATTCGGTGGCGCGGGCAGGGAAGTCCTTGCGCAGCGGGTGACCTTCCCACGTTGGCGGCATCATGATGCGCGTCAGGTGCGGGTGGCCCGGGAAGTCGATACCGAACATGTCCCAGACTTCACGCTCGTACCAGCTGGCGTTCGGCCAGATACCGGTGACGGTCGGCACGCTCAGGTCGCCTTCGGACAACGCGACCTTGATCATCACGTCGCTGTTACGTTCGATCGACATCAGGTGGTAGAACACGGTGAAGTCGGCGCCGCTCGGCAGCCCTTGACGCTTGGTGCGCAGACGCTCGTCCACGCCATGCAGGTCATAGAGCATGACGTACGGCTTGGGCAGGTTACGCAGGAAGGTCAGGACTTCGACGAGCTTGGCGCGCGCCACCCACAGCACCGGCATACCGGTGCGCGTGGCCTGGGCGGTGAAGGCGTCAGGGCCAAAACGGTTATTGAGTTCGACGACCACATCCTGGTCGTCTGCCTTATAAGGCGGGATGTACAGAGCGCTGCCTGTAGTCATGGTTTTTTTATCGCTTTCGGTCAACGTAAAGAATGAAGCCAGGTTTTCGTTCTATAAAAGAAGCGGGGCTGGATCAGACTTCGTCGGGGCTGCGCAGGTTGGTCACTGCGATTCGCTGTTCGCGGCGCTCTTCCTTTTGCGAAGGCATCTCGGCGCGGTAAACGCCTTGATCGCCGACGACCCAGGAAAGCGGGCGACGCTCCTTGCCAATCGATTCCTGCAACAGCATCAAGCCTTGCAAGAACGCTTCAGGGCGGGGCGGGCAGCCAGGCACGTAGACGTCCACGGGCAGGAACTTGTCCACCCCTTGGACAACGGAGTAGATGTCGTACATGCCACCGGAGTTGGCGCACGAACCCATGGAGATAACCCACTTCGGCTCGAGCATTTGCTCGTAGAGACGCTGGATGATCGGCGCCATCTTGATGAAGCAGGTGCCGGCGATAACCATGAAATCCGCCTGGCGCGGTGATGCCCGGATAACTTCGGCGCCGAAGCGTGCGATGTCATGGGGCGCCGTGAAGGCAGTGGTCATTTCCACGTAGCAGCACGAAAGGCCGAAGTTGTACGGCCACAGGGAGTTTTTACGCCCCCAGTTGACCGCGCCACTCAGCACGTCTTCCAGCTTGCCCATGTAGATGTTTTTGTGGACTTGATCTTCTAACGGATCGGAGACGGTTTCCCGTTCGCCGATAGGGTACTGATCGTTAGGAGCATCCGGGTCGATCCTGGTGAGATTGTATTGCATCGCCAAAGCCTCATTGTTTCAGCTTCGCTTGCCGCTTACGACGAGCTTCCGGTGCCCAGTCAAGGGCGCCCACTCGGAATAGGTAGACAAGGCCTGCCAACAGAATTGCTATGAAAACGAGAGCTTCGACGAATCCGGTCCAGCCGCTTTCGCGGACGGACACAGACCAGGCAAAGAGAAAGAGGGCTTCGATATCGAAGATCACGAACAGCATCGCGACCAGATAGAATTTGGCTGAGAGCCGCAAGCGGGCGCCACCTGTAGGTAGCATGCCGGACTCGAACGGTTCGTTTTTGCTGCGGCCCCAGGCTTTTGACCCGAGGAGGCTGGAGACGCCAAGCATGAAGGCGCAAAGGCCGACAACACCGAGAAGGAAAATGGCAAAGCCCCAGTTGTGGGCCATGAGTCCTGTCGCTTCGGTCATGCTGGAAGTCCTTAACAGAGAGCAAGGGTCTCTGAGCTTAAAAAAGTAACGATGCAGTGACGATATGTCGCACTGCAATCAATCGCGGTGATTTTATGGCTAAACACCGGGCAAGTAAAATTCCTATGGCGAAATTATTCGATGGAATAAGGACATAGTGCACCTCGATGGGGCTGTAACCCTTGTGTAGCGGGCATTAGCGGGCATTTAATCAAATGTGTTTTGTTTAAGCTGTAACGAAGTTTTCATGCGCCAAATGATAATGAATATTGTTTGCGTAGGGTTTAAGCGAATGTTTCGCGTGTGGCGGGGGAAGTTGTCGTTACTTGCTTGATTGCGGCTTAGTTGTTGACGGGGATCTTTTAACCGATTTGCTCACAGCGAATACCGCTCTGGATCAATGTTTTGCGCAAAAAAAACCTGACTGAATGCATTCCCCTTGTGGGAGCGGGCTTGCTCGCGAATGCGGTGTGTCAGTCACTGATGGGCTAATTGACCCACCGCATTCGCGAGCAAGCCCGCTCCCACATTTTGATCTTCATTGTGTCAGGAGGTTTTCCATCGCCCAAAAAAAACGCCCCGAACAGGTCGGGGCGTGATTTTTTTGCGGCACTGCGGTTAGGTCTTCCTTGGGGCCGCAGTGGCCGTGTACGCGGTGCTTAGTGGAACTGCTCTTCTTCGGTCGAACCGGTCAGCGCGGTCACGGACGAGGAGCCGCCCTGGATCACGGTGGTCATGTCGTCGAAGTAGCCGGTGCCCACTTCCTGCTGGTGCGCCACGAAGGTGTAGCCTTTGGCGGCGTCAGCGAATTCCTGCTCTTGCAGCTTCACGTAGGCGGTCATGTCGTTGCGGGCGTAGTCGTGCGCCAGGTTGAACATGCTGTGCCACATGTTGTGAATGCCGGCCAGGGTGATGAACTGGTGCTTGTAGCCCATGGCGGACAGTTCGCGCTGGAACTTGGCGATGGTCGCGTCGTCCAGGTTCTTCTTCCAGTTGAAAGAAGGCGAGCAGTTGTAGGACAGCAGCTGGTCCGGGTATTCCTTCTTGATCGCCTCGGCGAAGCGACGGGCTTCGTCCAGGTCTGGCTTGGCGGTTTCGCACCAGATCAGGTCGGCGTACGGCGCGTAGGCCAGGCCGCGGGCGATGGCCTGGTCGAGACCGGCGCGCACCTTGTAGAAGCCTTCCTGGGTACGTTCGCCAGTGACGAACGGCTGGTCGTACGGATCGCAATCCGAAGTCAGCAGGTCAGCAGCGTTGGCATCGGTACGGGCCAGGATGATGGTCGGTGTACCAGCAACGTCAGCCGCCAAGCGTGCAGCGGTGAGCTTTTGTACGGCTTCCTGGGTTGGCACCAGTACTTTGCCGCCCATGTGGCCGCATTTCTTCACCGAAGCCAGTTGGTCTTCGAAGTGCACGCCGGCAGCGCCTGCCTCGATCATGCTCTTCATCAGCTCGTAGGCGTTCAGTACACCGCCGAAACCAGCCTCGGCGTCAGCCACGATTGGCGCGAAGTAGTCGATGTAGCCAGCGTCGCCTGGGTTCTTGCCGGCTTTCCACTGGATCTGGTCGGCACGACGGAACGAGTTGTTGATGCGCTTGACCACGGTTGGAACCGAGTCCACCGGGTACAGCGACTGGTCGGGGTACATGGATTCAGCGGAGTTGTTATCCGCTGCCACTTGCCAGCCGGACAGGTAGATCGCCTGGATGCCGGCTTTTACCTGTTGGACTGCCTGGCCGCCAGTGAGGGCGCCCATGCAGTTGACGAAATCTTTGTCGGGACGGAAGGACGGCTTGGCACCTTGGGTCACCAGGTTCCACAGCTTCTCGGCGCCGAGTTTTGCAAAGGTGTGCTCCGGTTGAACCGAGCCACGCAGGCGGACGACGTCAGCAGCGGAATAAGCGCGGGTCACGCCTTTCCAGCGTGGGTTTTCAGCCCAGTCTTTCTCGAGGGCTGCAATTTGCTGTTCGCGTGTCAGTGCCATGGGAGTAAACCTCGTCGCGTCTTCTTGTGAAAAAACAGTTTGGGAAGATCCGTTTTCCAGCCATGCAATCAATGCATAGGCAGGGCTGCTCGCTGACCAGAAGCTTAGGCGGTCATGTCGGGTTTGGCGGGGAATGCGACGGGATGAACGAATGGCGAGAGGAGGAGTTGAGCAGGTAGGGGCAAACTGCGGGCGGTCTTCGGGCGTCGTGGGCCTTTGTACGATCCATCAGTGTGTAGCCGGGTTACCTGGTTAGCTTCCGTCCCTCGGGACAACTTCGTTCCAGTCGCAACCTCGTCAAACACACCTTGTGGGCGGTACAGACACGGATCGGCTCAGATGGGTGGCTTAGAGCGCGATCCGAAGGCCCTTGCCAGGGCCCCTGATTAGCGGGAGCGAGGCCATCATGCCCATGCTTTTTTGGCTCGTCAAATGTTTTGTAGTGCTTATTTTCAAGCACTACATCTTTAGTCTAAGACGACTCATCAGTCAGTTTTTGGTGCTTCAGTTCAGGGTGTCGACCTTGACCCGTAAAGTCAGGTCATCGCGGCCCTGAGTAGAGTAGGTGCGGGTTCCAGCGGATTTGTCGGCCTGTGTCTCGCGGTTGATGCCGGCCAGGGGGATCCATTCGCCCAGGCGGCCGCTGACGGTTGTGTCGGTGCTTTGCACGTTCACTACATCGGGACGTTCCTGGCTCATGCGGTCACGGTTGGTACTGATGGCCAGGTGAACGGTCTCGCCGGTGACGCTTGCGGTCACGTAAAAGCCCTGGGTCACGTTGCGGTATTGGGTCTGGTTCTGCGGGCGGCCGTAGGCGTCCGGTTGGGTGGTGGTCAGCGGCACGCTCTGGCCGACCTGGATCAGCGCAGGCACGCCTTCGCTGGCCTGGATCTGCTGCACGCCGCCGTCGCGGCTGGCGGTGCCGTAGCTGATGATGCGGGTCTGGTTGTCGCCGCTGTTCTGCTGGTTGTTCTCGTTGGTGTCGACGGTGATCAGCAGGCGCTTGGCCGGGGTGTCTAGTTGCGCGAGCAGGGCGCGCAGGTCCTGGATCTTGCCGGGGTCAGCGTTGACAATCAGCTGGTTACCGTAGGCGCTGACGGTGCCGTCCTTGCCGATGAAGTTCTGCGCGACGGGCAGCAGGTCGGCGCTGGTGCGGTTGCTCAGGTTGACCACTTCGGTATCGGCCATGGCCGTGGCGCTGGTGGCCAGCAGGAGGGCGGTGAGCAGGGTGCGTAGGGACATGTCCGTTATCTCTGCGAGTCATTTAGGCTTGATAGTGCCAGTTTGTCGGCCTGGCGGGGTGCAAGTTGAGTCGTAGACGGCAAAATGCCCTGGCAGGGCAGGGCATTTGTGGTGGTGCTGAAATAGCCTTCGCGAGCAAGCCCGCTCCCACAGTTGGCTGAGTGCATCCCTTGGAATGCGGTCAAAATGTGGGAGCGGGCTTGCTCGCGAAAGGCGCGACTCGGTCTTGGATCAGTCCCCGCGCACCATATCTACATGCGGGATCCCGACTTCAAGAAACTCATCGCTGACGATCTTGAAACCCAGCCGCTCATAGAACGGCGCTGCATACACCTGCGCGCTGAGGAACTGCTTGGCCTGGCCACGCTTCTCGGCCACGCCGATCACCGCGTCCATCAGCTTGTCGCCGACTTTAAGCCCGCGCCAATCCTTGAGCACCGACACGCGCCCGATCTCGCCGCTGGGCAGCAGGCGAGCGGTGCCAATCGGAAAGTCGCCTTCGAACGCGAGGAAATGCACTGCGTCAGCGTCGTCTGCATCCCATTCCAGCTCTGGGGGTACCGATTGCTCAGCGATAAACACCGCTTCACGAATGCGCCGTATCTCGGCGATATCCTTTTGCCAGTCCGCGACACTTACGTGAATCTTATTCATCAGCAAACCCCAGGCTTCCTTGCTTGACCAGTTCGCACAGCAGATCGCGGCCGTCTTCGTCCGCCAGCCATGGGCCGAGGTTTTCGGCGTGCAGGGCATCGGCGGCGCAGATCAGCTTCAGCAGTTCGCGCAGCTTGCCCGGCAGGTAACGGCTCTGGCCGCTGGCGAACAGCAGGACGTCGTCATCCACTTCCGACCAGGCCATGCGCGCGCTTGGGTTGCGCACCAGGATCGCGCCATCTTGCAGGGCGCCGAGGAAGTCCTCCTCGCCCAGTTCTTCGCCGGCCACCAGTTCCGGGTAGCGCGGTTCAGTCATGAACTGGCCGAACCAGGTCAGCAGCATGCGCTCGTCGCTCATGTGCTCGGCCAGCAGGCTCTTCAGGCGGTCGAGGGCGTCGCTCTGGATCTGGTGCGGGTCGCTGACCGGCTGGGCGTCGGCGTCGGTGTAGCGCTCTTCGTCGGTCAGGTACTGGGCGAGGAAGTCGGTGAAGTGGGTCAGCACTTCGGCGGCGCTCGGTGCGCGGAAGCCTACGGAGTAGGTCATGCAATCGTCTTCGGCGATACCGAAGTGGGCCAGGCGCGGTGGCAGGTAGAGCATGTCGCCCGGCTCCAGCACCCATTCGGCGCTTTCTTCGAATTCGGCGAGGATGCGCAGGTCGGCGTGTTGCAGCAGCGGGCTTTCGGAGTTGCACATCTGGCCGATTTTCCAGTTGCGCTTGCCTTGGGCTTGCAGCAGGAACACATCGTAGTTGTCGAAGTGCGGACCCACGCTGCCGCCCGGTGCGGCAAAGCTGATCATCACGTCGTCGATACGCCAGCTTGGCAGGAAGCGGAACTGTTCCAGCAGCTCGGCGACTTCCGGCACGAATTGGTCGACGGCTTGTACCAGCAGGGTCCACTCACGCTCAGGCAGGGCGCCGAACGCATCTTCGGCGAACGGGCCGCGACGCAACTCCCACGGACGTTCGCCGTGTTCGATCACCAGGCGCGACTCGACTTCTTCTTCCAGGGCCAGGCCGGCCAGTTCGTCGGCGTCGATCGGGCTTTCGAAATCAGGGATGGCCTGGCGGATCAGCAGTGGTTTTTTCTGCCAGTAGTCGCGCAGGAATTCCCGTGCCGTGATGCCGCCCAGAAGTTGAAGAGGGATGTCAGGATTCATGTGTAACCTATTGAAAGAAAGCACTTTTCAGACTGGAATAAAAACGCCCGGCGCGGCCGGGCGTCTCAAAGGGTCTTGCGATGATCAGATGCGCTTGGCTTGCTCTACAGCGTTGCCGATGTAGTTGGCCGGGGTGAGCTGTTTCAGCTCGGCCTTGGCCGCGGCTGGCATGTCCAGGCCGTCGATGAAAGTTTGCAGCGCCTCAGGGCTGATGCCCTTGCCGCGCGTCAATTCTTTCAGCTTCTCGTACGGGTTTTCGATGTTGTAGCGGCGCATCACGGTCTGGATCGGCTCGGCCAAGACTTCCCAGCATGCGTCGAGGTCAGCGGCGATCTTCTGCGCGTTGAGCTCCAGCTTGCTGATGCCTTTGAGGCTGGCTTCGTACGCGATCACGCTATGGGCAAAGCCCACGCCGAGGTTGCGAAGTACGGTGGAGTCGGTCAGGTCGCGCTGCCAGCGGGAGATCGGCAATTTGCTGGCCAGGTGCTGGAACAGCGCGTTGGCGATGCCGAGGTTGCCTTCGGAGTTTTCGAAGTCGATCGGGTTGACCTTGTGCGGCATGGTCGACGAACCGATTTCACCGGCAATGGTGCGCTGCTTGAAGTAGCCCAGGGAGATGTAGCCCCAGATATCGCGATCGAAGTCGATCAGGATGGTGTTGAAGCGCGCAATGGCGTCGAACAGCTCGGCGATGTAGTCGTGGGGTTCGATCTGCGTGGTGTACGGGTTGAAACCCAGGCCCAGCTCATCTTCGATGAAGGCGCGGGCGTTTTCTTCCCAGTCGATCTCAGGGTAGGCCGAGAGGTGTGCGTTGTAGTTGCCCACGGCGCCGTTGATCTTGCCCAGCAGCGGGACGGCCGCGACTTGAGCGATCTGACGCTCCAGGCGGTACACCACGTTGGCCAGTTCTTTACCCAGGGTGGTCGGCGAAGCCGGCTGGCCGTGGGTGCGCGACAGCATCGGCACGTCGGCGAAGCGGATCGCCAGTTCGCGGATGGCGTTGGCGGTCTGGCGCATCAGCGGCAGCATCACGTCATCACGGCCTTCGCGCAGCATCAGGGCGTGGGACAGGTTGTTGATGTCCTCGCTGGTGCAGGCAAAGTGGATGAACTCGCTGACCTGGGCCAGTTCCGGCAGCTTGGCCGCTTGCTCTTTGAGCAGGTACTCGATGGCTTTTACGTCGTGGTTGGTGGTGCGCTCGATCTCTTTCACACGCTCGGCGTGCTCCAGGGAGAAGTTTTCCGCCAGGGTGTTGAGCACAGCGTTGGCTTCGGCGGAAAACGCCGGCACTTCGCTGATGGCGGGGTGAGCGGCCAGGCGCTGGAGCCAGCGCACTTCAACCAGAACACGAGCACGGATCAAGCCGTATTCGCTGAAAATAGGGCGCAGGGCCTGGGTTTTGCCGGCGTAGCGGCCGTCAACAGGGGAAACCGCAGTGAGCGAAGAGAGCTGCATGGGGTGTTCTCGGACAGTCGGGCAACGAAATGGGGCGCGTATCATACATGAAAAAATCCGCCGGTCCGTCGCCAACTGACCGGCGTATTACGCGTAACGCTTGAAAAAATGCGGTTGCTGCGACTTATTCGTTGCGCATCAACGGGTAAAGCTCTTTGAGCAATTTGCGTCGGCTGATGACCAACTGCCAACGATGGCCGCCCAACTGCCGCCACAACCGCGCCGAACGAATGCCGGCCAGGAGCAGGGCGCGGATTTTCGAGGCATTGTTTGGTTGTTGCAGGTTGCGCATGTCGCCGTGGACCTGGATCCGCTGACGCAAGGTGCTCAAGGTGTCTTGGTAAAGTGCACCGCAGGCGGCGATCACGTTTTCGTGGGCCGGGCCGAAGTGTTCCACCTGGGATTGAATCTGTGGCAGACGCTTGCCGATGACTTCCAGCATGTCCTCGCGCTTGGCCAGTTGTCGTTCCAGGCCAAGCATCGACAGGGCGTAGCGCAATGGCTCGCGCTGCAAGGTGCTGGGGTCGCGCTCCAGGGCGCCGATCAGTGCGCGGTAGCCTTCACGCAGGGCGATATCGTCGCCGCCGTAGACTTCCAGGGTGTCCTTGGGGTCGCGGATCAGCAGGCTGCCGAGCATGCAGGTCAGGCCCGCCTCGGTGACCTGGCCGGTCTTGGCGATCTTGTCCACCAGGACGGCGGCGAGGAAAACCCCGCCCAGCGCCGTCAATTGCTCCTGGGTCGGGCTCATGCCGTCTGGCTCCAGGCTTCGGCGATTTCAATCACGCCGCCGCCCAGGCAGATTTCGCCGTCGTAGAACACCACGGACTGACCAGGAGTGACCGCGCGTTGCGGGTCATCAAAGGTGGCGCGATAGCCGGTAGCGGTCTTTTCCAGCGTGCACGGCTGGTCGCTCTGGCGGTAGCGCACCTTGGCCGTCAGGCGGCGTGGGGTGCTCAGGTCGATCGGGTTGACCCAATAGATTTCCGAAGCCAGCAGGGCGCCGGAGAACAACAGCGGATGCTCGTTGCCCTGGCCGACGATCAGCTCGTTGTTTTCCAGGTCCTTGACCAGCACGTACCACGGCTCTTCACCGGCGTCTTTCAAACCGCCGATGCCCAGGCCCTGGCGTTGGCCGATGGTGTGGTACATCAGGCCATGGTGGCGGCCGATGACTTCACCGTCGGTGGTCTTGATCTCGCCCGGTTGCGCCGGCAGGTATTGCTTGAGGAAGTCGCTGAAGCGGCGCTCGCCGATAAAGCAGATCCCGGTGGAGTCTTTCTTCTTGGCCGTGGCCAGGCCGTGCTTTTCGGCGATCTTGCGCACTTCGGGCTTTTCCAGTTCGCCCACCGGGAACAGGGTCTTGGCGATCTGTTCGCCGCCGACGGCGTGCAGGAAGTAGCTCTGGTCCTTGTTCGGGTCCAGGCCTTTAAGCAGTTCGGTGCGGCCATCGATGTCGCGGCGGCGCACGTAGTGGCCGGTGGCGATCAGGTCGGCGCCAAGCATCATGGCGTAGTCAAGGAACGCCTTGAACTTGATCTCACGGTTGCACAGGATATCCGGGTTCGGCGTGCGGCCGGCCTTGTACTCGGCCAGGAAGTGCTCGAACACGTTGTCCCAGTACTCGGCGGCGAAGTTGGCGGTGTGCAGCTTGATGCCGATCTTGTCGCACACGGCCTGGGCGTCCGCCAGGTCGTCCATGGCGGTGCAATATTCCGTTCCATCGTCTTCTTCCCAGTTCTTCATGAACAGGCCTTCCACCTCATAACCCTGCTCCATGAGCAGAACGGCGGAAACGGAAGAATCCACGCCGCCGGACATGCCGACGATGACGCGCTTCTTTTGTGTGTCAGAAGGGGCTGGATCACGCATAGGGTTTCAACGGGTGTCTTGAAAAAGGACGCGATTCTATCAGGCTCGGGCCTTCAAGGCTAAAGAGAAGGGCGGATCAATTCGAGGCTGTGGTGCTGGCCGGCCAAATAATCATCGATACAGCGGATGATCAGCTCGCTGCGCCAGTCCTCGCGCACGGCCAGCAGCTCGTCGCGGGTCAGCCAGCGGGCGCGGAGGATGCCTTCGTCGAGTTGATAGTCCGGGTGGTGTTTCAGCGCCTTGGCGATGAAGCAGACTCTTTGATAAGTCACGCCATTGCTGGGGGCGGTGTACAGGTAGATGCCGACAATGCCGGTGGCTTCGACGTCCCAGCCGGTTTCTTCGAGGGTTTCGCGGATAGCGGCTTCGGTGAGGGTTTCATGCGGATCGAGGTGGCCGGCCGGCTGGTTGAGCACGGCGCGGCCGTTTTTCAGTTCTTCGACCATAAGGAAGCGGCCGTTGTCTTCGACGATGGTGGCGACGGTGATGTGGGGTTGCCAGGTCATAAGCGGCCTCAAGGATGATGTGGCTGGAGAAACTCGGTCAATGTGGGAGCTGGTTTGCCTGCGATGGCTGTCTGTCAGTTGGCACAGTTGCAACTGACCCACCGCTATCGCAGGCAAGCCAGCTCCCACATTTGATTGGGTTTCTTCAATGAGTTTGCATAAGCAATCTGCATGATGAGCCTGACATTTTATGATTTTACGGATGCCAGGGCGTGGCGCAGTTTACCTCTTCAAGCCAATTTGGAGAGTGTCATGAGTCCGGTTGCCCACAAAAGCTACGAAGTACGCCTCACCTCGCCGCTACCCATTGCCTTCATTCTGCTGTGGAGCTCCGGTTACATCGGCGGCGCGTTCGGCGTCCGTTATGGCGAGCCGTTCACCATGACGTTCTATCGATTTGCCCTGGCGGCGCTGGTTTTCCTGGGAGTTGCACTTGCGATTAAAGCTGAATGGCCGAAAAAGCTGACGCCTTACCTTCACGCTGCTGCAGTTGGGCTGCTTCTGCAGGCGTTGCAGTTCGGTGGCTTGTACACCGGCATTAGTCAGGGCGTTCCAGCAGGGCAAGCCGCCTTGATTGTTGGGTTGATGCCGGTATTTGTCGTGATCGGTGCTTATTGCTTTTTAGGTGAGCAATTGAGTTGGCGCGACCTGCCGGGGTCCATCCTGGGCGTCGGCGGTGTGGTCATTGTCGTAGCCAGCAGCCTGTCCGGCTCCGAGGCGTCATTGGGCGGGTACGGCGCAGTGGGCCTGGCATTGCTAGGTATCACGCTCGGCACGCTCTATCAGAAGCGCTTTCTAGGTGGCGTGAACCTGTGGGTGGGCTGCTTCATTCAAATGGTTGTCGCGTCGCTGGTTATGTTGCTTCTGGCCTACACCACCGAAACCATGCGCGTGACTGAGTGGGCACCATTTGCAGCATCGGTGGCCTGGATCACGTTGATGAATTCAGTTGGGGCGTTGACGCTGCTGTATTTGATGATTCGACGGGGCGAGGCAAGTAAGGCGACTAACTTGTTTCATGTTATTCCGGCGGTCACACAGATTATGGCGTCGCTAGTGTTGGGGGAAGTGCCGAGTACGGTTGCGATTGTGGGGTTTGTTGTTTCGGCGGTTGGGGTTTATTTGATGAATCATGCCCGCGCGAAATGATTGATAAACAGTTCATTCGTGACAAGACGGAGAACGGTCATGCATACGATAGGCAGTGGCGAAATATTTGACATTCAGATGAGTGAGTTAGGCGGTGGATTATCTACCGACGATCTTGAGAATTTAAAGTTTGAGCCTTATCAAATTGATGGTCGGGAGGGCGTTTCGATATTTTATCTGTATGACGCCCGGCAAAATGCGCAAGGGCCCGCCGCAGCTTTGGTCCGTTACAAGGCGGGGGCCTTTACCCCAAGACATATGCACTTGGGGTGGGAGTTGATTTTAGTATTAAAGGGTGAGCTGCTTGATGATAGGGGGCTTCATACAGAGGGCGTGTTGCAGATTTATCCGCCCGGTTCTTCGCATGAACTCTGTTCGATGACAGGTTGTACGTTCCTGGTTGTTTGGGAGCAACCCGTTCAGGTTGTCACGTCACCTGAAGACAGTGCAGGCGCTGCCTCAACTCATGAGGCCGACATATGAAAGTCATTAGCGAGCAACAAGCGGCGGACTTGATCGAAGACGGTTGGACAATCATCCCCGGTGGCTTTGGAAGTTGCGGGCATCCAGATGGTCTCACGCGTGCAATCAGTGAGCGTTTCAAGGGTGAAGGGCGGCCGCGCCAAATTGGTCTGCTCTTTGCATCGGCCTCAGGGGATCTTGAGGGGCGAGGTGTCGATCTATTTGCTAAGCCAGGGCTGGTGGCCAGGGCGATTGGCGGTTTTTGGGGGTTGGTTCCGCGACTGGGTGAGATGGCGCGGCGCGGCGAAATAGAGGCGCATAACTGGCCGCAGGGTGTTATCAGCCAGCTCTTTCGTGCCATCGCAGCCAAAAAGCCCGGGGTAATATCGAACATCGGGCTCAATACTTTCGTTGATCCTAATAATGAAGGGGGCTGTTTGAATGATCGAGGGCGCGGCCCGCTTGTTCAAAGAGTTGATATCGCGGGGGCGACAACA
Source organism: Pseudomonas sp. B611 (assembly GCF_055407965.1). Classification (NCBI taxonomy): domain Bacteria; kingdom Pseudomonadati; phylum Pseudomonadota; class Gammaproteobacteria; order Pseudomonadales; family Pseudomonadaceae; genus Pseudomonas; species Pseudomonas sp. B611. The sequence goes on from NZ_JBUZST010000009.1 coordinate 81,240, forward strand.
CTTTTCTATCCCGCGCTTGACGTTAATTGTGCGTTGTTGAGAGGTACCTGTTGCGATCCTGATGGAAATATCTCAATGGAGAGGGAGGTTTCTTATAGTGACTCACTCGCGCAGGCTATGGCTGTTAAAAATTGCGGCGGCACCGTAATCGTGCAAGTTGAAACCTTGGTAGGGCGGCATGAGATAGAGCCACAACATGTAAAGATTCCAGGTGTATTAGTAGACTACGTCACCGTGTCTCGCCCCGGAGAACATCCTCAAACCTATGCCGAAGTCTATAATTCCGAATTCATATGTCCGGGAGTTCAGACACCTGATAGGGGGGCAATATCCTGTGCCGAGCGGATCATTGCCAAACGCGCGCTACAGGAAATTCGCCAGCAAAACGCTCAAGTAGTCAATCTCGGTATTGGTATGCCCACGGTTATTGGTCGAGTGGCTGAAGAGAATGGTTGTCCGGGGAGCGAGGTCTTTACTGTTGAGTCTGGAGTTGTGGGTGGTAGGCCTGCTTTCGGATTGTCGTTTGGAGCCAGCTATCGACCGAGTGCTGTGATCGAGCAGGCAGCCTTGTTTGATTTTTATGAAGGCGGCGGCATTGATGTGGCGTGCTTGGGTTTTGCTGAAGTTGATGCCGCTGGCAATGTCAATGTCTCGCAGTTTGGCAGCAAGTTGCAGGGTGCTGGCGGTTTTATAAACATCTCACAGTCCGCGCGCTTCATTATATTTTGCGGAACTTTAACCGCTGCTGGGCTGAATGTCGAAATGGGTCCAGAAGGGCTGCAAATTGTCCAGGAAGGGCGCGTCAAGAAGTTTGTACGCCATGTTTCGCACCTGACATTTAACGGTGGCTACGCTAAGTTGTTGCGTCAGCGCGTAATGTTTGTGACGGAACGCGCTGTTTTTTCGTTGCGTGATGGAGTTATTTATTTGGATGAGGTCGCGCCGGGTATTGATATCGCGCGGGATATTGTACCGTGCATCGAAGGCGGATTTGTTATCTCGGCTAATTGCAAGCGCATGAAGGGCGATGTTTTTTTAATTTAGGTAAGCGGGTTGTTGTGGCGTTTGAAGTTGGATGGCGTTGTGAGGTGTTAGCGGGGTGATCAATTCGATTTAAGGGAGGCTGTTATGTCAAATAGCGTGATTACAATCATCGGCGGTGGCGCATCGAGCGTTGCGTTTATCTACTCGTTGCTGGAGGGTCTCGGCAGGTCGGGTTGTTACTCGAGTGTCTCTTTGTTTTTAATTGACAGGCAGTCTCAATGTGGGCGGGGGGCTCGCCTATTCAGAGGACTGCATCACGAATATTTTAAATACTCGGGCTGAGTTCATTTCGCCTTTCGCCGATCAGCCTGGGCATTTCTATAAATGGTTATCGAATAATCGGGAGATTTGGGAGGATGACTTTCCAGGTATTGAATTATTGCCTCAGTCCTTTCTACCCCGTCCGCTGTTTGGGCTTTATCTTGCGCATATGATTCGGTGGTTGGTTAATAGGGCAGTGGCACTCGGCTGTCAATTGATTCAGGTTCATGATGAGGCGGTCAGCCTGAGTTTTGCGCACGACGGGAAAGTGGTGGTTTTAACCAGAGGAAATCTTTCCTTTCCAAGTGATCACGTGGTACTCAGTTGCGGTAATGCCCGAAGTCTGGAGTATCGGCATCTGGAGGCTTCAGAGGGTTTTTTCAACAGTCCTTACCCTCTAAGGCGTACATGTCGCTTGATTCCAAAGCATGCAAGTGTAGCCATTGTTGGCTCAAGGCTCAGTGCCATCGATACATTGATCGGGCTCACCACTAATGGGCACGTGGGGCCAATCACATTGCATTCGCGTACCGGGGCGTTGCCCTGTGTTCGTGGGACCCAGGCACGCTATAAGCCGAAAATTCTGACGCCTGAGACGGTCAAGTCTTGCATTTCTAGGTGTGGGGTGGTCCGACTTGAAGATGTGATGCGTTGGACGTTGCAGGAGTTGGCTTTAGGTGGAGAGGCTATTGGCGCCATTGATTGGTCATCCAAGTGCGCCCAGAAGCCTGCTATTGAGTTCCTGGGCGATGAAATCGAACAGGCAAAATATCCCAGATTTTGGCAGTCAGTACTTTATTCTACCAATGCGGTACTTGATTTGATTTGGCCAGCAATGCCTGATGAGGACAGGCGTAGATTTTTAGGTTATTCAAGTTGGTGGATGATCTACCGCGTTTCCATTCCGGTTGAGAATGCAGTAAAAATAAAGGTGTTACTTGAGGCGGAACAATTGTCAATCCTCAAGGTTGAGCTTAAAGCGGTGGAGTGTGACGGGAGGTTTACCTTGGTAGTAGATAATTGTTCAGGTATTCGTCGCTGCGAGTATGACGCAGTGGTTATTGCGACTGGTACGCCTCGTGACGTCAAAATGTTCGACAACCCTATTGTGCAAAATATGCTTCATCAGGGCCTCGCCAGTGTTGATCCCTTCGGGGGTGTCAGGGTTTCTGCTGAAACAGGCGGACTGATTAATCAGCTAGGTTATGTGGACGACAGAATTACAGTGCTAGGTGAGCTCACGAGCGGCGCATTCTTTTTTACCAGTGCGTTGGAAATCAATTCCCGTCATTCGGCGAGGCGAGCTAACGACGTCCTATCGAGGCTGTCACTTGTTCGTTCAGGGTCGCGTTTGTTTGCATAGGGTTTAGGAGGAATTACAGGAGTACACGTTAAGTTTGATCTTCCTACGCGAGTAACATTTCTACCTAGCCGAACAGTCAGTTGTAAGTGTTGCAGGGAATTGCCACACTCCCAAGCGTTATTCCTCGGTGGGTGGTGTGTCATGAGGGTCAATCTTGATGTTCAGTCCTTGCGCAGTTTTATCAAGGTGGGTGAAACCAAGAGCTTTACGCGCGCTGCGCAAGCATTGAGTTTGACTCAGCCCGCGATCAGTCAGCAGATCAGGCGTCTCGAGGACTTGCTGGGTGTCGAGCTCTTCGTAAGGGAAAGGCGTCAGGTGCTGCTTACCCTGGATGGGGAAAAGCTATTTGGCTACGCCAAGGATATTGTTGCTTGCAACGACAAGATAGGCGGGCTGTTTGAAAAGGAAAAAAGAAGAGAAACAGTCGTACTGGGTATGCCTGAGCATTTTTGTGAGCGTGTGCTACCGCATATCATTTCCAATATGGCCATCCAGTTTCCATCTACGCAGTTGGTGGTAAAGGTCGCAAGGTCTGGCGTGTTGTTGGAGGCCGTAAATGACGGTGAGATCGACTTATGTCTGGTTATAGATGAGCTGGGTATTGCGAGCGAGCCGCCTTGGCATACGTTATCTGTTAAATGGTTTGGCAGTGCGCAGGTCGGCTTAGGTGATGATTTGAAAGATGTGCCCTTGGTGTTGTTCAAGCCCCCTTGTGGATTCCGCAGTTTGGCGATCAGGAGTCTTGAGGCGTGCGGGCTAAAATGGCACTGCGTCTATGAATCGGAAGACTTGATGTCATTGCGCTCTGCGGTGCAAGCGGGTGTGGGGGTGACGTTGCTGCCTTATGTTGCGCAGGTGCTGGGTTTGAGAAGCCTCGAGGGTGTTTCCAGCCTGCCGAGGCTGCCCGAGTTTGCCGTGATGCTAAGGGAGCGAGCAGGTTGGAATCCCGGCTGTCGTCAGCAGATGCTGGACTTGATCCGCACAGCATGGGCTTCTGAGTATATCGATGGCCCACTTTGATTAAGGCCTGAAAACACAAACCCCGGCACATGGCCGGGGTTTGTGATGTCACCTTACAACCTTACTTCAACTTGGCAATCGCCGCATTGAGGGTGTTGCTTGGGCGCATGGCTTTGCTGGTCAGCTCCGGGCTCGGCGCGTAGTAGCCGCCGATGTCCACTGGCTTGCCCTGTACTGCGTTGAGTTCGGCAACAATGGTTGCTTCGTTCGCGGTCAGGGTTTCGGCCAGTTCGCCGAACTGCGCTTGCAGTGCAGTGTCTTCAGCTTGGGCAGCCAGGGCTTGTGCCCAGTACAGCGCCAGGTAGAAGTGGCTGCCGCGGTTGTCGATGTTGCCGACTTTGCGCGATGGCGACTTGTTGTTGTCGAGGAACTGGCCAGTGGCCTGGTCCAGGGTCTTGGACAGTACCAGGGCTTTCGGGTTGTTGTACGTCACACCCAAATGCTCAAGGGAGGCCGCCAGGGCCAGGAACTCGCCCAGGGAATCCCAGCGCAGGAAGTTTTCTTCCACCAGCTGCTGCACGTGTTTCGGCGCCGAACCACCGGCGCCGGTTTCGAACAGGCCACCGCCGTTCATCAGCGGCACGATGGACAGCATCTTGGCGCTGGTGCCCAGTTCCATGATCGGGAACAGGTCGGTCAGGTAGTCGCGCAGTACGTTGCCGGTCACCGAGATGGTGTCCAGGCCCTTGCGGGTGCGCTCCAGGGTGAACTTCATCGCATCGACCGGGGCCATGATGCGGATGTCCAGGCCTTCGGTGTTGTGGTCTTTCAGGTAGGCCTGAACTTTCTCGACCACGACGCCGTCGTGCGCACGCTTAGGGTCCAGCCAGAAGATCGCTGGGGTGTTGCTGGCGCGGGCACGGTTGACGGCCAGTTTGACCCAGTCCTGGATCGGCGCGTCTTTGGTCTGGCACATGCGGAAGATGTCGCCGGCTTCGACTGCTTGTTCCATCAGCAGGTTGCCCTTGCTGTCGGTGACGCGGACTACGCCGTCAACCTTGATCTGGAAGGTCTTGTCGTGGGAACCGTACTCTTCGGCTTTCTTCGCCATCAGGCCAACGTTTGGCACGCTGCCCATGGTGGTTGGGTCGAACGCGCCATTGGCCTTGCAGTCTTCGATGACGGCTTGGTAGATGGTGGCGTAGCAGCGATCCGGGATCACGGCCTTGGTGTCGTGCAGCTGGCCGTCGGTGCCCCACATCTTGCCGGAGTCACGGATCATGGCTGGCATCGAGGCGTCGACGATGACGTCGCTCGGCACGTGCAGGTTGGTGATGCCTTTGTCGGAGTTGACCATCGCCAGGGAAGGGCGAGCGGCGTAGACCGCCTGGATGTCAGCTTCGATCTGCGCTTGCTGGTCGGCCGGCAGGGCCTTGATGCGAGCGTACAGGTCGCCGATGCCGTTGTTCAGGTTGAAGCCGATCTGCTCCAGCACGACAGCGTGCTTGGCCAGGGCGTCTTTATAGAACTCGGCAACGATCTGGCCGAACATGATCGGGTCGGAGACCTTCATCATGGTGGCTTTCAGGTGGACCGACAGCAGCACGCCTTGTTTCTTGGCGTCTTCGATTTCGGCGGCGATGAAGCTGCGCAGGGCTTTCTTGCTCAGTACGGCGCTGTCGATGATCTCGCCGGCCTGTACCGAAGTCTTTTCCTTCAGGACAGTGGCGGTGCCGTCCTGGGCGATCAGTTCGATCTTCACGGCGTCAGCGGCTTCGATCTGTACGGCTTTTTCGCTGCCGTAGAAGTCGCCGTTGTTCATGTGCGCGATGTGCGACTTGGAGTCGGCAGCCCAGGCGCCCATCTTGTGCGGGTGCTTGCGTGCGTAGTTCTTGACCGACAGCGGTGCGCGGCGGTCGGAGTTGCCTTCGCGCAGTACCGGGTTCACGGCGCTGCCCTTGACCTTGTCGTAACGTGCACGGGTTTCTTTTTCCGCGTCGGTGGTTACGGTTTCCGGGTAGTCCGGCAGGGCGTAGCCATGGGCCTGCAGTTCCTTGATCGCGGCTTGCAGCTGCGGGGTCGAGGCGCTGATGTTAGGCAGCTTGATGATGTTGGCTTCAGGCGTAACGGCCAGGTCGCCCAGTTCGGCGAGGTGGTCCGGGATAGCCTTGGCGCCCAGTTGCTCGGGGAAGCTTGCGAGGATGCGCGCGGCGAGGGAGATGTCGCGGGTTTCCACGGCAATATCAGCGGAAGCGGTGAAGGCCTCTACGATAGGCAGCAGTGAATAGGTGGCGAGGGCCGGGGCTTCGTCGGTGAAGGTGTAGATGATCTTCGAGCGGGTGGGCATATTCGGATTAACTCTCTTCTTTGCTGAAAGCGTGCGCAGAAACTCGAGATGCGCCGGGTGGAGCGCGTTCGTTCAAAGTCATCCATGAGCGAAATGTCGAGGTTTCTTCGCGGTGATGTTGGGTTGCATCAGTCGAGCGTCAAGCGGGTGGACTATTGTAATAGTCCGGCTTTGTAGCTGAAGGCACCTGTTCCAGAGCGGTCAGCTGTCGTGACTCTTGGGTCAGCGGCGGCATTATACATAGGTCGCTATGCTTACGCCGAGCCTTCATACAAAAGGTGTGTCGTCCATTGGTCTAAAGGTCGCAGGTACCGGGTTACGCCCAAAGTCGCACGATGTGCTCAGGATTGGCGATTTTGCCTTTGATTTCAGGCTTGTAGGCGACTAAATATGCTGTTTTCGATGCAAATGAGCATGGCGCGAGGTTTCAGTCGTCATTTATCTGGAGTAGGCTCGAACGCAGCCAGATGTTCAATCCATAGATGGAGTTCAGCATGGGATACAAGAAGATTCAGGTTCCAGCCGTCGGCGACAAAATCACCGTCAATGCAGACCATTCTCTCAATGTTCCTGACCAACCGATCATCCCTTACATTGAAGGTGACGGTATCGGCGTCGACATCAGCCCGGTGATGATCAAGGTAGTCGACGCTGCTGTTGAAAAGGCCTACGGCGGCAAGCGCAAGATCTCGTGGATGGAGGTGTATGCCGGCGAAAAGGCCACTCAGGTCTACGACCAGGACACCTGGCTGCCCCAGGAGACCCTGGATGCGGTCAAGGACTACGTGGTTTCCATCAAGGGTCCGCTGACCACGCCGGTGGGTGGCGGCATTCGTTCGCTGAACGTGGCCCTGCGCCAACAGCTCGACCTGTATGTCTGCCTGCGCCCGGTGCGCTGGTTTGAAGGTGTGCCGAGCCCGGTGAAAAAACCGGGGGATGTGGACATGACCATCTTCCGCGAGAACTCCGAAGATATTTACGCCGGCATCGAATGGAGGGCTGGTTCGCCGGAAGCCATCAAGGTGATCAAGTTCCTCAAGGAGGAAATGGGCGTTACCAAAATTCGTTTTGACCAGGATTGCGGGATTGGCGTGAAGCCGGTTTCTAAAGAGGGGACCAAGCGTCTCGCGCGTAAGGCCCTGCAATATGTAGTGGATAACGACCGCGATTCGCTGACCATCGTGCACAAAGGCAACATCATGAAGTTCACCGAGGGTGCCTTCAAGGAATGGGCCTACGAAGTGGCGGCTGAAGAGTTCGGCGCGACCCTGCTCGATGGCGGCCCGTGGATGCAATTCAAGAATCCGAAGACTGGCAAGAATGTCGTGGTCAAAGATGCTATCGCTGACGCCATGCTCCAGCAGATCCTGCTGCGCCCGGCTGAGTATGATGTGATCGCCACCCTCAACCTCAACGGTGACTACCTGTCCGACGCCTTGGCGGCAGAGGTGGGCGGTATTGGTATTGCGCCGGGGGCCAACCTGTCGGACACCGTGGCGATGTTCGAGGCAACCCACGGCACGGCGCCGAAATATGCGGGCAAGGACCAGGTCAACCCTGGTTCGCTGATTTTGTCGGCGGAGATGATGCTGCGCCACATGGGTTGGACCGAAGCGGCCGACCTGATCATCAAGGGCACCAATGGTGCCATCTCGGCCAAAACCGTGACCTATGACTTCGAGCGCTTGATGGATGGCGCGAAATTGGTGTCATCGTCCGGCTTTGGTGACGCGCTGATCTCGCATATGTAAAGGCAGTACAAAAAAAGGCCACCCCTGGTTAGTTGGAGTGGCCTTTTTTATCGCAACGTTCTCGCTTATCGGCGGATCAAGCCGTTTGTTTCTTTTCTTTGTGAGCGTGCGAAGGTACGTGATCGTCAGGTTGCAGTTGTGTGGCGTTCGTGATTGCCACCGCGTGCAGCCCTTTGGGTCCTTGAATAATATCGAAATTCACGGGTTGCCCCGCTTTCAGCGTTTTGTATCCTTCCATTTGGATCGCTGAGTAATGCGCAAACAAGTCTTCGGTTTTACCATCTTCATTGATGAAGCCGTAGCCTTTGGCATTGTTGAACCACTTGACCTTACCACTAGCCATCTCCATATCCCTCTGCACCAGACTCCATCACTGGAGTATCATCCAGTTTATCCGTCCTAACCCGAATAAATAAGGTTGACTGCGCGGACCTTTTTTCCCCAATGTGGGTTCTATTGGTTGTAACACTGATTTGCCGATAGTCAAGGCGACCAGTCAGTCAGAGTTGAAATTCTGACAGGTCGCCCCCACCACTGTATTTGAACCACTGACGAACCTTTCTTTCCATGCATGCAAACAGCCAGATTCGACTAACATTCAATCAGGATCGCCCGGATCAGGAACACGATGACGACGGTTCTGCAGGCATTGCTGTTCAAGAGGCCAAACCTGCTCTACAGGCGCCGCCGATGTACAAGGTGGTTTTGTTCAATGATGACTACACACCGATGGATTTCGTCGTCGAAGTGCTCGAGGTGTTTTTTAATCTGAACCGCGAGTTGGCGACCAAGGTAATGCTGGCCGTTCATACAGAAGGACGGGCAGTATGTGGAGTGTTTACCCGCGACATCGCCGAGACAAAGGCCATGCAGGTCAACCAGTACGCCAGGGAAAGCCAGCATCCGCTACTCTGTGAAATCGAGAAGGACGGTTAACGCCGACCACTTGGGTATGAGGTGAAGCTATGTTAAACCGCGAGCTCGAAGTCACCCTCAATCTTGCCTTCAAGGAGGCCCGTTCGAAGCGTCATGAATTCATGACCGTCGAGCACCTGCTGCTGGCACTTTTGGATAACGAAGCTGCCGCCACCGTCTTGCGTGCGTGCGGCGCCAACCTCGACAAACTCAAGCATGACCTGCAGGAGTTTATCGACTCCACAACGCCACTTATTCCAGTCCACGATGAAGACCGTGAAACCCAGCCAACCCTGGGCTTCCAGCGGGTGCTTCAGCGTGCCGTGTTCCATGTGCAGAGCTCCGGCAAGCGTGAAGTCACAGGCGCCAATGTGCTTGTGGCGATCTTCAGCGAACAGGAAAGCCAGGCAGTGTTCCTGCTCAAGCAGCAGAGCGTTGCCCGTATTGATGTCGTCAACTACATCGCCCACGGTATCTCCAAGGTGCCTGGGCACGGCGATCATTCCGAGGGTGAGCAGGATATGCAGGACGACGAGGGCGGTGAGTCTTCTTCTTCGGGCAATCCATTGGATGCCTATGCCAGCAACCTCAATGAACTGGCGCGCCAGGGGCGGATCGATCCGCTGGTGGGGCGCGAGCTTGAAGTTGAGCGCGTAGCGCAGATCCTTGCACGTCGTCGCAAGAACAACCCGTTGCTGGTGGGTGAGGCGGGCGTGGGTAAAACCGCAATTGCCGAAGGCCTGGCCAAGCGCATTGTGGATAACCAGGTGCCGGATCTGCTGGCCAACAGTGTCGTCTACTCCCTGGACCTGGGCGCGTTGCTCGCCGGGACCAAGTACCGTGGCGATTTCGAGAAGCGCTTCAAGGCGTTGCTCGGCGAGCTGAAAAAACGCCCGCAGGCGATCCTGTTCATCGACGAAATCCACACCATCATTGGTGCCGGTGCGGCGTCTGGCGGGGTGATGGATGCCTCCAACCTGCTCAAGCCGCTGCTGTCGTCGGGTGATATCCGTTGCATCGGTTCGACCACGTTCCAGGAGTTTCGCGGCATCTTCGAAAAAGACCGCGCCCTGGCGCGTCGCTTCCAGAAAGTCGACGTGTCCGAGCCTTCGGTTGAAGACACCATCGGCATCCTGCGCGGGCTCAAGGGGCGTTTCGAAGCGCACCATGGCATCGAGTACACCGATGAGGCCCTGCGTGCGGCGGCCGAGCTGGCGTCACGCTACATCAATGATCGGCACATGCCGGACAAGGCCATCGACGTGATCGACGAGGCCGGCGCCTATCAGCGCCTGCAGCCGGTCGAGAAACGTGTGAAGCGCATCGATGTGCCTCAGGTCGAGGACATCGTCGCGAAGATCGCGCGGATTCCGCCTAAACACGTCAACAGTTCCGACAAGGAGCTGCTGCGTAACCTGGAGCGCGACCTCAAGCTCACCGTGTTTGGCCAGGATGCGGCTATCGATGCGCTGTCCACGGCAATCAAGCTGTCCCGTGCGGGCCTCAAGTCGCCGGACAAGCCAGTCGGTTCGTTCCTGTTCGCCGGCCCGACCGGCGTCGGCAAGACCGAAGCGGCGCGGCAGTTGGCCAAGGCCATGGGGATCGAGCTGGTGCGTTTCGACATGTCCGAATACATGGAGCGTCACACCGTGTCGCGCCTGATCGGCGCGCCTCCGGGCTATGTCGGGTTCGACCAGGGCGGTCTGCTGACCGAAGCGATCACCAAGCAACCGCATTGCGTATTGCTTCTCGATGAAATCGAGAAGGCTCACCCGGAAGTCTTCAACCTGCTGTTGCAGGTGATGGACCACGGGACCCTGACCGACAACAACGGCCGCAAGGCGGACTTCCGCAACGTGATCGTGATCATGACCACCAACGCCGGTGCCGAAACGGCCGCGCGGGCCTCGATCGGCTTCAGCCATCAGGATCACTCTTCCGATGCGATGGAAGTGATCAAGAAGAGCTTTACGCCGGAGTTCCGCAACCGCCTGGACACCATTATCCAGTTTGGTCGCCTCAGCCATGAGGTCATCAAAAGCGTGGTGGACAAGTTCCTTACCGAGCTTCAAGCGCAGTTGGAAGACAAGCGCGTGCAGCTGGATGTCACGGAAGCGGCGCGCAGTTGGATCGCCGAAGGCGGCTACGACGCGGCAATGGGCGCACGCCCGATGGCGCGTCTGATCCAGGACAAGATCAAGCGGCCATTGGCCGAAGAGATCCTGTTTGGCGAGCTTTCCGACCATGGTGGCGTGGTGCATATCGATCTGAAGGATGGCGAGCTGACCTTCGAGTTCGAGACCACGGCTGAAATGGCCTGATCGCTGATCGCAACACAGCAAAAGGCGCCGAAAGGCGCCTTTTTGCTGCGTGCCATACCAGGCTGGACACTAACGTTCATGTGTAGAGGATCAAATGTGGGAGCGGGCTTGCTCGCGAATGCGGAGTGTCAGCCAGCAAATTTATCGGCTGATCCGCCGCCTTCGCGAGCAAGCCCGCTCCCACAGGAAATCTGTGGTGTTCGGTAAATAACGCACACACAAAAACGCCCGGCATAACCGGGCGTTTTGTATTGACTTGCTTAGCGAGCGCGGTAAGTGATGCGCCCTTTGCTCAAGTCATAGGGCGTCAGCTCGACGCGCACTTTGTCACCGGTAAGAATACGAATGTAGTTCTTGCGCATCTTGCCGGAGATATGCGCGGTTACGACGTGCCCATTTTCCAACTCCACACGAAACATGGTGTTGGGCAGGGTGTCGACGACAGTGCCTTCCATTTCGAAGCTGTCTTCTTTCGACATGCAGTAAAGCCCTCGGTATCCAGTGAATGGCCCGGTGCAACTGCGCCAGGCAAAAGCGGCGTGCATTGTGCCCGAAAAAGGGTGTTTAAGCCAAGGGGTTCTAGTTAAGCGTGACCCATCTTTGATTAATCAGCAGTTCTATGGGGCGATATTGGGTCTTGTAGTTCATCTTTTTGCAGTTTTTGATCCAGTAACCCAGGTACACCGCCTCCAGCTCCAGGCGCAGGGCTTCCCCGATTTGCCACAGGATCGCAAAGCGCCCCAGGCTGCGGCGTTCCTCGGCGGGCTCGTAGAAGGTGTACACCGCCGACAGCCCGTTGGGCAGCAAATCGGTCACGGCGACGGCCACCAGCCGTCCGTCGAGGCGGAACTCGTAGAAGCGCGAGAAGGGCAGGTCGCGCACCAGGAAGGTGGAAAACTGGTCACGGCTGGGCGGAAACATATCGCCGTCAGCATGGCGCTGTTCGATGTAGCGCTGGTAAAGGTCGAAATACTCTTCACTGTAGTGTGGCTTGGTGGCGGTCACCGTCAGGTCGGCGTTGCGCTTGAGAATGCGCTTCTGGTTACGATCCGGCAGAAATTGCGCGACAGGAATGCGCGCCGGTACGCAGGCATTGCAGTTCTGGCAATGGGGGCGGTACAGATGGTCGCCGCTGCGCCGAAAGCCCATTTCCGACAGGTCAGCGTACACGTGCACGTCCATCGGCTGGCTGGGGTCGAGGAACAGTGTGGTGGCCTGCTCGTCGGGCAGGTAGCTGCAAGAGTGGGCTTGAGTGGCATAAAACTTCAAGCGTGCCAGCTCGGTCATGATCAACCCTCGGGATAAGCTTTGAAACAAGTGTAAGCCACGTGCGCGAAAGTCGCCTAGGAAACCCAGGGTCCGCCATTGGGTCGGTCCAGGTGGTCGTGCAGGTACTGTGCAAAGTCGCTGCGCGGGATGGCGCGGGCGCCCAGGCTGTGCAGGTGGTCGTTGGGCATCTGGCAGTCGATCAGCACAAAGCCCCAGGCCTGCAACTGCCGGGTCAGGGTAGCGAAGCCGAATTTCGAGGCGTTGTCGGCACGGCTGAACATGGATTCGCCAAAGAACAATTGGCCCATTGCCAGGCCGTAGAGCCCGCCCACCAGTTTGCCCTCGTCCCACACTTCGACGGAGTGCGCGTAACCGCGCTGATGCAGCGCCAGGTACGCGTCCTGGATGCCTTCAGTGATCCAGGTGCCGTCGGCATAGGCGCGGGGTGCGGCGCAGGCCTGGATGACGGCGGCGAAGTCCTGGTCAAAGGTCACGGTATAGCGTTGTTGGCGCAACAGTTTGCCGAGGCTGCGGGAGACATGCAGTTCTTCGGGGAAGATCACCGTGCGCGGGTCGGGTGACCACCAGAGGATCGGCTGGCCGTCCGAGAACCACGGGAAGCAGCCGTGGCGGTACGCCTGCACCAGGCGTTCGGCCGATAGATCGCCACCGGCGGCCAGCAGGCCATTGGGTTCGCGCATGGCCTTGGCCAGCGGCGGGAAGGTCAGAGAGTCACGTTGCAACCAGGTCAGCATGGCATCCAGGCTTACGGAGGGGGAGGGGAGCGGCACGTGCCGCGAGTGAGGGTGATTATTGTCGACAGAGCGCCCCAGGGCCAGCCCGAATCGGGCGCAAGTCAGGATTAGCGTGAGCGGGTGTTTCTGCAACTCTCTGCCGGGGATGTGGTCGTAACCGGGGTTACACCATGCAGGCCATTTGCCAAGCTTGCCTTGTTTGGTAAAAACAGCCCATAAGCCTTTGTCAGCAAAGACAATGCATGCTCAAATTGAACATGTTGCAACACTTGAATTGTCTATGCTGCCGAGGGAAGGGCAAGGGCGTGGCAACGGGGGCACAAACCCGTACAATGCGGGCACTGTGGCGTTATCGCCGTTTCACCGCTTCATCTCCCAGTGTTAAACGTAGAATCAACGACGTTCGTTTATTTTTCAGCTGCTCGGATTGGGCAGTGGTTGCAGTCATTCAATAGATGGACGCGCTAAAAGCGCAGGAAAAGACCCGTTTTGAAGAAATCCGCCGCAACACCTAAAGCAGCAGTCGTGCCGGCCTGGCGCCAGCACCTGCACTACCGCCTCAAGGAAGGCGCGCTGATCGCGATCGGCGCCCTGTGCCTGTTCCTGATGATGGCCTTGCTCACCTATGGCAAGGACGATCCGGGCTGGAGCCACAACAGCAAGATCGACGATGTACAGAACTTTGGCGGCCCCGCCGGTTCCTACAGCGCCGACATCCTGTTCATGGTGTTGGGTTACTTCGCGTATATCTTCCCCTTGCTGCTGGCAATCAAGACCTGGCAGATCTTCCGCCAGCGCCACGAGCCGTGGCAGTGGAGCGGTTGGCTGTTCTCCTGGCGCCTGATCGGCCTGGTGTTCCTGGTGCTGTCCGGCGCGGCCCTGGCCCATATCCATTTCCATGCACCTACTGGCCTGCCTGCGGGCGCCGGTGGTGCGCTGGGCGAAAGCCTGGGCGACCTGGCGCGCAAGACCCTGAACATCCAGGGCAGCACGTTGATGTTTATCGCCCTGTTCCTGTTCGGCCTGACCGTGTTCACCGACCTGTCGTGGTTCAAGGTGATGGACGTGACCGGCAAGATCACCCTCGACCTGCTGGAGCTGTTCCAGGGTGCCGCCAACCGCTGGTGGGCGGCGCGGGTCGACCGCAAGCGCATGGTCGCGCAACTGCGTGAAGTCGACACCCGTGTCAACGAAGTGGTGGCCCCGAGCACGCCGGACCGCCGTGAACAGGCCAAGGTCAAGGAACGCCTGATCGAACGTGAGCAGGCCCTGAGCAAGCACATGTCGGACCGCGAGAAGCAGGTGCCGCCAGTGATCGCGCCGGCACCGCCCAAGGCCCCTGAGCCAAGTGCCCGTGTGCAGAAAGAGAAACAGGCACCGCTGTTTGTCGACAGCGCCGTCGAAGGCACCTTGCCGCCGATCTCGATTCTCGACCCGGCAGAAAAGAAACAACTCAACTATTCCCCAGAGTCGCTGGCTGCCGTTGGTCATCTGCTGGAAATCAAACTGAAGGAATTCGGCGTCGAAGTGACCGTGGACTCGATCCACCCCGGCCCCGTTATCACCCGTTACGAAATCCAGCCGGCCGCAGGCGTCAAGGTCAGCCGTATCTCCAACCTGGCGAAAGACCTGGCCCGTTCCCTCGCCGTGACCAGTGTGCGCGTGGTGGAAGTGATCCCCGGCAAGACCACCGTGGGCATTGAGATTCCCAACGAAGACCGCCAGATCGTGCGCTTCTCCGAAGTGCTGTCGACGCCCGAGTACGACAACTTCAAGTCGCCGGTCACCCTGGCCCTGGGCCACGACATCGGCGGCAAGCCGGTGATCACCGACCTGGCGAAAATGCCGCACTTGCTGGTGGCCGGTACCACCGGTTCCGGTAAGTCGGTGGGCGTGAACGCGATGATCCTGTCGATCCTGTTCAAGTCCGGGCCGGACGACGCCAAGCTGATCATGATCGATCCGAAAATGTTGGAACTGTCGATCTACGAAGGCATCCCGCACCTGTTGTGCCCGGTCGTCACCGACATGAAGGACGCCGCCAACGCCCTGCGCTGGAGTGTCGCCGAGATGGAGCGCCGCTACAAGTTGATGGCGAAGATGGGCGTGCGCAACCTGGCGGGCTTCAACGCCAAGATCAAGGAAGCCCACGATCGTGGCGAGACCATTGATGACCCGTTGTACAAGCGCGAAAGCATTCACGACGAAGCGCCGAAGCTGACCAAGCTGCCGACCATCGTGGTGGTGGTGGACGAATTCGCCGACATGATGATGATCGTCGGCAAGAAGGTCGAAGAACTCATCGCGCGTATCGCGCAGAAGGCCCGTGCGGCCGGTATCCACTTGATCCTCGCGACCCAGCGTCCGTCGGTGGATGTGATCACCGGTCTGATCAAGGCCAACATTCCGACGCGCATGGCGTTCCAGGTGTCGAGCAAGATCGACTCGCGGACCATCATCGACCAGGGCGGCGCCGAGCAGCTGCTGGGCCACGGTGACATGCTCTACATGCCACCAGGTACCAGCCTGCCGATCCGTGTACACGGCGCCTTTGTCTCCGATGATGAAGTGCACCGTGTGGTGGAAGCCTGGAAACTGCGCGGCGCCCCCGAGTACAACGACGACATCCTCAACGGCGTCGAAGAAGCCGGCAGCGGCTTCGAAAATGGCGGCGGTGGCGGTGACGACGATGCGGAAACCGATGCCCTGTACGACGAAGCCGTGGCCTTTGTGCTCGAAAGCCGCCGTGCGTCGATTTCTGCGGTGCAGCGTAAGCTGAAAATCGGCTACAACCGCGCCGCCCGCATGATCGAAGCCATGGAAATGGCCGGCGTCGTGACTGCCATGAACACCAACGGCTCGCGTGAAGTCATCGCCCCCGGGCAGATGCGCGACTGACCCCGTGCCGCGTGGCAGCACGCGGCACGCCCTTACGACTCAATGAGGACTCCCATGCGCCTTATCCGCATGCTGTTGTTGCCGGCACTGGCCCTGACCGCTGTTTCGGCTCACGCTGACCCGGCCTCCGTCGCCAGCCTGAAGAACCTGTTGGACAAATCCCAGACCCTGACTGCGCGCTTCTCCCAGCTGACCCTGGACGCCGGCGGCACCCAGTTGCAGCAAACCGAAGGCGAAATGGCCGTACAGCGCCCGGGGCTGTTTTACTGGCATACCGAAGGCAAGTCGGAGCAGACCATCGTCTCCGACGGCCAGAAAGTCACGCTGTGGGACCCGGACCTGGAACAGGCAACCATCAAGAAGCTCGATCCACGCCTGAACCAGACCCCGGCGCTGCTGCTGTCGGGTGATGTGTCGAAGATCAACGACAGCTTCGAAATCACCTCCAAGCAAACCAGCAACGTGATTGAGTTCACCCTCAAGCCCAAGTCCAAGGACACCTTGTTCGATACCCTGAACCTGTCGTTCGGCAACGGTGTGATCAACAACATGCGCCTGATCGATAGCGTCGGCCAGCGTACCGATATCCTGTTCTCCGGGGTCAAGGCCAACCAGCCGGTACCGGCGTCCACGTTCAAGTTCGACATCCCCAAGGGTGCCGACGTGATCCAGGAGTAAAACGCTGCCCATGGACCTGTTTCGCAGTGACCCGATTGCCCAGCCCCTGGCCGCGCGCTTGCGCTCGACCAACCTGGATGAGTACGTCGGCCAGGAACACCTGCTCGCTCGCGGCAAGCCGTTGCGCGAAGCCCTGGAGCAAGGTGCGCTGCACTCGATGATTTTCTGGGGCCCGCCCGGGGTGGGTAAAACCACCCTCGCGCGCCTGTTGGCGAAAGTCTCGGATGCACACTTCGAAACGGTCTCGGCGGTACTCGCCGGGGTCAAGGAGATCCGGCAGGCGGTCGAGGTGGCCAAGCAGCAGGCCGGGCAATACGGCAAGCGCACCATCTTGTTCGTCGATGAAGTGCATCGCTTCAACAAGTCGCAGCAGGATGCGTTCCTGCCCTATGTGGAAGACGGCACGCTGATCTTTATCGGCGCCACCACCGAAAACCCTTCGTTCGAATTGAACAACGCCTTGCTCTCGCGGGCGCGGGTCTATGTGCTCAAGAGCCTGGACGAAGCGGCGATGCAAAAGCTGTTGCACCGCGCCTTGAGCGAAGACAAGGGCTTGGGCAAGCGCCAGCTGAGCGTCAGCGACGAAGGCTTCAAGATTCTGCTGACCGCCGCCGATGGCGACGGGCGGCGCTTCCTCAACCTGCTGGAAAACGCCTCCGACCTGGCGGAAGACGGCAGCGAGATCGGTGTCGACCTGCTGCAAAGCCTGCTGGGCGACACCCGCCGCCGTTTCGACAAGGGCGGCGAAGCCTTCTACGACCAGATCTCGGCGCTGCACAAATCCGTGCGTGGCTCCAACCCCGACGGCGCGCTGTACTGGTTTGCGCGCATGATCGACGGCGGTTGCGACCCGCTGTACCTGGCCCGCCGCGTGGTGCGCATGGCCAGCGAAGACATCGGCAACGCCGACCCGCGTGCGCTGAGCCTGTGCCTGGCGGCGTGGGACGTGCAGGAGCGCCTCGGCAGCCCGGAAGGCGAGTTGGCGGTGGCCCAGGCCATCACGTACCTGGCCTGTGCACCCAAAAGTAACGCGGTGTACATGGGCTTCAAATCGGCGCTGCGTGCGGCCGCCGAATACGGCTCCCTTGAGGTGCCGATGCACCTGCGCAATGCGCCGACCAAGCTGATGAAGCAACTGGGTTATGGCGATGAATACCGCTACGCCCATGACGAGCCGGACGCTTATGCCGCCGGCGAAGACTACTTCCCCGATGAGCTTGAACCGCTGCCGCTCTATCAGCCAGTGCCCCGTGGCCTGGAGCTGAAAATCGGCGAAAAGCTCAATCACCTCGCACAACTCGATCGACTCAGCCCAAAACAGCGGAGAAAGTAGTGCTCAAGACGATTCTTGCCGTGTCCGCAGCCGGCATCGCTGGTACATTATTGCGTTTCGCCACCGGTACGTGGGTCAGCGCCAATTGGCCGAAGCATTTTTATGCGGCGACCCTGGCGGTCAACCTGGTGGGCTGCTTGATTATCGGGCTGTTGTACGGCTGGTTCCTGTTGCGCCCGGAAGTGCCGATTGAGATTCGCGCCGGCTTGATTGTCGGCTTTGTAGGCGGTCTGACGACCTTTTCATCCTTTTCACTGGATACGCTGCGCCTGCTGGAAAGCGGGCAAGCCCTGGTCGCCTTCGGGTACCTGGGCATCAGCGTGTTCGGCGGGCTGCTCGCCACCTGGGCTGGCCTGTCCCTGACCAAACTTTGATAAACGAGAGACCGACATGCTCGATTCCAAACTGTTACGTAGCAACCTTCAGGACGTAGCGGACCGCCTGGCATCCCGTGGCTTTGCCCTGGATGTTGCGCGCATCGAAGCGCTGGAAGAACAGCGCAAGACCGTCCAGACCCGCACCGAAGCACTGCAGGCTGAGCGTAATGCACGTTCCAAATCCATCGGTCAGGCCAAGCAGCGCGGCGAAGACATCGCACCGTTGATGGCCGACGTCGAGCGCATGGGCACCGAGCTGTCCGACGGCAAGGTCGAGCTGGAGGGCATCCAGTCCGAACTGGATTCGATCCTGTTGGGTATCCCCAACATCCCGCACGAATCCGTGCCGGTCGGTGCCGACGAAGACGGCAACGTCGAAGTGCGCCGTTGGGGCACGCCAAAAGCCTTTGATTTCCAGATCAAGGACCACGTTGCCCTGGGCGAATTGACCGGTGGCCTGGATTTTGAGACCGCTGCCAAGATGTCCGGCGCACGTTTCTCCCTGCTGCGTGGCCCGGTGGCCCGCCTGCATCGCGCCCTGGCGCAGTTCATGATCAACCTGCACACCGCCGAGCACGGCTACGAAGAAGCCTACACGCCGTACCTGGTACAGGCGCCGGCGCTGATGGGCACCAGCCAGCTGCCGAAATTCGAAGAAGACCTGTTCAAGATCAGCCGCGAAGGCGAAGCCGATCTGTACCTGATCCCGACGGCCGAAGTGTCGCTGACCAACATCGTCTCCGGCGAGATCCTCGACGCCAAAGAGCTGCCGCTGAAGTTCGTCGCCCACAGCCCGTGCTTCCGTAGCGAAGCCGGTGCCTCGGGTCGCGATACGCGCGGCATGATCCGCCAGCACCAGTTCGACAAGGTCGAAATGGTGCAGATCGTCGAGCCGTCGACCTCCATGGACGCCCTGGAAGGCCTGACCGCCAACGCCGAGCGCGTCCTGCAACTGCTGGAGCTGCCATACCGCGTCCTCGCGCTGTGCACCGGCGACATGGGTTTCAGCGCCGTGAAAACCTACGACCTTGAAGTGTGGGTGCCGAGCCAGGACAAGTACCGCGAGATCTCGTCGTGCTCCAACTGCGGTGATTTCCAGGCCCGTCGCATGCAGGCGCGTTTCCGCAACCCGGAAACCGGCAAGCCGGAACTGGTACACACCCTCAACGGTTCGGGCCTGGCCGTAGGCCGTACCCTGGTGGCCGTGCTGGAAAACTACCAGCAGGCTGACGGTTCCATCCGCGTACCGGACGTGCTCAAGCCGTACATGGCGGGCGTTGAGGTCATCGGCTAAATGGAATTTCTGCCGCTGTTTCATAACCTGCGCGGCAGTCGTGTGTTGGTCGTCGGTGGCGGGGAGATTGCCTTGCGCAAATCCCGGCTGCTGGCCGACGCCGGTGCGTTGCTGCGGGTGGTTGCTCCCCAGATCGAAGACCAGCTCAATGAGTTGGTCCTGGGCAGTGGCGGGGAACTGATTTTGCGCGGTTATCAGGAGGCCGACCTCGACGGCTGCACCCTGATCATCGCCGCCACCGACGATGAAACGCTGAACGCGCAAGTGTCCAGCGATGCCAAGCGTCGGTGCGTGCCGGTCAATGTGGTCGATGCGCCTGCCTTGTGCAGCGTGATCTTCCCGGCGATTGTCGACCGTTCACCGTTGGTGATTGCGGTGTCCAGTGGCGGCGATGCGCCGGTGCTGGCGCGACTGATCCGCGCCAAGCTGGAAACCTGGATTCCGTCCACCTACGGCCAGTTGGCCGGGTTGGCGGCGCGTTTTCGCGCCCAGGTCAAAGGCTTGTACCCGGATGTGCAGCAACGTCGCGCGTTCTGGGAAGAGGTGTTCCAGGGCCCGATTGCCGATCGGCAACTGGCCGGGCAGGGCGCCGAAGCCGAGCGTTTGCTGGTGGAAAAAGTCAACGGCAAGGCGCCCCATGCGCCGGGTGAGGTTTACCTGGTGGGCGCCGGCCCCGGCGATCCGGACCTGCTGACCTTCCGCGCACTGCGCCTGATGCAGCAAGCCGACGTGGTGCTCTACGACCGCCTGGTTGCGCCGGCGATTCTTGAGCTGTGCCGCCGCGATGCCGAGCGTGTGTACGTCGGCAAGCGCCGCGCCGACCATGCTGTGCCCCAGGACCAGATCAACCAGCAACTGGTGGACCTGGCCAAGCAAGGCAAGCGCGTGCTGCGCCTCAAGGGTGGCGATCCGTTCATCTTTGGCCGCGGTGGCGAGGAGATCGAGGAACTGGCGGCCCATGGCATCCCGTTCCAGGTCGTGCCGGGTATCACGGCGGCCAGTGGTTGCGCGGCGTACGCCGGGATTCCGCTGACCCACCGCGACTATGCGCAATCGGTGCGTTTCATCACCGGGCATTTGAAGGACGGGACCTCGGACCTGCCCTGGCATGACCTGGTGGGACCGTCGCAGACCCTGGTGTTCTACATGGGCTTGATTGGCTTGCCGATCATCTGCGAACAGCTGATCCAGCACGGACGCGCAGCCGATACCCCGGCGGCTTTGATCCAGCAAGGCACCACGTCCAACCAGCGTGTGTTTACCGGCACCCTGGCCGACTTGCCACGCATGGTGGCGGAGCATGAAGTGCATGCGCCGACACTGGTGATCGTGGGTGAAGTGGTGGTGTTGCGTGAAAAGCTCAAGTGGTTCGAAGGCGCGCAGTCACAGATCTGACACTGTACCTGTGGCGAGGGAGCTTGCTCCCGCTGGAGTGCGAAGCGCTCCCAAGATTTTGGGGCCGCTTCGCAGCCCAGCGGGAGCAAGCTCCCTCGCCACAAAGTGTTTTCAGCTCCAGACGCCGGCGCCGGTCAAGCGCTGCCGATCATGGGCAGTATCAAACTCTTGCAACGGGCCTTTAGGCACAATCCCCGTCGGATTGATCGTACGGTGACTCGCATAGTAATGCCCCTTGATATGCGCAAAATCCACCGTCTCGGCCACCCCCGGCCACTGGTATATCTCCCTTAGCCAATTCGACAGATTCGGATAATCCGCAATCCGCCGCAAATTGCATTTGAAGTGCCCGTAATACACCGCATCAAAGCGAATCAGCGTGGTGAACAGGCGCACATCCGCTTCGGTCAGGTATTCACCCGCCAGGTAGCGATGGTCGCTCAGGTGCTGTTCCAGGTAATCCAGCTCGGCAAACACATCGTCAAACGCACTTTCATAAGCGTGTTGTGAAGTGGCGAAGCCTGCGCGATACACGCCGTTGTTCACGGCGGGGTAAATACGCTCATTCAGTGCGTCGATGGTCGGGCGCAGCGCCTCGGGATAGAAATCCAGCGTGTTGCCGGTCAGTCCATTAAACGCGCTGTTGAACATACGGATGATTTCCGCCGATTCGTTGCTGACGATACGGTTGAGCTTTTTGTCCCACAGCACTGGCACCGTCACACGACCGGTGTAGTCGGCGGTGTCAGCGGTATAACGCTGGTGCATGAAGGCAAAGTCGTCGAGGGCGTCGCCGCTTGAGCCGTGGGCCTTGTCGAAGGTCCAGCCGTTTTCCAGCATCAGCCAACTGACCACGGACACGTCGATCAGGCTTTCCAGGCCTTTGAGCTTGCGCAAGATCAAGGTGCGGTGGGCCCAGGGGCAGGCGAGGGACACATACAGGTGGTAGCGGCCGGCTTCGGCCTGGAAGCCACCTTCGCCGCTTGGGCCGGGCGCGCCGTCGGCGGTGACCCAGTGGCGGCGTTGCGCTTGTTCGCGCTGGAATGCGCCGTCCGCGCTACTTTCGTACCACTGGTCTTTCCAGTGTCCTTCGATCAGCAAACCCATGACTGGCTCCTTGGCTAATAAGCGTTGGAGCCCAGTCTAAAGGGATGGGTTCGATTTAAAAGCGCAAAGACTGCGGGTGAATGATCGATTAAATCGATTTATCCCGCGCGTCCCAGTACTGCTGGGCCAAGGCAAACGCCTGTTCCCGTGGGTGGCCGAGGCCGCGCAAGGCCAGGGCCATGGTGGCAATCAGCGCCAGTTGCGGGTAGCTGTCCTCGACATCACCGCGCCACAACGCCCTCAAGTGCTCAGGTTCAAGGCTGGCCGGCTTGACGTGGCGCTGGGCGGAGAGGGCAGGCCACTCTTCGTCCCAGCTTTCGCCGCCGGTGGTGCCATAGAGGTGGCTGGCGGAGTCGGGGTTGATCTCGATCTCGCCGCCGTCACCCTTGACCACAATCACATTGTCGCCGAGCAGGCCGCTGGCATCGCGGTGCACGCCCTGGTAACCCGGATGGAAAATACTCTGCAGGCCCAGGCGTGCATTCAAGGGATTGAGCAAACGCGCCAGGGAATGGATCGGCGAGCGCAGACCCAGGGTGTTCCGCAGGTCGATCATGCGTTGCAACTGCGGTGCCCAATCGCCCAGCGGAATAAACGCCAGGTTGCCTTGCCCATAGGCGGCTTCGACCTGCTGCCAGTTGCGGCACAGCGGAATCTGCAAGCCTTCCAGCAATTGCTCGGTGTACAACCGGCCTGCGGTGTGCGCGCCACCGCCGTGCATAAGGATGCGCACACCGTTTTGTGCCAGGCACTTGGCCGCCAGCAGATACCACGGCAGGTGGCGTTTCTTGCCGGCGTAGGTTGGCCAGTCCACGTCCACATTCAACGCTGGAGCGTTGAGGCGTTCGCGCACGGCTTCGGTGAAGCCGGCGAGTTCTTCCGGGCTTTCTTCCTTGTGGCGCAGCAGCATCAGGAAGGCGCCGAGCTGGGTGTCTTCGACCTTTTCGTCGAGCAGCATGCCCATGGCTTCGCGGGCTTCCTCGCGGGTGAGGTTGCGCGCGCCGCGCTTGCCTTTGCCGAGGATGCGCACGAATTGCGCAAACGGGTGTTCGGCGGGGGTTTCCAGGATCAGGGGAGCAAAGTCGGTCATAAGCAATTCGTCGGCCTGGGCAGGCCCGCCAGCTTGGCGGCGAGTTTGGCGGGAGTGCCGTTGAACAGTTTGTTGAGGTGCAGGCTGTTGCCCTTTTCCGGGCCGAGCTTCAACGCGGTGTACTTGATCAGCGGGCGCGTGGCCGGGGACAGCTGGAATTCGGCGTAGAAGCCGCGCAGCAGGTCGAGGATCTGCCAGTGGTCTGGCGTCAGCTCCAGGGATTCGGCGGCGGCCAGGGCGTTGGCGACGTCGACGCACCAGTCATTCAAGTCGACGAGATAGCCGTCCTTGTCCAGTTCATAGGTGCGTTCGCCTACGGTCAAGGTGTTCATAACCAGCTGTTGACCTTGTCGTAATCGAGCGACAGTTGCACGAAGCCGGGATAGTCCACGCTGTCGGCCCAGTCCGGTAATGGCAGGTTGCGCGCCTGCATGTCCTCGGCCAGCACAAACACCTTTACGCCCTTGGTGTGCAGGGCGGGAGCGTGCAGCCCGTAGGCGCCGTCGCCGCACAGCAGGATCGCGTCCTCGGCGCCGCAGATGCGCAGGCAACTGTCGAGGCGACTGTCGGAAAACGGTGAGTGAGACACCACATGTAAAGTCGACATCAGAGGGTAATCACCTGGTCGTAACGGTCAATCAATTGGGAAATCGCGTCGTTGCTCAACGGTTGCGCCTCGGTGGGCGGCGTCAAGCCACGCACGGCCATGCTGTGGCGGCAGACAAAGACATCGTCGATGCCGAACAGCCCCAATGCCTGCAGGTTGGCACTCAGGTCCTTTTGTTGCACGGCCTTGGCGTTCTGGTGCGGTGCGAGCTGAAACACGCCGTCATCCATGAACAGCAGGCCAATCGGCAAATCAAAGGCACCACCGGCCAGCACGATATCCAGGGCTTCCCGCGCACCCGGGCCGGACCACGGTGCCTGGCGGCTGATCACCAATAAGGATTTGGACATGTCACGGCCCTCCAAAACAGATCAGGCGGTCGGCGGCCTGGACGGCATCGTGCAACTGCCCCAGGCCCGACAACGCCCAAGGGGCTTCAATATTCACGGCGCTGCGCTGATAACGCGCGGCTTCTTCCTGGTTGAGCACGCCGCGACGCAAGGCGGCGGCGATGCACACCACGCCGTCGAGCTGGTGCAGGCTGACGAACTCACGCCATTGGCGCGCGATGTCTTGCTCATCCTGGGGCGCGACGATGTTGTTGGACGCGCTGTACACGCCATCCTGATAGAAAAACAGCCGCACAATCTCGTGCCCGCCGGCCAGCGCCGCTTGGGCGAACAGCAGGGCGCGGCGCGAGGAGGGCGCGTGGGCGGCGGAAAACACGGCAATCGCAAACTTCATGGAACACTCTGCAAGCAAACGTGGGCCAATGATAAAGCCGCCGCCAGGAAAAAGCCCGCCGTGATCAAAACGGTCACTGTCGTTGATTGTTCTGACGATTGCCCGTAGGACCAAGGCTGCCTAGTCTGTGGGCAATCGAAACGGAATTGGAGTGCCCATGTCAGGTCCCTTGGCGTCCCTCAAAGTGCTGGATTTCTCCACCTTGCTGCCTGGCCCGTTTGCGTCCTTGATGCTCGCGGACATGGGTGCCGAGGTCTTGCGCATCGAATCGCCCACGCGCATGGACCTGCTGCGGGTGCTGCCGCCCCATGACCGGGGCACGTCGGCGAGCCATGCCTACCTCAATCGCAACAAGCGTAGCCTGGCGCTGGACCTCAAGCAGGCCGAAGCGTTGGAGATCGTGCGCGCGTTGGTCAAGGAGTACGACATTGTGCTTGAGCAGTTTCGCCCTGGGGTAATGGAGCGGCTGGGCCTGGGCTATGAGACGTTGAAGGCGATCAACCCGCGGCTGATTTATGTGTCGATCACCGGCTACGGGCAGACCGGCCCCTACAAGGACCGTGCCGGGCACGATATCAACTACCTGGCGCTGGCCGGTGTGGCAAGCCACACCGGGCGCCAGGACAGCGGGCCGTTGCCCCTGGGCGTGCAATTGGCGGATGTGGCCGGTGGCTCGTTGCACGCCGTCGTCGGGTTGCTGGCTGCGGTGATCGCCCGGCAGCACAGTGGCGTCGGCCAATACCTGGACGTGAGCATGACTGACTGCTCGTTCAGCCTGAACGCCATGGCCGCTGCGGGTTACCTGGCGTGCGGGGTGGAGCCTGGGTGGGAAAGCCATGTGCTGAACGGCGGCAGTTTTTATGACTATTACCGCACCCGGGATGGGCGCTGGATGTCCGTCGGTAGCCTGGAGCCGGCGTTTATGCAGCAACTGTGCGCCACGTTGGGGCGGCCCGAGTTGGCGACGCAAGGGTTATCGCCCCAGCCTGCGCAGCAAAAGGCCCTGAAACAGGCGTTGCAGGTGGAGTTTGAGAAACGCAGTTTCGACGAGCTTTGTGCGTTGTTCGCCGACGTGGATGCCTGCGTCGAACCGGTGCTGAGTTTCAGTGAGGCGGTTGAGCATCCCCAGTTGAAGGCGCGGGCATTGGTCAGCCAAGTGCCTAGGGGGGATGGTTCGAGCCAGGCGCAACTGGCGTGCCCGTTGAAGTTCTCGCAGGGTTTGCCAGCGCCTCGGCATATTGGGGTGGCGGTGGGGGCGCACAGTGATGAGGTGTTGGCGGAGTTGGGGATCAGTGCTCAGCGTATCGAGGATTTACGGCAGGCCAGGATTATTGGTTGACTGATCCGGCGCTATCGCAGGCAAGCCAGCTCCCACATTTTGACCGCGCCGCCTATCCAATGTGGGAGCTGGCTTGCCTGCGATGAGGCCCTCACTCCACCCGAGTTTCCCCGGTAAACACCAGGGTCTGCCGGCACCGCCGACACAAATACCGCCGCCCCTGTGCCACCAGCCCATGGCGCTGCGACGAAAACGGGAAATCACTGTCCGCACACGGGCAGCGGTAGATATACCGCATCACCTGGCGCCGTTTCACCGCATAGGTATGGCAACGATCCGGTGGCAGTTCGTAAACCCCGCGCATGATCAGTTGCCATTCCTCGCCATGGGGCTGGATGCGCTCGCCAAACAGTTGGTGGGCAATCAAATGTGCCACTTCATGGGCCACGGTCTGTTTCAGGAAGTGCTGGCTGTTTTCTCGGTACAACTGAGGGTTGAAGCGCAGCAGGTTCTCGTGCAAATGCGCGACACCGGCCTTCTGGCCCCGCAGCTTGAGGCTGACCTGGGGGCGTTTGAAGCTTCGTTTGAAAAAGGATTCGGCTTGTTGGAAACAATCTTCGACGCGGGTGTTGAGCTGCTCGGGCATGCTGTACCTATCTCCAGAGACGCCCAGTATGCCGTAAAGGCGGGTGTTTCCGAATCTGTCAGGCGCCGAATGGTCGCACATAACGCACAAAGCCACCTTGCGGTGGCTTTGTCCAAGGTTTGAACGCGCTCAACTGGTGTAGATCGGCCCTACGCCCAGGCCCCAGACAATCACGGTAAACGCCATGATCGCCACCAGCACGACCAGCCCTACGGCCAGCACCGAACTGGAAAACAGGAAACCCTCGTCCGGGTCGATGTTCATGAAGGTCGGCAGCCCCACATACAGCAGATACACCGTGTAGCAAATCGCCGCCGTGCCCACCACCATGCCTAGCCACATATGTGGATACAGCGCCGCCAGCCCGCCGATAAACAATGGCGTTGCGGTGTAGGTCGCAAACGCCACACAGCGCGGCATGCTGGGGTTGGCGTCGTAGGTGCGGGCCATCCAGTGAATGAACGCGCCCATCACCGCCACGCCGCCGAGCATGGCGGCGTAGGACATCAGGGTCATCCACAAGGCGCTTTCCTGGGTCAGCATGACCGGCGCGCGGTTGCCGATGACCCAGCCGACCTGGGTGGTGCCGATAAAGGCTGATACGGCGGGGATCGCCGCAAGAATCAGCGTATGAGTGAGGTACATGTGGCCGATGCTTTCTTCTTTATCGCCACGGATTTCCCGCCATTCCCGGTCGGGATGGGTAAATAGCCCCACGACGTGATGGATCATGCCAGTCACTCCTGTCGTTATTACCATCGCCCCCCATCGGAGCGCCCACGGGCCAATTGGCCTGAAAGGTCCTGGATATGTGTGCGACCTCAAGTCGCAGTATAGGAAGGGATGATCGGAATAACTGTAGGGCCTTTAGAGCAAATTGCGCTGTAAACGCTGGGGTTAATCGCGCTGAGGTCTGTCGGGAGTGCCGTAATCACAATGTGGGAGCGGGCTTGCTCGCGAAAGCGGTGTGTCAGTCACTGAATGTATTTCTGATCCACCGCATTCGCGAGCAAGCCCGCTCCCACACAAGCCAGCTCCCACATTGGAACTCGGTCGCTCATAACGCTAAAATACCCGGCTTTTCGTCACACACCTTTTGCGGATCCAAGCGCCATGGGCACTCTTACGGTCAACCAGAACAAACTGCAAAAACGCCTGCGTCGCCTGGCCGGTGAAGCGGTCGCCGATTTCAACATGATCGAGGACGGCGACAAGGTCATGGTCTGCCTCTCCGGCGGCAAAGACAGCTACACCCTGCTCGACGTGCTGCTGCACCTGCAAAAGGTCGCGCCGATCACGTTCCAGATCGTCGCCGTCAACATGGACCAGAAACAACCGGGCTTCCCCGAGCACGTGCTGCCGGCCTACCTCAAAGAGCTGGGCGTCGAGTACCACATCGTCGAGAAAGACACCTATTCGGTGGTCAAGGAGCTGATCCCGGAAGGCAAGACCACCTGCTCGCTGTGCTCGCGCCTGCGCCGTGGCACGCTCTACACCTTTGCCGATGAAATCGGCGCAACCAAGATGGCCCTGGGTCATCACCGCGACGACATCGTCGAGACCTTCTTCCTCAATATGTTCTTCAACGGCTCGCTCAAGGCCATGCCGCCCAAGCTGCGCGCCGATGACGGACGCAACGTGGTGATCCGCCCGCTGGCGTATTGCAACGAGAAGGACATCCAGGCCTACTCCGACTTCAAGCAATTCCCGATCATCCCGTGCAACCTGTGTGGCTCCCAGGAAAACCTGCAGCGCCAGGTGGTCAAGGAGATGCTGCTGGACTGGGAGCGCAAGACCCCAGGCCGCACCGAGAGCATCTTCCGCAGCCTGCAGAACGTGCAGCCGTCGCAGTTGGCCGACCGCAACCTGTTCGACTTCACCAGCCTCAAGATCGACGAGACCGCCGCTTCGCGCTTCGTCAATGTAGTGAACCTCTAGGCGACTTCCACGCTCTGACACACGGCGCTCGCGGGCGCCGTTTTCAATTCAAACCCCAGGAGAGGGCATGCGCGATTACAAGTGGCTACACGAATACTGTCTGAACCGTTTCGGTTCGGTCGCCGAGTTGGAAGCCCATCTGCCGGTGCCAAACACCCCGGCGCAATTGCGCAAGATCAGCGATGACCGTTACCTGTCGACCCTGGCCCTGCGGGTGTTTCGTGCAGGGCTCAAGCACAGTGTGGTGGACGCCAAGTGGCCGGCATTCGAGAAAGTATTCTTCGGCTTCGACCCGGAAAAAGTCGTGTTGATGGGTGCCGAGCACCTGGAGCGGCTGATGCAGGACACCAGCATCATCCGCCACCTGGGCAAGCTCAAGAGCGTGCCGCGCAATGCGCAGATGATCCTGGATATCGCCCAGGAACACGGCAGCTTTGGCGCGTTTATCGCCGACTGGCCGGCGACCGACATCGTCGGCCTGTGGAAATACCTGAGCAAGCACGGCCACCAGCTGGGCGGTTTGTCGGCGCCGCGCTTCTTGCGCATGGTCGGCAAGGATACGTTTGTGCCCAGTTATGACGTGGTGGCGGCGTTGAATGCGCAGAAGATCGTCGACAAGGCGCCGACCAGCCTGCGGGATCTGGCGACGGTGCAAGGGGCGTTCAACCAGTGGCATGCCGAGAGTGGGCGGCCGATGTGCCAGTTGTCGATGATGCTGGCCTATACGGTGAATCATTGAAACCGAGGTGATGCCATCGCAGGCAAGCCAGCTCCCACATTCGACCGCGTTCCTTGAATTGAAATGCAATCAAATGTGGGAGCGGGCTTGCCCGCGATAGCGGACTTCAGGCCGACACAGGCTCTACAGCCAGCCGCCGATTCAACTGATGCCGCCACCGCACATACAACAACGCCGTACAAAACACCGTCAGACTCGCGAGCATCTCCAACACCCCGAACCATTGCCGGTTCGGGTCATACGCCGCCAGCGCGCCCTTGATGAAATACAGGTTCACCGCAAAGCACATCCACGAATGCCCGCGCGCGCTGCCCAGCAGCATCCCCGGTGCGAGCAACAGCAGCGGCACCAGTTCGATCAGCAGGATCACCCATGGCCGTGCGCCGTGCAGGTCGGCGACGAACAGGTAATACCCGCACAGCAAACCCACCAGGCCAAAGAACGCCAGCAGGCTCAATGCCCGTGCGACCTTGACCCGTGGTTCCAGCCACGCCTGGGGCGGCAGGACTTTAGGCTTTTTGGCCACGACCGGCCTCCAGCAGCGTCGCGGTGTTCGCCAGGCGCAGGCCGAGGGCGCGGCACAGGGCGATTTCATGTTGATCGAGCAGGCGCTTGCCGTCCGGGCCGGCGTGGTGGCTGGCGCCGTAGGGTGTACCGCCGCCTTGGGTGTCGAGCAGCGCCTGTTCGCTGTAGGGCAGGCCGGTGATCAACATGCCGTGGTGCAGCAACGGCAGCAGCATCGACATCAACGTGGTTTCCTGGCCGCCGTGCAGGCTGGCGGTGGAGGTGAAGACCCCGGCCGGCTTGCCGACAAGGGCGCCGGTCAGCCACAGGTTGCTGGTGCCGTCGATAAAGTACTTGAGCGGCGCGGCCATGTTGCCGAAGCGCGTCGGGCTGCCCAGGGCCAGGCCCGAGCAGTGCTTCAGATCATCGAGGCTGGCATACAGCGCGCCCTCGTCGGGGATGCTCGGCGCCACGGCCTCGCACTCGGCGGAGATCGCCGGCACGGTGCGCAGGCGCGCTTCCATGCCGCCTTGCTCGATGCCCCGGGCAATCTGCCGGGCCATTTCGCTGACCGAGCCATGGCGGCTGTAATACAACACCAGCACATACGGCGTAGTCACGGCAGGATCTCCAGCACGTTTTCTGGCGGACGGCCAATGATGGCCTTGTCGGCGGTTTCGAGGATCGGGCGTTCCATCAACTTGGGGTGCTCGGCGATCGCGGCGATCAGTTGCGCTTCGCTGAGGCTGACGTCGGCGAGGTTGAGGGCCTTGTATTCGTCTTCACCGGTGCGCAGCAGTTGGCGCGCGGTGAGGCCCAGCTTGGCGAGCAAGGCCTTTAGTTGCGCGGCGTCCAGCGGCGTTTCCAGGTAGCGCACCACGGTCGGGGTGAGGCCGCGGGCTTCGAGCAGTTCCAGCGCACCGCGGGATTTCGAGCAGCGCGGGTTGTGATAAAGCGTCAGATCGGTCATGTGCGGGTCGCATCTTGCGTAAGGTGGCGGGTATTCTACCCGCGCTGCGTCCCGTCCTTAAACCGTAAGAGGCGATAGGTCGCAGCCAACGTTCATTTTTGCGAAGGATTACCCCATGACAAATCGACTGATCGGTGCATTGGCGATCATCACAACCCTGCTGCTCAGCGGCTGCGGCAACGATTACGGCGTTGACCAATACGGCCAGAAAGTCGCGGCCGAGCGCTTGGACAAACAATGGGTGGTGGTCAATTACTGGGCCGAATGGTGTGGCCCGTGCCGCACGGAAATCCCCGAGCTGAACGCGCTGTCGGACCAGTTGAAAGGGCAGAACGTCGGGGTGTTCGGGGTTAACTTCGACAATGTGCAGGGCGAAGAATTGAAGGCGGCCAGCGAGAAGCTGGGGATCAAGTTCACCGTGCTGGCGCAGAACCCGGAGGGGATCTTTGATATTCCGCGCAGTGAAGCGTTGCCGGTGACCTACATCATTGATGACAAGGGCAAGGTGCGTGAGCAGTTGATGGGGGAGCAGACGGCGGAAGGCGTCATTGCCAAGCTCAAGGCGTTGCGCGGCTAAACAGCTGGAAGCAGGTGAGGGCTGGCTTGTGTGGGAGCTGGCTTGCCTGCGATGGCATCGCTGCGGTGTACCTGTTACACCGCGCCGCCCGCATCGCAGGCAAGCCAGCTCCCACAGAAGAGCCAGCCGCACTCGCTGTCTGAATCAGCCTTCTTCCAGCCACAAGCGAATCGGCTTGCCCTCGGCCGGCCAGAAACGTGTCTGTTCGATCGGCGAAATATCCCAGCGCTGCACGCCTTGCAGGGCCTGGAAGAAGCGGTGTTCCTGCTCCATCAAGGCCTCGGCGCAGAGTTTGCGGGTGCTGCCGATCTGGCCGAAGCTGAGCTTTTCACCGTCGACGGTGTACGGCGCAAACCAATGGTTGCAACCGCCATTGCCGTAGGCGCGACCGTCCGCACCCAAGGTGACGGTCAGGTGCGCGTAATCCATCAGCGGCCGTTCACCGATCCATTCCACCACGTAGCTGTGGTCCTGCTTGAGCTTGACCGCATCCCCGGCGCAGCCCGTCAGGGCCGCACCAGCGGCGGCGAGCAGAAGCAGGCCTTTCATTGCGCGGCCTGCTGGCATTTCGGGCAGCGGTGCTTGGCGCCTTCGCTGGCCCAGCCCAACTCCTTGATGCGCGCGTTGGCGGCCGGTTGCAGCGGCTCTTTGCTCAGCTTGGTTTCGACGGCGAATTCAAACTCCAGCACGCTGTCGCAGCTGTCGCAGTTGACCTTCCAGGTGTGAATCTCCAACTCGCCGAATTTCGGCCCCTGGGCCATGGCGACCCATTGGCCCGCCGGGCGGATGGAATAGCGCGCGTCGCCTTCGACGGTCAGGCGCATCGACAGGGTTTTGCTGCCGCGCAGGGTGACGATCAGCACGTCGCCGTGCTTGATCGCGCCACCGTTGCCGGTGACCTGGTAACGGCCCGGCACCAGGGCGCGGCATTCGATCAGGGTGTGTTGCGGGCTCAGCAAGCTGAAGCGGAAATCGTGTTCGGCCATGGATCCTCCAAATAGGCGCGGCATCCTATCACGGGTGCCGGCCCATCATGGGCCTGGTATGTGACCACTGATCATCCCTCGACCAGGTTTTGTGTGCGGCCTTCGGCCCAGGCGGCAATGTTGGCCAGGGTGGTGCCGGCGATGGCGCCCAGGGCTTCGCGGGTCAAAAACGCCTGGTGCGCGGTGATGATCACGTTGGGGAAGGTCAACAGGCGCGCCAGCACGTCGTCTTGCAGGGGCAGGTCGGAGCGGTCTTCGAAGAACAATTGGGCTTCTTCTTCGTACACATCCAGCCCCAGGTAGCCGAGCTGGCCGTCCTTGAGCGCTTCGATCAACGCCGGCGTATCCACCAGGCCGCCACGCCCGGTGTTGATCAGCATCGCGCCGGGTTGCATATGCGCCAGGGAGCCGGCGTTGATCAGGTGTTTGCTGTCGGCGGTGAGCGGGCAGTGCAGGCTGATGATCTGTGCCTGCGCCAGCAGCTCGGGCAGGCTCACGTAGCGCGCGCCGAGGGCCAGCACCTGAGGGTTGGGGAATGGGTCGTAGGCGAGCAACTGGCAGCCGAAACCGGCCATGATCTTGGCGAATGTGGCGCCGATCTGCCCGGTGCCGACCACGCCGACGGTCTTGCCCACCAGGTCGAAGCCGGTGAGGCCGTGCAGGCTGAAATCGCCATCGCGGGTGCGGTTGTAGGCGCGGTGCAGGCGGCGGTTGAGTGCGAGAATCAGCGCCACCGCATGCTCGGCCACGGCGTGCGGCGAGTAAGCGGGGACGCGCACGATGGTCAGGCCCAGGCGCTTGGCGGCGGCCAGGTCCACGTGGTTGTAGCCGGCCGAGCGCAGGGCGATCAGGCGCGTGCCGCCTTTGGCCAGGTGTTCCAGCACTGGGGCGCTGAGGTCGTCGTTGATAAACGGGCAGACCACTTCGTGGTGTTCGGCCAGGGCCACGGTGTCGAGGTTGAGGCGCGCGGGTTGGAATTGCAGCTCCACGCCGGGCGGTAGAGGCTCGCCGAGGAAGCTGTCGCGGTCGTAGGTTTGGCTGCTGAAAAGTATGACGCGCATAGAAAATGCTCCCTGCGATTAATCATTTGAAAATACATAACCCCTGTGGGAGCGGGCTTGTGTGGGAGCGGGCTTGCTCGCGAAAGCGGTGGACCAGTCGAAATATAGGTGACTGACACTCCGCATTCGCGAGCAAGCCCGCTCCCACCCAAAGCCATTCCCACATATGGCTGTTTCCTGCGGCTTTGCATCAGGCGCTAACCCGCGCCTCACTGGCCAACCGAGCAATGGCCATGTCCAGTTCGTCCAGCGCACTCAGGGCTTTGGCATCGTCCTGCTTGAGCAGGGTTTCCGCGCGCTGGCAGGCGGCGCGCAGTTGCGGCACACCACAATAGCGGGTGGCACCGTGCAGGCGGTGGACGCGTTCGATCAGGGCGTGGTGGTCATTGGCTTCGCGGGCCAGGGTGATGGCCAGGCGGTCGGCTTCCAGCGAGGCCAGCAGCATGGCCAGCATGTCGGCGGCCAGGTCGGTCTTGCCGGCGGCCAGGCGCAGGCCTTCTTCGTGGTCCAGCACCAGCAGGCGCACGGCCGGGGCCAGGCCGTCGGTGGCGCGCTCCGGCGCCTGGTTGCGCAGGGCCAGGCCGGTCCATTTGAGTACCACCTGGGCCAGTTGCCGTTCGCTGATGGGCTTGGTCAGGTAGTCATCCATGCCGCTTTGCAACAGCGCGCGTTTTTCGTTGGCCATGGCGTGGGCGGTGAGGGCGACCACCGGCAATGGCGTGCCGTGGCGTTCGCTTTCCCACTGGCGGATCGCTTCGGTGCTCTGGCGACCGTCCATGCCAGGCATTTGCACGTCCATCAATACCAGGTCGAAGGTTTCCTGCTTGACCGCATCAATGGCGGCAAAACCACTTTCGACCGCCTGAACCTTGGCCCCCATGTCTTCCAGCAGGGTTTGCACCAGCAGCAGGTTGGCCGGGTTGTCGTCCACGCACAGCACCCGCGGCGCACGGCTGGACAACGGCTCGCCGGGCTCGCTGCGCGAGGGGCGCGGGCTGATCAGGTCGGCCAGGGCGCGGCGCAGCTTGCGCGTGCAGGCCGGCTTGGCCTGCAACTGGCTGTTGGGGTTGGGCACCGATTGGGTGAACAGCATCTGTTCGGTGGTCGGGCACAGCACCATCACTTTGCAGCCCAGGTGTTCGAGGTCCCACAGGTGCTGGTTGAGACGTTCCGGCGGAATGTCGTTGGCGGTGATGCCGAGCACCGCCAGGTCGATGGCCTGTTCGGTCTGGTGCGCGCTGGTAATGCCATTGGTCAGGCTTTCCAGGCTATTGAACGGGGTGACTTCCAGGCCGCAGTCTTCCAACTGATGTTGCAGGGCCTGGCGCGCCAGTTCGTGGTTCTCCAGCACGGCCACGCGGCGCCCGAGCAGCGGGGCAGAGGGCAGGTCGTCAAGGTCGTCGCGGGTCTTGGGCAGGTTCAGGCTGATCCAGAACTCCGAGCCTTCGCCCGGTGTGCTATCGACGCCGATCTCACCACCCATCTGTTCGATCAAGCGCTTGGAAATCACCAGGCCCAGGCCGGTGCCGCCAGGCTGGCGCGACAGCGAGTTGTCGGCCTGGCTGAACGCCTGGAACAGCGCGCGCACATCCTGGCTGGACAGGCCGATGCCCGTGTCCTGCACGCTGATGCGCAACTGCACGCTGTCTTCCTGCTCGTCCTCGATCATCGCGCGGGCGACGATGGTGCCTTCGCGGGTGAACTTGATCGCGTTGCTGATCAGGTTGGTCAGGATCTGCTTGAGGCGCAGCGGGTCACCCACCAGTGCCAGCGGCGTGTCGCGGTAGACCAGGCTGACCAGTTCCAGCTGCTTGGCGTGGGCGGCCGGGGCGAGGATGGTCAGGGTGTCTTGCAGCAGGTCGCGCAGGTTGAAGGGCACGCTGTCGAGGACCAGCTTGCCGGCCTCGATCTTCGAGAAGTCGAGGATTTCGTTGATGATGCCCAGTAGGTTGTCGGCGGACTTTTCGATGGTGCTCAGGTAATCCAGCTGGCGCGGCGACAGCTCGCTTTTTTGCAGCAGGTGGGTGAAACCGAGGATGCCATTGAGCGGGGTGCGGATTTCATGGCTCATATTGGCCAGGAACTCCGACTTGATGCGGCTGGCCTCCAGGGCTTCCTTACGCGCCAAGTCCAGCTCGATGTTCTGGATCTCGATGGTTTCGAGGTTCTGGCGCACGTCTTCGGTGGCTTGGTCGATGCTGTGTTGCAACTCTTCCTGGGCGTTTTGCAGGGTTTCGGCCATGCGGTTGATGCCCGAGGCGAGTTGGTCCAACTCCTGGCTGCCCAGCGGCGGCAGGCGGGTTTCCAGGTTGCCGTCCTTGAGCTGGGCCACGGCTTGCTTGATCAGGCCAATGGGCGAGTTGATCGTACGGCTGATACGCAGTGCCAGGGTGGCCGTGCCGATCAGGCCGATGGCGATCAGCAGCAGGCTGGCAAACAGGCTGCGATAGCCGCGCAGCAACATGCCGTTGTGGGACAGTTCGACTTCGACCCAGCCCAGCAGGCGGTCGGCTTCGTCGGGGATCAAGTCGCCCGCGAGGTTGCGATGGCGGCCAAACACCGGCAGCAGGTAGCGGGTGGCGTCGTTGCCGGTGCGTTGCAGCAGATGGGAACTATTGCCGGCGGGAGGCTGGTTGAGCATGGTCGGGCCGGCATGGGCCAGGGGCGTGCGGTCAGGGCCGAGGAATGAGACGGCGCGCACGTCCGGCTGCTCCAGGGACTGGGTGGCGATGCGCTCCAGCAGGTCGGCGTTCTTCGCGCTCAGGGCCGGTGCCACCAGCGGTGCCAGTTGCTCGGCGATCATTTCGCCCCGTTGCAGCAATTGGCTCTGTAATTCCGACAGCTGCATCCAGGTGAAGTAGCCCCCCAACACCAGGGCCATCAGGCTGGTCGGCAATAAGGTCAGCAACAGTACGCGGCCTTTTATCCCCATTCTTCTAAGCACGCCACTCTCCTGCTACCACACTGTTATCAATGAACCACGCAAGCATCCGGGCCGCGCCACCTGCGCAGTGTAGCCATTTGCGCACGGTGGAATCTTGCAAATTAATGACAAGCGGCAATCTTCGGGCCATTGGTGGCCGGATGGCGATTGCCTGTGGCGGGTTAATCTTGAATAATCAGTCATTGAGAATGACTTGCAGACGCTAATGAATCCCGCAGTAGTTGGCCTACCCAGTATCCTGACCATCGAAGATGACCCTGTGCTCGGCGCCTATGTCCACGAGCATCTGGGGCGTTGCGGCTTCCAGGTCACCTGGTGCCAGAACGGCCAGCAAGGCCTGCAGATGGCGCGCGACCAGGCGTTTGATGTGGTGTTGATGGACATCTTGCTGCCGGGGATGGATGGCTTGTCGATCCTTACGCATTTGCGTCAGAGCCATTCGATCCCGGTCATCCTGATGTCGGCCCTGGGGGCCGAGGCCGACCGTATCAGCGGTTTTCGCCTGGGTGCCGACGACTACCTGCCCAAGCCGTTCAGCATGATCGAACTGCGCGTGCGCATCGAAGCCATCCTGCGCCGCGTAGCCCTCGACCGGCGGCCGTTGCCGAGCCTTGCACCGTTGCGCGACGACCTGCGCCCCCTGCGTTTTGACGATGAACTGTGTGATGTGTTCTACCAGGAACAATGGGCCGGGCTGACCCGCAGCGAATACCGCTTGCTGGAAACCCTGCATCGCAATGGCGAAGAAGTCCTCAGCAAGGCCTTCCTTTATCAGCATGTGTTGCAGCGCGGTTATGCGCCCCACGACCGCAGCCTGGACATGCACATCAGTCAGATCCGCCGCAAGCTCAAGGCCGTCGGTTACAGCGAACGTGAAGTGCGCACGGTGTGGGGCAAGGGCTACGTGTTGAGCGGTGCTGATGAGGTTCTTTGAGCGCCCTTTGACGCGGCTGCCGGGCAAGCACTCGTTATTCTGGAAGCTGGCGTGCCTGTTGATTGCCTTCTGCTTGCTGATGATCTGGCTCAGTTGGTCCTGGGGCCGCTACATGGAGCAGAAGAACCGGTACCTGTCCGACGAGGCGCGGATCACATTGAGTGGTTACGCCGTGAGTGCCGAACAGGCCTGGAATCGCGGCGGCCACGCCGGCGTCGACGCCTGGCTGCAAGCAATGGGCAAGCACGAACGCACCTGGATCGGCGTGATTGGCAACGACCTGCAATCGTTGAGCAGCTATCCACTGACCGACAAGGAAAGCCAGCGCCTCACCTCCCTGCGCGGGCTCGACTGGCCCGTCAGCCGCCACGTGCAGGGTTTGCCGTGGTTGAAAATCCCCTTTCCTGTGGACCCGTCGGCGGGCTCCCTGGTGATCGAGTTGCCCCAACGCTTTTTGCCGGGGCGCTATCAGTTGTTCTGGCGGGTGCTGACCAACGGCGTGATTCCGGGCCTGTTTACCTTGTTGTTGTGCATCGGCCTGTATCGTTTGCTGATCATGCCCCTCAATCAACTGCGCGAGCAGGCCAACGCCTGGCGCGCCGATCAATTGAATACGCGGCTGTCCCACGCGGCGATCAGTCGCCAGGATGAGTTGGGTGAGTTGGGGCGGGCTTTTGACCATATGTCCGAGCGCCTGCAAGGCACGGTGGTGTTGCAGCAGCAGTTGCTGCGGGACATGTCCCACGAGTTGCGCACCCCCTTGAGCCGCTTGCGAGTGGCCTGTGACAGTGAGCAGGACCTGACGCAACTGCGTGAACGCCTGGGCCGCGAGATCGACGCCATGCAACGCCTGGTGGAGGACAGCCTGCAGCTCGCCTGGCTGGACACCGAACGCGCGCCGCTGCCTCAGGAAGACATCCAGTTGCAGGCGTTGTGGGACATGTTGCGGGAGAACGCGTGTTTCGAAAGCGACTGGCCGGCATCGCGCCTGCCGTGCCTGTTGGAGGCTGATTGCTGGGTGCGCGGCAACTTGAACGCGTTGGCCCAGGCCCTGGAAAACATTGTGCGCAACGCTATCCGCCATTCTCCTGCCGAAGGGGTGGTCAGCCTGGACGGGCGGCGTGAGGGCGATTACTGGCACCTGTGGCTGGAGGATCAGGGCGGCGGCATCGCCGAGCAGGACCTGGAACGCATCTTCGCGCCGTTCACCCGCCTGGACGGCTCGCGCCCCGGCGACGGCGGCTTTGGCCTCGGCTTGAGCATCGCGCGCAATGCCGTGCAACGCCAGGATGGCAGCCTGTGGGCGCAAAACACCGGGCTTGGCCTGCGGGTGCACCTGCGCTTGCGGGCGAGCTAGGCCTCAGGCGCGACGTTGTTTGCGCTTCTTCCATTGATGAGCAACCCACCAGCGCCAATACAGCATGGTCAGGCAATAGGCCAGGGCGCCCAACACCAGGCCCAGCACCACTGAACCCAGCAGGAACGGCTGCCACAAGGTACTCAGCTGGCCGCTGATCCATTCCCAGGTGAGGTCATCCGGCAGGCTGCGCGGCGGTACATTCATCAGCCAGGCGCCGGTCAGGTAAGTGCAGAAGAACACCACCGGCATGGTGATCGGGTTGGTCAGCCACACCAGGCTGACGGCGATGGGCATATTGCCGCGCACCACAATGGCCAGTACGGCCGCCAACAGCATCTGCAAGGGGATCGGGATAAACGCCGCGAACAAACCCACGGCCATGGCCCGCGCCACCGAGTGCCGGTTCAGGTGCCAGAGGTTTGGGTCGTGCAGCAGGGTGCCGAGGAATCGTAAGGACTTGTGTTCCCTGATACTGGTCGGGTCGGGCATGTAGCGTTTGAATAAGCGCCGGGGCATAAGGGGTCCAGGTCAGTTCGAGGGGCAAGTATGCCCGCATTCTATAAACAGAAAATTCAGACTTTGTGACAAAACATCATAGGCCGCGCTCGGCGTCCGGCTAAGACTGAGTGGATCACTTGAAAGGGATGATCCATGAGAGCAGGGATGTTCGCGTTTGCATTGGGGCTGCTGGCGTTGCGCTATTTGCCGGCATTGCCATCTGTTGGCTGGCTGTTCGCCATGTTGGTGGTGGCATTGATGTTGTTGCCATTTCGCACGTATTGGCTGGCGTTCTTCCTACTGGGCTTGAGTTGGGCCTGCCTGAGTGCGCACTGGGCGCTGGATGATCGGTTGCGGCCGGCATTGGACGGGCAGACGCGCTGGCTGGAGGGGCGTGTCGTCGGGTTGCCGCAGCAGACGGGCAGCGGTGTGCGTTTCGAACTGGTCGACAGTCGGTCGCGCAATGCCCGCTTGCCCAAGCGTATCCAGGTGTCCTGGCACGGCGGGCCGCCCGTGCGCAGCGGTGAGCGCTGGCGCCTGGCGGTCACGCTCAAGCGGCCCTCCGGGTTGTTAAATTTTCACGGATTTGACCGCGAAGCCTGGCTGCTGGCCCAGCGCATTGGCGCCACCGGCTCGGTAAAGGATGGCGTGCGCCTGACGCCAGCGCGCAATGCCTGGCGCGACAACGTGCGCCAGCGCCTGCTGGCCGTGGACGCCCAGGGCCGTGAAGCGGCGGTGGCAGCCCTGGTGCTGGGCGACGGCTCCGGGCTGGCGCCCCAGGATTGGCGGGTGCTGCAGGCCACCGGCACGGTGCATCTGCTGGTGATTTCCGGCCAGCACATTGGCTTGCTCTCGGGCTTGATCTACGGGCTGATCGCCGGGATGGCACGTTACGGTTGCTGGCCGCGAACCTTACCTTGGCTGCCGTGGGCCTGTGGCCTGGCCTTTGCCGCGGCGTTGGGTTACGGCTTGCTGGCGGGGTTCGGTGTGCCGGTGCAGCGCGCCTGTGTGATGGTCGGGCTGGTACTGTTGTGGCGTTTGCGGTTTCGGCACATGGGGGTGTGGTGGCCGTTGTTGCTCGCGCTCAATGGGGTGTTGGTACTTGAGCCGTTGGCCAGCCTGCAAGTGGGGTTCTGGTTGTCGTTTGCGGCGGTTGCGGTACTGGTGCTGGCGTTCAGCGGGCGTCTGGGGCCGTGGAGCTTCTGGCAAGTGTGGACCCGCCCGCAATGGCTGATTGCTATCGGTTTGTTGCCTATCTTGCTGGTGCTGGGCTTGCCCATCAGTCTCAGCGCGCCGTTGGCCAATCTGTTCGCGGTGCCGTGGATCAGCCTGGTGGTGTTGCCGTTGGCATTGCTGGGGACAGTGCTGTTGCCGGTGCCATGGCTGGGCGAGGGGTTGTTGTGGTTGGCGGGCGGTGCACTTGATGGGCTGTTCAAGGGCCTTGAACTGTTGGCCGGGCAAGTGCCGGCGTGGGGCCCCGGCGAGGTCCCCTTGGGGTACTGGCTGATCAGCCTGCTGGGCGCGGTGTTGCTGCTGCTGCCCAAGGGCGTGCCGTTTCGGCTGCTGGGCTGGCCGATGCTGCTGTTGGCGGTGTTCCCACCCAGGGAGCCGGTGCCCCATGGCCAAGTGGACGTGGTGCAACTGGATGTGGGGCAGGGCCAGGCCTTGATCCTGCGTACCCGCAACCATACCTTGCTGTACGACGCAGGCCCGCGCTTGGGGATGGCCGACATGGGGGCGCAGGTCGTGCTGCCCGCCTTGAAAAAACTCGGGGTAGAGCAGTTGGACCTGATGCTGCTCAGCCATGCGGATGCCGATCACGCGGGTGGCGCGGCGGCTGTGGCTCGTGGGCTGGCCATCCGTCGCGTGGTAGGTGGCGAGACCGAAGGCTTGCCGGCGTTTCTCGGCACCCAGCCGTGTGTGAGCGGGGAGCGTTGGGAATGGGATGGCGTGGTGTTTGAACTATGGCAATGGCCTGATGCTATTGAAGGCAATGCGAAGTCCTGCGTGTTGCAGGTCCAGGCCAGTGGCGAGCGCCTGTTGCTGACCGGCGATATCGACCGCGCCGCCGAGCGGGCCTTGCTCGCATCGCCCCTGGCGGTACCGACTGATTGGCTGCAAGCGCCCCATCATGGCAGTCGCAGCTCCTCGTCCTGGCCCTTTGTGCAGCGGCTCTCACCCACGTCAGTGCTGATTTCCCGAGGTCGAGGCAATGGGTTTGGTCATCCTCACCGGCAAGTGATAGAGCGGTATCAGGCGCTCGGCAGCCGGATCTACGACAGCGCCGAACAGGGTGCCGTGCGCTTGCGGTTGGGGGCCTTCGCACCACCGGTTGTTGCGCGCAGTCAACGTCGCTTCTGGCGCGAAGCGTTACCCTCAGGGCCTGTGGTCGGCGAACCCCGCTGACGAACCGATATGGTAAAGTGGCGCACTTTTTCAAGGGGACATTCACTGTGTGGGAATTGGTCAAATCCGGCGGCTGGATGATGTTGCCGATCATCATGAGTTCTATCGCCGCACTCGGCATCGTTGCCGAACGCCTGTGGACCCTGCGCGCCAGTCGCGTCACCCCCGAACACCTGCTGGGGCAGGTCTGGGGCTGGATCAAAAGCAAACAGCTCGACAAGGAAAAACTCAAGGAACTGCGGGCCAATTCGCCCTTGGGTGAGATCCTCGCCGCTGGCCTGGCCAACTCCAAGCATGGTCGCGAGATCATGAAAGAGTGCATCGAAGAGGCCGCGGCACGGGTCATTCATGAACTGGAGCGCTATATCAATGCCCTCGGCACCATTGCCGCCATGGCGCCTTTGCTCGGTTTGCTGGGCACCGTGCTGGGCATGATCGACATCTTCAGCTCGTTCATGGGCTCGGGCATGACCACCAACGCCGCTGTGCTGGCCGGTGGTATTTCCAAGGCGTTGATCACCACCGCTGCCGGCTTGATGGTCGGTATTCCTTCAGTGTTCTTCCACCGTTTCCTGCAACGGCGCATCGATGAGTTGGTGGTAGGCATGGAGCAGGAAGCCATCAAGTTGGTGGAAGTGGTGCAGGGCGACCGTGATGTGGACCTGGTCGAGGGCAGAGCGTGAAATTTCGCCGCAAGCAACGGGAAAACGTTGATATCAACCTCGCGTCGCTGATCGACGTGGTGTTTATCCTGCTGCTGTTTTTTGTCGTCACCACCACCTTCACCCGCCAAACCGAGTTGCGCGTCGATTTGCCGGAAGCGGTCAGCGGCTCGCCGGCAGAAGACCAGCAGGTCAAGCAACTGGACATCGCCATCAGCGCCGACGGCGTGTTTTCGGTGAATAACCAGTTGCTGGCGAAGAACGACCTTGCCAGCCTGATGGACGCCTTGCAGAAAGAGTCCGGGGGCGACACCAAGATGCCGCTGTCGATCAGTGCTGATGGCAAGACCCAGCATCAGGCCGTGATCACGGCGATGGATGCGGCCGGCAAGCTCGGTTTCAGCCATCTGCGCATGACCACTGTCGAGGCGGCGAGCCAACCCTGATGGCCATGTCTGATCGTTTACTCAAGGCCTGGTATGAAGGGCATCCGGCTCTCGCGTTGCTGCGCCCGCTGGAGGCGCTGTATCGGCGGGTCGTGCAGGGCAAGCGTGCGCGCTTCCTCGCGGGCGAAGGCCAGATTTACCAATCGCCCGTGCCGGTGGTGGTGGTCGGTAATATCACGGTGGGTGGCACCGGCAAGACGCCATTGATCCTGTGGTTGATCGAACACTGTCGCCGCAGCGGGTTGCGGGTGGGCGTGGTCAGTCGTGGCTATGGCGCCAAACCGCCGCAGTTGCCGTGGCGGGTCGACGCCAGCCAC
The DNA here is from genome assembly GCF_055407965.1 of Pseudomonas sp. B611. Lineage (NCBI taxonomy): Bacteria > Pseudomonadati > Pseudomonadota > Gammaproteobacteria > Pseudomonadales > Pseudomonadaceae > Pseudomonas > Pseudomonas sp. B611. The sequence goes on from NZ_JBUZST010000009.1 coordinate 124,016, forward strand.
AGCGCCGAAGTCGCCGGCGATGAGCCGTTGCTGATCGTGCAGCGGTGCGGTGTACCGCTGATGATCGACCCCGACCGTAGCCGTGCCGTCCAGGCCTTGCTGGCCAGTGAGACCCTGGACCTGATCCTGTCCGATGACGGCCTGCAACACTATCGCCTGGCCCGCGACCTTGAGCTGGTGCTGATCGACGCTGCCCGCGGTCTCGGCAACCGCCGTTGCCTGCCGGCCGGGCCGTTGCGCGAGCCGGTGGAGCGCCTGCAGAGCGTCGATGCGCTGCTCTATAACGGCGCGGCAGCCGATCGCGAAGATGGCTTTGCCTTTCGCCTGCAACCCACGGCGTTGGTCAACCTGCAAACCGGTGAGCGCCAGCCAGTCGGGCATTTTCCAGCGGGGCAGCGGATACACGCGGTCGCTGGTATCGGCAACCCGCAACGTTTCTTCAACACCCTTGAAACGTTACACTGGCAGGCGATACCCCATGCGTTTGCCGACCATGCGCCCTACAGCGCAGAGGTCTTGAATTTTATGCCGTCATTGCCGCTGGTCATGACCGAGAAGGACGCGGTGAAGTGCCGCGCCTTTGCCCAGCCCGACTGGTGGTACCTTGCGGTGGATGCGGTGCCGTCGCCGGCGTTCGTCGCCTGGTTCGACACGCAGCTGATGCGTCTGTTGCCTGCCCGTCTCTTGCCTTAACTGCTTCTTTCCAGGAAACACTCATGGACACCAAATTGCTCGACATCCTCGCTTGCCCGATCTGCAAAGGCCCGCTCAAGCTCAGCGCCGACAAAACCGAGCTGATCAGCAAAGGCGCCGGCCTGGCCTATCCGATCCGTGATGGCATCCCGGTCATGCTGGAAAGCGAAGCCCGCACCCTGACTTCCGATGAGCGCCTGGATAAATGACCACCGCCTTTACCGTTGTCATTCCTTCGCGCTTTGCCTCGACGCGCCTGCCGGGCAAACCGCTGCAATTGATCGGCAAAAAGCCGATGATCCAGCTGGTGTGGGAACAGGCCTGCAAAAGCAGCGCTGAACGGGTTGTAGTCGCCACTGATGACCCACGCATCATCGCCGCCTGCCAGGGCTTTGGCGCCGAAGCGGTGCTGACCCGCGAAGACCACAACTCTGGCACCGATCGCCTGGCCGAAGTGGCCACGCAACTGGGCCTGGCCGACGACGCCATCGTGGTGAACGTGCAAGGCGATGAGCCGCTGATCCCGCCAAGCGTCATCGACCAAGTGGCCGCCAACCTCGCGGCCCACGGCGAAGCGCGCATGGCGACGCTGGCCGAGCCGATCGAAGACATCGACACCCTGTTCAACCCGAACGTGGTGAAAGTGGTCAGCGACATCAATGGCCTGGCGCTGACGTTCAGCCGCTCGACCCTGCCTTGGGCGCGCGACGCCTTCGCCAAACACCCTGACGTATTGCCAGAGGGCGTGCCGTACCGTCGTCACATCGGCATCTATGCCTACCGTGCCGGCTTCCTGCATGACTTCGTCAGCTGGGGCCCGTGCTGGCTGGAAAACACCGAATCCCTGGAACAACTGCGTGCCTTGTGGCATGGCGTACGTATCCACGTGGGTGACGCCCTGGAAGCGCCGCCTGCGGGTGTGGACACGCCGGAAGACCTTGAGCGCGTCCGTCGCCTGCTGGGGGCGTGATGGAAGTCCTGTTTGTCTGCCTGGGCAACATCTGCCGCTCGCCAACGGCCGAAGGTGTATTGCGCCATAAATTGCGCGACGCGGGGCTGGCTGGGCAGGTCGAGGTCGCGTCCGCCGGTACGGGCGACTGGCATGTCGGCAACCCACCGGACCAGCGCAGCCAGCGCGCGGCGTTGGCGCGCGGTTACGACTTGTCGGCGCAGCGTGCGCAACAGGTCAGCCGTGCCGACTTTGCGCGCTACGACCTGATCCTGGCCATGGACCACAGCAACCTGCGCAACCTGAAGGCGCTGCAGCCGGGGCAGGGCAAGGCACAGCTGGACTTGTTCCTGCGCCGCTATGACGCTGAGGTTGACGAGGTGCCAGACCCTTACTACGAAGGCGAACAGGGCTTCGAACGGGTCCTGGACCTGATCGAGCAGGCCTGTGATTTATTGGTGATCGAAATCAAGGGGCGGCTATGACCTTGCAAGTGCTCTCGCAGGTATCCCTCAAGCCCTTCAACAGCTTTGGCATCGACGTGCGTGCCCAACTGTTTGCCGAAGCCCACAGCGACGCGGACGTCCGTGAGGCCTTGGCCTACGCGGTTACGCAAGCGCTGCCGCTGCTGGTGATCGGTGGTGGCAGCAATTTGTTGCTGACTCAGGATATCCCTGCGCTGGTGTTGCGCATGGCCACCCAGGGTATCCGGGTGCTGCACGATGACGGCAAGTCTGTGGTGGTCGAAGCGGAAGCAGGCGAAGCCTGGCACCCGTTTGTGCTGTGGACCCTGGAGCAAGGTTTTTGTGGGTTGGAAAACCTCAGCCTCATCCCAGGTACCGTTGGCGCGGCACCGATGCAAAACATCGGCGCCTATGGCGTCGAGATCAAGGACGTATTCGCCGGCCTCACCGCCCTGGATCGCCATACCGGCGAACTGCGGGATTTCAGCCTGGAAGAATGCAACTTCGCCTACCGCGACAGCCTGTTCAAGCACGAAACCGGACGCTGGTTGATCCTGCGTGTGCGTTTTGCCTTGAGCCGCACCAGCCACCTCAAGCTTGATTACGGCCCGGTGCAGCAACGCCTGGCCGGGCAGGGGATCACTGAGGCGACGCCGAGCGATGTTAGCCGCGCCATCTGCAGCATCCGCCGCGAAAAACTGCCAGATCCGGCAGAACTGGGGAATGCCGGCAGCTTCTTCAAGAACCCGTTGGTCTCCCAGGTGCTCGCGACCGAATTGCAGGCGCGATACCCCGACCTGGTGGCTTACCCGCAGGCCGATGGCCAGATGAAACTCGCTGCCGGTTGGCTGATCGACAAGGCCGGCTGGAAGGGCTTCAGGGACGGTGATGCCGGCGTACACGCGCTGCAAGCGCTGGTGCTGGTCAACTATGGTGCTGCCACCGGGCACGATATTGCGAACCTGGCGCTGCGTATCCAGCGCGATATTGCTGAGCGTTTCAAGGTCGAACTGGAAATGGAGCCCAACCAGTACTGATCCCTTGAAAACAAAAAAGCCCCGTATCTTTCGATACGGGGCTTTTTTTTGCGTTACTTGGATCAGTCGTCGCGGCTCATGATGCCGAAGATCTGCAACAGGCTGATAAACAGGTTGTAGATCGACACATACAGGCTGACGGTCGCCATGATGTAGTTACGCTCACCGCCGTGGATGATGGCGCTGGTCTGGAACAGGATGCACACCGAGGAGAACAGCACAAAACCCGCGCTGATCGCCAGTTGCAGGCCGCTGATCTGGAAGAACATGCCTGCAACCACGGCCGCCAGCAACACGAAGAAACCCGCGGTGATGAAACCGCCGAGGAAGCTCATGTCCTTACGGGTAATCAGCACATAGGCCGACAGGCCGCCAAACACCAGCGCCGTCATGGCAAATGCCGAACTGACCACTTCCGCGCCGCCGGCCATGCCGAGGTAACGGTTAAGGATCGGGCCGAGGATAAAACCCATGAAGCCGGTCAAGGCAAATGCCGACACCAGGCCCCAGGCCGAGTCACGCAGCTTGTTGGTCAGGAAGAACAGACCGTAGAAGCCGATCAACACGACAAAGATATTCGGATAGCCAACGCGCATCTGCTGCGCCACGAACGCCATCACGCCGCTGAATGCGAGGGTAAGGGCGAGCAAGCCGTATGTGTTGCGCAACACGCGGCTGACTTCAAGCTGCTCAGCCTGCGCGTTGCCATTCACTGCGTAATTCTGTTCGCGCATGGCGACACTCCTTCAGTTTTGAAACGTTCAGTCGCAAAGATCATAACAGACGCTCTGTAACAAGCGATGCCGAGAGTTTGACAGTGTGTTTCATTCGGGTATTATGGCGCCCGCTGAGACAGGATGGTCTACTCTAATCCTGTGATGCAAAAGGGAAATTGGCAGAGTGGTTGAATGCACCGGTCTTGAAAACCGGCGAACGTTAATAGCGTTCCCAGGGTTCGAATCCCTGGTTTCCCGCCAAGATTCATACGAAAGCCTCGCGAAAGCGGGGCTTTTGTGTTTCTGGCATCCGAGAACGCCGGGGCTAGAGCTTCGGATCGTTTCCGCATCATTTCAGGCAGTTTCCGCAACTCCGCCAGATTCGTCGTCAGCGAGTTGGCTTTACGATCTCGCCGACCCGCTGGTAAACCGTCTCCGTGATGCGCTTGTCCGTGTGGCCCAGAAAGCGGCTGGTATCACCGAGATTCAGAATTTCGCTTGCTGCCTTTGGGCGGATCTAATAGACAACAGCATCGGTGCGTACGGCTCTGAAACAGTTGGCGGCGAGGTAGGTGCCTTGGGAGATAAGAAGTGATTAAGCCTAAATCGAGGGTTCAAGCATTTATTTTGCTTTTGATATATTTAATATTTTTGTTTTTTTTGGTGGGTGTTATTGCGACATTTATGGGGGCTTGCATTAATTACTATAAAACTGGCGTATGGCAATTTGGTTGGTCTGATATTTCGGATTTATTTCCTGGGACTTTTGCTTATGCCGTCCCTGTTGGGATAGGGGTCTGGGTTCTATCATGGCTGAAGGACGGCCGCGGAGACTGAGTGCAACACCCATATTTGCTGCCTTCTGACCGCACAATTCAAAGCCTGAGACACCTCCTCCGCTCAGCTCCAGAATGACGCTCAGCGTAAAAAAAGGCGTATCTTTCTATAGATTTTCTATTCCACATAAACGGCGACATGAGCGGGCGCGTGATGAGCCTGATTGAGGCGATGGTGCCGGCAGTTGAGGTGTACAGCATCGACGAGGCGTTTGCCGACTTGACTGGTGTCGGTGGGTTGGATGCATTGGGCCGGCAGATTCGCTCTCAGGTGTTTCGCGGCACTGGCATACCGGTTGGTGTTGGTATCGCTCATACAAAGACCTTGGCGAAGCCGGCAAACCACACAGCTAAGCGCCTGTAGTCTCAAACAGGCGGGGTGGTATCCCCTCAAATTTGTCGCTTTTCCGACTACCTTTTACTCGTCATCTCCTTGTTTTTTTACTACTATCCTTCGTCTGTGTACTCAAGGAAGAGAGGCTGAGCGCCTTGAGTCTGGTAGAAAATTACACTCGATCATTCAATGAGTTATTGCTTTTACCCAGAACCTAACGACTCAGCCAGCCGTAATTACTTTTTGGTGAAACCGATGGATAAAATGTGTGGCATCGTTGTAGTGGTCGGACTTGCCCTCGCGGGATGCGCTACGAAAACTCCAGAAAAGCCTGAAGTTGCTCCAGCTCCTGCCGTTGTCCAGCCAGCACCACCTGAAGTCGCACCTTCGACACCACCAAATTACACCGTGCGGTACGAGGCAGCTCCTGCGGCCGCCACTTATGACTCCCGGACCGCTGCCTCAGCGGACGCGGATCAGTCGGAAGCAGACACAAACCTGAACCAGAATCGCGCTGAGCAGTGCCGTAAAGAGCTGGATGTTTTGAAGCTCTACAACAAAGCGTCTTACGTGAAGTACGAGGCGGAATACCAAGCCATTGCTGCCAAGACTGCCAAGTACATGGAAATCAAGGACTCGCTAGGTTCTGATTTGAACTACATGGTCATGCCTGCTTATCAATTCCAAATTCGTGAATTCTGCTTCCGAGTCAAGACTCGTCTGTCGCAGCTTGTGCTTCGCCAGGCCAAGTAAGGAAGCGCTGAAATAGGCTTCGCACTGCCAGGGTTCGAATCCCTGGTTTTGCGCCAAGATTCAAACGAAAGCCCCGCGAAAGCGGGGCTTTTGTGTTTCTGGCTGCCATCCCCCAGATCAAGCATTTCCTTGGCCGCTTTCGCACGGATGTGAACCGGATGCACTGAGATAGACTCAGCCAATTATTTGAAGGGAGCCTCAACGCAATGGAATTGAAGTCGCCGAGTAAAAACATTCGAATCGTAGGCATTGCCGGGATGGTTGCGGGCGTAGCTACCCTCGCAATGAACGCTGAAGGTTTCATGCACACTTTTGGGGTAGGTATTCTGTCGGGAGGTTTGGTGCTGTTTGTACTTCCTTTGTTCGTGACGCGGCGCCAAAAGTGAGAGCGGGCATGTAGTTTTTGGAAGGGATGCTCCAACACCGGACGATATCTGGCAGCTCTACAGCCAGATCATCCAGGCGCCAGAGCTCTGGCTGGCTGGGGGGCAAGAATGAGGCTGCCAAGTGCGGTCTTCGTAAAGACCTTAAGCTCCACTGACGTTCACGGAGGAATAAATGCGGATCTACATCACCGGCGCCTCATGCGCAGGCGTGACCACCCTGGGCCAAAATCTCGCCAACCAGCTCGCCATGCCCCACGTCGATGTCGATGATTTTTACTGGATGCCCACCAACCCGCCGTTCACGACCAAGCGACCTGCCAGTGAGCGCGTGCCATTGATCCAGCAAGCATTCGGTGGTGATGAGTGGGTGCTGACCGGCTCCTGCATGGGGTGGGGCGATGCGCTGATTGCCGCTGTCGATCTGATTGTATTCGTTGTGACACCCACACCCGTTCGCCTGGAGCGGCTGGCTGCCCGCGAGAAGCAGCGGTTTGGCGAACGGATCGCACCGGGTGGCGATATGCATGAGATACACATCGCCTTTCGCGAATGGGCCTCGCAATATGACGAACCAAGCTTTTCAGGACGCAACCGCGCGTGGCATGAGACGTGGCTGTCAGGGCAAACGGCTCCGGTCTTACGGATTGACGGGATGAATCGTGCTGAAAAGATGGTTGCGGATGTCATTCATAGGCTGTCGTAGTTATTGCTCACAGCTCCACCTTCCGTACTAATCCCACCCACCCAAGCCTGTTCTCTTTGGTCCTGCAAGCCCCGTTTCCATTGGACTTGAGCATTTTCGGCTGCAATCCTGCCAACCGACACTGCCCATGGACAAGGACGCTAACAATGCTCGGTTACTACGCCCAATACAGCCACCTTTACCTCACCACCCTGATGGTGGTCACCACACTGTTTTTCGCCCTGCCGATTTTTGTCGCGCCGATCGCCTGGGCACGCGCCATGCGCTGGACGATTCCCGAGCACCAGCATTTGGCGATCTACTTTGGTCGTTGCCTGGGGGCTTTCATCCTGGTGGTGGAGGCGACCATGCTGCGCTCGGTCACCACCGGCACCCGTTTCAGCTACGCCTTCGATGTGCTGTTTGTGGTGTTTGCGTTGATGTTTGTCGTGCATGTCTATGGCGCGTTGAAGCGCATTCAGCCGATTACCGAAACCCTGGAAATCGGCTTCTGGATGATTCTGTTCGTGCTCAACATGCTCTTCTACCCCGCGACGTCCATTACCCTGTAGCACCACGAAACACAGTACCGACAAACCCATATCGACGCCGGGCCGGCTCAACTAGACTAGCCAGCACAACAGCTGCTGACAGCGTCCGGTGAGCCCTCCATGATTGCCCATACCCCCACGCTTTTTGCCTGTGTCGCCCTGGTGGCGACGATCATGGCGTTTTGTCTGATCCTGGTCGGCCAGTTCAATCGGGGTGACAGCCTGCTCACCATTGGCTTCGGCCTGCTGGCCCACGCGTTGGCCTACGTTGGCTACACCTTCTACGGGCATGCGCCGTTGTGGTTTACCTACGGCGTGGCCAATACGCTGCTGGCCGTGGCGCTGGCGTTTTATGGTGCCAGCGTGTTTCGCATCGTTGAACTGCCGGTCGCCTGGTGGCGGGCGTTTGCGCCTGCGGTGCTGATGGCGGTGTTGATGGCCAGCCTGATCGGCACCCTGGAACCGCGCATGCTCGCCGCCACCTTTGTGTTGATGTTGCAGTGCGCGTTGATCATCTATTGGACCCTGCGCTACATCCCGGCCCAGGGGCGGGCGCGCCTGTTGTTGATCATTGGCTCGAGCATCAGCCTGATTGGCCTGGGCATGCGTGTGGTGGCGGTGTTCGGCGGCGGTGCGGCAGAGATGCGCTATGACGTCAGCAACCTCAAGCAAACCATTTCGGTGAGCATCGGCACGTTCACGGCCATGATGATTTCGCTGGGCTTGGTGTTGCTGTCCAAGGAGCGCAGTGAATCGCGGTTTCAATACCTGGCGTTGCGTGATGTGTTGACCGGTATTCTCAACCGTCGGGCGATCCTCGAGCAGTTCGCCACGGAGCTGGAGCGCGCCCGCCGCGACGGCTCCAGCCTGGCTGTGGCGATGGTCGATATCGACCACTTCAAGCAGATCAATGATGTGCATGGCCATCTGGCGGGGGATGAAGTGATTGTTCACTGTGCAGCGCACCTGTCCCAGCGCCTGCGCCAATCCGACAGCATCGGCCGTTACGGCGGCGAGGAGTTTCTGTTGCTGCTGCCGGGCACCAGCCCTGAAGGTGCGGTGGCGGTACTCGATGAGCTGCGCGCTTCGCTGGCCGACACGCCGGCGGGGTATGGGGCGTCAAGCATTGCGGCGCGGATCAGTATCGGTGTGTGTTGCGGGGTACCAGGGGCGTCCGACACCACCGCCAGCCTGCTGGCCCGCGCGGATGCAGCGTTGTATGAGGCCAAGGGCATGGGGCGCAATACCTTGCGGTTGGCGCCGCCGCTGCCGGGTGAGGGCGACGCTTCGTTCAGTTCGGTCTGATCGGCTACCAACCAACGGCCAGGAACCGCTGCCTGCTCCTGACACGTGCGTGTTCGCGGTATCCTTGCGGCCGAACTCAAGGAGGCGTGACGTGAAAGGAATCAAAACCGAAACACTGCGACAGCTCGTATGCACTGTTGTGATCGGAATCGGAGGCGGCTTGTATGGCGCAAGGCTCGTCGAATTCTGGGGAATGTTCGCGGTGATGCTGGCGCCGCACGCGGTGTTTTACGCGTGGGATAACCGGGGCCGTTTTCGGACCTCCACCAAATCCCAGACAAAGAAAAGCCCGTGATGGGGAGCACGGGCTAAAAGGGATGTTCATTAGGAGCTGGTGTGACCATAAGCGCTTGACTGTGAAAACGATGTGAAAGGACAGCACCTGGCGCAACCTTTTTGTAGGGCTGTGCGACGCCTAGCGTCTGGCGTAGTGTGTGGGTTCTTTCCCACAGTGCAGGGTGTAATCCATGTCAGATGAAGTGCGGCTTGTCGTCATTATCACTACTCAGTCGGGTCGCGGTGCCGACCAGCTGGCGGCGTTTGAGAAGCTGGCTCCGTTGGTCAGGGCCGAGGAGGGATGCATTCAATATGATCTGCATCCCGTGGCCGGCAACCCCGACAGCTTCGTGCTGATCGAGAAGTGGGCATCAAAAGCCACGCTGGAAGCCCACCACCGCACGGCCCATATGCAAGAAGCCAGTCGGCACAATCCTACGTTCCGCGCCGGGCCTTCCACGGTTTTGCTGCTTGAGGCAGCGGTTTAAGCCATTGCCTATCGCACTTTTTTGCATTTCCTCGCTCTATCTGTGACCCAGCCACATTCATTCCCCGTGGACACAAGAGCGAGACCTGGTGCCGATAGATCGCCTGAAAGCCAGATGTAAGCGTCGCCGGACGCGGCAACCACTGCTACTGGTTGCCGCGCTTGCGCTGTGTGTCGCCGGTTGCAGCCAGCAGCAGGCGCAGGACATGGCCAAGCAGTTCAGCAACGGCAAGCCGGATGAGTTCTTCCAGACCAGCGTCGATCGCATGGCCACCCTGGGTATGCGCGACAACCTGCAAAGCCTGTATCTGCTGATGAACAAGCTCTACCTGCGCAACCCCAGCCAATGGCGGCAATCGGGCTACCCGGATGCGGTGAGCGCGGCCCGGGAAATTCGCCTGGCCATCGAAAACCGCCGCTCACTGCCAGCCCTCGGCGAGCGTCGCGACCTGGCCGCCCTGAGTTACTCCCTGAGCCCGGAGTTTCGCGGTGACCGGGTCGGCGCCTTCATCTATGCGATCGGCAGCATGATCGTCACCGCTCATGGCGGGCGCACCGAGTTCTACATCACCGACGCGATCAACCCGCAGTTTGTCAGCAACGCCGCGCGCAACATCGAGAAGGCCACCTGGCTGCTCAGCCAGCGCCAGGATGCCAACGGTGTGTTGCTGCTGTTTTCCAACGAAATCTCGGAGGAGGGCAGCAACCTCAGCTTTGCCGTGGAATTCGGCAAGATTGTTGCGCGGCTCGACCTGTTGACCCAGCTGCTGGATGAGCGCTACCGGCGTATCGGCGTCAACTATGCGCAGAGCTTGTTGCTGATGAATTTCCTGCCGGTGCAGTAAGCACCCCACATAAGTGGCTTTACATTAGTGTGGCTAAAAATGTCCAATTGCAGCGTGATAGACGGTTTGCGCCGTCTTTCATCCCTCCCGCTTTGCCCACGAGGTCACCATGCAGATCAACAGCGAGCGTGCAGCCACTGCATGCGGTTTGGTAGCGATTCTCCTGTGGAGTACCGCCGCCGGGCTTATCCGCAGCGTCAGTGAACTGTTTGGCCCGTTGGGCGGCGCGGCGTTGATCTACACCTTGGGGGCGGTGCTGTTGGTGCTGTTCCTGGGACGGCCGCGGGTGCGCGCGACGTCCTGGTTCTACCTGATTGTGGGCAGTGCGCTGTTTGTGGCGTACGAATTGTGCCTGTCGCTGGCATTGGGTTACGCCAGCAATCGCAACCAGGCGATTGAGCTTGGGGTGGTGAACTACCTCTGGCCCTGCCTGACCGTGTTGCTCGCCATTGTCATGAATGGGCAGAAAGCCCGTTGGCTGATCCTGCCTGGCACCGCGCTGGCGTTGTTTGGCATCGTGTGGGTGGTGAGCGGTGATGGCCTGGCATTGTCCACCCTCGTCGCCAATGTGAGCAGCAACCCCCTGAGCTACAGCCTCGCGCTGGGCTGCGCGGTGACGTTCGCGTTGTACTGCAACGTCACCCGGCGCTATGCCGGTGGGCAAAACCTGGTGATGTTGTTTTTTACCTTGGCCGCCGCTGTGCTCTGGCTGAAATACGCGCTGAGCACAGAAGTGCTGCCCGCGTTCACCCTTAATAGCAGCCTGCAACTGGGCGCTGCGGGCATTGCCATGGCCGGCGGCTACGCGCTGTGGAACCTGGGCATTCTGCGCGGCAACCTGACCCTGCTGGCCACTGCCTCGTATTCTGCGCCGGTGCTATCGTCGGCATTTGCGGCGGTGTGGCTGGGGGCCCACTTGACCGCACAGTTCTGGCAGGGCGCCGTGTTGGTGACCGTGGGCTCGCTGATGTGCTGGCAAGCGACGCGCACGCGACTGCGCGATGTTTAGGAGTGCGCTGTTTCTTCTTCCGATGTAGGAATGGGCCTAACTTCACGGACGCTGCTTGAAACGCCTACCACTCGGCAATAGCCTCGGACTTTTCTTAAAAATGAGTGCCTACCTTGGGTAAGTCCAAAACGCGTTGGCCGACGGATCGCGAAATCCGCCTGCGATTTATCCTGTTTGCCGTGATTGACGCCGCCAGTGTTCAAGGCGTTTGCGCTGAGTTGTTGTTGCCTGCGCATAAACTGCTGCGTGATTCGCCTACGGAAGAGCAGTTGTGCGAAACCCTTGCTGAGATTCTGGCCACCGAAGAAATGGTTGGCTTTCGGTTTACCCAGGGTTCAGAGGCGGATGAGTTGATGCAGACGCTGAATTTTCAGCGTGGTTAGATCGATTATTTCCTTATCGTTGGTCGCAATTCCTACAATGAATATCCATAACGCCACTTTCATAGCGGTAATGGATGGAATTGGCGTAGTAGCGACAAATCCAACGTCATCACATCCATTTCAGCTGTTTTCATCGACCAAGCCCGCCACCGAACATCCATTCCTGCTGCTCTGCCGACGTCTTGCACGGCGGCCCGGCGTCTCTAGAATCGGCGCCAGAACTTAGCCATTTCCTGTCGATTACGGAGTTTCGAACATGATGAATGCAATGCAGATGCCGATGAACAGCGCCATGCCAATGATGCCGATGATGGGCATGCCGATGATGATGGCCACGATGAAATGCGAAATGGCCGCTGACGCCATGATGTGCACCATGAAACCTGCCGCTGGCATGGACATGGCTCAGTTCAAGAACAACGCCGAGATGATGGCGATGATGATGAACTGCGGCATGCCGATGATGATGCAGTGCGCCAATATGTCGATGATGTGCCTGTCGGCCGACGCCATGGCCATGATGAACAGCATGAACATGATGCCGATGATGGGCATGCCGATGCCGATGATGAAGTGCGTGATGGAATGCACCCTGATGGCCGATAGCATGATGTGCAAAATGATGCCAATGCCCGGCATGAGCATGGCCATGATGGAAAACTGCTGCATGCTCATGAACAAGATGATGAACGACTGCGCCATGCCGATGATGATGAGCTGCAATGGCATGCCGATGATGTGCTGCACCTGCTGACAGGTGTGGCGAGGGAGCTTGCTCCCGCTGGGGCGCGCAGCGGCCCCAAAAAGGCCACCTCAATATCCCTGATAAATCTCAGTGCCTGGATTCGGGGCTGCTATGCAGCCCAGCGGGAGCAAGCTCCCTCGCCACAGATATTCGCGATTAGTCCAAACGTTCAGGGTAAGTGATCACCAAAAACGCCACCGCCTCGCTGTCCGCCGGGTTGCGGTAGCGGTGGGGCTGGTCGGCGTAGAACAGGATCGAATCACCGGTAGATAGCAGGTAGCGCTCATCATTGACGCTCACCTCTAGTACACCTTGGGCCACCACCAGGTTCTCTTGGATACCGGGACCGTGGCCTTCGGAAACTTCCTCGCCCAGTGCGCGAAGGCGGATCTCGTAGAACTCGGATTGGCGCGCCGTATCGTAGGGAAACAACGCACGGCTGATAAACGCGCCATCGGCACTCACCAGGCGCTTGCTCTGTCGCGCCGGCAACACCTCGACCCCTTCAAATGCGCGATCTTCCAGGAACGCCGCGACCGACACCTTCAATCCCTTGGCAATCTTGCACAGCACCTTGATCGACGGCACGCTGCGCCCGGACTCGATCTGCGCCAGCATCGCACGGCTCACACCACAGGCGCGCGCCAGGCCATCCAGGGACAAATGCCGCTTGCCGCGCAGGCGTTGCAGATTGTGCGCGACGCACAGGCTGATGACGTCGTCATCGGAATTCGGTTTGGGCGGGGGCTCGGGAGGATCGGGCAACACATGCAGGAAATTCATCGGCATTACGCCCGGCGAGTGTCGCTGGACGACGTCGCCTGTGCAGTAAACACCGCCAGCCCTGCGCGCGCCGCGTACATCGCCCACATCAGCTCGGCCGCTGCGCGCGCCTGGCGGCGTTTACGGTGGAGTGTGAAGTCGATGACAGTGGCGGATGTTTGCATGGGGATGGTCTCGTGGGGCGTGGGTGACTCAGTGGCTCCACAGTAATCTGCGCCGGTTATTTCTTTAAATACTGAGTTTTCATGTGTTAATTCGATTTTGGACTTAAGAAACGCTGTTGCACTTCGGCGCTGGTTCGTTAATCAGGAGTGACTTGCCGGGCGTCCCTGTCTTCCCATCTGGGCCCCGCCTTTTACGTCCCCCGAATTCCAAGGACCCGCCCCATGTTGTTGCGCCAGCCTCCGCTCCTGTTTGCCGCCCTGACCTTAAGCTCACTGGTGCACGCCGAAGACCTGCAACTGGCCCCGGTCGAAGTCACCAGCAGCGAAGCCAGCGCCGGCGAAATCGCCGAGGCCCAGCTCAAGAGCGTGCCCGGTGGCACCAACTACATCGACATGAACAGCGTGCAGCAAGGGCGGGTCAGCACCAACGAAGACGTGTTCAAGTACCAGGCCGGGGTGTACGCCAAGGCGGCGAACAACGAAGGGGTGAAACTGTCGATCCGCGGTTCGGGCCTGAACCGCAGCCCCGGTTCCCATGGCTCGGGCTTGTATGAAATGTTCGACGGCCTGCCGCTGACCGGCCCAGGCGGCACGCCCTATGAGTTGAAAGACCCGCTGTGGCAAAGCCGCGTCGAAGTGCTGCGCGGCGCCAACGGTTTCGATCAGGGCGCGTTGGCGTTGGGCGGCGCGGTCAACTACGTGACCCGTACCGGCTATGACGCACCCAAGCTGCAACTGCGTTATGAGGCGGGCAGCAAAGGCTACGCCCAGCGCGAGATCAGCTCCGGCCAGGTCCTGGGAGATGCCGATTACTACATCAGCCTCACCGACTCCGAAGCCGACGGCTACCAGCGCCAGAGCGCCGCCACGGGCAAGGGCATGGCGGCCAACTTCGGCTACCGCTTCAGCCCGGAACTGGAAACCCGTTTCTATTTCCGCTACCGCGAAACCACCAACGACACCCCGGGCAAACTCACCCGCGAGCAGATCAGCCACGACCCCCGGGCCGCCAACAGCCTCAACGCCGCCCGCGACTCCAAGCGCCTGCAACCGGGCTCGACCTGGATCGCCAACAAGACCACCTTGCAACTGGACGACAATTCCCGCGTCGAGTTCGGTCTGGCCTACCACGACTATCCGATGGACCTGCGCGAAGGCACGATTCGCCTGAAAGTCGCCTACACCGACATCAGCAGCACCCTCAATTACATCCGCCAGGACACGTTGTTCGGCCACGACAGCAAAACCACGATCGGCCTGCGCACCACCCAGGCGATGCCCAACAACGGTGGCGCGGAATACGTGCGGATTCCCTCAAAAGACCCCGCAAGATACTACGCCCCCGGCACCAAGACCCGCGACTACAGCTACCTGGGCTCGGACACCGTGCTGCATATCGGTAACGACCTGGAACTGGCCCCCGACCTGTGGCTGACTACCGGCCTAGCGGCGATCTACACCCGCCGCGAAACCGAAGTGACCTACCCGGACGCCCACGCGCCGCTGAGCCAGCACGATTGGGACTACGCGCCGCGCATCGGCCTGCGTTACGACTTCAACCCGCAATTGCAGGTGTACGGCAACCTGAGCCGCTCGGTCGAGCCGCCGCATGCGTGGTCGATGATCTGGGGTTCCAACAAGTACTTTCCGGAACACAGCGGCGCGGCTACCGGTTTGCAGCGCGAAGGCGTGAGCCTGAAAAACCAGACCGCCACCACCCTGGAAATCGGTGGGCGCGGCGAACACTGGTTCGGCCAATGGGACCTGGCGCTGTACCGCTCCGAAGTGCGCCATGAATTGCTCACCGTGGAAACCCAGGCCCAGACAGGCACGACAAACGCCATCGTTGCCGAAAACAACGCCAGCCCCACGGTGCACCAAGGCGTTGAATTGAGCCTGCTCAGCCCGCTGTGGGACGGCGGCCGCAACGGCAAGCTCGCCCTGCGGCAGGCCTATACCTTCAGCGACTTCCACTACCGTGACGACGACCGTTTCGGCGGCAACACCTTGCCGGGTATCCCCAAGCACTTCTACCAGGGGCAACTGCGCTATAGCCATCCGACGGGGTTCTACAGCAGTTTCAACGCCGAGCATTCGTCAAAGGTGGCAGTTGATTACGCTAATTCCTACAACGCTGCGTCTTACACGATTGTGGGCGCGACCTTCGGCTACGACGCGCCGAAACAGGACTGGCAAGCCTGGGTCGACCTGCGCAACCTCACCAATCGGCGTTACGCCAATACCGTCACGCCGGGGTATGACGACAAAGGCGTGGACATGGCGCGTTCCACGCCAGCGGATGGTCGCGGTATCTACACCGGTGTGTCCTGGAGCTGGCGCTGAGCCTGATCCTGCGAGCCATCCCCAATCCCCTGTGGGAGCGGGCTTGTCGGGCTGCCGCATCGCCGCGATGGCGACTCACCGCTATCGCAGGCAAGCCAGCTCCCACAGTTTGGATGGTGTGAACCTGCTCCAAAGTGGTAACCCAATCCCCTGTGGGAGCGGGCTTGCTCGCGAAGGCGGCCTGTCAGCCAACCCAGATGCAACTGACCCACCGCCATCGCAGGCAAGCCAGCTCCCACAGTTTGACCGGTGTGAACCTGTTCCAGAGTGGTAACCCAATCCCCTGTGGGAGCGGGCTTGCCCGCGATGGCGGCCTGCCAGTTAACACAGATGCAGCTGACCCACCGCTTTTGCAGGCAAGCCAGCTCCCACAGTTTGGGTGGTGTGAACCTGCTCCAAAGTGGTAACCCAATCCCCTGTGGGAGCGGGCTTGCCCGCGAAGGCGGCCTGTCAGCCAACACAGATGCAACTGACCCACCGCCATCGCAGGCAAGCCAGCTCCCTCAGTGATGTGTGTTGCCCAGCGGTTCTTGCTCCTACTCCGATTTACTGGCATTCTTCGCGCAATTGGTAATATTTCCCATTTGAGAAATTTTTGCGCATGCATGACATTCCGGCCGTGCTGAACGATTCAACCCGTCAGCAGACCCTTGCGGCAATGTACAGCGAGCACCACGGCTGGCTGCACAACTGGCTGCGCAAAAAACTGGGCTGTTCGCAAAACGCCGCCGACCTGGCCCACGACGCATTCATCCGTGTGCTGATGCTCGCCGAGCCGCACAACATCAAGGAACCCCGCGCCTTTCTCGCCACCACCGCCGGGCGCCTGCTGATCGACGGCGCGCGCCGCCGGCGTATCGAAAAAGCCTATATGGAAGCCCTGGTGATCCAGTGCGAAGACGCCGGCATGCCCGACCCGGCCGCGATCCATGTGGCGCTGCAAGCCCTGGAGCGTATTGCCGAGATGCTCGCCGGCTTGCCCGCCAAGGCCCGCGAGGCGTTCCTGTTGAGCCGTCTCGACGGGCTGACCTACAGCGAGATCGCCACGCGCCTGGAGGTGTCCTCCAGCACGGTCAAAAACTACATCTCCAGCGCTTTGGTGCACTGTTACCACAGCCTGCACGCAGCCGATCCGCTGTCATGAGTTCCGAACAAATCATTCAGCAGGCGGCGAATTGGCTGACACGCCTGCACGACGAAGACGTCACCGATGCGGACCGCCAAGCCTTCCTCCTATGGTGCGACGCCGACCCACGGCATGCCGTCGCCATTGAGCGGATGCGCGGCCTGTGGGGCAGCCTGGATACGTTGCCCGCCCAGCCTGCGCGCCGAGCCCTCAACCGCGCGTTCGCGCCGCAACGCGCGCGTGGCGCCCAGGCGGTCGGTGTGCTCGGCCTGGTGCTCTGCGGTTGGATCGGCCTGCAACACCTGCCGTTGTGGATGGCCGACCAACGCACTGGCGTCGGCGAACGCCGCCAGATCGCCCTCGAAGACGGCAGCCAGCTACAGCTCAACAGCAACTCGGCGGTAGACGTGAAGTTCGACGGCCATCAGCGGGTGATCGAACTGCTGCAAGGCGAGTTGTGGGTGGAGGTGGCCAAGGATGCACAACGGCCGTTCGTGGTGCGCACCGACCAAGGCACGGCGACCGCGCTAGGCACCCGTTATCTGGTCAAGCGCGCGGCAGACGGTACGACCGTGGTGACGGTGATCGAGTCCACCGTGGCCGTCAAAGGTGATACCCGCGATGAGGTCAAGGTCACGGCCGGCCAGCGTGCGATCCTCGATCACGGCCGCGCCCAACTCGCGCAAGCCACTGGCAACGCCGATCCGGACGCCTGGACCCGTGGCCTGCTCAAGGTCAACGACCAGCCCCTCAGCGACGTCCTGCAAACCCTGGCCAGCTACCGCCACGGCATGGTGCGTTTTGATCCCCAGGCGCTGCGCAACCTGCGGGTCTCCGGGGTGTTCAAGCTCGATGACACGGCGGCGGCACTCGCGGCACTGGCGGACAATCTGCCGATCCAGGTGGAGTACTTCACCGACCTGCTGGTGGTGGTCAAGCCGCGCTAGCGCTCGTTCTGGCGCAGGCGTTTGTACAGGGTGTTGCGGCTGACGCCCAGTTCCCGCGCCAGGTGGGAAATATTCCCGCCGAGCGCCTTCAAGCGTTGGTTCAAGTCGATGCTGTCATCTAGGGACTCGTCGGCTGGCCGTGGCGCGGGTACGTGCAGATCCACAAAAAAATCATCCGGCAAGTGCTCCGCACGGATCGGCTGCTCCTCGGCCATCGCCAGCGCCACCTGCAATACGCTGCTCACCTGGCGCAAATTCCCCGGCCACGGGTGCTGCTCAAACAACGCCAGCACCTCAGCGCTCAGGCCGGCCCATTGGGTCGGTTCGCGGTGCTGCTGCCACAGTTGCTGGAACAACGCCTGCTTGTCGGTGCGTTCGCGCAAGGGCGGCAGCTCCAGCGTCAGGCCGCCGATGCGGTAGTACAAATCCTCACGGAACCGCCCGGCCTGCACCCACTCCCGCAGGGTGCGGTTGGTGGCAGAGATAATGCGCAAATCCACCGGGAACAATTCACTGCTGCCTACGGGCTGCACGCAACGTTCCTGCAATACCCGCAGTAAACGCGCCTGGGTCGGCAGTGGCATGTCGCCGATTTCATCGAGGAACAGCGTGCCCTTGTCGGCCTTGCGGATCAGGCCAATGCTGCCTTTCTGATTGGCGCCGGTGAACGCGCCTTTTTCATAGCCGAACAGTTCCGATTCCACCAACTCCGCAGGAATCGCCGCACAGTTCACCGCGATAAATGCCTGCTGGCTACGGGAACTCGCCTGGTGCAGGGCTTTGACGAATACCTCTTTGCCCACCCCGGTTTCGCCGTGGATCAGCAGCGGGATGTCCTTCTCCAGCAGGCGCTCGGCCTGGCGTACGGCTTTTTCCACGCGTGCGTCGCCGAAGTGCAAGGTCTTCAGCCCAATCGACGTCGGCTTTGGCGGCGTGGGTTGTGTGAATACTCGCGCCTGCACCGGCATTTGTTTGGGTCGTTTCAACAGGCACTGGAACCGATTGCGTCCCGCCGCCTGCAAGGAGAACGGCAGTCCCTCCGGCTGGTTCAGCAACTCCAGCAGCGACACCTTGAACAAGCTGTCGATCATCACCCGCGACAAGCTGATACCCAGCAGATTGTCCGCGCGGCGGTTGGCCGACAGCACCTGGCCGCTGTCGTCAAAGATCAGCAGGCCGGCCCATTGGCTGTCCAGATTGTTCAGGCCGGTGTTGAAGGTCAGTTGAAAGTGCTCGCCGCGAAACAGGTTGAGGATCAGCCGGTTTTCCACGGTCTGGCTCATCATCTTGACCATGCCCAGGGTGTGGGAGGG
This sequence comes from Pseudomonas sp. B611, assembly GCF_055407965.1. Classification (NCBI taxonomy): domain Bacteria; kingdom Pseudomonadati; phylum Pseudomonadota; class Gammaproteobacteria; order Pseudomonadales; family Pseudomonadaceae; genus Pseudomonas; species Pseudomonas sp. B611. The sequence continues at coordinate 143,143 of NZ_JBUZST010000009.1, forward strand.
CGGCAGGTAGCTGTCGCTGGACACGTCCAGCACGGCAATGATCTCGCGCTGCGCATCGAAAATCGGCGCCGCCGAACCGGTCATGAAGCGGTTGGCCTTGAGAAAGTGTTCGTCATGCTCGATATGCACCGCCTGGGCACAGGCCAGCGCGGTGCCGATGGCATTGGTGCCGCTGGAGCGCTCGCGCCAGCTGGCGCCGGGGTTGAAGCCGCGGGCCAGCTTCGGCTCGATGAAGCGCTGGGTGCCCCATGACGTCAGCACCTGGCCCTGATTGTCGGCCAGCATGATCAGGCAGTTGGAATTGCTGAGGATGTTTTCGTAGTAGGGCAGCACTTCCTGGTGGGTGGTCTGCACCAGGGAATGCTGGCTTTCCAGCAGTTGGCTGATGCCTTCGGCAGGCAGTTGGTCGAAGCTGGGGACGCTTTGATGGTCCAGGCCAAACGCGCGGCAACGGCGCCAGGATTCCTGGATAAGGGTGTCGTGAGCCAAGGGTTCGGCCATGGGGTGACCTTCATTTTTATTGTTATGGGGTCTTGCAATTTCTTTCACTTGAAACCGAATCAACCTGTGGTGTTCGTTAAATCGAGTTCGAAGAGTGTTGTTCAGAACTGTTCATTGTCAACCCCCGGACTGTTCAGTTGTTCACCCGGATTGTTCACTCCTGAAAATGTCGTTCAAGCCAATTCCTCACACATCAAGCACTTGCAGTTTTGGCACGAAACTCGCTCTGACGAATGGCCAGATTCATTCCAATAATAAAAAGGTCGTGTCATGTCATTGACCCTGGAACACGTCTCCCGCGTCGTTGAAGGCCAAACCTGGATCGACGACGCCACCCTGCGTTTCGAACCCGGTTCCTTCAACGTATTGCTTGGCCGCACCCTGTCCGGCAAGACCAGCCTGATGCGCCTGATGGCCGGACTGGACAAGCCCGACAGCGGCCGCATCCTGATGAATGGCGTGGATGTTACCCACAAACCGGTGCGCTTGCGCAACGTGTCGATGGTGTACCAGCAGTTCATCAACTACCCGACCATGACTGTCTTCGAAAACATCGCCTCGCCCTTGCGCCAGGCCGGTGTGGCCAACGAGTTGATCCAGAGCAAAGTGCTCGAAACCGCGAAAATGTTGCGCATCGAGAAGTTCCTGCAGCGTCATCCGCTGGAGCTGTCTGGCGGCCAGCAACAACGCACGGCCATGGCCCGCGCGCTGGTCAAGGATGCCGAGCTGATCCTGTTCGATGAGCCGCTGGTGAACCTGGACTACAAGCTGCGAGAAGAACTGCGTCAGGAAATGCGCGAACTGTTCAAGGCGCGCCACACCATCGCCATCTACGCCACCACCGAACCCAACGAAGCCCTGGCACTGGGGGGCACCACCACCATCCTTCATGAAGGCCGGGTGATCCAGAGCGGCAAGGCGGCTGAGGTCTATCACCAGCCGCAGAGTGTGCTCGCCGCCGAGTTGTTTTCCGAGCCGCCGATCAACCTGATGCCGGGGCGCATCAGTGGCAACGAAGTGAGTTTTGCCAATTTCGTGCATTTTCCGCTCAACGTCGATTTGCGCCCCATCGGCGAAGGTGAATTCCGCTTCGGTGTGCGCCCCAGCCATATCAGCCTGGTGCCGAGCAACGATGACGACCTGGAACTGGCGGTGACCGTGGAAGTCGCCGAGATCAGCGGTTCGGAAACCTTCCTGCATGTGCGCAGCGAACATTTCCTGCTGGTGCTGCACCTGCCGGGGGTGCACGAGTACGACGTCGACGCGCCGATCCGCGTGTATATCCCCACCCATAAACTGTTTGTGTTCGATAGCCAGGGCCGTCTGGTCCAGGCCCCCGGGCGCCGTGTTGCGAGGGTTGCCTGATGGCCGAGATCCATTTGCAGAACCTGGCGCACAGCTACAGCCCTACGCCTAATGGTCCTGAGGACTACGCGATTCGGGAAATGAACCATGTGTGGGAGCAGGGCGGTGCCTACGCCTTGCTCGGGCCCTCCGGCTGTGGCAAATCAACCCTGCTTAACATCATCTCCGGCCTGCTCAGCCCGTCCGAAGGCCAGGTGCTGTTCGACAGCAAAGTGGTCAACGACCTCACCCCGGAAAAACGCAACATCGCCCAGGTGTTCCAGTTCCCGGTGGTGTACGACACCATGACGGTGTTCGACAACCTGGCCTTTCCGCTGCGCAACCAAGGCATGGCGGAGGCGAACATTCACAGCAAGGTGCAGGAAATCGCCGAAGTCCTCGACCTGCAAAACCTGCTGTCCAAGAAAGCCCGCAACCTAACCGCCGACGAAAAACAGAAGGTCTCCATGGGCCGTGGCCTGGTGCGTGACGACGTGTCGGCGATCCTCTTCGATGAGCCGCTGACGGTGATCGACCCGCACCTCAAGTGGAAGCTACGGCGCAAGCTCAAGCAGATCCATGAGCAGTTCAACATCACCATGGTCTACGTCACCCATGACCAACTGGAAGCCTCCACCTTCGCCGACAAGATCGCGGTGATGTACGGCGGGCAGATCGTGCAGTTCGGTACGCCCCGCGAGTTGTTCGAGCGGCCCAGCCATACGTTTGTCGGCTATTTCATCGGCAGCCCTGGGATGAATCTGATCGAGGTGCAGGCCGAGGCGGGCGGGGTGCGGTTTGCCGGGACTCATCTGCCGTTGTCCGCGGCGATTGCGCAGCGCATCAGCGACACGTCCTACAAGAAATTGCAGGTCGGCATCCGCCCGGAATTTATCCATGTATGGGACGAGTTCAACCCTGACGCCCTGCAAGCCGATGTCACTCATCTGGAAGACCTCGGCACCTACAAGATCATGACCCTCAACCTTGGCGGCACGCTGTTGAAAGTACGCCTGGCCGAAGACAAGCCGGTGCCTGAGGGCAAGGCGTCCATCAGCTTTCCGGCGCAGTGGCTGATGGTCTACGCCGACGATTACTTGCTGGAGGGGCAGCCATGAACAAGGTGCAGAACAACAAGGCCTGGTGGCTGGTTTTACCGGTGTTTTTGCTGGTGGCGTTCAGTGCCGTGATCCCGATGATGACGGTGGTCAACTACTCGGTGCAGGACATTTTCGACCAGTCCAGCCGCTACTTCGTCGGTGCCGACTGGTACAAGCAGGTACTGCTTGACCCGCGTCTGCATGACTCATTGTTGCGCCAGTTCATCTACTCGGCCTGTGTGCTGCTGATCGAAATCCCCCTTGGCATCGCCATCGCCCTGACCATGCCGACAAAGGGCCGCTGGTCGTCGCTGGTGCTGATCATCCTGGCCATTCCGCTGCTGATTCCGTGGAACGTGGTGGGCACGATCTGGCAGATCTTCGGCCGTGCGGATATCGGTTTGTTGGGTTACAGCCTCAACGCCATGGGCATCAGCTACAACTATGCGGCCAACACGGCGGATGCCTGGGTCACCGTGCTGATCATGGACGTGTGGCATTGGACATCCCTGGTTGCGCTGCTGTGTTACTCGGGACTACGGGCCATCCCGGATGTGTACTACCAGGCGGCGCGGATTGATCGTGCATCGGCGTGGGCGGTGTTCCGACATATCCAGTTGCCGAAGATGAAAAGCGTGCTGTTGATCGCGGTAATGCTGCGCTTTATGGACAGCTTCATGATCTACACCGAGCCCTTCGTACTGACTGGCGGCGGGCCGGGTAACGCCACCACCTTTCTCAGTCAGACGCTCACTCAAATGGCTGTAGGTCAATTCGACCTGGGCCCGGCCGCCGCGTTTTCTCTGGTGTACTTCCTGATCATCCTGTTGGTGTCCTGGCTGTTCTACACCGCCATGACCCATTCCGACGCCAACCGCTGAGGCCGCCAACATGAGCAAGCGTCTTACGTTTATGAAGAAAGTGATCCCCCTGCTGATCTACATCCTGTTCCTGCTGGTGCCGATCTACTGGCTGCTGAACATGTCCTTCAAGAGCAACACCGAAATCCTCGGCGGGCTGACGCTGTTTCCGCAGGACTTCACCCTGGCGAACTACAAGGTGATTTTCACCGACCCGAGCTGGTACACCGGTTACCTCAACTCGCTGTACTACGTGAGCCTGAATACGGTGATCTCCCTGAGCGTGGCGTTGCCGGCGGCCTATGCGTTTTCGCGCTATCGTTTCCTCGGCGACAAGCACCTGTTCTTCTGGCTGCTGACCAACCGCATGGCGCCGCCGGCGGTGTTTTTGCTGCCGTTTTTCCAGCTGTATTCGTCCATCGGCTTGTTCGATACCCACATCGCTGTGGCCCTGGCCCATTGCCTGTTCAACGTGCCGTTGGCGGTGTGGATTCTGGAGGGCTTCATGTCCGGCGTGCCCAAGGAAATTGACGAAACCGCCTACATTGACGGCTACTCGTTTCCAAAGTTTTTCGTGAAGATTTTTATCCCGCTGATCGGCTCCGGTATCGGCGTCACCGCGTTTTTCTGCTTTATGTTTTCCTGGGTCGAGTTGCTGCTGGCGCGCACCCTGACCTCGGTCAACGCCAAGCCCATCGCGGCGGTGATGACCCGCACCGTCTCGGCGTCGGGGATCGATTGGGGCGTGCTGGCAGCGGCGGGGGTGTTGACCATCCTGCCGGGTATGCTGGTGATCTGGTTTGTTCGCAACCACGTGGCCAAGGGCTTTGCCCTCGGCCGGGTCTGAGGAGTCGATGATGGAATGGATGGCCTGGACCACCCCAACCGCACTGTTCTTCGGTGGCATCGCGCTGATTCTGGCGGGCATGACCACCTGGGAACTGCGTTCGCCGAGTATTCCCCGGCGCGGTTTTTTGCCGATCAGCACCACCCGTGGTGATCGTTTGTTTATCGGTCTTCTCGGCAGCGCCTACCTGCATTTGCTGGTAATCGGCGTCACCGGCTGGAGCATCTGGGCGGCGACTGCGCTGTCCCTGGTGTGGCTGTTGAGCGTGATGCGTTGGGGCTAGTGCCCTTATGAATAAACAACCAGGAGGTCTCTATGTTCGATAAAAACAATAAGCTGCGACATAGCATTTCATTGGCCGCCGTACTGGCCCTCAGCGGTTTGAGTGCCTCGGCGTGGGCCGATGCGTACGAAGATGCCGCGAAAAAATGGATCGGCAGCGAGTTCAAGCCATCAACGCTCACGGCCGAGCAGCAGCTCGAAGAGTTGAAATGGTTTATCAAGGCGTCAGAACCGTTCCGTGGGATGAAGATCAACGTGGTGTCGGAAACCCTCACCACCCACGAGTACGAATCCAAGGTGCTGGCCAAGGCCTTCAGCGAAATCACCGGCATCAAGCTGACCCACGACCTGTTGCAGGAAGGCGACGTGGTGGAAAAACTGCAAACCCAGATGCAGTCCGACAAAAACATCTATGACGGCTGGGTCAACGATTCCGACTTGATCGGTACGCACTTTCGCTACGGCAAGACTGAATCCATCACCGACCTGATGGCCAACGAAGGCAAGGCCTTCACCTCGCCGACCCTGGATATCAAGGACTTTATCGGCATCTCCTTCACCACGGCGCCCGACGGCAAGATCTACCAACTGCCCGACCAGCAATTCGCCAACCTCTATTGGTTTCGCGCCGACTGGTTTGAGCGTGCGGACCTGAAAGCCAAGTTCAAGGAAAAGTACGGCTATGACCTCGGCGTGCCAGTGAACTGGTCGGCCTACGAAGACATCGCCAAATTCTTCAGCGAAGACGTCAAGGAAATCGACGGCAAGCGCGTGTATGGGCACATGGACTACGGCAAGAAAGACCCGTCCCTCGGCTGGCGCTTCACCGATGCCTGGTTCTCCATGGCCGGTGGCGGCGACAAAGGCCTGCCCAACGGCCTACCCGTGGACGAGTGGGGCATTCGCGTCGAGGACTGCCACCCGGTGGGCTCCAGCGTCACCCGTGGCGGCGACACCAACGGCCCGGCGGCGGTGTTCGCCACGCAAAAGTACGTGGATTGGATGAAGGCTTACGCGCCACCGGAAGCCGCGGGCATGACCTTCTCCGAATCTGGCCCGGTGCCGTCCCAGGGCAATATCGCCCAGCAGATCTTCTGGTACACCGCGTTTACCGCTGACATGGTCAAGCCAGGCCTGCCGGTAGTGAATGCCGACGGCACCCCGAAATGGCGCATGGCGCCGTCGCCTGTCGGACCTTACTGGGAAAAGGGCATGAAGAAGGGCTATCAGGACGTAGGCTCCTGGACCTTCCTCAAATCCACCCCGGAAAAACAGAAACTCGCGGCGTGGCTCTACGCCCAGTTCGTGACCTCGAAAACCGTCTCGCTGAAGAAAACCATCGTCGGCCTGACGCCGATTCGTGAGTCCGACATCAACTCCCAGGCCATGACCGACATGGCGCCGAAACTGGGTGGGCTGGTGGAGTTCTACCGCAGCCCGGCCCGCACCGAGTGGTCACCGACCGGCACCAACGTGCCGGACTACCCACGCCTGGCGCAGCTGTGGTGGAGCAACATCGCCGCCGCCGCCAGCGGCGAGAAAACCCCGCAGCAAGCGCTGGACAACCTGGCCAAGGAGCAAGACGCGATCATGACGCGCCTGGAACGCTCCAAGGTGCAACCGGTGTGCGGCCCGAAAATGAACCCCGAGCGTGACGCGCAATACTGGTTCGACCAGCCGGGTGCGCCGAAGCCGAAGTTGGCGAATGAGAAGCCAAAAGGCGAGACCGTGGCTTACGGTGACCTGCTCAAGCAGTGGGAGGCTGCGCGTAAGTAATCGAGTTGGATAAAACAAAACGGCACTCAGGTGCCGTTTTGTTTTTTGCATTCGGGGCGGGGCCTGCATTTCATCAGGAGGTCCAAGACAGTGCCGCTGGTTACGACTAAACTCCTGGCTATTCATGCAGGAGGTCATCCGATGGGTGTTCCACTTTCCCTTATTGTTTCCGAGTTTGAGACAGAAGAGCAGGCGAGCAGCCATGATCTCTGGTTTCGTGCAAAAGTTGAAAAAAGCTTGGCCAATCCTGGGCCTGGCGTGCCCCATGACGAAGTGATGGCGCGGGTTGAGGCCATCATTCTGGAAGCAGGGCGCAAGCAAAGGGCCAAGGCCTGATGCTGGCGGTGGTTTGGCTGGATGAAGCCATCACCGACCTGATTGACATCGTGACTCTACCCCAATGGCCGTGTGCCAGGTACTCGCGAAGTGGTGGTGCATCCTAACTACGTACTCGTGTACCGCGTGACTGCCGAGCGGATTGAGATAGTCAACGTTCTGCATGCCCGCCAGGAATATCCCTGAGTTTTGTCTTGATCGTTCCCACGCTCCGCGTGGGAATACATCTCCCTGGACGCTCTGCGTCCCCTCTTGAAGGCGTGACGCAGAGCGTCACCGGCGGCATTCCCACGCAGAGCGTGGGAACGATCAATCTCGTAGCTTACTGACGAACCTTGTTCGCCGCCAAAATCCGCGCCGTATCCCGCGCCGGCGGCAAGCCGAATACCCGCGCATAGTCCCGGCTGAACTGGGTTGCGCTTTCATATCCCACTTCAAAGGCTGCGCTGGTCACGCTGCTCGCACTGGCCACCATCAAGGTGCGCGCCTGTAACAAGCGCACGCGCTTCTGATACTGCAACGGGCTCAGGTTGGTCACCGCCTTGAAGTGGCGGTGAAACGCCGAAACGCTCATGGTTGCCATTGATGCCAGCGCTTCAACGCGAATCGGTTCGGCAAAGTCGCGGCGAATCCACTGGATGGCCCGGCTGACCCGCGCCATGGCCGTATCCGGCGCGGCAATCTCGCGCAGCATCCAGCCGTGGGGGCCTTGCAATACGTGATAGAGGATTTCCCGCTCATAAGCCGGCGCCAAGGCGGCAATCGCGACGGGATCGCCCATCAGGCGCAGCATGCGCACCCAGGCGTCCATCAGCGCGGGCGTGACGGCCGCCACCGAAAAACCCGCTTCCTGCTCGCAGCGTCCGCTGGGCGGCGGCAAGTCGTTGAGCAGTGTGGTCAGCACCGTAGGGTCAAGGGTCAGACTCACGGCCAGGTAAGGCTCGCCGGTACTCGCCGGGTTCACCACCCCCACGGCGGGCAACTCGATGGACATCACAAAATACGTCGCCGGGTCGTAATGCAAGGTGCGGTCGCCCACCGTCATGCACTTACTGCCCTGTAGGATCAGGTTGATCATCGGGTCATACACCGCCGCGAGCATATGCTCGGGAATCGCCCCCTGGACCATCGCCACGCGCGGGATGCCGGTCTCGGTGCGGCGGTTTTCGGCGTTTGCGGCCAAGGCGCGCAGTTCGATCAGTTGAGTATTCATGCCGGCCATGCTGTTCCTTCCTTCAGGCCTTGCGCAAGCAAAAAGCAGAAACAGGCAGGATTGGAGTAGGAACGGCTGAGTGATGGGGTAGGGCGAGGGCTACTGTGCTCACTCAACTTTTCAGCAGTGGAGCAGGCCATGAGCGTCATCGTGATTACCGGAGGCAGCCGCGGGATCGGTGCCAGTACCGCCGAGTTGTGTGCTCGCCAAGGCCATGGCGTGATCCTCACCTACAACCGCAACCCGGCTGCGGCGCAGGCGGTGGTGCAGCGGATCGAAGCCGCCGGTGGCAAGGCCGTGGCGCTGGCATTGGATGTTGCCGCTGTCAGCACATTCGCCACTTTCCGCGAAACGCTGGTGCAAGCCCTGGACACCACCTGGGGCGTCAGCACCTTGAGCGGCCTGGTGAACAACGCCGGCTATGGCCTGTTCAACCCCCTGGAGTCGGTGACCGAGGCGCAGTTCGACGGCCTGTTCAGCGTGCACCTGAAAGGGCCGTTTTTCCTGACCCAGGCTTTACTGCCGTTGCTGGAAGAGCACGCCAGCATCGTCAACCTCACCAGTGCCACCACCCGTGCTGCGACCGCAGGCGTGGCGCCTTACGCCGCATTCAAAGGTGGCCTGGATGTACTCACCCGCTACATGGCCAAGGAATTCGGCGAGCGGCGGATTCGCGCCAATGCTGTTTCGCCCGGCGCCATCCGCACCGAACTGGGCGGTGGCTTGAACGATGAGTTCGAGGCCCTGCTGGCCGGGCAAACCGCCCTTGGCCGTGTCGGAGAACCTGAAGACGTGGCGCGGGTCATTGCGCTGCTGCTGTCCGAAGAAGGCCGTTGGATCAATGCCCAGACGATTGAAGTTGCGGGCGGCTACATCATCTGAATAGCGAGGCTACACATGCTGGATCATCTGTTTATCTCGGTCAGCGACATCGAGCGCTCTGTGCGCTTTTACGAAGCCACCCTCAAACCCTTGGGCATCACTGCGCGGCTCGACTACGACGGCAAGGACGGGCCACCCGGCCACCCGGACCTGAAGGGCTTTGGCGCCAACGGGCGCATGTTCTTCTGGCTGCGCGAAGGCGTGGTCGAAGGGCGGGCGGTGCATGTGGGTTTTGTCGCCAACAACCGCACCGAGGTGGAAAAGGCCTACGCCGCCGCCCTGGACAACGGCGCCACCGATAACGGCGCACCGGGTGCGCGCTTGCATTACGACCCCAACTACTACGCGGCCAACGTCCTCGACCCGGACGGCTACAGCCTCGAATTCGTCTACAAAAACTGGCAGCACAGCCTATGAAAACCCTGATGATCTACGGCGCCACCGGCTATACCGGGCGCATGGCGGCCGAACATGCCAAGCAGCTCGGCCTGAACCTGGTGATCGCTGGCCGCAACGCCGAGCGCCTGGCGTCCCTGGCCGCTGAGCTGGACGTGCCGCATCGCGTGTTTGCGGCTGACGCCAGCCAATTGCAGGGCATCGACGTCCTGCTCAACTTCGCCGGTCCGTTCGCCCACACCGCCGAACCCTTGATGCGCGCCTGCATGGCCAGCGGCACCGACTACCTGGACATCACCGCCGAAATCAATGTGTATCGCCTGGCCGAACAGCTCGGCGCCGGGGCGGATGTGATGCTGCTGCCCGGCGTGGGCTGGGACGTGGTGCCCACCGACTGCCTGGCGATGCACGTCGCCCGCCGCGTGCCGCAGCCGCAGTCGCTGAAAATCGCCTTGCAGGTGCCGGGCGCGATGTCCCGGGGCTCGGCGCTGAGTGTCGGCGAGATCATCGGCGCCGGGGTGATGGCGCGCATCGACGGCGAATTGCTGGCCACCCCGGACGCGCACCCGCAGCTCCTGGACTTTGGCGACGGCCCTGCGCTGTGCGCACCGTTGTCGTTTGGCGACCTGGTCACGGCCTGGCATTCCAGCGCCATCCCGAACATCGCGATGTTCGTGCACATCACCGGCGAAGCCTTCCCCGAAGGCGACCTGTCGCTACTGCCCGACGGCCCCACCCAGGCCCAGCGTGACGCCCACCGTGCCCGCGCCGTGGCCGAAGTCACAGGCATCGATGGCACGGTTGCACGGTCAGTCATCGAAACCGTCAACGGCTACAGCTACACCCCATTGGCTGCCGTGGAAGCGGCGCGTCGAGTGCTCGGCGGCGAACGCCGATCCGGCTTTGAAACCCCGGCAAAGCTGTTTGGTGTGGGTTTTGCCCAGACCATCGGCGGCACTCAAATCACCGATTATTGAACTCACAGGAATTGCACCATGACTGATCTGCAAACGGCCGCTGAAAACAGCGCGGTGATCGACACCCTGCATCGCTTCGCGGCAGGCATCGATCTGAAGGACTCGGCCCTGCTTGCCTCGGCATTCACCGCCACCGCCATCTCGGACTTCCGTCCGGCCGCCGCCAAGGCCGGCTTTGAATACCCGGTGCTGGAAGGGCGCGACACCATCGTCGGCGCGCTGTCCGCCGCGCTCGGCCAGCTCGATACCACGCACTCGGTGAGCAATGCACGGGTCACCCTCGACGGTGATAACGCGCGGCTGGATGCGTTGGTGGAAGCGCAGCACGTGCCGCAAAGCGATCCTTCTCGGCATTACTTGATGAAGAACCGTTATGACGTTGAGTTGGTGCGGGAGGAGGGCGTATGGCTGATCCAGCGCGTGACCGTGGATAACGTCTGGCGCTCGGGCGATCCGGCAGTCCTGGCCGGAACCTGATGACCTTGTGGCGAGGGAGCCTGCTCCCGCTGGGTCGCGAAGCGGCCCCAAAAAGCGGGAGCGCTACGCACTCCAGCGGGAGCAAACTCCCTCGCCACAGCGGTTCGCAGGCGGTTCAAGGGTGGCTTTTGAAACGTGCTGCATCCTTCACCGGCGGCAAGCCGAACAGCCGCGCATATTCGCGGCTGAACTGCGAAGCGCTTTCATAACCCACGGTGAAGGCGATGGACGCCGCATCCAGGGTGTCGAACAGCAGCAACCAACGCGCCCTCAATAGGCGCAGGCGTTTCTGATACTGAATGGGCGTCATCGCGGTGATGGCTTTGAAATGCCGGTAGAAGGCCGCCACGCTCATGCCAGTCATGGCCGCCAGCGGTTCCACGCGAAAAGGTTCGGTGTAGTGCTGGCGAATCCACTCGGTGGCTCGGCGGATCTGGGCCAGACGTCCATCGGGGCGGGCCATCGCCACCAGGGTTTCACGCAGGGGGCCTTGCAGCGCCCGAAACACAATCTCCCGCTCAATCATCGGTGCCAGCACGGCCGCTTCGTTGGGGCGATCCATCAGCCGCAGCATGCGCAGCCACGCATCGATCATTTCTGCTGGCGCCTGCACCGCTGCGAACCGTTGCGCGCGCGGCCGTTCAGCCGGCGCGATGTCATCTGCCAATACGCTGGCGATTACACTCGGGTCAAGGGTCAGGCTGAGTGCCAGGTAGGGCGACTCGGGAGCATAAGGGTGAACCTGCCCGGTCGCGGGCACCTCCACCGGCACCACGAAATAGCTGGACGGCCCGTAGGTGGACACCTGATCGCCGATAGACAGCGTTTTCACGCCTTGCAGCACCAGATGCAGCATCGGCTGATACACCTGATCGGCGCAGGCTTCGGCACACACCATCGCCACACGGGGCAGGCCGGTGTCGGTCCACTTGTTTTCTGCGCGCAGCACGCGGCGGCGCAGTTCATCGAGGTCGTTGTTCATGGGCTCGACCATGAGCTACGCCGAGCGGTAGCGCAAGGCAACTGAGAAGAATAGGCAAGCATGGGCGAGGAACCGGCAACCGTCATGCGGGCGGCGGGCCGAATACTGGCGGCACGCAGTATCACTCAACCGCAGGAAATCAAACGTATGAAGCTCGACGGAAAAATTGCAGTCGTCACTGGCGCATCAAAAGGTATCGGCGCAGGCATTGCAAAAGGCTTGGCGGCGGCCGGTGCGACGGTGGTGGTCAACTACGCCTCCAGCAAAGCCGATGCTGATGCAGTCGTCGCCCATATTCAGGCGCAGGGCGGCAACGCCATCAGCGTGCAGGCAGACATGAGTGCGGGTGCCGATGTGACGCGCTTGTTCGACACGGTTCGGCAGACCTTCGGCACGCTGGATATCCTGGTCAACAACGCCGGTGTCGCGGTGTTCCAGATGATCGAGGACCTGACCGAAGAGGCCTTCCACAAGCAGTTCAACCTTAACGTGTTGGGCTATTTGCTGGCGGCGCGGGAGGCGGTGAAGTTGCTGGGGCAGGGCGGCAGTATTATCAATATCAGCTCGATCCTCAGCACCGACCCCTACCTGGCCTCCAGCGTGTACTCGGCCACCAAGGGGGCGGTGGACACGCTGACGTTCGCCCTGGCGCGTGAACTGGGGCCAAAGGGCATCCGGGTCAATTCAATCTTGCCGGGCCATACCAATACCCCGGCCACCGATGGCAACTTTGCCGGTGAATTTGGCCAGTCACTGATTGCCGGGACGCCGTTGGGGCGTTTGGGTGAGCCTGAAGATATTGCACCGCTGGCGGTGTTCCTCGCGTCCGAAGATGCCCATTGGGTCACTGGGGAATCCATCCGCGCATCCGGTGGCGTGCGCGGTGTCGGCTACTGACGGTTTGATCACTGCCGAACATGGGGATGTGCGGCAAACACCTCCACCAACCATTCGACAAACACCCGCACCCGCGCGCTCAGGTGGCGGCTTGTCAGTCAACACTGCTACAACAGACCCACCGCTATCGCAGGCAAGCCAGCTCCCACATTTTTGACCAGTGCAAACCTGATCTGGCCTGTGAACCCAATCCCCTGTGGGAGCGGGCTTGTCGGGCCGCCGCATCGCCGCGAAGGCGGCTTGTCAGCCAACACAGATGCAGCTGGCCCAGCGCCATCGCAGGCAAGCTCGCGCAGATTTTGTAGGGCGGTGTGCTCTGGATTACGCCGCTTGAGGCTGGACCTGCAACTCGCCTTCCACTTCCTTGACCAACCCACTGGCCAAAAACAACGGCAGCACTCGTTTGTGCAATTGCGGCTCGACAAATTCCTTCACCGTATCCAACCCCAGCACACCACTCAACGCCAGCTCGGCCTTGGTGTACGACAACCACGCCTTCTTCAACACCTGCAACACATCACTGCCCGCCGTGGTGGCGAAGCGGCGGTGGGTGGGTTTGCCGTCGAAGGTGAAGGTGTGTTGGAACGCGTAGCCTGTTTCATCGCCGCCGCTGGCGGTGCAGCGGATGCAAGTGCATGGGCCGTCGCCGAACGCTGTGCGCAGGTAGCTGTTGAAGTCCACCACGGGTTTGAGTGACAGGCGCTTATCCACCTCGAACAGGTCCCCGGTCATTTTTTCGTCAGTGTTCAACGTGCATTTCCTCGCAGGTTCGGCGGTTTTTCAAAGCGCGGCACAATAGCAGCCGAGCGCCGGTTTGTGGGGGATTAATCAACGGTTCAGGCTGCAATCAAGCTGCGCTTGATCCAGTCATACAAATCATTGCCCTCGCTAGACAACTCGCTGTTGGCCCGTCGGCACAGGTAATACTGGCGGCCATCATTCACCTCCAGCTCAAACAACTTCACCAACTCGCCACTGGCTACCAGCGGTGCCACCAAGGGTTCGCGTAGCAATGCGCAGCCGAGGCCGGTGAGGGTTGCCGTGAGTGCAAGCTGGCCATCTTCCAGCAACAACCCATTCAACGCGGTGGCATCCACTTCGGCGGCTTCGAACCATTGGCCCCAGGTGCCGCGTTCTTCATCGTGCAGCAGTGGCAGTTGGCTCAAGGTCTCGGGCGTGTCGATGGGGCCGTGCTGTGCCAGGAAGGCGCGGCTGCAATAGGGCGTCACCGCGCCGGAGATCAGCGGTTCGCTGTGGTAGCCCGGCCAATGCCCGGTGCCGAAGCGAATCGACAGGTCGGCCGCATCGCTGGGGTAGCTGCGGTGGTTGGCGTAGGTCACGTTGATGTCCAGCGCCGGGTGATCCTTCAGGAAATTCGCCAGGCGTGGAATAAACAGATTGATGCCAAACAGTGGGATCAGGCTGATGGTCACCTGGCGCGTGGCGCTTTTTTCGCGCACGTGTTCGGTGGCGCTGCGCAGCACCGCAAACGCCGAGCGAATCGCGCGGTAGTACTCGCGACCTTCGTCGGTGAGCACCAGGTTGCGGCCTTGGCGCAAGGTCAGCGGTTGCTGCAGGAAATCTTCCAGCAAGTGCAGTTGATGGCTGATGGCCGAGGCGGAAACCTCCAGCTCGCGCGCGGCGGCATTCACCCCGCCATGGCGTGCAAAGGCTTCGAAGGTGCGCACGGCACGCAGGGGAGGGTCATTGGCTAATTGTTCTGATTTATTCATGTGTTGAATTAAATACTAACTCTTGCGCCGAATAAAGAGCCATAAATGCCGTATTTACGGCATAAATAGCCTGTTTAAGGGTTGATATAACCATATGACTTTCTGTTATTTGATAAAAACAGAATAGATGCTTAGTGTGCCGCCCTTGCACGCACTGAGGTCGATGGTTTTCATGGATGGGTTTATCCAACAACTGCTCAACGGTTTGATGACGGGCAGTCTCTACGCGCTGGTGGCCTTGGGTTACACCATGGTCTACGGCATCTTGCGCATCATCAACTTCGCCCACGGCGATGTGTTGATGATCGGCGCGCTGGTGGGCTTGTCGGTGATCCGTCTGATGCAGGCCGCCTTTCCAGGCCTTGCGCCGATGCTGGTGTTGCTCTGCGCGACTCTCGTCGCCATGGCCTTTTGCGCGGTGTTGGCGGTGGTGATCGAGCGCGTCGCCTACCGCCGCCTGCGCCACGCCCCGCGCCTGGCGCCGTTGATCAGCGGTATCGGCGTGTCGCTGCTGCTGCAAACCCTCGCGATGCTGGTGTGGACGCGCAACCCGCAGATGTTCCCGCAACTGCTGCCGCTGGAGCCGATCGAAGTGCTGGCCGGCGCCTCCGAGCACCCGGCCATCACCAACGCCACGGCGCTGACGACGATTGCCATCGCCTTGTCGGTGATGCTCGCGTTGCTGGTGCTGGTGGAGCGCACGCGTTTCGGCCGGGCCATGCGTGCCGTGGCGGAGAACCCGCAAGTCGCCAGCCTGATGGGCATCAGCCCGAACCGCATCATTGTCATCACCTTCGCCATCGGCGGCGCCCTGGCGGCACTCGCCGGAATCATGATGGCCAGCAACTACGGCAGCGCGCACTTCTACATGGGCTTCTTGCCCGGCATCAAAGCCTTCACCGCGGCGGTGCTGGGCGGCATCGGCAACCTCAAGGGTGCCATGCTCGGCGGCCTGTTGCTGGGCTTGATCGAAGCCCTCGGCACCGGCTACCTCGGCGCGGCGACCAACGGCGTGTTCGGTAGCAATTACCAGGATGTGTTCGCCTTTATCGTGTTGATCGCGGTGCTGGTGTTCCGGCCTTCCGGGTTGTTGGGCGAACGTTTGGCGACCCGCGCATGATCAAGTCCCTGACCCCCAACAAACGCGCAAGCCTGGGCCTGTTGCTGCTCGCCGTGGCCCTGGTGCTGGCGCCGTGGATCGTCGGCCATGCGGGCGGCAACACCTGGGTGCGCACCCTCGACTTTGCCTTGCTGTACATCATGCTCGCCCTCGGGCTGAACATCGTGGTCGGCTACGCCGGGTTACTGGACATGGGCTTTATCGCGTTCTACGCGGTGGGCGCCTACCTCGCTGCGTTGCTCTCGTCGCCCCATCTGCTGCAACAGTTCCCTGCGCTGGCGGCGTTGTTGCCAGCGGGCATGCACACCTCGATCTGGCTGATGCTGCCGCTGGGCGCGCTGCTTGCGGCAGGTTTTGGCGTGGTGCTGGGCGCGCCGACCCTGCGCCTGCGCGGCGACTACCTGGCCATCGTCACCCTGGGCTTTGGCGAAATCATCCGCATCCTGCTGCGCAACCTCGACCGCCCGGTGAATATCACCAACGGCCCCAAAGGCATCTCCCAGGTCGATCCGGTCAGCCTGCTCGGCGTCAACCTGGGGCGCACCCAAGAGCTGTTCGGCCTGCGCCTGCCGTCGGTGTACCTCTATTACTACCTGTTTGCCGCGCTGGTGGTGTTGATCCTGTTTGCCTGCATCCGCCTGGAGCGTTCGCGCATCGGCCGTGCCTGGGTGGCGATCCGCGAGGACGAAGACGCGGCCCAGGCCATGGGCATCAATACCGTGCGCCTCAAGCTGCTGGCGTTTGCCATTGGCGCGGCGTTCGGCGGCGTGAGCGGCGTGTTGTTCGCCTCGTTCCAGGGCTTTGTCTCGCCGGAATCCTTCACCTTGAACGAGTCCATCGCCGTACTGGCGATGGTGGTGCTGGGCGGCATGGGCCATATCCCCGGGGTCATCCTCGGTTGCGTATTGCTGGCGGCCCTGCCCGAAGCCTTGCGCGCCAGCATGGGCCCGTTGCAGCAGGCGCTGTTCGGCCAGGTGCTGGTGGACCCGGAGATCATCCGCCAGCTGTTTTACGGCCTGGCGTTGATCCTGGCGATGCTCTACCGACCCGCCGGATTGTGGCCCAAAGGAGTGGCACGATGAACGCACCGCTGTTGCAGATCGACAAGGTCAATAAACACTTCGGCGGCGTCGCGGCGCTGACCGACGTGAGCCTGAGCATCCAGCCCGGCGAGATCTACGGCTTGATCGGCCCGAATGGCGCGGGCAAGACCACCTTTTTTAACGTGATGACCGGCTTGTACACGCCCGACTCCGGGCGCTTCCAACTGGATGGCCGCGACTATCAACCCACCAGCGTGCACCAGGTGGCCGAGGCGGGGATCGCGCGTACCTTCCAGAACATCCGCCTGTTCAATGGGATGAGCGCCCTGGAAAACGTCATGGTCGGGCGCCATGTGCGCACCCGCAACGGCCTGTGGGCGGCCTTGAGTCAGCATCGCCGCGCCCGCGATGAAGAAGCGCAAACCCGCGCTCACGCCCATCGTTTGCTGGCCTACGTGGGCCTTGCCGGTTTCGCCAATTACCGCGCCGACAGCCTGAGCTACGGCCACCAACGCCGCCTGGAAATCGCCCGCGCCCTGGCCACCGAACCGCGCCTGCTGGCCCTGGATGAGCCGGCAGCGGGCATGAACGCCAGCGAGAAAGTGCAACTGCGCGACCTGCTGGAAAAGATCCGCGACGACGGCCACACCCTGTTGTTGATCGAACACGACGTCAAGCTGGTGATGGGCGTGTGCGACCGCATCAGCGTGCTGGATTACGGCCAGGTCATCGCCGTCGGCCCGCCCGCCGACGTGCGCCAGCACCCGGCGGTGATCCAAGCCTATCTGGGAGCCAGCGCGCATGTCTGAAGCACTGTTGAAAGTCGAAGGTTTGCAGGTGCGCTACGGCGCCATCGAAGCCGTCAAAGCCCTCGACCTGCATATCGATGAAGGTGAGCGCGTCACCCTGATTGGCGCCAACGGCGCGGGCAAGACCTCCAGCCTCAAGGCGCTCACCGGTTTGCTGCCGGCGGCCAAGGGCGAGATCCGTTTTGCCGGGCAATCCATCCTCGGCCAGGCGCCGGACAAGCTGCTGCGCCAAGGCATCGCCATGGTCCCGGAAGGCCGTGGGATTTTCGCGCGCATGAGCGTGCTGGAGAACTTGCAGGCCGGCGCATTTTTACGCCGCGACAACGCGCAGGTGCAGCGCGAAATGCGCCAGTTGTTCGAACATTTCCCACGCCTGGAAGAACGCCTGCACCAATCCGCCGGCCTGCTGTCGGGTGGTGAGCAACAGATGCTCGCCCTGGCCCGCGCGCTGTTGTCGCGCCCGCGCTTGTTGATCCTGGATGAGCCGTCCATGGGCCTGGCGCCGATCATGGTGGAGAAGATTTTCCAGGTGATCGACGACGTCTGCCGCCAGGGCATGACCCTGTTGCTGGTGGAACAGAACGCGCGGCTGGCGCTGCAAGTCACCGACCGCGCCTATGTGATGGACACCGGGCGCATCAGCCTCACGGGCCCATCCCAGGATTTGCTTGAACACCCCGAGGTGCGCAGCGCGTATCTCGGCGAATAACCAAACCATGACGCTACCGGACGCCCGGCGTGTTCCGACCCGCCCGAAAAGAAGCAGGAACCACTGATGAGTATTTTGAAGAACACCGCATTGATCGGCCTGGCCCTGAGCAGTCTCGCCAGCGCCATGGCCCAAGCCGACCAGACCGTACTGATCGGCCTGGCTGGCCCGCTGACTGGCCCGTCCGCACGCATCGGCAAGGACCTGGAAAACGGCGCCAAACTGGCCATCGACCAAGCCAACGCCAAGCACCCGAAGATCAACGGCGAGGCCGTGACCTTCAAGCTGGTCTCCGAAGACGACCAGTCCGACCCGCGCACCGCCGTCACCGTGGCCCAGCGCCTGGTGGATGAAGGCGTGGTCGGCGTGGTCGGCCACTGGAACACCGGCACCAGCATCCCGGCTGCGCGGGTCTACCACGACGCCGGGATTGCGCAGGTGGCACCGGTTGCCACCGGTCATGCGTACACCCAGCAGGGTTTCGACACCAGTTTCCGCATCATGGGCCATGACGACGACGGCGGTCAGGTCGCCGGTGATTACGCGTTGAACACGCTGAAAGCCAAGCGCATCGCCGTGATCGACGACCGCACCGCGTTCGGCCAGGGCCTGGCGGATCAGTTTGTCAAAGCCATCGAAGCCGGTGGCGCAAAAGTGGTTGGCCGTGAATACGTGGACGACAAGACCATCGACTTCAGCGCCGTGCTCACCAATATCCGCAGCCAGAACCCGGACCTGATCTTCTTTGGCGGCGTCGACGCCCAGGCGGCACCGCTGGCGCGGCGCATCAAGCAATTGGGGATCAAGGCACCGCTGATGGGCGCGGGTGGTTTTGTCAGCCAGACGTTCCTGGAACTGGCGCAGAACGAAGGCGAGGGCGTGATTGCCCTGGAGCCGGGCCTGGCGATTGCGCAGATGCCGGGTGGCAAGGCCTTCGAGCAGGCTTACAAAGAGCGCTACAAGGCCAATATCGAACTGCACGCGCCGTTCGCCTATGACGGCGTTGGCGTGCTGGTGGCGGCGATTGAACAGGCCGACTCGGTTGATCCGCAGAAGTACCTGCCGGTGCTGCGCGCCATCAGCTACGCGGGTGTGACGGGGACTATCGCGTTTGATGCGCAAGGCAACTTGAAGAAGCCGTCGTTCACTGTTTATCAGGTCAAA
Source organism: Pseudomonas sp. B611 (assembly GCF_055407965.1). Lineage (NCBI taxonomy): Bacteria > Pseudomonadati > Pseudomonadota > Gammaproteobacteria > Pseudomonadales > Pseudomonadaceae > Pseudomonas > Pseudomonas sp. B611. The sequence goes on from NZ_JBUZST010000009.1 coordinate 162,591, forward strand.
GCCAACCAATGGCAGCCGGTCAGCGTGGCGGGCGGCAAGTAAAGATCTCTTGGGTGCCCTTGAATTGATCGTTCCCACGCTCTGCGTGGGAATGCCGCCGGTGACGCTCCGCGTCATGCCTTCAAGAACGGACGCAGAGCGTCCAGGGATGCATTCCCACGCAGAGCGTGGGAACGATCAAGACGGTTGTGCACACATTGGATTGGAGGAGAGATGAAATGAGCAAACTGGAAGGTGAACTGGGCATCCTCGCCCGGCGGCGGATCGAGGCCGAAATCATCAAGCCGATCTACGAGATCTTGAAGCGCGAGCAGGGCAAGGACTTTGCCGCTGCCGTGATCGGCGAAGCCGTGGGCAACGCGGCGATCCAGGCGGGCAAGCATTTTGCCTCGCTGGAAGAGCAGGCTGACCTGAAGAGTTTCGTCGAACTGCAAGTGCTCTGGGAAAAAGACGACGCGCTGAAGGTCGAGATCATCGCCAGCGACGCCGAGCACTACGACTACGACGTCAAGCGCTGCCGCTACGCCGAGATGTACACCGAAATGGGCCTGGGCGAGATCGGCCACTTGCTGTCGTGCAACCGCGACGAGCTGTTTATCGTCGGCTACAACCCCGATATCGAGCTGACCCGCACCCAGACCATCATGGGCGGCGACCATCGCTGTGATTTCCGCTACCGGGCCAAACCCCATGAATAATGTGGCGCGGGTCAACGGCAAGCGTTTGTGGGACTCGCTGATGGACATGGCGCAGATCGGCGCCACCGAAAAGGGCGGCGTCTCGCGCCTGGCGCTGACGGATGAGGATCGCCGCGGGCGCGACCTGTTCGTGCAGTGGTGCACGGCGGCCGGGTGCAGTATTCGCGTGGACGCCATGGGCAATATCTTCGCCCGTCGCGCCGGGCGCTTTGCTGACCTGGCGCCGGTGCTGACCGGTTCCCATGGCGACTCCCAGCCCTTCGGCGGCAAGTACGACGGCATCTACGGCGTGCTCGCCGGGCTGGAAGTACTGCGCACCTTGAACGACCTCGGCATCGAGACCGACCGGCCGATCGAGGTGGTCAACTGGACCAACGAAGAAGGCTCGCGCTTTGCCCCGGCGATGATTTCGTCGGGGGTCTACGCCGGCGTGTTTGACCTGGAATACGGTCTGTCCCGTGAAGACAAAAACGGCGTGAGCATTGGCCAGGCGTTGCAGCAGATCGGCTATGCCGGCCCGCATCCGGTGGGTGGCCAGTCGGTGCATGCGGCGTTCGAACTGCATATCGAGCAAGGCCCGATCCTTGAAGCGCAAGGCATCACCATCGGCGTGGTCACCGGCGCCCAGGGCCAGCGCTGGTATGAAGTCGAATTGAAGGGGCGCAGCGCCCACGCCGGCACCACGCCGATGGACCATCGCCTCGACGCCTTGCTCGGCTTCGCCCGCGTGGTCGAGGCTGTGAACGGCCTGGGCCTGGAACAAGGCGCCGAAGGGCGCGCCACGGTGGGCATGGCGAATATCTTCCCCAACTCGCGCAACGTCGTGCCGGGGCGGGTATTTTTCAGCGTGGAGTTCCGTCACCCGGACGAAACCGTGCTGGCGCGCCAGGACCAGCAACTGCGCGAAGCGGTGGCGCAGATCGCCGACGGGATCGGCTTGCAGCACAGCGTGAAGCAGATCTTCCAGTACGCGCCGATTGCGTTTGACGCTGAGTGCGTGGAGGTGGTGCGGGCGTCTGCCGAGGCGTTGGGTTACAGCCATCGGCCGATGATTTCCGGCGCGGGGCATGATGCCTGCTACCTGAACCAAGTGGCGCCGACGGCGATGATCTTTGTGCCGTGTGTGGATGGGTTGAGCCATAACGAGGCGGAGGAGATTTTGCCTGAATGGTCGACGGCGGGCGCGGATGTGTTGCTCCAGGCGATATTGGCCAAGTCCCATATCTAACGAATCTACATACATCCAAATGTGGGAGCGGGCTTGCTCGCGAAAGCGGTGTGTCAGGCAAAGATGTTCCAACTGACCCACCGCTTTCGCGAGCAAGCCCGCTCCCACATTTTTGACCAGTGCAAACCTGATCTGGCCTGTGAACCCAATCCCCTGTGGGAGCGGGCTTGCCCGCGAAGGCGGCCTGTCAGCCAACACAGATGCAGCTGACCCACCGCCATCGCAGGCAAGCCAGCTCCCACATTTTTTGAGCGGTGCAAACCTGATCTGGCTTGTGAACCCAATCCCCTGTGGGAGCGGGCTTGCTCGCGAAAGCGGTGTGTCAGTCAAAGATGTTCCAACTGACCAACCGCTTTCGCGAGCAAGTCGAATCGTCGCACCGCCGCTCCCACACAAGCCCGCTCCCACATTTGGATCACCTACACCTGATAGTCAGCGGAAAAACTCCCCCGGCGTCGCCTCAAACTGCTGGCGAAACGCATTGATAAACGCCGACGTCGATTCATACCCGCACCCCAACGCCACATCCGTCACGCGCTCGCCTTGTTCCAGGGCGGGCAGGGCGGTGAGCAGTCGCAAGCGCTGGCGCCAGGCGCGGAAGGTCAGCCCGGTGTCGCGCAAAAACAAGCGGCTGAGGGTTTTCTCACTGACCGCCAATTTGCGGCTCCAGTCACACAGGGTGGTTTGCTGCTCCGGGTGTAGGTTCAAGCTGCGGTAGATCTGGCGCAAACGCGGGTCCATGGGCAGCGGCAGCATCAAGTCCACCTGGGGCGCTGCGGCCAACTGGTCGAGCAGCACTTGGGCCAGGCGCCCCTCCGCGCCGTCTTCGGCATAGGCCACCGGCAGTTCGCTGAAGCTGCGGATCAGCTCGCGCAGCAAACTGCTCACCTCCAGCACATGGCAACGTGTGTCCGCCCAGGTGGTCACGCTGCAATCGAGGTACAGACTGCGCATCTCGGTGCGTGGCGAGCTGAACACGCGGTGGGGCATGCCCGCCGGAATCCACACGGCGCGTTGCGGCGGCGCGACAAAGCGGCCGGCGCCTGTCTGAATCTCCAGCACCCCGGAAATCGCGTACGACAATTGCACCCACGGGTGACTGTGGCGCCGGGTCAAGGCGCGATTAGGCAGGGATTCGGTGCGCCCGTACACCGGCCGTGGCAGGCTGGAAAGCCCGGGCACGCTGCGGCGCACGGTTTTGTCATGTCCTTTAGGCGGCATTTGTTGGCTCATTGGCGTTAGTCGGTAACAAGCCGTTACGTTAGAGTCGCCGAGACGCTCTTGGCAACCCCCGGAAGAACTCACTTATGACCCGTCCGCGCTTTCTCCCTGACAACTTCACCCTGACCCTGATCGCCACGGTGATCCTCGCCTCGCTGTTGCCCGCCAGCGGCCAGACCGCCGTGGCCTTTGGCTGGGTCACCAACCTGGCCATCGCGCTGCTGTTTTTCCTGCACGGCGCCAAGCTGTCGAACCAGGCGATCATCGCCGGTGCCGGGCACTGGCGCCTGCACCTGCTGGTGTTCAGCCTGACCTTCGTGCTGTTCCCGTTGCTGGGCCTGGCGCTCAAGCCGCTGTTGTCGCCGCTGATCGGCAAAGACCTGTACATGGGCATGCTGTACCTGTGTGCGCTGCCGGCCACGGTGCAGTCGGCGATTGCCTTTACGTCGCTGGCGCGGGGCAACATCCCGGCGGCGATTTGCAGCGCGGCGGCGTCGAGCCTGTTTGGCATCTTCCTCACGCCACTGCTGGTGACGCTGTTGCTCAATGTGCACGGCGAAGGCAGCAACACCCTCGATGCGATCCTCAAGATCAGCGTGCAACTGCTGCTGCCGTTTATCGCCGGGCAGATTGCGCGGCGCTGGATTGGCGCGTGGGTGGGGCGTAACAAGTCCTGGCTGAAATTCGTCGATCAAGGCTCGATCCTGCTGGTGGTCTACGGCGCGTTCAGCGAAGCGGTCAATGAAGGCATCTGGCACAAGATCCCGTTGTGGGAACTGGGCGGCCTGGTGGTGGCGTGCTGTGTGTTGCTGGCCCTGGTATTGGTTGCGTCGACGGTGCTGGCCAAAGCGTTCGGCTTTAACCAGGAAGACCGCATCACCATCCTGTTCTGCGGCTCGAAGAAAAGTCTGGCGACGGGCGTGCCGATGGCCCAGGTGCTGTTCGCCGGGGCAACCATGGGCGTGCTGATCCTGCCGTTGATGCTGTTTCACCAGATCCAGTTGATGGTCTGCGCGGCGCTGGCCCAGCGCTATGCGCAGCGGCCCGAGTCGGTTGTGGAACTGATGGAGCAGGTTGATCCCTGAGTTGCCACTTGGCGCTGTAGGGCCCTCAAGTCTTGGGCCAATCGGACGACTACCTTCTTAATCACCCAAGAAGGAGCGTCGAGATGAACAACGTTAAGCGTTTGTCACTGGTTAGCGGGTTTTTTGTGGTGTGGGCGGGCAGTTGCCTGGCGGCATCGGGCGGAGTCATTCAATTTCACGGCAGTATTGTCGAGCCAGGCTGCAACGCGGGGGCATCGGGCGGTTCGTCGGTGGAGTTGAAGGGCTGTCCGCAGGCCTTTCGCGGTGGACGGTTCGATGTGCAACCGATTCGCAGCGTGCAGGCGGTGGGCGATGCATCGGTCAGCGTCAAGCTGGTTACGGACACTGGCAGCGGGCGATATTACGACCAGCGGTATGTGCTGGTGGATACCCAGGGAAAGCAGGTTAAGACTGGGCTCTACGTGGTCACGCTGACCGCGCCGTGATGAAACTGATGGCTTTTTGATCAGGATCAGCGCCAACAGACGAGCGAGAAACCTATAGAATGCTCGACGGCGGCGCTTGTCCTGGGTAGCCGTTTGATCATCGTCCGAGTACCGCGCCCTTCAATGAGCATTTCAGCCGCAACCCCCCAAGCCAATTGGCAACCGGTCATCGCCCTCGCGTTGGCCGCCTTTGTATTCAATACCACCGAATTCGTCCCCGTCGGGCTGCTCAGCGCCATTGGCGCGAGCTTTGACATGCCGGTGTCTAGCGTCGGCCTGATGCTCACGATCTATGCCTGGATCGTGTCCCTGACGTCACTTCCGGTGATGTTGCTGACGCGCAACGTCGAGCGGCGCAAGTTGCTGATCGTGCTGTTTTGCATGTTTATCGCCAGCCATATCCTGTCCAGCGTGGCCACCAGTTTTGGCTTGCTGATGGTCAGTCGCATTGGCATCGCCTTGTCCCATGCGTTGTTCTGGTCGATCACCGCGTCGTTGGCCGTGCGCCTGGCGCCGGCCGGCAAACAGGTGCAAGCCCTCGGCCTGTTGGCCACCGGTACGTCCCTGGCGATGGTGTTGGGTATTCCGCTGGGCCGCCTGCTCGGCGAGGCCATGGGTTGGCGCACCACGTTCCTCGTGATCGGCGCGTTCGCCGCGGCGCTGGTGTTTTGGCTGGCGCGCACCTTGCCGCTGTTGCCGAGCCAGAACTCCGGCTCGTTGCGCAGCCTGCCGTTGCTGTTCAAACGTCCGGCGCTGGTGGCGCTGTACGTGCTCACCGCCCTTACCGTGACCGCGCAGTTCACCGCCTACAGCTACATTGAACCCTTCGTCGAAGGCGTGGCCGGCATGAGCGGCAGTGCCGTGACCCTGATCCTGCTGGTGTTTGGTGGCGCGGGCATTATCGGTTCGCTGCTGTTCAGCCTGGTGCACCGCTTCAATCCCCATCTGTTCGTGGTCGGCGCGGTATTCATCCTGGCGGCGTGCCTGGCGCTGATGCTGCCGTTGAGCGGGGCCGAATCCTATCTCGTCTGCCTGAGCATTTTCTGGGGCATGGCAATCATGGGCTTTGGCCTGGCGATGCAGTCCAAGGTGCTGGTGCTGGCGCCGGACGCCACCGACGTGGCCATGGCGATGTTTTCCGGCATCTACAACATCGGCATCGGTGGCGGCGCGCTGATGGGCAGCTGGGTCGGCAGCCAGTTCGGCTTCGCCTGGATCGGCGCCGCAGGCGGCTTGCTGGCGGCGCTCGCGTTGATCGGCTATTGCCTGGCGATTCGCAAGTTTGGGCAGGGTGTGTCACCCAGCTAAAACCAGACAAGTCTTACAGGGCGCATCGATGCCCATTGCTACCGTCACACAGGACCGCCCACGCCCTGTGGTGACGGCACTTGAACAGCAATGGAGTCGATTGTGCAAAAGCGTTTGACCGCAGAGTTTCTGGGTACTTTCTGGTTGACCTTCGGCGGCTGTGGCAGCGCCATCCTGGCGGCGGCATTCCCCGAGTTGGGTATTGGTTTTGTCGGTGTGTCCCTGGCGTTCGGCCTCACGGTGTTGACCATGGCCTATGCGGTGGGCGGCATTTCGGGCGGGCACTTCAACCCGGCGGTGACCATTGGCCTGTGGGCCGGGCGGCGGGTGGCGGGCGTTGACGTGCTGCCCTACATCGCGGCGCAGGTCGCCGGTGCAATTGGCGCGGCGGCAGCGCTGTACCTGATCGCCAACGGCCAGGACGATTTTGTCATGGGTGGATTTGCCGCCAACGGCTATGACGCCTTGAGCCCAGGCCACTTCGACATGAAGGCCGCGTTGCTGGCCGAACTGATCGCCACGTTCTTCTTTGTCTTCATCATCATGCGTGTGACCGCCCCTGGCGCGGTGGCCGGGTTTGCGCCGATTGCCATCGGCCTGGCGCTGACCTTGATTCACCTGGTTCTGATCCCGGTGACCAACACCTCGGTGAACCCGGCACGCAGTACCGGGCCGGCGTTGTTTGCGGGCGGTGAGTACATTGCGCAGCTGTGGCTGTTCTGGCTGGCACCGATAGTGGGTGGGGTGTTGGGGGCGGTGGCGGCGCGCGGGTTGGGTGAGGGTGATAAAAAAACGTCCGCCTAAACAGGGTGTCGATGATGCCGTCGGTCAATGAGCTCAGCGCTGTGGTATCGACGCTGAGCCCTTTGGCGGTGTGCATCACGTAGCCGGGCAGGCCACGTTCGGCCATGGCTTTGGTGGCGGCCCAGAACACCGTCTGTGCACCGGTGAGGTCCAGCAGGCCCATTTGCGGGTAGGCCAGGAACACCAAGGTGCGCGGCAGACCCAGCGCCGCCACCGGGGTCATGCGCTGCCCAGCAGTTTTTCCAGCTTTTCCTGGTCGCGGGCGAACTGGCGAATGCCTTCGGCGAGTTTTTCGGTGGCCATTGCGTCTTCGTTGGAGGCCCAGCGAAATTGCGCTTCGGTCAACGACTGGCGTGCTTCACCGGCATTGCCCGGCGCCAGTTTGCGGGTCAGCGGGCCGTGGTCTTCACCCAGTTTTTGCAGCAGGTCCGGGCTGATGGTCAGGCGGTCGCAGCCGGCCAGCTGTTCGATCTGGCTGAGGGTGCGGAAGCTGGCGCCCATCACCACGGTGGGGATGTCGTTGGCCTTGTAGTAGTTGTAGATGCGCGTCACCGACTGCACGCCCGGATCGTCGGCACCGGTGTAGTCCTGGCCGGTGCTCTTGCGATACCAGTCGTAGATGCGGCCCACGAACGGCGAAATCAGGAACACCCCGGCATCGGCGCAGGCCACGGCCTGGGCGAAGGAAAACAGCAGGGTCAGGTTGGTCTGGATGCCGGCCTTTTCCAGGCGCTCGGCGGTGCGGATACCTTCCCAGGTGGAGGCCAGTTTGATCAGCACGCGGTCGCGGTTCACGCCGGCTTGGTCGTACAGGGCGATCAACTGGTTGGCCTTGGCCCACAGCGCCTCTTCATCGAAGGACAAACGCGCGTCGACTTCAGTGGAGATGCGCCCCGGAATCACCTTGAGAATCCCCGCACCCACCGCCACAGCGAAGTGATCGCAAGCCAGGTCCACATTGCCCTTGGCGTGGGCCACGGCGCTGTGCAGCAGGTCGGCATATTCGGGGATGGCGGCGGCCTTGAGCAGCAGCGACGGGTTGGTGGTGGCGTCCACCGGGCGCAGACGGCTGATGGCTTCGAGGTCGCCGGTGTCGCAGACCACGGTGGTGAATTGCTTGAGTTGTTCGAGCTTGGACGTCATGAACGGTGGTCTCCAGAGAAACGGTTAGTGGTTCAAGGCCTGTGCGGTGTCCAGGTCGGTGATCAGGATGTCGAGGTAGCCGCCCTTGAGCGCGCCGCGAATCGCCTGGACCTTGTTCAGCCCACCGGCCAGGCCGAGCACGCGATGGATGGCGCGCAGCTTGGGCAGCGCCACCGACACCACGAACTCTTCATCTTCTTCCAGCACGGGCTGGCCCTCGGCATCGAAGTAGCGCAGGCAGATGTCACCCACCGCGCCACGTTCGGCCAGCAGGCGCAGCATGTCTTCGGTGTAGTAGTTGCCGCTGTTGCGCAGCAGTTGCGAGGGCTCCAGGTCGCCGATGCCGACAATCGCCAGGGTGATGCTGTCAAAGCGTTGCAGCACTTCCTTGACCTCTTCCATCTGCACGATGCGCTGCTTGCTCTCTACCGATTGCTCGATGCTTTGCGACGGCAGCAGATACGCCGGGCAGTTGAGCAGGGTGGCCAGGCGCTGGGTCAGCAAGGTCGCTTCAAACGCGCCCTTGTTGCCGACGCCGCCGAGCAGTTGCACGACCTCTTCGGCGCCTTGCTTGCCCGGTTGCGCATGCAAGTGCCCGACCATCGCACGAATGGTGCTGCTCCACGACGAAATGCCGATATGGTCCTGGGGCGACAGGCTGGTTTCCAGGTAATGGGCCGCTGCCGAGCCGATGGCTTGCTTGATGCTCTCGTCGTTGCCCGGTTCGGTGGCTTCCACCACGATCACCCGGCGCACGCCGTAGCGGCGCTGCAATTGGCTTTCCAGTTCCAGGTGCAGGCCTTGCAGGCGCATCACGCTGATCTTCACCACGCCGTCCTGCAGCGCCCGGCGCAGGGCGCGGCTGATAAAGGACTGGGATAAATCCAGCTGCGTGGAAATCTCGGACTGCTTGAGCCCTTCTTCGTAATAGAGGCTCGCGATCTTGGTAATCAGGCGCTGTTCTTCGATCTGGCTCATGAAAGCCTCAGTAATTGACTCAACGTCGGTGAGGATACCAAACCCTTACGACATGATCAGGCCGCCGTCGATATTGATCGCCTGCCCGGTGAGGTAGGCCGCATCGTCCGAGGCCAAAAACGCCACCAGGCCCGCCACATCCGAGGGTTTGCCGGCACGGCGCAGGGGAATGTTGCGCACCCATTCGGCCATCAACTCGCCCTTGCCGTAGCGTTTTTCATCGGTGCTGAGGATCTCGCCCCAGACGCGGTCGTTGTAGTCCCACATCTCGCTTTCGATGATGCCGGGGCAGAACGCGTTGACCGTGATGTTATGCCGCGCCAGTTCCAGCGCCAGGCTCTGGGTGATGCCGATCACGCCCATTTTGCTCGCGGCGTAGTGGGGCGTGTAGATAAAGCCCTGGCGGCCCTGGCCGGACGAGGTGTTGATCAAGCGCCCGCTGCCTTGCTTGACCATGTACTTGGCCGCTTCCCGGCAACCGAGCCACACGCCGGTGGTGTTGACCTGCAGCACCTTGTCGAAATCGGCGCGGGGCATCTTGTCGTAGTGGTCGATGGTTATGATGCCGGCGTTCTGCACTGACACGTCGATGCTGCCAAAACGCGCATGGCCTTCGCGGTAGAGCTTTTCGATGTCCTCTTCGTTGGTGACGTCGATGCCCTGGGCAAGGGTGTCGACGCTGTATTCCCGGGCGAGCTGGTCGGCAGTGAACGTCACGCGCTCCAGGTCGTTGGAGGCCAGCACCAGGTTGGCGCCTTCCCTGGCGAAGCGCTCGGCAATGCCGGCGCCGATGCCACGGCAGGCGCCGGTGATCACGATGGTTTTACCGCTGAAACGTTGCGACATGGGGATGGGCTCCAAGGCTTACCAGCAAACAAAGCCGCCATCGACCAGCAGGTCGACACCGGTGCAGAACGACGACGCCTGGCTGACCAGGAAGATCGCCGGGCCGACCATTTCTTCCACACTGGCCATGCGGCCCATGGGCGTGGTCTGTTCAAAGATCTTCACCTGGTCGGCGACTTCCGGGCGCGAGTTCATCGGCGTGGCGGTATAGCCAGGGCTGATGCAGTTGACCCGCAGGCCCTTGTCGGCCCATTCCATCGCCAGGCTTTTGCTCAGGTGGATCACCCCGGCCTTGGACGTGTTGTAGTGGGCTTGTAGCAGGCCACGGTTGACGATGCTGCCGGACATCGAGGCGATATTGACGATGGCGCCTTTGCCACGGGGCAGCATCACGGCGGCCTGGGCCTGGCAGCTGAGGAAGATGCCGGTGAGGTTGATGTCCAGGGTGGTCTGCCAGCGTTGCAGTTCCAGGTCTTCGGCGGCCTGGGCATTGGCGATGCCGGCGCAGTTGACGGCGACGCTGAGCTCGCCCAGTTCTTGTTCGGTGCGGGCGACCGCGGCATCCAGTGCGGCGCGCTCGGTGACGGTGCCGCTCAGGGCCAGGGCGCGACGGCCGACGGCCTGGATGCGTTCGACGGTGCTGGCAATGCCGGGGCTGCCCGGCAGGTCGAAGCAGGCCACATCCGCACCGGCCTCGGCCAGACCCACTGCAATCGCTTGGCCGATACCGCTGCCGGCACCGGTCACGAAGGCTACTTGGCCCTGAAGACTAAAAAGCTGCATGAATAACTCCCAATAGTGAACACACCACAGATCAAAACTGTGGGAGCGGGCTTGCTCGCGAAAGCGGTGGGTCAGTTGATGAATGTGTTGACTGATACACCGCTTTCGCGAGCAAGCCCGCTCCCACATGGGTTCTTCGTTGTTACGCAGTGGCCATTTCCATGACAGATACCGGCGTAGCCTCGCCCCGCTCCAGAATCCCCATCTGCCGACCCCGGCTCATGACCATGACGCGATGCGACAACCCGAGTACCTCATCCAGATCCGAGCTCACCACAATCACCGCCATGCCCTTGGCCGCCAGGTCGGCGATCACTTCATAAATCGCGGCACGCGCGCCCACGTCGATGCCCCGTGTCGGCTCATCGAGGATGAACACCTTGGGGTTGCGCGCCAGCCATTTGGCAATGATCACCTTTTGCTGGTTGCCCCCGGACAAGCTCGAAATCCGCGACTGCGGCGCACCTTTCACGCCCAACCGCGCCACCGCCGTGCGCGCAAATTCGCGCAGCGGGGCAGGGAACACCCAACCGCGTTTATCCAGCAGGTCGGTGTTGCCGTAGATCAGGTTGTCTTCGATGCGATGCTCGACCACCACGCCTTGCTGCTTGCGGTCCTCGGGCACCAGCACCACGCCGGCCTGGATCGCCTCGAAGGGCGAGCGCAACTGGCGCGACTCGCCGTCCAGCAGCAGGTGGCCCTGGATGTCCTGGGCCGCACCGGCGATGGCGCGCACCAGTTCGGTACGCCCCGCGCCGACCACCCCGGCAATGCCAAACACTTCACCGGCGCGCACGCTGAAATCGATGCCGTGCAGGGCCAGTTCGCGGCAGCTCAAGTCCTTGACCTGCAACATCACCCGTTCCTGGGGCGCCTGCAACGCAGGGAAAATCCGCTCCAGGCTGCGCCCGACCATCTGCTCCACCAGCTCCCGCACCGGCACCTGGGCCGTGGCGTGCAGGGCGATCTGGCGCCCGTCGCGCAACACCAGCACGCGGTCGGCGATGCGTGCGATTTCTTCCAGGCGATGGCTGATGTAGATAAACGACACGCCCTCGGCCTTGAGGCGTTCCACCTGCTTGAACAGCAGCTCGGTTTCTTCGCCACCCAGTGCGGCGGTGGGCTCGTCGAGAATCAACAGGCTGGCTTTGAGGGTCAGCGCCTTGGCGATTTCCACCAGTTGCTGGGCCGCCACGCTCAGGCCTTCGACCTTGCGTGACGCCGGCACCTTGAGCCCCAGGCGTTCCAGTTGGATCTGCGCCTGGGCCTCCATGTACTCGCGGTCCACCTTCCCATAACGCATGGGCAGGCGGCCGACGAAGATGTTCTCGGCGATCGACAATTGCGGCAGCAGGCGGATTTCCTGGTGGATCAGGCCGATGCCCGCCGCCAGCGCCGCCCCCGGCGAGTTCGGCGCGTACGGTTGGCCAAGCCAGGTCATGCTGCCCCCGGCTTCCGGTTGCACCAGGCCCGCGATGATCGACGACAGGGTGGATTTACCCGCGCCGTTCTCGCCGAGCAGGGCCAGCACTTCGCCGGGGCGAATCTCCACGTTGACCTGGGACAACACCTGCACCGGCCCGTAGGCCTTGCTGATATTGCGCAGGCACAACACCGCTTCCACGGTGTTATCCAAAGCTGCTGCGTGCATGACGACCTCCAAGGCTTACGGGTGCTGTTGCAGGAACGGCGCGACGTTGTCTTTGGTGGTCAGCACGGTGGGCAGCAGTTGTTCCTTGGGTACGGCTTTACCGGCCTTGAGGTCGATGGCGGACGCCACGGCCAGGCGGCCCATGTGCTGGGTCTGCTGGGTCATGGTGGCGTTGAGCACGCCGCTTTCCACGGCCTTGAGCCCGGCGACGTCACCGTCGAAACCCACCACCACGACTTTGTGATCGAGGTTGCCGACCTTCACCGCCTGGGCGGCGCCGAGGGCCATGGCATCGGCGCGGCCGAAGAACACGGTGATGTTCGGATCGCGCTGGAGCAGGTCCTGGGCCACGGCGAAACCTTTGTCCTGGGCCCATTCAGCGGGCTGCTGGGCGACGACCTTGAGGTCCGGGAAGGCTTTGAGGCCTTCTTCAAAACCCTTGGCGCGGTCGTTCTCTGGCGTGGTGCCGAGCTGGCCTTGCAGGATCGCGATGCGGCCTTTGCCGTCGGTGACTTTGCCGACGTACTCGGCGAGGGCCTTGGCCCCGGCCACGCTGTCGCTGGCGATGAAGGTGTCGCCCGGTGCGTCCGGTGCGTTGCGGTCCACGGCGATCACCGGGATGCCCGCCGCCTTGGCGGCCTTGACCGGCACACCGGCGGCAGTGGCGCCGGCCGGGATGTAGATCAGCACGTCGATCTGGCGGGTGATCAGGTCTTCAATCTGGCTGACCTGGGTGGATGAGTTGCCCTGGGCGTCCACGGTGATCACCTTGATCCCCTTGGCCTTGCCCTCGGCTTCCACCGACTGCTTGATCTGGTTGAAGAAGTCGGCCTGCAGGTTGGCCACGGCCAGGCCGATGGTCAGGTCCTTGGCCCAGGTGGTGCCAGCAGTGGTGAGGGTGGCGGCAGCCAGTGCGGTGGCCAACAGCAGTTTCTTGGGGCTGAACATGTCGGTGACTCCTGGTTTTATTGTTGGAGGGTGTCAACTGTCGAACAGGTTTAACGGGCAGTACTGGAACGGCGACGCAGGGTGTCGATGGTCACCGCGAGGGCGATGACCACGCCGATCACCACTTGTTGGATAAAGGGCGAGACGCCCAGGAGGTTGAGGCCATTGCGCAACACGCCAATGATCAGCACGCCCACCAGGGTGCCGCCGATGCTGCCGACACCACCGTTGAGGCTGGCGCCGCCGATCACCACGGCGGCGATGGCATCCAGCTCCAGGCTCAGGCCGGCGCTGGGTTGCGAGGAGTCGAGGCGGGCGGCCAGGGTCACGGCGGCGATACCGGCGAGGGCGCCGCTGATGGCGTACACCCAGAGCGTGATCGCCCGCACCTTGATGCCCGACAGGCGTGCCACTTCCGGGCTGCCACCCATGGCATACAGGTTACGGCCACCGGCCCGGAAGCGCAGGAACACCCAGGCCACCAGCAGCATCACCAGGAACAGTCCGACGGTTGCGGACAAGAACCCGAAATGCCGCACCGTGGCCAGGCTGGTGAACCAGTCCGGGTAGCCGACAATCTGCCGCCCTTCAGTGAGGATGTTCGCCAGGCCACGGGCCACCGACATCATGGTCAGCGTGGCAATGAACGGTGGCAGCTTGGCGTAGGTGATCAGCGCGCCGGACACCAGCCCGGCGAGCATGCCGGTGGCGATCGAGATCGGGATCGCGAAGCCCAGCGGCACCGCCTGATCCTGATACAGCCAGCCGAGCATCATCATTGAGAACGCCAACACCGAACCGACCGACAGATCGATGCCGCCGATCACGATCACCGCCGTCATGCCAATCGCCAGGATGCCCAGCACCGTGACCTGATCAAGGATGTTCAGGCCATTGCGCAAGGAGAAGAAGAATTCGGAACTGAAGGAGAAGACCAGCACCAACAGCACAAGGCCGATCAGCGGGCCGCCGATGTTGCTGGGGAGCAGTTTCACCAACCGTGGGCGGTGGGGCGGCTTGAGTTCGGCCGGGTGCTGGACAGTAGCTTTGGCGTCCACAGTGTTCTCCTGATTTATTTTTTTTGGAGTGCTTTCAGGGCGCTTGAATATTTATGCGTGCCTGACTGTTAATTCAGATTCCAGTGCCACCGTGGCAATGTCAAGTCCTTAATTTTTCATCTGAGCCTCTAGACCGCCGCTTTCATACCACGCAAAGCCACGGGATAGATAAGCGCGCGTGGGATTTTGGCCGTTTGTCCGAGGGATATTTTTGATTTTTCTGTGGTTCGCTCACTTGACCTGCTGGGCGTTCGGCGTCTAAATAGAAATATATTGTCACTGCTGAATAAATATTCAAAACAGCCTTGGACACTTTCACCCCGCGTGGTCAGCCTCAAAGGAGCCGCTGCATGAATGCCTTCCAGTACGACGCCCACCAGATCAAAGAACAGGCCCGCCTGATACGGCGCCACGTGATCCGCCTGAATGCCGACTCACCGGCCGGCGGCCACACCGGGGCGGATCTGTCGGAAACCGACATCCTCGCCACCCTGTACTTCCGCATCCTCAACACCGGCCCGGAACGCACCCAGGACCCTGAGCGCGACATCTACATCCAGAGCAAGGGCCACGGCGTCGGCGGTTTGTACTGCTGCCTGGCGCAAGCGGGCTACATTCCTGTCGACTGGTTGCCGACGTATCAGCACTTCAATTCCCACTTGCCTGGCCACCCGGTCCGTCAGAAAACCCCCGGCATCGAACTCAACACCGGCGCCCTCGGCCACGGCTTGCCGGTGGCGGTGGGGCTGGCGCTGGCGGCGAAGCTGTCGGGCAGCAAAAAGCGCATCTATGTGTTGACCGGCGACGGTGAGCTGGCCGAAGGCTCCAACTGGGAAGCGGCGATGGCGGCGGCCAAGTACGGCCTGGATAACCTGTTTGTGATCGTTGACAAGAACAAGCTGCAACTGGCCGGGTTGACCGCCGAGATCATGCCGCTGGACCCGCTCGACGTGAAATGGGCCGCCTTCGGCTTCACCGTCAGCGAGTGCGACGGCAACGATGTCGGCCAGTTGGTCGACACCCTGGAACGCATGCAGGCCAACACCGGCGCGCCCCAGGTGCTGATCGCCCACACCATCAAAGGCAAGGGCGTGTCGTTTATCGAAGCCCGTCCCGAATGGCACCACCGCGTGCCCAAGGGTGACGAAATCAACGCGGCACTGGAGGAGTTGAGTCATGGCGAGTGAACATTTGGCGAGCGTGATGGTGGAAGGCTTTATCGCAGCCGTCGACGCCGGGCTGGACGTGATTCCGGTGGTCAGCGACTCCACCTCCACGGCGAAGATCGGCCCGTTTGCCCAGCGTTTTCCCGAGCGTCTGATCAACGTGGGGATTGCCGAGCAGTCGCTGGTCAGTGTCGCCGCCGGTTTGGCGTTGGGCGGCAAGATCGCCGTCACCTGCAATGCGGCGCCGTTTTTGATCTCGCGGGCCAACGAGCAGATCAAGGTAGACGTCTGCTACAACCAGGCCAACGTGAAGATGTTCGGCCTCAACGCCGGCGCCAGCTACGGCCCGCTGGCCAGCACCCACCACAGCCTTGACGATATTTCGGTGATGCGCGGTTTTGGCAATGTGCAGATTTTCGCCCCGGCGGACGCCGTTGAGTGCCGGCAGATCGTCGATTACGCGCTGCGCCATGCCGGCCCGGTATACATCCGCCTCGACGGCAAGGCCTTGCCCGATGTGCATGGCGCCGACTATCAATTCAGCCCCGGTCAGGTCGACATCCTGCGCGAGGGCACAGACGTGAGCATCGTCGCCCTCGGCTCGGTGGTGCATGAAGCGGTGGACGCCGCTGCGTTGCTGGCGGAGCAGGGCATCCAGGCGCAGGTGATCAACCTGTCCTCGATCCGTCCGCTACAGCGTGACGTGTTGCTCAATGCCCTGCGTGGCACGCGGGCGGTGATCAGCGTGGAAGAACACAACATCAATGGCGGCGTCGGCAGCCTGGTCTCCGAAGTGCTGGCCGAAGCCGGGCTGGGTATCCCCTTGGTGCGCCTGGGCATCGGCGACGGCGAATACGCGGCGGCCGGCGCCCGTGAACCGACCCGCGCCTTGCATCACATCGACGCGGCTGGGATCGTGGCGGCTGCCACTCGGTTGCGGTGAAATCCATGAATAACAACACTCCGCTGATCCTGGCGATAGATGAAGGCACCAGCAACGCCAAGGCGGTGCTGGTCAACGACCTCGGGCAGGTCATCGCTCGGGGCTCGCGGCCGCTGAGCATCAGCCATCCCCAGGCCGGGTTCTCCGAGCAAGACCCGCTGCTCATCTGGCAAAGCACCCTGGCGGCGATTGAAGAATGCCTGGCCCAGGTGGACCGCCCGGTGACTGCCCTGGCCATCAGCAACCAGCGTGAATCGGTAGTGGCCTGGGACCGACGTAGCGGCGCGCCGCTGTCACCGTGCATCAGTTGGCAATGCCGCCGCTCCACGGCGCTGTGCACGCAATTGCACGCGCAGGGGCATGAAGCGCTGGTCCTGGAAAAGACCGGGCTGGCCCTCGACCCGATGTTTTCCGCTGGCAAGTTCCGCTGGATTCTCGACCACCTCGACAACGGCCATGCCCGTGCGGCGGCCGGTGAGATCTGCCTGGGCACCATCGACAGTTGGCTGTTGTGGCAACTCAGCGGCGGCCAGGTGTTTGCCACCGACTATTCCAACGCGGCACGAACCCAACTGTTCAACCTTCACACCTGCGCCTGGGACTCGGCGTTGCTCGACCTGTTCGGCATTCCGCTGGCCGCCTTGGCCCCGATCCAACCCAGTGCCGGTTTTTTTGCCGAAACCGTGGCCGTCGGCGGGTTGCCGGCAGGCATTCCGGTGCTGTCGATGATCGGCGATTCCCACGCAGCACTGTACGGGCAGGGCGGCTTCGCGCCCGGGCTGGTCAAGGCCACACTCGGCACCGGCTCGTCGTTGATGACGCCCATGAGCGGCCCGATTGCCTCGACCCACGGCTTGTCCACCACCTTGGCCTGGCATGACGGCGGGCGGGCGACGTTTGGCATGGAAGGCAATATCGTCCACACCGGCGCGGCTGTGCAGTGGGCGTCACGCCTGGTCGCGGGGGAATCCCTGGATGCCCTGACCGAACAGGCCGCGCAACTGCCGGACAATGGCGGGGTGTACTTCGTGCCGGCGCTGTCAGGGCTGGGTGCGCCGCACTGGAAGGCGGATGCACGTGGGTTGATCTGCGGGCTGACCGAGGCCACGTCTGGCGCGCATATTCTGCGGGCGTCGCTGGAGTCCATCGGCTATCAGATTCGTGATGTGTTCGACGCCATGCAGCAAGACATCGGCAGCCCGTTGAAGGAGCTGTGGGTCGACGGTGGCGCTACGCGCAACCGCTGGCTGATGCAGTTTCTCGCCAACCTGCTGCAACGTCCGGTAGTGCGCAGCCTGTCGCCGGAAGTCTCGGCGCTGGGCGCGGCGCACCTGGCGGGCAGGGCGCTTGGCGTGTGGACCAGCGACGCCGCGCTGGCCGGGTTGGAACGCCAGCGCGAGCGGTTTGAACCGCAGGATGATCCGGCGATGGCGGGTCGGTACGAGGAATGGAAAAAGGCGCTGAGTCGAACCCTGCTTTAACGGTCTGAGCAAGGTCAACATGGGGGAGTGGGCTTGTGTGGGAGCGGGCCCACTCCACCGTTGAGCCGCTCACGGCTTCCAGATGTTGACGTCCTTGGCATCCACGGCCTTGGGCAGCAGGCCCGCCTTGAAGAACGCATCGGCAATCTTCTGCTGTTCACCCAACTGATCGGCTGTCACCGGTTGCACCTGATAGCTGCGGTGTGCATTGGCGGCCTCCACCGTGGCCACGTCCAGGTTGCCCCACAGCGGGCCAAGCACTTTCGCCGCGTCCTGTGGGTTGGCCTTGACCCATTGGCCGGTCTTTTCCAACTGTTCATACACCACCTTCAACACCTCGGGATGGGCTTTGGCGTATGGCGTGCCGGTCAAGTAATAGCGCTTGTAGCTGGCCAGCCCGGCGCCGTCCGCCAGGGTGCGGGTCGGTAGTTGGCGTTGCACGCCGGTGAGGAAGGGTTCCCAGGTGACCCAGGCATCCACCTTGTTGTTCTCGAACGCGGCGCGGCCGTCGGCGGGTGACAGGTAGGCGGGTTCGATATCAGCGAATTCCAGACCGGCTTTGGCCAGCGCGGCGATCAGTAGGTAGTGAGTGCCGGCGGCTTTGGTGACGGCGATTTTCTTGCCTTTCAAATCGCTCAGTTGCTGGATCGGCGAGTCTTTGCGCACCACGATGGCCTGGGCCGAAGGCGAGGGCGCTTCCTGGGCGAAGTAGGTGAGCTTGGCTTGGGCAGCCTGGGCGAATATCGGTACGGTGTCGGCGACGTCGGCGCTGATGTCCACGTTGCCTACGTTCAGGGCTTCGAGCAGGGGCAGGCCGCTGGGGAACTCGTGCCAGGTCACGTCGATGTGGTTGGCCTTGAGGGCTTTTTCCAGGGTGCCCTGGGTTTTTAGCAGGGTGATCAGGGTGGAGGATTTCTGGTAGCCGATGCGTAGGGATTCTTGGGCTTCGGCGGTGGCTGCGATGGAGAAGGCCAGTAATCCTAGGACGGCGATGAAGGGGCGGCGTATGGGCATGGGGGGCTCGATCTTCTAATGGAATAGGGATGAGCTTATGGTTCTAAAAAACGTTCGTTAAATACTATTTTGGTCTGACGGGGTACATATCCGTTATTTAGGTCACGGCGGCTTATGGTTCCGCTCTTACAGCGGGTCACTTTGGAAAAGCCCCAAAGTAACCAAAGGGCTCTTGCCCCAACACTCGGTGCCTCGCCTAGGCTCGGCATGCCCTCACTCCGGCTTGAATC
>NZ_JBUZST010000010.1:0-172072 GCF_055407965.1 Pseudomonas sp. B611
GGGTCTGCTTACGTTTGCCGGCGTACTCAGCATCGGCGAAGGACATCTGTTTCATCGGGACTCAACCGTTCGATTCCTGTGAGGCGGGTATTTCACCAAATCTGGAAGCCTTTTTCAGAGTTTCCACAGCGAATTAAAAATAATGATTCACTTCAGCCTTCGGCAAATCGAATACTTTGTAGCAGCGGCCCAATGTCGAAGTACCGTCAATGCGGCGAAGTCGCTGAGTGTGTCCCAACCCTCGATATCGAACGCGATTGCGGAGTTGGAAGCCTTATGGGATGAGCGCTTGTTCGTGAGGATTCCAGGCAAAGGGATCGAACTCAGCTCCGCCGGAACCCGCCGCTAGGTTTTACTGAGGAAGATTTCTCTCGGTTCAGGGCTGAGGTCGAGGAGCATAGCCAGTAGTCCGGGCACCCACCGTAGTGCACTGACGCGTCACTTGTGTCTGTCTCTGGCCGGAGAAATCACTTTCGCTATACTCTCCGCTCCAGTTCAGGAGCAGATCATGCCAGACCCACGATACCTCACATGGAACGACAAGTGGCTCATCACAACCGACATGATCAAATGCTCGGAGTGCTGGGCAGCCCAGTTCATGTCGCAGCGCGGCGCGACAAGGACTTCGAACACGCGTCGATCTGCCCACGGCGTGGCCCGGGCCAGCGGCCGTACATGGAGCTGCTGGAAATGCTCAAGGCCATCCAAGATGATTTGCCGGAGGATTCCACTCCGAAGTCTGGGCACCGCCCATCCAAGCCGACTTGAGAAACCACCACCACTCGAATACTGTACGCACACACAGTCAGGATCGAGCAGTAACATGCAAATCGACGACAGCGACTTCGGGTGCCTGGGCATCCCTTCCCCTCTGGAAATGTACCAGCAGCAGTGCGTGCTGCTCGCGACCGAGATCGAGGAGCACCAGGTGGACCTCCGCCAGTGCCGCGCCAATATCGCCAAGCTGGTGACCATCAACGCCCAGGTGTCGGCCGAGCGGGACAGCGTGAAGCACGAACTGGCCTGCACAAAGCGGATGCTTTCTGATGCCTACTTGAGGCTTTCGACAGTCGAGAACACATTGGTCGGGTACCGGAGCTGGCAGGCAAGGCTCGCTGCCAATGAAGCGGCGAAACCACCCGCAGACCACTGACAAGGAGTTGGCCATGGCCTTCGAGAACCTCATCCTCCCGCCAGCAATCCTCGCCGTGAGCCAGCGCCTGCTTGCAGCTATCGAGGAAGCGGCCACCCCGAACCACACCGTCAAAGCCAGCGACATGGCTGAGGGTTTCGTCCTTGGTCTCGAAACGGCGCGCACTCTGGAAGCTGCGCGGATCGAGGCCTTCTACATCCTGTTCGACGTGGCGACCGAGAAGCGGCTGCGAGAAATGGCGAATGCCGGGAAGTGAGCCGATGGCCCGTTACGCCGCGATCCCGAAGAACGACAAAAACGCCGTTATCAATTCGGCGCCCATACGGTTACGCTGCATCAGGCGAACCCCGTGGATGCCATCCGAAGTCCATGGCGAGCCAGAACCTGCGTACCGCTTCCGAATGTCGACGGTGCCCTTCACGCTGACCATATCGACCACAAGGTCGAGGCCTGCGGCGTCGAGCATGGCGTTGTGCTGATCAACTACGCCGCCCTGGACGTATGCGGCATGCGTGGTCTGGGTGTCTGTGGTGTATGTCCCGGTAGTGCGTGGCGGGACCTTCAGGACGGCTACCTTCGGGATACCTTGCGCCTTCACCTCGGTCACGACGGACATAAGGTCGTTATAGACGCCAGCAGCAGTGACGCCTGCACCGTCGAAGTCGTTCGTGCCGATCATCAAGGTCGCGGTCTTGAAGTACTTCATCCAAGGGCCTGTGCGTGCGTCTGGCTTGCGGTTCAGGGCCTTCCATCCCACGGCCCTGAAGTTCATGCCTGGGATACGCTTGGCGGCCGGGAGCGAGAGTTGGATGCCGTCCGGATACCGGATATTCAGGCATTCGACTATCGCAGTATCAATCAGCACTACGGCCGGGACAACTGACGCGCAATTTGTTGAGCAGGCCCCTGAGAGTGGCGGCCATACACCGCGCATTCTCAGTCGCGCTTGCACGGACGTCAGAGCAGCATGAACGGTATCCTGTCTTTCATGGGGCTCGTTCAGATGCATTGTGGTTCAGCGGCGCGCTCGCGTTAGCGCTAGGCGTCTTTTTTTTGAAGGTCCCCCGCCGGTGGCAACTGAGCTATACGTCACGTTAGGCTGAAGCAGAATGGGAACTGTAATGACCATGGTGACTCTCCTGACCGGTCAAAGAGCATGCGGTCCGATGGCTTCCTGCAGATCGCTGGGATCTCCGAAGAGCTACAACCAGTCGCTATTGATAGTTTTGCAAGCCCATAGGCATGCCTGGGCGGTGAGTTTCGGGAGGAGGCTAATCAATACAGAAGCTCAATCTGAATGCATTCGATTGAAGGTTGGGCCGACAGCGCTGTTGACGCCTGAAAAACCGGGCGTCGGTTGCATCCAATCGGTGATTTAACACTTTTTGTACCAACCGGCCCGTGCACCAAGCCAACGCCGCAAGCCAGAGTTTGTTACATTTTATTTCGACAAGCACGCTGTCAAAAAAATCACGCTAAAGGATCGACCCCATAAATAAACGACCTGCTTGAATATCTGCTTCAACTGTCGGTTTTTTTGACACCACTCTCTGAAAGCGCTGTTGTAGAGCACTTGCTCCACATGTTTCCACGTCCTATCCTCGCCCTCTCCTGAATGGAGTTTATTACGGACGCCTGAGTCTGATATGAATTCGCTCATCGCCTGGGAGCAGTTCAGCAAGGGCCTTACCGCTTTTCATGCTGCAACTAAGGCCATCTCGCTGAGCGCATAACAATATGGGATTTCGCCCACTCTCTGTGCGGCCAATCCACACGACCAATGCGAGAGGCCATCCTAAGGAATAGGAGGTCCCATGTGCCGACAATGCTCGGATCCGCATTTCAAATTGCTTTACACCCCTATCGAAGCAGCACTGCGCTGGTGTGGGCTTCAAGCGTTCGAGACACAGATCTGCCAGGCGAACTGGCTGTATCCCGAACAACTGCTCAAGCTCTTTCCCCGATGGCCCTGCCTGGCGACAAATGTCGGCGTGATCCTGGATGCCGTGCAGCACCAGGAGCTGCCGAGTCATCCGCAGGCGTTGTTTACCGGGATTGATGCCAACCTCGGTCCGAGGTCCCTGCGCATCCGCCACGGCGAACTGAAAGCCTGGATGAGCCTTTACCACCCAGACCAGAAACCGCCCTTTCTGTTTGCCTACGCAGCGGACTCGGAGGGCTCGGTGAAATGGGGTCACTATCTGGTATTGAAGGCTGACAGGGACACGCTTCAAGTCTTGTGCAGTCGGCTGACGAAATCTCACGCTGAAGTGGTGGACCAACTCGCCACGCTCGGGGTCGAGGTGGAGCAGCTTCGCGCCTCCGCCGAGGAGGGAAAGCCTGCGGATGCACGCACTGAAGCAAGCTTGCTGGATGTCACCGGCGCCCTTCTGAGGCTTTTGCTCAACGGAAATCCTGGAGAAAAAAATAAGCCTTTTTTTGCCAGCCAGGACGCGATCGTTTCCGCTATCCAGCAGCAGTACCCTGACCATCCAGGCTTCAAAAAACGGACGTTGGATCAACGGTTTGCGGACGCAAACAAGCGATTCAAATAGCGCGTCTGTACCAAGTTGCAATGCAATCGTCCGCGATTGCATTGCAATGACAAGCTCGATTTCCTGGTGTTGACTCATGTCACTTCCCATCGCAAGCCATCTGGCGCCAAGGAGTGACACGTATGCAAACCCAAACTGACGTGACCGTTAGCCCCGCCCAAACCGACCGCTACATCATGCGCCGTGATGAGGTCGAGAAACGTACCGGATTCAAGCGGGCGCACATCTACAACCTGATGAAGGAAGGCAAGTTCCCCTTGGCCCGGCGCATTGGTATGCGCGCCGTCGGTTGGGACTCTGCCGAGATCGACCGGTGGATCGCCGAACGCCTCGGCGCGCAGGCGTGACGGTGAAGGTGCTCTCCGTAGTGTCGACCAAAGGCGGCGTTGGCAAGACAACCGTCACGGCCAATCTGGGCGGCCTACTGGCCGATGCCGGACTGAGGGTGCTGATGATCGATCTGGACAGCCAACCGACGCTGTCCAGCTACTACCCGCTCACCTGCGCTGGCACCGCGGGCAGTGTTGAGCTGATCGGCCATCGCCTGGTAGATCTCGATCAGATCGTTTCACGGACCTGTGTCGAAGGTTTGCACGTGGTCCTGTCCAATGATCCGCTTGGCCAGTTGAATACCCTCTTGTTGCACGCCGCCGATGGCCGATTGCGGCTGAAAAATCTGCTCCATGTCTTCGAGCCTTTTTACGATGTGGTGCTGATCGACACTCAGGGCGCGCGCAGCGTCATCGTCGAGATGTCAGTGCTGGCCTCGGACATGATGCTCAGCCCCATCCCACCCGAAATGCTCGCGGCCCGGGAGCTGCACCGCGGCACGCTTGCGCTGCTGCAAAGCTTGGCGCCCTATGAGCAGTTGGGCGTCCGCCCTCCCCCGGCACGGCTGCTGCTGAACCAGGTCAATCTGAGCCGCCGCGATACGCGCTTAATCATTCAGAGCCTGTCTGCAGACTTTGTCGCACATAACCAGGTCACCCTGTGTTCCGCGGTAGTGCTGGATCGCGTGGCCTATTTGAACGCGGCCTCGCTGGGCCTGCCCGCGCACCGGATCGACTATCGCCCCTCTCCCTCTGGCGGGTTGAGCGCGGCGCAGTCGATGCGGCAGCTAGCGCTTGAGCTGTTTCCCGAATGGCATCGACTCATCGACCCTGCGTCAGCACCGGATGTCTGTGCCCGCTACTGAAATCTTCCAGCTAACTTATTGGAGCTCGCCATGCATGAGCCACGCTGCGTGATCCCATCGCCATCAGCTTCTCCCCATCGCGAGGTAACAGAACCCTGTTATTGCACTGTGGTGTTCGACCTCCCGGGCGGTCACCCCGCTATCACCAAGCTGTTGCATGAGCTCAGCCAGCACTTCGAATTGCCGGGCACAGCTTTTGTGGTCAAATTTGAAGTCGGTGACAAGCTCCCGCAGGCGTGACTGAGGCCCATCATGATCAAACCCACTCAGGAACAGATCAGCGCTGGACTGCGCCCACAGATATTGCTGCGCAGGCCAGGCGAAAGCGCGGCGCCGGGGTTAGACCAGGAATCGGAGATCGTCGTAACGCTGGAACAGTTACGGCCCTACGAACGCAATCCCCGATTCATCCGCAATCCGCTGTATGACGACATCAAGTCATCGATTCGTGAACGCGGGCTGGACCAGGCGCCTTCCATCACCCGACGACCCAGCGAGACCTATTTCATCATCTTGAATGGGGGTAACACCCGCCTGTCCATTCTGAACGAACTGTGGAAAGAAACGCGCGACGAGCGTTACTTCCGGATCGCCTGCCGCTACCGCCCCTGGACCAGCGAGACTCACGCCTTGCTCGGGCATCTGGCTGAAAGCGATCTGCACGGACAGCTGGCGTTTATTGAACGCGCGCTGGCGGTGGTCAACGTGAAGGCATTGCTGGAGGATGACGGCACGTCCCTTTCGCAACGCGAACTCGCCCAGGCGTTGGCATCGGGCGGGTATCCGGTCTCGCAATCGCAGATCAGCCGCATGTTCGACACCGTCGAATACCTGCTGCCCAGTCTGCCCAATGCCCTGTGTTCAGGGTTACCGAAGCCTCAGATCGAGCGCCTCATTCTGCTGCGCAAACGGGCCGAACAGGTGTGGAACCGCCTGCTGGCCCCGCTCGATCGACTGCTTGTGCTGTGGCAGCAGACGCTGTCCAACTTCGACACGACGTCCGACGAGTTCGACTGGGACGAGGTGCGCGGCGCCTTGTTGGCGCAGATGGCCAAGGTGCTGGACATTACGCCGCGGCTGATGGAATTGGAACTGACGCAGAACGGCTCTCACGTTATGCCGCCGAGTGAACGCTCCACCAATGAGCGGCCCACCACGACGGTAAACGAATTGCCAGACGCCGGAGCCAACCCCGCAAGCGCGCCGCCGCTGGTTCACAGTCAGACACCGCCTCCTCCCTATCTAACCGATCAGATCCGGGACGATGATGACCCCGTCGACGAGGACTCGCTAAGGTTGGACGATATTTTCGGCGGCCTGCGCCCAGGTAGCACAGAGGTGATCGAAGCGCAGACGACCAGTACCTCATCGCTCCCTTCTCTGTCACAGCTGATGGAATCCATCGCGCCACTGGCCATCGCCGAACTGCGCAGCCTCGCCGCCGAATTGGCGCAGTCATTGGCCCACTACGCGGCACTGACAGACTTTGTCGTGGGCGCAGAGCATGGTCTTGGATTCACGCTCAACTGGCAGGCCTCAGAGGCCACCGAACCCCTAGGCGTGGCCGTACAGCTGCTGCTCACCTCCATTCTGCGCGCGCAGGACGGGGTCGAATGGGAACTCAAGCAGCAGCTTCCCCCGACACTGGTGGGCCAATTGCTGGTCGGTGACTATCTGACCCCGCTCGTGGGCAACTCCAGACTCACCTTCGAACTTCAGCGCCTTCCCGACCCACAACTGAACCAGTGGGTCCAGTTGGTGGTGCTGGCACGACGTATCGTGGACCTGAGCCAGGCCACATCTCAGGACGATTCGGAGACACTCTCATGAACGCGATCTTCGCCCTGCTGAATAACACCATGCTTAACCAGGTGTTGCACGAGTTGCGCCAAGGCCACCTTCAGCGCTGTCGCGCGTTGGGCTTGGCCGAAGAGGACCTGGAGATCTTGCAATCCCTGCCACCGACCACGCTCTCGCGTTTAGCCCATGCCGCAGTCCCCTGGGTGGAAATCAAGGTCGATACCGCAGTGATGCGCCGGCTGATCGAGCAGGCCGACCGTGACGAGCAAAACGAACGCCTGATCAATCGCGCACTCAAGCTCGGCGCGAGCTCGCTGATCATGAATAAGTGCTTTGGGCTGGACCACTCCGAAACCGCCATGCGCCGCCGGCTGCTGAAGATCGAGGTCAGCCGCGGTCGCCCACAGAGTCTGACCGAAGCCCAGGAACATGCGTTGTGGCAGCGCTGGCGTCAGCTGAGACAGCAGGACGGCACCGCCGACAAGCTCGACACCATGATGATGCTCGCCGAGGAGCAAGGCGTCACCCTGACCATGGTCTGGCAACAGTTGCACCTCTACGGAGAGCAGCTATGAAGCACGGTCTCAGCTTTGAGGATCTAAAACGCGCCATGCGCCAGTGCGCCCAATACATGCAGGACAACCCTCACCTGTTTCCACTCCCGTCGCCGCCCAAACCCAAGCCACCGCCCGACACCTCAATCCAGTTTCGCTACATCGGCAAACCCCAGAACATCATGCCCCGCTCTCTGCTGCTTGATACCCGACTCACACCACTGGAGCGCAACGCCTGGCAGGCCCTGCACTTCATGATCGTAGAGCGCGGCCTCAAATACCCCCGCTACGAGGACCTGCAGCCGTATCTGTCCGCCGTCCCCTGCGGCGAGAAAGCTTCACGAGAGACCGTCGCGCGTGTATTGCAGAACCTGCGGCTGACCCGATGGCTCAGCCGGGTCACGCATCTTCGCGACGATCTAGGTCGGTTGCGGCCACCCATCTATGTCCTGCACGACGAGCCGCTGACGCCGGCCGAAGCACTGCAGTTGGACGAGGGTTACGGAGATCTGATCAAGCGCAGCCTCAAGCACGCCGCGAAGGGCATACGCATCACCGCCGGACATGTGCTGGGGGAACTGCGGCGCGACCAAACGGTACCGGCGGACTATGTACCCAAGGTGCTCGCCCTGGTGCCGTTGGCGCCTGAGCAACACTCATTCGAGCTCGAGGCGCCCTCTCCTGCTCACGAATCCGAACAGCCTTCGCTGGTTGTCGCTTCCTTGCCCTACGCGGCACAACGTCAATCCGAACTGCCAGCGAAAGCCCCGGATTTAGAGGCGGTTCGGATTCCGAATCCCCCTAGTACTGTACAAAAGCGTATAGAGCAAAAGAGTACGGTACTTCGCGAAGAGGAAAAATCCGAACTCGAGTGGCCAGCGAACCTGCCCATCAGCGCGAGTGATCGGCAGATCGCCTTGCAGGCCATGACCGCATTGCCCAATGAGGCCAGGGTGGCCGTGCTGCAGGAGGCCGTGGCCCGGTGCACGACGGGGGTCGTGCGGCGCCCCGCCGCTTACCTCATGGGGTTGATCAGGAAAGCGATCGAGGGGGACTTTCGATTGTGGGCCGCCAGGGACATCGCGACCAAAGTGCCTGCGCCCAAAGCCGTGCGGGTCCAGCAGGCGGTGCCAGAGCCGAAGAGCGCTGAACGCAGCGGCGCGCCGCGATCGGCGTCCCCCGTGGCACGGGCCTGCCTGGATCAATTGCGCCAACAATGTGGGCTGATGAGTAGCGCTTAATGGATTTGATGCCTGAGGCATCAAATCCATGGACGTCCAGTCGCCCTGTTCAGCCGTTCGCGTTGATCGAACCT
Source organism: Pseudomonas sp. B611 (assembly GCF_055407965.1). Taxonomy (NCBI): domain Bacteria; kingdom Pseudomonadati; phylum Pseudomonadota; class Gammaproteobacteria; order Pseudomonadales; family Pseudomonadaceae; genus Pseudomonas; species Pseudomonas sp. B611. The sequence goes on from NZ_JBUZST010000010.1 coordinate 8,573, forward strand.
GAAGCCCGGCTTCACGCACTTGCGGTAATGAGCACCAGCCTTCAGTAGATTTGATGCCTCAGGCATCAAATCCATACTGTTCCAGTTGCCATAGCTTATCCGAACACAGGTCCTTCAGGTTTTCGGCAGTCACGCCGGTGTTTGCCCGGCACTGTGTCCTCACCCGCCGACTTGAGGACCTGCCCATGGCCGACCATTTCCAGCTCAACCTGGGCTCGCTGCGCAGCACCATCACCCTGACCCTGCACACCCATCACGCCGCTCGGCTGTGGCAGGGCCGCCTGGCCCGCGAAGGCAGCCATCCGATCATGAGCATGGCGGCCTACATCAACATCACCAACATCCTCAAACAAGCGGCGGCGCAGGACGACCCTTTTGCTGACTGGTTCATGCTGATGCTCGAGGACAAGGTGCTGCGCGCCAAGGCGCAGATGGGCCAGTTGATGGAGCAGGTCAGCCATCTTGAAAAACTCCTGCCCTCGCAAATCGACGTAGGTGACAACCTCAACATCCACCCAGTGACCCTACCGCTGTTCATCGCCAGCCAGCTGGGATTTCTGGCGGTGTACCTGCTCACCGACTACGACACGCTGGTCAGACGCGTGCTCCTGGCCCATCACACGGCGCTCATTGGCCGGCCGGACATGGAGGGATGGATTGACCAGGGCGCTCACCAGGTGCGCAGCTTGTTTGGTATCGCCCATCGATACCGCGTGTCCGGCGTCACCCGCAGCGATGTGGCCGCCGACAATGCTCGCTTTCAGGAGGCGGTCGATAAGTTCGGTCGCCCGCCTCAGGATGTGCTCGATGGCGAGCGCCGCTCGCAGTTCGCCCCGCCCATCATCGCGGTGGCGGGATCGACGGAGAGTGCGCCGGCCAGTGCAAGTGATGACGTTCCGGCGGACCACGAGACAGACGCGACGGATAAGCCGTCATGACCCCACGAGACTTCCCCGCCGATCTGACCCTCGCACCCACTGCCTATCGGGACATCGAACACGCTGCCTCCCTAAAAGGCCTTTTAAAGCCTTTTAAGGGTAAGGGGGAACTGGTTCAGTTGACGAACGTCACGAGGGAGCTTGAACAGCGTGTGGCGCAGCTCATGGGCACCCAAGCGGCGATCATGGCGCTGCCGCCCTTGTCGTTGCTGGGCATTCGCCTGGTGCTGCAGAACACCGGCGCCGGCACCACCTTTCTGCGCTGGCGCACCCAGGACTTTTCCCGCATGGGCGCCCTGGTCTGGGAGCGGCTGATGCGCAATCCGCGCCTGCCCCCGGATCTGCGCACTGCCCTGTTCCAGCTCGAATGCAACCGCATTGCGCTGAACCTGCAGATGAGCGTGCTGCATTCCCTGCAGCGCCAGGCGCTCGACTGCAGCCACAAGATGGCCAACGCCGAAGGCGTGCTGCGCCAATCCCCATCCGGAACGGAGACATTACCATGAGCACTTTTTTTGTCGGCGAAGGCAACATCGGCAGCGCGCCGGACTTTCAGGCATTCACCTCGGGCAATGATGAGCCGCGGCGTCTGCTGCGCCTGAATGTCTACTTCGACAACCCGGTACCGCGTGAGGGCGGCTACGAAGACCGAGGTGGATACTGGGCCCCGGTTGAACTGTGGCACCGTGATGCCGAGCATTGGAGCACGTTGTTTCAAAAAGGCATGCGCGTGCTGGTCGAGGGGCGCACGGTGCGCGATGAATGGGAGGACAGCGAGGACAACGCGCGGGTGACCTTCAAGGTCGAGGCACGTCGCATCGGTATCCTGCCCCATCGGCTGGCCAGCGTGAGCATGCGTGAAAAGCCCTCCGACGCCGCACCGTCGGGCCCGGCCGACAAAGCGAGCACCGGCAGTAGTCGCAAAGGAGGTCGAGCCAAGAGCTGATCAGTGGACCTCAGTGGAATGAGCGCCTCACCGCGCGGCGCTCATCCAAACCCCACGCCATCGACGCGAGTCACTTCAATGCCGTGTCGAGCCCGCGCTGTATTGCAACAACATCGCCTCCAGTGCCGTCTCCAGCACGTCCGGATCCTCAGCGACTTTCGCCAGCGCCTGCCCCAGTTCCCGAAACGCCTGCCGGTGCGTAGGGCATTGTTCCAACCACTGCGCCAAGGCGCTGAGCTTGTCCTTGTCGTCGGGTGATCGATGAATCTCCAGAAAGCGTCGAAGCGCCTGCAACCGCACCTGGCCTATCAGCGCATCGTCCGCTGTATCCACGTGAGTTTCCTTGTACGTCAACACGCGCCTCGCGCGCGCAGCGACCGCAACTGATTCTTGCCCATTTTCAGCAATCCACACACTCAATTGAACAAATACAACCCATATCGCCCAGAGTCAACCCGATAGGTTATTCATCTTGCGAGGTCTTTGCTCGACCATTCAGGTTGAATGGGAGACCCGCACAGTTGCCGAAAATCATCGCCGCCGCCGATAAGCAGATTGGCCAAATGATCGCCAAGCGCCGCCGCGCCCTGGGTCTGACTCAGGACCAGTTGGCCGAACGCCTGTCGATGGGTCGTGAGGCCTATTCCCGGCTCGAACTGGGCAAGACGTCGCTGTCGGTCCCCAAGCTGATTCAGCTGTCGGGCGCGCTGGATTGCGGGCTGGCCGAGTTGGTGACCGACTTCAGCCCACGCCCCAGTGACCAAGGTCACAAGATCGGCTTGTTGCTCGCGCCGCTGTCCGATGCCGATCGCCAGTTCATCCTGTCTTCGACCGAGCACCTGATTGCCCACCTGAAGCAGCGTTAGTCTGCCGCCACCGTCCAATTGGACACCGCACATTCAGTTTTAAGCTGGCTCCCTCCCCCCTGAGCGTCACCCTGCTTCAGTCATCCGACTGGAGCGAAGCCATGCAATTGTTCATCTGCGAAAAGCCCTCCCAGGCGCGCGACATTGCCCGCGTGTTGCAGGCCGGCCGGCGTGCCGAAGGCTGCCTGGTGGGCGAACGGGTCACCGTCACCTGGTGTGTCGGGCACCTCCTGGAGACTGCGCCACCTGAAACCTACGGCAGCCACCTCAAGCGCTGGGCCCTGGAAGACCTGCCGATCCTGCCCCAGCAGTGGAAGGTGTTGCCAAAGCCCAAGGTCGCTTCCCAACTCAAGGTCATTCGCGGCTTGCTGGGCCGGTGCGACGAGGTGGTCATCGCCACCGACGCCGATCGCGAAGGCGAGATGATCGCGCGCGAGATCCTGGAACTGGAAGGCTACCGCGGGCCGGTGCAGCGCCTGTGGTTGTCGGCGCTCAACGATGCCTCGATCCGACAGGCGCTTGCGGCGCTCAAGCCCGGTGCGGAAACCTTGCCGTTGTATCACTCGGCCCTGGCCCGGTCGCGGGCCGACTGGCTGGTGGGCATCAACCTCAGTCGATTGTTCACCCTGCTTGGGCGCCGCGCGGGTTATGACGGAGTCCTGCCGGTGGGGCGCGTGCAGACGCCGACCTTGAAACTGGTAGTGGCGCGTGATCGGGCCATCGCGAGCTTCGTGGCGCAGCCGTACTGGACGCTGGATATTCGCCTAGCCGCAGGGGCCGCAGATTTTCAGGCTCGCTGGCAACCGCCCCCTTCGGTCTGCGATGACCAAGGCCGTTGTACCCAACAAAGCGCCGCCCAACAGGTGCTGAAGAGAGTGCTCGAGGCCGCACAGGTGCACACCGACAGTGTCGAAACCGAGCGGGTGCGCGAGTCCGCACCCCTACCGTTCGACCTAGGGACGCTGCAGGAAATCTGCTCGGCCCGGCTCGGCCTAGGCGCCCAGGAAACGCTGGAATGCGCCCAGGCCTTGTACGAGACCCACAAGGTCACCAGCTATCCTCGAAGCGACTGCGGCTACCTGCCCGAGAGCATGATCGACGACGCACCAGCGGTGCTCGAGGCGCTCACTCAAGCCGATCCAACGCTTCGGGATCGTATCCAAGACTTGAACCTGTCCGTGCGTTCGCGCGCCTGGAACACCGCCAAGATCTCCGCCCACCACGGCATTATCCCGACCGCCGTGGCGTTCCGGATCGACAGCCTGCCCCCGCGTGAAGGTGCGGTGTACGCGTTGATCCGGGCCCGGTACCTGGCGCAGTTCTGCGCGCTGCATGAGTACCTGAAGACGGAAGCGCTGTTCATCGGGGCCGGCGAAACCTTCAAGGCCGCGGGCAAGCAGATTCTGGTACCTGGCTGGAAGCCCTGGATCAACGAAGCCGACCCCACTGGCCAGGCCGAAGCCTCGCAGGCGCTGCCCGCGTTGCACGAGGGCCATGCCCTGACCGTGTGCTCGGCAAAAGTCGATGCCCGCACCACACAACCGCCCCAGCCCTACACCGAAGGCACGCTGATCAGGGCCATGAAATCCATCGCCAATCAGATCGAGGATCCGCGCCTGCGCCAACGCCTCAAGGACAGCATCGGTATCGGCACCGAAGCCACCCGGGCCTCGATCCTGCAGGGGCTGATCGACCACGGTTACCTGGTGAAAAAGAAGCGCAGCCTGTCGGCCTCGGCGGCCGGTCACACGCTGATCGAGGCCGTGCCGCCCGAGGTGGCTGATCCGGTGATGACGGCGTTGTGGGAGCAGGCGCTCGAGCATATCGAAACAGGCCGGCTGACCGTGGACGCCTTTCTCTTCAAGCAGGGCGAATGGCTCAGCCAACTCATCAAGCACCACGCGACACTCAAGCTCAACGTGCCGGCGGCGCGCGGCCCGGGCTGTCCGATCTGCAAGACGGTGATGCGCAAACGCACCGGGCGGACCGGCACCTTCTGGTCGTGCTCGCGTTATCCCGACTGCAAGGGCACCAAGCCCTTGGCCAAGCCCAAGGCGTCAAAGCCCAAGTCCAAGGGACCGTGACCCTCACCGTGCACTTGACGGGTCTGGTCGGGGCTGCTGTAGTGAGGACGCCCTTCGCCATTGGCGAGCCAAGACCGATTCGCTCCGGGCAGTTCGGTCGGACTCCATGAGTTCGGAGCCACTTCTTCCTGCAACCTGGTTGCCCTTCACCGCCCTGCATATCGCTGCAGCGAATGACCCGTGCCGCTTTTCACCAGGCCGCAGGGGTCATTCGCTTCGGCGATGACGATCAGCTCCGGTGCCCGCCGGCGAAACACTGGGCGCCTTTTGTGCGCGGATGCGTGCCAGAAAATTCCGACCCAGGCCACGACAAGGGTCGGTTGGTCAGGTCCTGCCAACGTGTGCTTGTCACGAGGAGCGACGTTGTCGCGATTGGCCAAAGGTGGTCCTTTTTGTCCCCAGCCCGATGACCGTCGGGCTATTTTTTGCCCGCGACGTTTCCACTGTGTGCCACTCGAATCTGGGCCAACAGCCTCTGTTTGATCGGCTGTTGACGTCCCATTGATCGCGTTTTATAGATGGGCTGCACTTGCTGTCGATGACAGCGCCCAGGCAGCTTGAACCTTCAAGGCTGCGCCATTTCGATGGTGGTTCTCCCAAGTGCGATTCGCGTTCGGCAGCTCGCACGGTCATCGATTCGTCGGTAATGAGCGCTGATTGTTTTCTCAGCCCTTCTGGGCCTACTTGTCATCCCCCTGCGGAATTCACCTCCCGCCGGGACGGTGGGTTTCCGCGTTTCTTGCAAACAGGAGATTCACCATGACTCAGTCCACTACCCAAAACCAAACCCAAGCTAGCAGCTACTTCAACCTGCACACCCAAGGCATCGGCTATCTGAACCGCGTGCGTGAAGTCACGGTTCGTCGCGGCCAGCCGTTCATGGCTTGTGATATCGCTGCCCTGCATGGCGCCAGCGATGACGTGGAATACACCCGTTTCGACTGCAAGGTCGCCGGTGGTGAAGCGGAAAGGCTGATCCGCCAACACATGGCCGACGTCCAGGCCGAACGCAAAGTCCTCTTGGGTTTTCGTATCGGTGATCTGTGGACCGATGCGTTCATCTACGAAAAAGGCGAACGTCAGGGTCAACCCGGCGCCTGTCTCAAAGGCCGCTTGATCTTCATCGAGTGGATCAAGGTCGATGGCACCCTGGTGTACAAGGCCCCGGCCCGTACACCCGTTGCCACCGATGCTGAGCAACCCACCGCTGATGCAGATCACGCACAGCATCAGGACGAATCGCAGGCACGTCAAACCGCCTGATCGTTCCGTCAACCCGCAACAGGCGCTCTCCCCCGAGCGCCTTTTCTTCTACCGCAGGAGGCTCCCATGGAATCCTTCTGGCTCTGCCAAACCTGCCTGTTTGCCGTCGCCTATGACGACTTCAGCGCGCTGTCCCTGTATTACACCGATGAGGAACTCGAGCAGCGCATGGCCGCAATCCATTCGGGTGCTCGGGAACTGATGCCCCTGAGCGCTGATTTCGACTCAGAGACCGGCCTAGGCATCGACCACTTTTCCACGTCACCTTGTGATGCGTGTCACTGCTCACTTCACGGCACCCGCCACCGTTTCACCCGATTGTGATTACTGAAATCCACAACTCTTTCACCCAACCCATCAGGGGCCATCACGCCCTTAGGGTGTGCCCCTTTGCGACTGGAGGATCACACCATGCACGCTCCCCTCACCTTGATCGACGGTACCGATGTCACCCGCCGCGGTGCAGAAGACCAAATGATTGCCGAAGCGCTTGACCTACTGGATCGGCGTTATTTCACCCGTGGTGAATGCCTGTTCAGTCCGACTGCGGTGGCCGACTACCTGAAGCTCCAACTGGCCCGGCATCACCAAGAGGTCTTCGCCATGGTCTGCCTAGACGCACGTCATAGGACCCTGAGTTTTGAAAAAGTGTTCTTCGGCAGCATTGACAGTGCCAGCGTGTACCCGCGAGAGATCGTGATTCGCGCCTTGGCCTGCAATGCCGCCGCGGTCATTTTCGCCCACAACCATCCTTCAGGGTGTGCCGAACCCAGCCAGGCCGATCGCAACCTTACCGCACAGCTCAAGAACGCCCTGGCCTTGGTGGAAGTTCGCGTTCTGGATCACTTCGTGGTGGGTGAGGGAAAACCCGTGTCGCTCGCCGAGATGGGTTGGCTCTGACTTCACGTGCAAACGCTTCACCGTGCCGGGGAAAATCTCTTCCCCGCTGGGGAGGCGGTGACTCCGGTTTCACTCAACCGAAACAGGAGAATCACCATGGAACTGTCCATCAATGATCTGGCGGGCGTTCAGTTTGTGGAAAACCCGTACGCACCCGACACCCTGCTGCGACGCGACGTGTTCGAGCGTCAATTCGTGGTGATGGGTCAGGGCGAGATGATCTTTTCCAAAAGCAGCTTTTGCTCCCAGGCCTTCCAGGAACGAGCGCTGGTGGTGCTGGGCTACTGTGGCCTGATCACCGAGGGCATGGCGACTGCTCACGATTGCCTGTTTAGCGACACCTTTGGGCTGCGTGCATTGGAGCAGGCGTGCGCGGTGGATTTCAGAATCCACCAGGTCAACATCGTCGACCTGCAGCGCCGCACCGTGCTGTCGGGCGTTGTCCGTGAAGCAAGCATCGAGTGGCTGTCGCCCTGTGTGACTCGAACCGAACGGATGTACGCCAGACTGACCGCTCAGGACCTGTTGAATCGGGCACAAGTGCATACCCACGACGGTCTGCACGAGGCCGCCCGGCAACTGCGCAACGAGGCCGAAGAGTGGCAAGGCCGGATGATCGCCGAACACTGGATACCTCACGCGCTGCAAGCGCTCTCGCGCTGACCCAGACCCGACCGGGGAGTAACCTCCCCATCGGGTGGACTCTCCCGGTTTTTCCATAAACTTGGAGAGACAGCATGAACCTTCATGTACAGCACTTCGATGGCGTCGCTTTCGTTCACAACCCCTATCTCGCTGGAACAGCCCTGCGCCAGGACATCTTCGAACGTCAGTTCCGGGTGCTCGCCCACGGCCAGGCAGAGCTCGCCGATGATGATGGCTTTGCTCACACCTTCTGGATGCCGCTGACAATCGAGCTCGCACAGTGCGGCTTGCTCGAGCAGTGCCTGCTCAAGGCCCTGCATTATCTGGTCTCGGGCAACGCTGGCTTCATCGGCGATGCGGTGCTGGACTTTCGGCCGGAGCGTATCTCGGTTCAGGATCGCGGCGGTCAAACCGTGCTGTCAGGCCTCGTCAGGCAGTCCGCTCTGACCTGGTTGCCGCCCTACTGCACCGGTGACGAATTGCTCTTAGCCGAAGCGCAAATAAGGCGCCTGCTGGCAGAAGCCATCGACGAAGACCGTTGGGACAACCACAGCACCGCAAAAAACCTGCGGCGTCAGGCAGACCATCTCCAGGCCCGCATTATCCCCACTCGCTGGCGGCCGCACGTGCTGAAGCTGCTGAACATCTGACTATTGATGCACATCCCTTGGGGGCCTTTCCCCCTTGGGGCGGGGTCCTCCTCACCTTGTGGAGAACCCGAGCATGAACACGACACCTGAAAACCCTTTCGCCCGCGGCTACCTGGCCATGGTCAGCGAACGCATGCTGATGATCATCTACGACGACAAGCAGCCGCCCTGCTACCGCACGCTGCACCCGTCACAGATTCATCTGAGCGACGAGCACATCGAGCAACTTGCCTGCCGTTTCAACGACGACATGGTATGGGTCGGTACTGATCCAAAGCCAGACCCTGATCTGGAAGCGCAATGCTCGTCCGAAGGCACCGTCGCGGCAGTGATTTACCAGGTGACGGCTGACCATTTCGGCAACGCCGTGCACCTCGGGGATTTCCCCTCCGAGGCTGCTGCGCAATCGGCGATCCTGCAGATGGCGTTTGAGACCGGCCACTACAGCCGCAGTTGGGAAATCAGCAGTGCCCACGTGCCTCAGCCGGACCTGTGGACTTTCTGCTTTCCGGCCAGCAGCGGGCGATCGACGGGCTACTTCGAGTGCTTCAGCCTGCCGGGCAGTACCGCGGTTGGGTTCAAGCTGTACTCGACTCCTTGGTCGGCAAATCCCTCTCGACGCTCGTTCGATGCCAGCAGTAGCGACGTCGAAGCGCGCATGCGCAGTGAAGACGTGCCCGAGGCGCTGATCAGGATTCTGATGCTGGCAGGTGAGGCCGATGTGCGGTTTTTGTTCCTTGATCCTGACGCTGCAGCAGTGCCTGGATTACCTGTTTTTCCTGATGATTGAACCAAAGGCGCCCTTGATACGGGCGCTTTTTTTCTGCGTGGCGCACCGGCAACCACTTGAGGCTAACGCATCCTGTAGTTCAGAAAAGTGGCCAGGTTGAATTCGGGTTTCTGGTAAGTGCTGTGTCATCCTGACTGCCATGGTTAGCCCTCGCAAATGCCGAGAGTTCATCATGAACCTGAATCTTCCCATCAGTCTCGCGTTGGCCCTCGCACTGACGGGGTGCGCCACCGCCCGCACTGACGCTCCGCCTGTGCCCAAAACGGCAAAGCCTGTGGTATCCAGCGCGATCGATCCCAGGTTCAAGCCGAAGTCGGCTCCCGAAATCGCCCAAGGGCGCTACGGCCTGGTGAGCACCCAGCCAACCGTGGAACAACGTGATCCATTGCTTCAGATCATCGACGTCCATATCACGCCGACGCTCAACGCCACGGTCGCCGATGCCTTGCACTTCATCCTGCAACGATCCGGGTACTCCCTGTGCGCCGCTACCCCTGGGGTCCAGATGCTGTTCAGTCGTCCACTGCCGTCAGTGCACTACCAGTTGGGGCCCATCTCGCTGATAGACACCTTGGACGTGTTGGGGGGCGAGGCCTGGCAATTGCAGACGGATCCGGTGCTGCGCACCGTGTGTTTTACCCAGCGGCAGGTCGTTACCAACGACCCATCGCTAACGGCCGAGGGCCAGCCATGAAATCGACTTCCTTTCAGGCGCTGGTTGTCGGCGCCCTGTGCCTGTGTACGTCGGGACTGGCGGCGGTGGCTGTTAATCAGCATCGGCAGCTACAAGCGTTACAGGCCAAACCGCAAAACGAAATGACGGTCTCCGAGTACCAACGCCAATGGAGTGAGCTGAACGACAAGCAAGGCTTGGCTGATACCGCCATCGCGCAACTGCGTAGCACGTTATCCAAGCTGGCCTCGACACAAACCGAGCACGGTGAACAGACGGTGCAACTGGCCAGCGACATCGAATCCCTTAGGGTCGCCAAGCAGGCACCAACTGCCAATCTCGACCTGCAGCCTTTGGAGCTACGGCTCTCGCTCATCGAGGAGCAACTGGCTCAAGTCCGTCTGCAAGCGGCGCCTCAGCCGAAGGCGAGACCCGCCAGCGTTTCAAGCAAGTCGCCGGCCGTCCCACGCCCACGCCCACAACCGCCAACGCCCCCTTCTCGATCATGGGCAGCGAGCTTCGCGGGCCAGAGCGCTTTCTGTCGCTCCTGCCACTAGGCGACCGAACGCTTAGTTCGGTACGCCTGATTCAAACTGGCGAGACCTTTGGCGGATGGCGACTGGACAACCTGAACACGAGCACTGCCGTGTTCTCGATCGCCGGCCAGGCTCAAACCCTACCAATTCCATAGGGAGGCGCCATGAAAACCTTCGTGTCGTTATTCGCCTGGTCGATGGGCTGTTTCTGCCACCTGGCCCTGGCCGCCCCTGACATCTCGACCGCAAACCACACGGCACCTGAGCGGCAAGCATTGCGGGCTTCAGCCCAGCACTCCCAGGAGATATGGGGGCTCACCGAACAGGAGTGGGCCAAATTCGAATCCTTGCAAACGGGTCCGCGCCGCTACTGGAGCCCGCAACTCGATCCTCTGACGACCCTCGGCGTCGAGGCCGAGACGGACCAGGAACGCCAGCGCTATGCTGAGCTGCAGGTTCGCCTTGAGGCCAAGCGTGCCGAACGCGAGCTTGCCTATCAGAAGGCCTACACGCAGGCGTGGGCCAAGCTGTACCCCGATTTGATGCCAATCCAGGGCATGGCGACCACTGCCAGTACCGCCTCTCAAACCGCCACTCGCAGCGCGCTCTTCGTCAAAGACGATTGCGACAGCTGCATGAACGTGGCGAAGCGCCTGCAGGACCAAGGTACGGCGTTTGATCTGTACCTGGTAGGCAGCGACGGCGATGACGATTCGGTCCGTCGCTGGGCTAAAGCAGCTGGGATTGTCCCAGCCAATGTTCAACGCCGGCAGATCACCCTCAATCATGACCGCGGTCGCTGGTTCAGCCTCGGTGCCTTTGGCTCGCTCCCCGCCCGCTTCGAACAGGTCGATGGCCAATGGCAGCGCATCGAATAGCCTGGCTGGCCGTGCTGCTGCTGCCGGTGCGGCTGGTGCTTGCCGAGAGCATCCCGCCGCCGGCTTACCAACTCGCCGCAGAGCGCGCCGGCGTCCCGGCGACCGTGCTGTTCGCGGTGGCGCTGCAGGAGAGCGGGACGCTGCTTCGCGGTCAGCGCATCCCCTGGCCCTGGACACTGAACATTGCCGGCCAGGGGCAACGCTATCCCACCCGGGATGCAGCCTGCCAAGGGATACACAAGGCTGCGAGGCAACACGACCTCAAACGTATTGATGTCGGCCTGGGGCAAACCAATCTGGGCCATAACGGCGCACGCTATTCATCCCCATGTGCCGCCCTGGATCCGCAGCAAAACCTCATCGTGACCGCGACGCTACTGCGCGAGCACTACGATCTGACCGGCGATTGGGTCCAGGCTGCCGGCCGCTACCACCGCCCAGCCGGTGGCGTGATCGCCGCGCGCTACCGCGCCCAGTTTCGGCAGCAGCTGCAGCAGTTGCAGGCCTCGACTTCTCCCACCTTGGAATCCTCACCATGATTGGACATGACCTCAATCGCCTTTTGCTGTCTCTGGGTATCGCTGCGCTGTGCGCTGCACCCGCAGCGGCCCAGGACCATACCCGAAAGCTCAACCCGGTATCGCCGTCGATCATCCATACCGACATGCCCCTCCCTTCGGGACTGCACTGGATCCTGCCGGTACGCAGCCCCAAGCTGAGCCCAGGCAATGTTGAAGCGAGAACGCTGCATATGCCGGGCCTTAAACCTTTCTTTTTGGTCGGGGAGGATGCGACCTCAGTGGAGTGGCTGAGCAGCAACGCCGCCCGCCTGACAGAGCTGGGCGCCGCCGGACTCGTGGTGGACGTGACTGATGCCGGCTCGCTGCGGCGCATCCAGTCATTAGTACCCGAGCTGACCATCATGCCAGTGAGCGGCGATGATATTGCGGAGCGATTACAGCTCTCCCATTACCCGGTACTGATCACCGCCACTGCCCTGGAACAGTAAGGTACCCGTCATGGCCGATCACGTGATGGAGTCGTTGCTACGCCCCGCCGTCGAGCTCTACACCGTGGCGGTCTGCGGTGGGGCCGCTGCGCTGTGCCTGCACTCCCCTTGGGCTGTCGCGCTCTCCCCGGAGATCGGCGCCGGGATGGCCATGGCCTACACAGCCTTCGGCCTCAAGCGGCTCAATGAGGCGCGCATGGTGCTGCGCTACCGGCGCAATATCCGGCGCCTGCCCCGCTACGAGCTGACCAGCCGCCAAATACCGGTGAGCCGTAAACGGCTGTTCATGGGCAGGGGCTTTCGCTGGACCCGCCTGCACACACAGCGCCTGGTCGAAGCTCAGGATCCGGATGTCGCCCGTTACGTGAACCAATCGTTGCCCCATCGGATGGCTAGGCACCTCGAAAAGCGCCTGGAATGGGCGCCCTATCCGCTCACCCTGCTGGGCCGCGCCACCGCTTGGGACAGCGCCCTCAACCCCGTCAGACCGCTGCCGCCTGTGGGCGGCTCGCCGCTACTGCATGGGGTCGAGCCCAATGAGACCGAGGTTAGCCTCCCGCTGGGCGAACGCGTAGGACACACTCTGGTCTTGGGCACCACCCGGGTCGGCAAGACGCGATTGGCAGAGGTGTACATCACCCAGGATATCCACCGAAAAGCGCCCGAAGTGGTGATCGTGTTCGACCCCAAGGGCGATGCCGATCTGCTCAAGCGCATGTACGTCGAGTCGCGCAGGGCCGGTCGTGAAAAGGAGTTCTATGTCTTTCACCTGGGCTGGCCAGACATCTCCGCGCGCTACAACGCAGTCGGTCGTTTCGGCCGCATCTCTGAAGTGGCCACTCGTATCGCTGGCCAACTGAGCGGCGAAGGCAACTCCGCGGCGTTTCGCGAGTTTGCCTGGCGCTTCGTCAACATCATCGCCCGTGCGCTGGTCGAGCTGGGCCGAAGGCCGGACTATTTGCAGATCCAGCGGCACGTGGTGAACATCGACGCCTTGTTCATCGAGTACGCCCAGCAGTTCTTTGCCCGACATGATGCCAGTGCCTGGGAAGCCATTGTGCAGCTCGAGGGCAAGCTCAACGAGAAGAACATCCCGCGGCACATGGTCGGGCGCGAAAAGCGTGTGGTAGCGATCGAGCAATACCTGGCCGCCAAGCGCATCTTTGATCCGGTCATGGATGGTCTGCGCTCGGCGGTACGCTATGACCGCACCTACTTCGACAAGATCGTGGCTTCCCTGCTGCCGTTGCTAGAAAAGCTCACCAGCGGCAAGACCGCGCAGTTGCTGGCCCCCAACTACACCGACCTGGAAGATCCGCGGCCGATCTTCGATTGGATGCAGATCATCCGCAAACGCGGCATCGTCTACGTTGGCCTGGATGCCCTTACCGATGCCGAAGTGGCTGCGGCAGTGGGTAACTCCATGTTCGCCGACCTGGTGTCGGTCGCGGGTCATATCTACAAACATGGCGTCGACCATGGACTCCCCGGTGCCGATGCCTCGGGGCAAAAACTCCCGATCAATCTGCACGCCGATGAGTTCAACGAACTGATGGGCGACGAGTTCATTCCGCTGATCAACAAGGGCGGTGGCGCCGGTATCCAGGTGACAGCCTATACCCAGACCTTGAGCGATATCGAAGCCAGGATCGGCAATCGCGCCAAGGCCGGTCAGGTCATCGGCAACTTCAACACGCTGCAAATGCTTCGTGTGCGCGAGACCGCGACCGCCGAGCTGCTCACCCACCAACTGCCCAAGGTGAATGTGCAGACCCGTACGCTGGTCTCAGGAGCCACTGATACGGCTGACCCTGATGCCCATACCGATTTCACGTCCTCATCCCAGGATCGTGTCAGCACTACTGCCGTGCCGCTGATCGAGCCCGCGCACATCGTCAGTTTGCCCAAGGGCCAAATGTTTTCCTTCCAGGAAGGCGGACAGCTCTGGAAGGTGCGCATGCCCCTGCCCAAACCGGCGGATGACGATGCCATGCCCAAGGACCTGCAGGAACTGGCCACCCGCATGCGTGCGGCGTATAACGCCCACGCGAACAAGTGGTGGACCGCCAGCGGCGGTGGTCCGACCGTGGACTATGACCCAGAGCAATCCCCGCCAGGACGCCGCCGTGGATAGCGGTATTGCACAGTCCCTCTGCACGCGGCTAGTGCTATGAGTGCCGATCTGCCGCGGCAGGCCCCACCGCAGCAAAGTCCTGGCCTGATCATGTCGTTCATTGCCGGCGTGCTGAAGATCATCGGACTGCTCTTCATGTCCCTGCTGGCGTCGATCATCATGGAATACATAGGGCTGATCTGGTTCTGGCCGGAGCAAGGCTGGCACCACAGTTACGCGATGCTCGACAGCGAGCTCGCGTGGCTCAGCAGCCACTTCAAGAACTCGCTCATTGTTGAACAACCTGGAGCAGCGACGCTGAAGGCTTTGACGCTTCTGGAGGAGTGGCTCATCGAGGGAACCGGGCTAGCGCGCCTGGATGCTCGCGCCAGCGAGATCAGGCAATCCGATAGCTTCTGGGCGTGGGTCGGTGGCGTATATGTTCTCACCAAGGACTACATCCTAGCCGCGGTTTACACGACAATGACCTTTGCGTTGCGCCTGGCCGTCCTGAGCTTGGCGACGCCACTGTTCTTGCTCGCGACACTGACGGGCTTGGTCGACGGACTGATGCGCCGGGACTTGAGAAAGTTCGGCGCCGGACGCGAAAGCAGCTTCATCTACCACCGTGCCAAACGATCTCTTGTTCCGCTGATGTTCCTGCCCTGGATTATCTATTTGTCATTCCCCATCACGGTAAATCCTCTGTGGGTGCTAGTGCCCTGCGCAGCTCTGCTAGGGATCATGATTGCCATCACTGCCTCGACATTCAAAAAGTATCTTTAAAGCCCCTCACAGGCCCCTCACCATGGGATGCGGCACATGAGCTTTTCCACTGTATGTGCCCATCCACCCTTATCTCGAATTTAACTTAAAGGTTTCAGCACGCTAGTCGATAAATCAGCCCGACGTCCCCACGGAGCTCGCGGTGCTAGGCTTTTCAGCATCCACCTTCCCTTGTTAGCCATCGGGGACTCACACAGCATCCATCACAGAGGCTCACATGAAACACATCCTGACGACGATCAGCTGCTTGCTGCTAGGCGCGTGCGCCAGCCAGTCCATCCCGCAAGGCACCTCCGCGGCGTTCCCGGTCGCGATCACACGGCTGACATCCAGCGTCGCCCCTGCGAGCGGACAGTTGGAGGTGCAAATCACGATCAAGAACAGTTTTCCGCGAACCCTGAAGACGCTGCGCGTATTCGTGGCTGCGTACACTACGGACGGTACGAAGGCAAGCATGGCGGACGAAAGTATCGAAATTCTGGGGCCCATAAACCGCGGTCAAAGCACTGGCCCTCTTGAAAAAGTGACGTCAATCCGAGACCGTAACGTGAGTTGTGTCGAAGTCGTGCGGGTGGAAGCCGTCATGATGGATTACGCGACGACTATCGCGTCCGGTGACAACGCCAAAGCACTGGTTACGGATGCAA
This sequence comes from Pseudomonas sp. B611, assembly GCF_055407965.1. Classification (NCBI taxonomy): domain Bacteria; kingdom Pseudomonadati; phylum Pseudomonadota; class Gammaproteobacteria; order Pseudomonadales; family Pseudomonadaceae; genus Pseudomonas; species Pseudomonas sp. B611. Next base: position 24,297 of record NZ_JBUZST010000010.1, read on the forward strand.
ATCATCGGCCTTGCAGCCCTGGTTCGCGGTAGTTGAAAGGCGTCCCACATTGATGCTAGCCGGAGGGGGCTGATACTCGCGTACCATCGGCCATTCGCCTATGGTTCAATGTTCTAGTAACTGGGCCGCCTTGGGCAACTGCTGGAATTCATTAAGATGAGCGACGAGTTTGAACGCGTCACCGATAGCATGCGAGATCGTGCGATGCGACTTTGCGATGGTGTGCTGCAGGCGCCCGGTGATCGTCGGCGACTCAAGTCGTTGAGGCTTTGGTTGCGTCAGGATGACCGCCATCGGCTCGCGCTCAGGGAATTGCGGCAGTTCATGGAAATCGTCCCGGATGATCCTGTGGGGCTGCTTAATCGGATGGTCTCCCGTCTACCCCCGCTGCCGACTCTCCATTGAGCATCACCGCTACACCGAAAGCCCTGCCCCCAATTCGATAGCCCTGTATTCGATTAAACGAATGCTTGCGACTCCCCATTCCAAGAGCCTAGGTCCCAGTCTTATCTGAGATCTGTCTCATGCCTGCTCTGAAGCCCCGAACCGTGCTGCTCAGCCTCGTTGCGATGGCATCGCTCAATGCGATGGCGTATGCCGGCGACGAACGTGCAGAACTGGACCTCATCATCCAGCAAATCCGAGCGATCAATCAGATTGCGCAGCGTGCCGACCAATCGTCGAACTCAACTGCGCGCTACCGGTTTGATTACCCCAGGTTCCGCCACGACCTTCAGCGTATCAAGGCAGGCCTCCAGGATTATCTGTCCCCTCGCCGTGCCCAACCTGCCGATCCCACCGAACTGATCGGCGACTACGCCGCCGAGCCCGCCCGCGAGTCACCGCCATGAGCATGACTGAGGCGCAAACCGCAGCCTTTCAGGGCGCCGCCGGCTATACCCCGCAACTGAGCTCTGGGCTCTGGATCTCGCTGACGCTGGTGATCGCTCTGCTGTGGTGTAGCTGGGCGTTGTGGACCGGCTACCGAGGCTGGGCGGCGGGTCATGTGAGTTTCGGGGCACTGGGCGGCAGCGCTGCCCGCGTGTCCGTCGCATTGTTGGTCCTGATGTTTTTCACGTTGTCCTGATGCCCTGGAGGTAATGCCATGATCCCCACCGTCCTCAACACTGCGCTGATCAAATCCCGCTACATACAAGCCAAGCAGCAAGCTTTCGGTCTGGTCCTGATTTTGGGGCCGGGTATGGCGTTGGCCGAGTTGCCCGCCATGGAAGCGCCCTCTCGCGGGGAGGGCGGCGGCCTGATCGAAACTATCAAGAACTACGCCTATGACGGCGGTATCATGATCGGGCTGCTCATTGCTGTACTGGCCTTTCTGGGTGTCGCCTGGCACTCCCTGACGGTCTACGCCGATGTGCAAAACCAGCGCAAGACCTGGAAGGATCTGGGCGCGGTGGTCGGGATCGGCGCTCTGTTGGTGGTGATCATTCTCTGGTTCCTCGACAAAGCCGCCACCATTCTGTGAGGCCCACATGAGTGACGATATCGCTCGCCTGGCAGATGGCACCTTGAGCTTCCTGCCAGAGCGTTTGAACCGCGATCCTGCCGTACTGCGTGGGCTCACCAACGACGAAATGTGGGTATCGTTGGGTGCCGGCGCAGTGATCGGCCTCGTTTTCGGCGTGCCGCTGGCGATCGTCACCGCGTCGATCGCCATGGCGCCCACGGGAATGATCGTCGGCATGGCGATCATCCTCTTGGTCAGCGGCACCCTGCTGCGCCGCGCCAAGCGTGCACGCCCTGAGACTTGGCTGTACCGCAACCTGCAATGGCAGTTGGCAATTCGTTGGCACATCGGCCAGGAGGCACTGGTAATCCATTCCGGCCCTTGGACGGTTCGCCGTACGCGCCGCCTGCGAGGACCCAGACCATGAGCCGATTCCGCAACAAAGTGGATGCCCAGCAGGCCCATATCATCAGTCTACGCATGGGGGTGATTGCGCTGACCCTCGTGTGCGCCGGCCTGTGGTATGGCTGGCAGTCTGCGCCGACCTCGCTGACGGTGCATGTGCCGCCGGACCTGCGCTCAGGCAGCACGCGCAAATGGTGGGACGTCCCTCCCGAGAACATCTATTCGTTTGCGCTGTACATCTTCGGCCAGCTCAACCGTTGGCCCACGGATGGCGAAGCTGATTATCAACGCGCCATCTATGCCTTGCAGTCCTACCTGACACCTTCGTGCAGAACGTTCCTGGAAGGCGACTTCGAGTTTCGCAAGGCCGCCGGCGAACTGCGCGATCGAGTGCGGGGGGTTTATGAAGTGCTTGGCCGCGGGTACAGCGACGACCCCGAGTTGCGGGTCGCCCAACTCGACGCAGATTCCTGGTTGGTGAAACTGGATCTGAACGCCGACGAGTATTACGCCGCGGAACCGGTAAAGCGCGTTGTGGTGCGTTATCCATTGCGGGTCATCCGCTTTGACATCGATCCGGAGCGGAACAAGTGGGGCCTGGCACTCGACTGTTACCAAGGCACACCACAGAAGCTGATATTGCCGGGAGGTGATTCATGAACCCACATTCGTGGCGCGCTCTGCTAGCGCTGTGCCTGGGGATCAGCACTGGCGCCCAGGCCGTCGAGGTCAAACAATGGGACCGCCTGCCGATCGCCGTACCCCTCATCGTCGGACAGGAACGCATTATTTTTGTCGACCAGGACGTCCGGGTAGGCCTGCCGGGGGGCATTGCCGGCAAGCTGCGAGTGCAGTCGATCGGAGGCACGGTGTATCTGCTGCCGTCTGACTCGATCGGGCCAACGCGGCTCCAACTGCAATCGATCAGCACCGGCGAAATCATTTTGCTGGATGTGGACGCTCAACCCGGCGAGCGCGCTTTGGAACCCATTCAAATCGCGACCACATCTTCGGCCACTGAAGCCGATGGAACAGGTAGATCCGAACGTCCACCGCAGCGTACGCCCGTTCCCGTCGCCCTGACCCGTTACGCCGCCCAAAACTTGTATGCGCCCTTGCGCACAGTCGAACCGCTTCCCGGCGTTCGACGTATGACGTTGAAGGTCCCCACCGATTTGCGCCATTTGCTTCCCACCCAACACGTTGCGATCACCCCGCTGTCCGCCTGGCGACTCGATGACTTCTGGGTAACCGCCGTGAAGATCAAGAATCTAAGCCTTCAGGTTATCGAGCTGGATCCGCGCGAACTGCAAGCTGAATTGTTCGGTGCTGCTTTCCAACACTCGACACTGGGTCGATCCGGGACCGCCGAAGACACCACCGTCGCCTATCTGGTTACGCGCGGCAGTGGCCTGGATCAAGCCGTTCTGCTGCCACCGACCCCGCCTGCAGGTGACGACCATGAAGGCTAACGCACTGCTGAAGTGGCTCGTACCAGGCGCCCTGGTGGCCGTGGTGCTGATTATTCTCCGCTCCTGGGTCAGCGATGCCCCAACCTCCAGCTCTACCGTCTCAGCGGAAGCGGAGCCGGTGCAACTGACCGCTGACCAAGCGAAGTCCCTGGGCATCGCCGGTGACACCCCCCGCGACACGGTCGCAACGCTGGTGGGACAGGTCAAAGCGATGCGCACCGAGATGCTGTCACTGAAGAAAAGCAACGACTCCCTGCAATCGGAGAACAATCGTCTGCGCACACGCGAAGGCAGCATCGATACCCGTATTCAATCAGCACTCGGCAGCGTGACACAGCAGGTCAGCGAGGAGCGCAAGCAAGCCGATGCGGCACGCCAGAAAGCCGAGCAGGACAACCGCGAGGCCAAGTCTTTGTTATCCCAGTTGAAGGATCAACTCTCCGGATTGGGGGGAAAGAACGATGATCTGCCTGTGGGATTTGGCCTCGAGCCCGGCGATGGGGACCGATTCAAGTCAGCGGCCAGCGAGAATGATGCCATGCGCTGGGTCGAACCCTCGGACAGAGCCGCTTCCGCCAAGCCCAGCGAGGGCTCGATTGCGCTGTCCAACCTTCCCTCGCAGTTCAAGCTCGACGGGTTGAAAGACAACGCCATCAATCGTGGCCAAAAACAACTCCGCGCCAGCTCGAAGGGCGAGCGCGACCTGGACGGCAAGACCGACCGCACCGAGGACGCCCGCCCCGTCTACACCATTCCCGAAAACTCGACCCTCATGGGATCGGTAGCGATGACCGCACTGATCGGCCGGGTGCCAGTGGACGGTACCGTCAACGACCCTTACCCCTTCAAGGTGCTGGTCGGGCCGGAGAACCTCACCGCTAATGGCATCGATTTGCCCGACGTGGCAGGAGCGGTCATGAGCGGGACCGCTTCTGGTGATTGGACGCTTTCATGCGTACGCGGACAGGTCGAGTCGATTACTTTCGTTTTCCAAGACGGCACGGTGCGCACCGTCCCGCAGCCGCAAGCAGTGGTCAACCGTAACACGGCCGCAACACAGTCCAGCAACACCGAAAAAATTCGCGGCGGCCTGGGCTTTCTTTCGGATCCTTATGGCGTCCCCTGCATCGCCGGCGAGCGCCGCTCCAACGCGCAGCAATATCTGGGCAGCCAGAGCCTGATCACCGCCGCCGGCGCCGGACTGGCCTCGGTGCTAAGCAATGAGCAGAACAGCACCAACGTGATCAGTTCAGGCAGCACGGCGCTGGGCATGTCTCAGAGCAACGGCAACAGCGCTTTGAACTCGGTGCTCAGCGGTGGCATCAGCGATATTCGCGAGTGGGTCAACAAGCTCTATGGCGAAGCCTTTGCCGCGGTTTATGTGCCGCCGTCGGCCAAGGTGGCGCTGCACCTGGACCATGAGATCGCAATCGACTACGAGCCCAAGGGCCGGAGGGTGAACCATGCAAGCACATCGGTTTCGTCACTGGATCTCGACTAGCCTGCTGCTGGTATTTTTGGCTGGATGCTCTACCGACAAGGAAGCCATGCTGCCCCACGGAGAGCAGACCATGATGGATATCTGGAACAGTGCTGGATCTATCGGCACCCAGCAGCAGTTGTTCGATGCACGCAGCGCGCTAAGACGCCCGCTGGTGGATCCTTCCTCAAATGCCGGTGAGCAGGCCAGTTACACCCGCACGGCTAAAACCGAGATTTACAATCTATTCCCTCGGCTGCCCAATCCGGACCTCGTGCTCTATGTCTATCCGCACCTGAGCGGCTCCGAGCAGGCGCCGGTGCCGGGGTACTCGACAGTGTTTCCGCTCTATCGCACGGTGCAGTATGCGCAGCCCGGCGAACGCGTGGATGACCTGTGATGGCGGAGGATCAAGCAGACCCTCGGCCCTTCTGGAAGCCCTGGCGCGATGACCGGCGTCGCCGCGCCACCCAGGGCGACGAGTCAAAGTTCTATGAGCATAATCCCAGCTTCACGGACCACCTTCCTTGGGTGGAATACCTCGAAGAAGGCCAATGCTTTTTGCTCGACGACAACCGTTCCGTCGGTGCCGCATTCGAGCTGACGCCCATTGGCACAGAGGGGCGAGAACCAGAATGGCTAATGACCGCGCGTGATGCTCTTGAAGATGCGCTGCAGGACAGCTTTGAGGAGCTGGATCGTGCGCCTTGGGTGGTGCAGTTCTTTTGCCAGGACGAAAGCGACTTCTCGCCGTACCTGCAAAGGCTGTCGGATTACATCCAGCCGAGCGCCCGCGGAACGGCCTTCACCGAAGCCTACCTTGAACTGACCCGGCAACATCTCAAAGCCATTGCCAAACCCGGAGGACTGTTCGAGGACACGGTTGTCTCGCACCTGCCATGGCGAGGCAGCAATCGTCGCGTTCGCTTGGTGATCTACCGCCGCGTGCAGAGCTCAGACGATGACGTAGGGTCGCCTGTCGCATCTCTGGAGCGCGCCTGCGAGCACATATCGGCATCACTGCAGGCCTGCGGTGTTGCACCACGGCGTGTGGACGGTAAAGCTTTCTACGCCTGGCTTCTGCCTTGGTTCAATCCCGCACCAACGCTGACCGATGAGGCGCCCGCTGACTTCTACGCCCGTGTCCCCTATCCCGAGACGTCTGACGGCGAATCCTTGGAATTACCCTTCGATCATGACTTCACTGAGCGACTGTTCCACAACGAACCTCGGTCTGATGTGGATCACGGACGATGGTACTTCGACAATCAGCCCCACCGGGTCATAGTGGTGGACAAACTTCGCAAGCCGCCACACATCGGCCAGGTCACCGGCGAAACCCGCAAAGGTGAGGCCTTGAACGCGCTCTTCGACCAATTGCCCGACGACACCATCATGAGTTTGACCATGGTGGTGACTCCGCAGGACGTGCTCGAGGAACAACTCAATCGCCTGTCCCACAAGGCGATTGGCGAGAACCTCGCCTCCACTCAAACGCGACAGGACGTTGAGCAAGCGCGTGCGATCATCGGCCGGCAGCACAAACTCTACCGGGGAACGCTGGCGCTCTACCTTCGAGGTAAAGACGATCGCGAACTGCATCAGCGATCGATTCAGGCGGCTAACGTCTTACTGGCGGCGGGGCTTCAACCTGTGCGCGAAGGTGACGAGGTGGCCGCCTGTAACAGCTATCTGCGCTGGCTGCCCATGAGCTATAACCCGATCCTGGACAAACGCAATTGGTATACCCGGCTGATGTTTGCCCAGCACCTGGCCAATCTGTTGCCCCTGTGGGGCCGTAGCATCGGTACCGGCAACCCAGGGATCACTTTCTTTAACCGCGGCGGCGCGCCACTGACCGTCGACCCGTTGTCACGCCACGACCGTGCCATGAACGCTCATCTGCTGTTGTTCGGCCCGACGGGCTCAGGCAAGTCGGCCACCCTCGTTTCGCTTCTGATGCAGGTCATGGCGATTTACCGCCCGCGGCTGTTTATCGTTGAGGCGGGAAATTCCTTTGGGCTGCAGGGTGATTACTTTGCGACACTCGGCCTGTCGGTCAACAAGATCCAGCTCAAGCCCGGTACCGGCGTCAGCCTAGCGCCGTTCGCTGATGCGCGGCGCCTGGTCGAGGAACCGCACAAGGTGGCCTCTCTGGCAGTTGAGGATCTGGATGAAGCTGAAGATGACAGCGATGAACAACGCGATGTCCTGGGCGAACTGGAGATCACCGCGAGGCTAATGATCACGGGCGGTGAAGCCAAAGAGGATGCTCGGCTCACCCGCGCCGATCGTAGTCTTATCCGTGAATGCATTCTGGATGCAGCGAGGGCTTGCCAGGTGACCCGGACACCTGTCAGAACGCGGCATATCCGTGATGCACTGCAACACGTTGCCGGCAACACGCTCTTGCCTGACAAACGCCGTGACCGAGCTCAGGAGATGGCTGAATCCATCGATCTGTTCTGTCAGGGATTCGAAGGTGAGCTGTTTGACCGCGAAGGCACACCGTGGCCCGAGAGCGATGTGACCATCGTCGACCTCGCGACCTATGCCCGAGAGGGATACGAGGCACAAATGTCGATCAGCTACATCAGCCTGATGAACACGGTGAACAATCTTGCCGAGCGTGACCAATATCTTGGCCGCCCGATCATCATGGTGACTGACGAGGGGCACATCATTACCAAGAATCCCCTCCTCGCTCCATTCGTGGTGAAGGGGACCAAAATGTGGCGCAAGCTCGGGGCATGGTTTTGGCTCGCGACACAGAATTTGGTGGACTTTCCGAATGCTGCACAGACCATGCTCAACATGATCGAATGGTGGGTATGCCTAAACATGCCGCCGGCTGAAATTGAGGAGATTGCGCGGTTCAAGAAGCTTACTCCCGCACAGAAAGCGCTCTTGCTAACCGCCAGTAAAGCGTCCGGCAAGTACACCGAAGGCGTCATCCTATCGAAGAAAGTCGAGACTCTATTTCGTGCAGTCACACCGAGCTTGTACCTGGCGTTAGCTATGACGGAGCCGGAGGAAAAGGCGCAGCGTTGGCAGGAAATGCAGGCGATGCACTGCTCCGAACTGAGCGCGGCCATCCGCATCGCGGGGAAAATCGATACAGCCCGGGGTATCTATTAGCGGCCGGATTAGTTCTGGCAAAAAATCGAGGGCGCTTCGTCGAGGATTGCGATAGGTGGCTATCGGTTGTGGATTCAACCGTTGAGCTGGCGCCGATGCGATACTGATGACGCCAGCAACTAGCTGACCAGTCCCTTGGAAAAATGCTCTACCGCGAAGTCTACAAAGGCACGTACTTTAGGCGCCATTTGCCTGCTGCTAGGCCATACAACATGAAAATTGCTACCGCCTACCAGGCTAGAGTCGAGCACCGTTTCTAACCGACCATCTGCCACGCCTTGCTTGACCGCAAAATCTGGAACGCACGTGATCCCGCGGCCGTTCTCTGCGAGGTAGATCAAAGCCTCGACATTGCTACAAACCATCGTCACAGGAAGAGCGGTACCGGACTGGCGTGCGGGTGATGCCTTAAAGGGCCATTGGTAGAGCTTGCCCGAGTTTTGCCAGCGGTAATGGAGGCAGGAGTGGTTCAGCAGATCCGCTGGTGTTTTCGGTATGCCGCGCTTCTCCAGATAGCCTGGGGAAGCGACCAGGCATGATCGGTATGGTCCGAGCGGCCGTGACATCAGTCGTGAATCCTGAAGATCACTTCCACGGATGACGACATCGAACCCTTCGTCGATAACGTCCACCAGACGATCCGTGAAATCGAGGTCCAGCTCGATTTCGGGATAACGTTCCATGAAACCGGAAATGACTGGAAGCGGCAATCCAGCTACCAGCGCCAAGCCAACGCGCAACCGGCCGCGAGGCGATGAAGTCATGGCGGATAGGTCATCCTCAGCGGCTTGAATTTCACTGAGGATACGCCTGCATCTTTCCAGAAAAACTTCACCCTCGGAAGTCAGCCGGACGGTCCGCGTACTCCGTTGAAACAGCCGGACGCCTACCCGCTCCTCAAGTCTGGAAATGCTTTTGCTGACGGCTGAGGCCGAGATCCCGACCTTCCGGCCTGTGGCGACAAAGCTCTGGCTCTGTGCCGTCTCGACGAATATCTCCAAGCCACTCAACGTTTCCAAAACTACCTCCGCATTAATGACGGTTCTGTCATCAGTGTTATGCACGTTACCTGCCTTAATCGAATGTGGTCAACGGCATACCATGGTCGACATAACGAGACAGCTGCTCTTTTCAACAGGCACACACTCAATACGGTTTTACGATTGTGGTTAACCACAACGTCATAGCGGGTTGGGCGTCTTTCCCAAAAGTCGCTCGCTGGAGTGACGCAATGGAGATCAAATGAATCCTTCGCAGTCTGCCGAAAAAGTATGGTTCATCACCGGGGCATCCCGTGGTTTTGGACGTGTGTGGGCCATCGCAGCACTGGAGCGCGGAGATAAAGTTGCTGTCAGCGCACGCGATATATCATCCCTCCAACCCCTGGTAGCAAAGTACGCAGGCGCCGTATTGCCTCTGCGCCTTGACGTCACCGACCGCGAGGCTGTGTTGCAAGCTGTGACAACGGTCAACGAGCACTTCGGCCGCATAGACATTGTGCTGAGCAATGCTGGCTATGGTCACCAAGGCGCGGTAGAGGAGATATCCGAAGCCGAGGCCAGAGCTCAGATGGATACCAACTTCTTCGGAACGATGTGGCTGGCTCAGGCGTCGATGCAGATCTTCCGTGCCCAAGGCTTTGGCCATCTGCTCGCGGTATCGAGTGTGTTGGGCGTGTTCTCAGCACCCACTTTCGGAGTCTACAGCGCATCCAAGTTCGCTGTTGAAGGCCTGTTTGAGGCTCTGTCACAGGAAGCAGGTTTTTTCGGTGCCAGCGTCACGCTCATCGAACCGCCGGGCTATGCCACAGATTTCAACAACGCGTCATCTGCCAAATATTCAGACGCTATCGCAGCCTATCAGCCTGTACGGGATGCCTTGAGCCAAGCGTTCGAGGGCTACGCGTTTGGTGATCCGGAAGCAACCGCAAATGCGCTTCTTAAAGTCGTGGATAGCTCCCAGCCACCGCTTCGAATCGCGTTGGGCGCTGGAGCCGTCGAGCAGCTGACGGGCGCCTATCAAAGCCGGCTCGCCACTTGGAACGACTGGCGTGAAGTGTCAGCGGCGGCCCAAGGCTGGTAAGGGAAATTTCAAAGCACGGAGGGAGGATCATATGCCGCCGCTGCTTAGGCCATTACCGACGAACTTCATCCCGATGGGTAGTGGCCTTTTTTCATTTATTCGTTTGTTCACATCGCCTGAACGGGCGGCTTTTCTTGAAATCGACGATCTCGCATAGGATCGCAACAGCCGAGAGCATTTATGAACACTGCTAACCGCTTGACTATCATTGCTGAATCCCAAGCCTACTGGCGCGTCATCTTCAACAATCCGCCGCTCGCCTTATTCGATCCGACGACATTTGCTGAGTTGAACGTGCTGATGGACAACATCGAGAAGGACGAGCACCTCAAGGTCGTTGTGTTTGAGAGTGCCGATCCAGATTTCTTCATGAATCACCACGATGTCGAAAATCGGCTGACCATTCCCGATCAACCGGGTGCAATGCCATTTTTTGGTAACTGGCCTAAGTGGGTCACACGCCTTGCGCAGTCGTTCGTAATCAGCATCGCCAAAGTGCGTGGCCGGGCACGTGCTCAGGGCTTCGAATTTGCATTGACCTGCGACATGCGCTTCGCGTCCAAGGAGCACGCAAAATTCGCGTTGATCGAAGTGGGCGGTTCGTCGATTCCAGGCGGTGGCGGCGTCGAATGGCTCAGCGCACTGGTCGGACGTTCACGCGCATTGGAAATCGTTTGCAGTGCTGACGATTTCGACGCTGACATCGGTGAGCGCTATGGCTTTGTGAACCGCGCCCTCCCAGACGTAGAGCTTGATGCTTTCGTCGATGCGCTCGCGCACCGCATGGGACGCTTCGAGAAGCGCGCTCTGGAGACCGGCAAGAAAATGGTAAATGCGCGTGCAGGCGTTCCCTCTGAGGGCGATCTATGGATGTCGAACCATATCCTGCGGGGTGTAGACCTGTGGCCTGAAGCTCAAAGCGCGTTCACAAAAATGCTCGACGCGGGGCTAGGGAAAGTCGGTGAGTTTGAGCTGAACTTTGCCGAACGGCTTGGCGATTTGCCTGCTGCTTGATTGCTCTTGTAATTGACCCGCAACCCACCGTGAGCAGCAGTCAAAACCGACCTGCGGCGCTCGAATCCATCGAGGACTCACCATGACCGCTTACGTTGTCTACGTCAGAGATCGGATCACCGATCCAGAAGAATTCAAAAAATATGAGGAAAGCGCGGGAGCCGCATCGGCAGGCCATCCAGTCACGCCACTGGCTTTCTACGGAGCTGTTGAAACACTTGAAGGCTCGCCAGTAGATGGTGCCGTTATCCTCCAGTTTCCAACCCTCGCGCAGGCCAAGGCTGCCTACGATAGCCCTCTGTACCAAGCGGCGCTTAAGCATCGATTGAAGGGTGCTGAATACCGCGTGTTCATCGTGGAAGGGCTGCCGGGGTTGATCGCTTCGGCCACATGAGCGCAAGCGTATCCTCGGTCAACCTCGGACGAGTTTGAAGACCGGCAGAATACGAGCAGCAAGCTGGGGCCAGGCTCAAGCCAATTTTCGTATACGTTCAGAGAACTCGCTCACTTGAGCGGAAGATAGGCACCGAAGCGTCGCAAAGTGTTCTAGGTGGTTAATAAGCGCTTCCGCACTTCCTATTTGCCCCGCCGCCATCCTGCGACACGTTTTCTCAAGGATGAGACGGGCCAATTCAGGGTTATCGACTTTTGACGCATCAAAAGCGAGCGCCACGGCCGAGGCTAAATCTCCAAGGTCCGGATTCACCCGCTGCAATGCGCGCAAGGCGTTCAACTGTCGTGCAGTGATAGGTAACGACACAGGATCTCCTAGATAACCAGTGCGCTAAATGCCGTATGACCGATAATGTTACGTGAGGAGCCGAGCATTGTGAAGACCGGCGCCCGAGGAGCCCAGTTCCCTGTGCGCGAAGTCTTACAGTGCCGATCTTCGCTATCAACGATCCGACTCGGTAGCTCTCACCGGACAGTACCATCAGCTAGGTTTCTCCTGGCGCACTCGCTGGCCAAGCGCCATCAAACGGCAAACTGCAAACTGCATCAACATTCGTCATTCGATGGAGGGCGAGTACTATGCGTGGGAGTTCGAGAAGGGTGATCGACCATGCTGATGTACATCAACGGGCTCGAGGAAATTCAACACGGACGTATCAGTGTTGATGGTGTTCACGCTCACTCCAAGCAGACGGACCTGAACAAGCTGCGGCAGAAAATCGGCATCGTTTTTCAGCAGTGGAATGCATTCCCGCATTTGACCGTCTGGAAAATGTCACGCTCGCTCCGCGCAACGTATTGGGAAAGTCTAAGCACGACGCGGAAGCTATTGCCGTCGAGCGGCTCAAGCACGTTGGTCTGGGTGAGAAAATAACAGCCTTTCCATCACGACTGTCGGGAGGCCAGCAACAGCGGATGGCGATTGCTCGGGCACTGGCCATGTCGCCTGACTACATGTTGTTTGACGAGGTGGAGTAACGCTCGCTCAGTAATTCTGTGCAGCGACATCCAACGAGCATCTCTCCCCGGTTAATCGGGGTCCGCGTCTTCAATTTAAATCCTTCTCCGTGCCCCACCTCCGAGGATGCTGACGCCTTTCAACACCCGCTGTTGAGGATGTCAGCCAATGCACGCAACACCTTCTCTCAAGACAAAATTCCGAAGCCACTGCGCACTCCGCCAAGCCGGTGCGTTACTACTGCTTGGTATCAGCACCAAAGCTTTAGCACTTACTACTGCAGGCATCACATCATCTGTTACGTCCCTGCAATGCTTGGAGTACCGCGTCGTCGGAATCTGCTTCTGGTTGTTTTGCACCAGCTTTGGCTGCGAAGTCCGCACGTCCACCAAAGTGAGACACTTCATTCCCGAGCTGGTGGTGTCGAGCTATGCCGATACCGGCGGCAACCCTTGGGCCGAGCTCTCGCCGCTGTCGAGCCCGATAGCCGGCTCCGAGGGCGGCGGAAACCTGATAACACCCAATCCATTACGCGACAATCTCCCCCGTTTTAAAAATGTCGACGGCATCGGTCATCCCGGCGGCGCAGCAGCGACTCAACTGGCATCCCAGTCCGGTTACGCCTGCCCAAGCGGCGCGACCGCCTTCATGCCCTATTACCTCAGCACGCTGGATCCATTGGGCTGGCGCTACGGCATCCCGGAGTCGGTGTACCCCGAGTCGTTGCTCCCTGGCATGCGCGAAATCGGCAGCCAGGCAAACGGTGAGATGTGGGGCAATGTCTATCCCCGCCAAGGCTTCCTGGTGCAACCCGACGACTTCAAGGCTGGGGCGGTCATGGCCCAGCGCGCTGGCGACTTAATCACCCGAAGCGGTCAGCCGCATGTTTACCTGCCACTCACGCCAGCCGCTCGTGACGGATATTGGCCTCCCGGGCCGATCCAAGAAAACGACATCACCACGCACAAGTGGCAGTTGCTGTACCCGCAATTGCAAATGACCTGCGCAGTCTTCCCAAGCGAAGCCCTACAGAGCGAAGACGGTGGCTACGCCTGGTCGTTGTGGCGTCCATACAGCTGCTGCAAGCGCGAGGGACAGACCTTCCTGTTCAGTATCGACTTCGAAGGAGGCGACTCATGAACCTTTGCTTGATCGCTCAGAGGCTATTTTTCTCGACTGTGCTTGGGTGTGCCGGCATTGGCGTCGAGCGTTCCGCGCATGCGGCTGAGGGTGACTATCGACTGGGGAATCAGGGTGAAATCATTGACGACCGCGTGATGTACACGGTCGGTGGCGGCTCGGCAGCTGGCGCACCGACCTCGCTGTTTCGCCCGAGTGGTCTCGGGGTGGGTGTCTCGTGGCGGGCCAACATGATGTGCGGCAACATGAACCTGTCGAACACCTTGCAGAACCAACTCAACGGCGCCACCGAGGGGTTCCAGCAGATCATGGGCAGCGTTGTCCAAAACGCCACCCAGGCGGTCATGTCGCTGCCAGCGCTGATCATTCAGCGCGCCAATCCAGGGCTCTATGAGTTGCTCAGCAACGGCGTCATGCAGGGACGAATCGACTTTGACCGCTCGAAACTCACCTGTCAGGCCATGGCCGAAAAGATGGCCGACAAGGTCGATCAGGCGGGCTGGGGCGCGTTAGCCAAGAATCAGGAAATGCAGAGCAACCTGGAGCAGAGCGGCGGCGACGCCGTCACGGCGGTACGCAACACCGAGACCCGCAATGGCAACAATGGAGTGAGCTGGGTCGGTGGACAGCGCGCCGGAGGCAATGCCCAAGGCGCGATCCACGTCACCGCCGACGTGGTCAGGGCAGGCTACAACCTGCTGCACAACCGATCGGTCGAGGATACCTCGAGCATGGGCAATTGCCAGGGCGGGGCCATCTGCCAAACCTGGTCATCCCCAGAACAAGCGTCAGAATGGGCGACGCGCGTGCTGGGCGAAACGGAAGTGGCCACCTGCGATGACTGCGAAACCTTGCGCAGCACGGCGGGTGCTGGTCTTTCTCCTCTGATTCAGGAGACCTACGAACAGCATCTGGAAGGCCTCCAACAACTGCTCACCCAAAACGCCGACCCATCTCCTGAAAATCTCGCGAAAGTGTCCAGTCCGATGTTGCCGGTGTCCCGCGGCGTCATCGAAGGATTGCGTGACGATCCTGACCAGGATGTATTGGCGCGCCGGCTGGCCAGTGAGACGGCGCTCTCGAAGGTGATCTACGAAGCTCTCCTGCTCCAACGCACATTGGCCGCGGGCAGCCGCGAGCCTAACGTCGCTTCGGCCGCACCCGCCCAATCCTCGCTGCAGAGAAACATCTCCGCACTGGATCGTGAAGTGCAGATGCTGCAGACAGAGCTGCAGGTCAGACAGTCGTTGGCCACCAACACCGCAAGCTTGGTGCTCGATCGGCATGCCGGAGGGGCCGACGGCTCTCGAACCGTTGAGCAGCGTGATCCAGAACCAGGCCGCCTGGAACAAGCAGATAAAACCCGTGGGAGGCCGTGATGCGATCACCGCTTCGATCGCTGCTGCTCGCCGTGCTCATCACCATTGGAGCCTCCGTTAGCGCCATCCTCATTGCATGGATCGTATTGAGCACCGTTGGCGATGCCATCCGCTGGAGCGAGTTCTCCAGGCGTTTCGAGATCGGACTGACTATCGGCCGAGCACTGCTTTACAGCGCCCTATTCACGGGCTGGTGGGCGAACCGGAAGCGACAACAACACCCTGCCCGGCGCCGATTGCTCGATCGCACCGGCCTAGCGGGTTTCGCCAGCATCCTGCTCGTTGAGCTCAATCGTATCCAAGGGTGACGCCATGACCATGAGTACCAACAGCTATCTCGAGTTCTACCTGTCGTTACTGGCCTGGATCATCAACAACGGGATCTGGAACACGCTGGTCGATACGGGTCTCTACGCGGCCCCCTTTGCCGCCATCATCCTTCAGGAATGGCTCTCGGCACGGCAGCAAGGCGCTGACGAAGGCAACAAGGGCCTGCTTTCAATCCCGCGGATAGAGAATCGATTGTGGCTTGCCTATGTCACGCTGATGTTTGGCTGCATGCCGATACTGCCGATCAATCTGGCATCGATGACACTGGATGCGTCGAACAGCCAGCGTTGCGGTGTATCGCTGTCCACACCGGCACAAACCGCATGGGGGGCGACGTTCAATACGATCGGCGACAAATCAGCCACCGTACCGATCTGGTGGTTTCTGGTGCATACCCTGAGTAAAGGGGTGACGGCTGCGGCCACCGCATCGATTCCCTGTGCCCCCGATATTCGCCAGATGCGCATGGACATCGACGCCACGCGCATCGATGACCAAGTGTTGCTCCAGGAGGTCGCCGACTTTACCCGTGATTGCTACGGCTATTCCAGGTCGAGGATGTTTACGAACCGGCCGGATCTGGACAAGGCCCAAAGCTACGACGCTGCGTGGATTGGCTCGAGTTACCTGCTGAACACCGCGGGTTATTACGACACCGACCGGTCGAGAACGCCGCGGGTGAATTGGCCCTATGACGACGTACGGGACACTTCACTGGCTCGCCTTCCCAACGGTGCAGGCTACCCGAGGTGTCGTGAATGGTGGAGCGACCCCGAAATCGGGCTTCGCGATCGCTTGGTGAACCAGGTGGATGCGACGCTATGGACATCCCTGAAGGGATGGCTCTCGGGTAGCTCAGCGAGCGAAGTAGAGGACGCGACGCTTCGCCAGCTTGTGAGCCCGCAACAACAGTCGCTGACCATGTCACCCGGACAGGTCTATCAAAGCTATGGGGCGAGCGCACGTGGTGGTTCCGTGAACCAGGGACTTAACAATCTGGCAACCAACACTGGCTTGGCCTTGGGATCCTTCAGCAACTTCCCTGCGATGAACGCACTACGCTCGGCGCTACCGATGATTCAAGCGTTCCTGATCATGGGGACCGTCATCAGCCTGCCGTTGGTGCTTTTAATCAGCACCTTTCAGCTCAAGACCGTGATGACGGTGACGTTTGCGCTGTTCACCTTGCACATGTTGACCTTCTGGTGGGAGCTTGCAAGGTGGATCGACTCGAGCATGCTTGATGCCCTGTACAACCAGGTTTCGACGACGGATCAAGTGCTGTTATCCCTTCCAACATCCGGGGTGATGGATGGGACGGTTACTGCACAGGTGATCGAGTACGTGATGGGGGCGATGTTTATCGTTCTGCCCATGATATTTTTTGGTGCCATGAGCTGGACAGGATACAACGTCGGTGCCGGCTTGGAAGGGATGCTTAACAACGGTTCCCGTGCGGCACAAAATGAAGGAGCGAAGGGCTCGGCACAGATAACGGGGGCGGTAAAAAAGCTGAAATAACCCTATCTGAATTATTTCAGCGATCCGTAATCATCATATCGCTCTGGGTGATAGAAGCGGTGCTCTGGATGAGATACATCGTCCACCGTGGGCAAGTCAGACGGTGTAGAAGTCGGTAGCGCCGCAAGAACGAACAATCCGAGCAGCACCATCGCGGCAGATATCGCGAAGCTCGCAGCCGAGATAACGATAGTGCACTTTATGAGCGCGAAGGCATACTTTCTGCCAGGCAGAGGTATGAAGGCCAAGCTTGGCGATTCAAGTGCACGCGCTTCTAGCCTATTTGCTACGCGAATGAGCTTTGCTGCAACCTTGCCGGCGCTTTGAGCAATAGCCGGAATTGCGCGCGGAGTACTCGATTGCTGAATGGCCATGAGATCTGCCCCATCCGAATATTCGTTATGAAAATACTACTCCGGACCGCAGTCCATGTCTGACCGCTCGTCAGTCTGCATAGCGGAGGGAAACGAGATAGAGCTCTGTGGACGCTACCCCGGCTGGCACGGGGAATTAGCATTGACGCGCCGGATCATCCTGGATATCTAAGAGGTGCAATGCGCTGGCTAGCCAGCATCCCAAATAGCCAGGACCTGTAAGGCTAAGTCACCCCTGTCATGGTCCAGCCCAAGTGCGATCCGCGTTCGGTAGCTCGCACGGTCACCTTCGGGTGATGAACGCCAAATGCACCCCTGGTGGGCATTAGCTTGTCCACGACCATGCCACATAGCAACACCCACTCCATGTGAGGGATCTTCTCCCTCCATGGGACAGATGCCCTCGCGACTCTATCGAGGACATCCGTCATGTTGAAATTCAAAGGCTCCGACTTGCGCGCGGTTCTGCTCGAGGCGCGCACCCATCAATGCCGTATCGTCTTGGCCAAGGACCAAGGCGTGTACCTGCTCTCCGAGTTTGGCGAGAAAGTTGCCGACGGCCCCCGTAAGCATCTGGCGTATGCCGTAGGCTGTAACCCAGAGGTCGACGCCTTTGACGACTGGTGGAGCAGAGCACGCGCCGAACTCGGTGGTGATGATTTCGCCGAGTACTTTGACCCGCAGGACGCCGTCCTTGCCAGAGCCTGGGAAACAGGCGGCGATCTGGTCCTGGAAGCGACCGAAACACACATCACCCTGGCGGTGGAAAATACGCCATCTAAAAAACGCTAGCGTGCTTTTCAGCCCCTCTTTCGAGGGGCTTTTCTTTGATCGGAGGTCAGCACCCAATACCTAAAGCGGTGCGTGGGCATGGACCTTTTGTCGGCCAACTGCCGAAAAATTTCGCCAATGGAATCCGGTAGAACGGGAGGCCTTTTGTCTCGCCTCAATGGCGTTGACCCTCCCACGGCTTAACGTTAAATACTCGATTGCACCCTGCTGCAAACCGCAGCCAGACAGCCCGAACCTTCAAGGTTGAGTCACCCCGGTGACCGGTTCATCCCAAGTGCGATTCGCGTTCGGAAGCTCGCACGGTCACCCCGCGGTGATGAGCGCTTACTTACCCTTCGCGTCTGCTGACGGTACTGCCCATTCCGCGTCCAGGGGTCCCCTCCCCATCGCGCGTATCTGTTCATCATCCTGCGAAAGGCTTCGCGGACGAAGCTGCGCAGGGTCATTTCAGGAAGCCACACCATGCTCATGAAGACCACTCCTGCCCCCTCGGTCATCTGCTCCGCTTTGGCCTGGGAGAAAGCCGTTTTGCTTGATCCACCGCGCGAGCAAAGCGATCTGCAGGAGCAGAGGCTGAGCTCGTTGATCCGTACCGCATTGGGCCTGCATCAACTGAGGCCTGACGACTCCAGCATCGGCTTCGACGTCTTGTTACCCATGCCGGGAAACCAACCACCGCAGGCGCTCTCCCTGCTGCTGCAAGTCATCCACTCGCCGGCGCGGCACCCTGCGTTGCTGATTACCCTCGATTACGAGCATCACTGACCCACCTTCAGGCTCTGCCTGACCGACTGCACCACCCTCACCCGCTCGGGAACACTTCCCGAGCGGGAGGCGTTCCCTCTTCAATCCTGGAGAACGCCATGTCTGATATCTACCTCGACGTCACACAGAAAATCGTCACCGCGCTCGATCAAGGAGTCATTCCTTGGATCAAGCCGTGGTCACGCGCACGCCACGGGGCGCTCCAGCCCTTCCCTGTCAACGCCGTCACTGGACGCGCCTACTCAGGCATCAACATCCCCTTGCTGTGGGCTGAAGCACGCCTGAAGGGCTACACGCAGGATCGATGGCTCACTTTCAACCAGGCGCGCAAGGCCGGCGGACACATCCGCAAGGATGAACATGCGACCTTGGCCGTGCTGTACAAACCGATGAGCCGCGAGCAGCAAGACGACACCGGCCAACCGGTGCTGGATGAACAGGGCAATGCCAAACAGGTGCAATTCGCGATCCTGAAGACGCATTGCCTGTTCAACATCGAGCAGACCGAGAATGTCGAGAACCTGGATGTTGAGGCCATCGCCCCTGATGAAGGCTCGCCGTTCGTGAACCACGACCTGGCAGAGCAACTGCTGATCGACTCGGGGGCTCGGATTGATCACCGTCCTGGTGATGAGGCGTTCTATCAGCCGATCGCCGACCGCATTCAGTTGCCGACCAAACCGCAGTTCAACACTGAAGGCGATTACTACGCCACGGCGCTGCATGAGTTGACCCATTGGACGGGTCACCATTCAAGGCTCAAACGCGAAGGCATCGTCGGACAGCACCGCTTCGGCGCCACCGAATATGCCTTTGAGGAACTGGTGGCGGAAATGGGCGCAGCGTTTCTATGCGCCCTGACCGGCATCCAGGGAGAACTGCGGCATGAGGGCTATATCGCCTCATGGCTCAAACTGCTCAAGGACGACAAGCGAGCGATCTTCCGCGCCAGCGGCCATGCCCGTGATGCTGCGGACTTTCTGCTTGAACTGCAACACCGGAAACAGGAGGACCTGCCGCAAAGCGCTTGAAGGATGCGTGTCACGAAAACAACAAAACCCAGCGTTGCTGGGCTTTGTTGTTCATGCAGTTCGGAAAGAACCGCTTTACCGGATCACTCCAGCCAGCTTTCAACCGTGTCGCCGCCGAATTCCTGTTTCCAAGCTTTCAGGGTGCGGTGATTGCCGCCCTTGGTCTCGACCACTTCACCGTTGTGCGGGTTCTTGTAGCGCTTAAGCTCACGCGGTTTGCGCGACTTGACGGCCGAAGCGGTCGACGAAGCCGGGGCTGCACGGTAGTGGGGGTCCAGAATTGCGATCACCTGCTTCAGACCGACGTTGTATTCGGCGAGCAACTCCTGAAGCTTGGTCTCGAACTCGATTTAGCGCTTAAGGCCCGAATCATTTTTCATCTGGTCCAGCTGCTGCAACTGCGCCGCCAGTTGTGCTTCCAGCGCTTTGAACTCTGCCAGCTTCGACATGATGAATCCTCATACTCAATTAATTAATAACAATCTACAGATCAGGGGAAAATCCTGAGGCAACACGTTTGTGACTATTGGCGATGGCTCCGCATACGCCCCTAACGTTACTCGATATCAAGCGTCGCACACAGATGCGCGACTAGCTCACGGGGCGCTGAGCTATCCACCACCTTGTAGATGAGTTCACGTTTGCTCCGCGGCAACTTCTTCACGCAACGCTTCGCGGCTGCCCGGATCGCCTCATCGGTACCGTGAATGCGATCGGCCAGCAACAGGATCAATGTAGCATCACTCAGCGTCACAACTGCGCCTCATGTTTCTGAATAGGACGATTCTACGCCGAAAAGGAAACAGCCGCCCATAGGTGGTTCAACTTTTAAAATGACGGAACGCATACCGATATAGCACTAAAAAGGTAAGGGGCCAGCATGTTAAAGGGAATGGCAAAGAGTCAATGGATGAAGGGAACGGGGATCAAGGGTAAGAGGCCTATCCGCGAAAAGCCCAAAAGGCCCTGCCCTGCCAAAACGGTGGAGACTTGATGCGCAAGCTGTTTGAACGGAAAAAGGGCCCTATACCGTCAGAGCCTGCTCCTGGGGTACCGGTAGGCTGGACGCCGGTGCACCCTCCCACCCATTTGTTGGCTGAACCACACCGTCAACGGCTGATGGAACGCATCTGGCAGTACACCGCGTTGTCACCGGAACAGTTCGAGCAGCTCTACCGACAGCCGCTGTTACGCTATGCCGAATACGTCCAACTGCTCCCCGCCAGTGAAAGCCATCACCACGCCTATGCCGGCGGCATGCTCGATCATGGCCTGGAACTGGTGGCCACCGCACTGAAGTTGCGTCAGTCCCACCTCCTGCCTGCCACGGCCGCACCCGAGGATCAGGCCGTGCAAGCGGATGCCTGGTCGGCAGCCATCGGCTACGGGGCACTCCTGCACGACATCGGCAAAGTGGCCGTCGACTTAGAGGTGGAGTACCTCAACGGCCAGCGCTGGCATCCGTGGCATGGTCCCTTGGAACATCCCTACCGCTTTCGCTATGTCAGCGGTCGCGACTACAAACTGCACAACGCGGCCGCAGGACTGGTCTTCACTCAGATTCTCGATTGGGACATTCTGGACTGGCTCAGCGGTTACCCAGCGCTATGGAGTAGCCTGCTCTACATGCTAGCCGGTCAGTACGAACATGCCGGCACACTCGGCGAACTGGTCACCCAGGCTGACCGCATATCGACCGCTCAGAACATCGGCGGCAATCCCGCCAAAGCGCTGCTGGCGCCTGTGACGTCGCTGCAGCATCATCTGCTTAGCGCACTGCGCCATCTACTGAAGAATGAGTTGAAGCTCAACCAGGTCGGCGCTGCTGGCTGGCTCACAGCGGACGCCCTGTGGCTGGTCAGTAAGGTAGCCGCAGACAAGGTCAGAGCCTACCTGCTGGCACAGTCCATTGATGGCGTGCCTTCATCCAACATCGCACTCTTCGACGAGCTCCAGTCCCATGGACTGGTTGAGGCCAACAGCGAAGGCAAGGCAGTTTGGAGAGCGGCAGTCGTCGACGGTGATTGGCAGCAACAATTCACCTTCCTGCGACTGCAACCGTCGCTCATTTGGCGGGATGAAACCCGGCCACCGGAATTTTTAGGGGCGGTAGACCCCGTTCTTGATACTGAACCTGACCAAACTCACCCATCAGCATCAAGTGGTCCAAACTGCCCCTCCCCGCCCGCGCTAGGCCAGCCCTCGACACACAATCCGCGGAGTTCGGAGCCGCCAGGAATCTATCCACCCGAAGCGGATGACAGCGACTATCTGGGGCCATTACTGGAACTGTTTGAGATGCCAGATTCCGATCAGGGTGTCGCACCGGCCAACGCACGGAACACCACGGAGCAAAACAACGATCTTGGAAAACACTTCCTGGAGTGGTTGCGGGCCGGCCTTCGGGACCATGTGCTGATCATCAATGACAGCCAGGCCAAGGTGCATACCGTCACCGATACTTACTTCCTAGTAACACCGGGAATATTCCAACGCTACGCGATGGAGTGTCATGAGCGAGCAGCTCACCTGGATAGGACAGAAACATGGCCAAGCGTGCAAAAAGGATTTGAAAAAATGAACATCCACCGGCGTAGGCCAAACGGCGAGAACATCTGGGCCTGCCACGTGCAAGGTCCCCGTAAGCGCGGAAAACTGAACGGCTATCTAATAAAAGATCCACTAGAACTCAGCCAAGACGGGCTTACAAACAATCCATTTCTCAGTTTGATCGAAACGTAGCGATGGGTGTCACCTGCCATTGCCCGGGATCAACCAGTTGTTTTGTGCACTGCTGACATTACGCCATCACAATTACCATTGCTGTCGGAGTCAGTTACTAAGCTCAGTCACAAGCTCAACCGCCCCATGCGTGCAACCACTTAAGCGACAATCTCCTCCTCAGCCTGCTCAATGGATTCCTCCACTTCCAACTGGTGGCGTGTCCACTCAGCAGCGATGGCGGGATTATCTAGAATCTGCTCTTCGATTCGCAGACTTTCTCGATACTCTCTCGCTTTCGCGCTCATCGTCCACTGCGTTTCTACCCCCAGCGCCTCAAGCTCTTGTCGAATGGCAGGTAAACCTATCCGGAAAAATTCTTTGCGTGGATTTACCTTGTTTACCTGCTCCCGAAGAAAGTGGCGATGGAGCTGCTTTTCGAGCCCCGGCGCATTGTCACTGAATATCAAGGCGTGCACGTCAAATTCAAATGGCACGCTCGCGTCCCCCAGTTCACGTACTCGATCAAGCGGTTCGAGTCGGCGCGTCATACCAATCTTAAAGACCTGCTCACCGAACGATCCGATGTTCGAAATCACATACACATGGCCAGCACGGGTTTGCTGGGCCATCGATAAAGCTCGCTGGTTCTTATCCTCGGCAGCCTTTAATTGCTCCTGAAGTTCCGCAAGCTTGAATTCGAAGGTCGCCCGCTCCGCAGCGGTTGCAGCGGCAACCTGTTCCTGGGCCTTCTCGAGAGCTTTTCGGAGTGTGCTCTCTTCCTTGGCGGCATCCTTGATTGCCCGCTCGAACTCTCGGCGAGCCTTTTCTTCTTCACGAATTTGCTCTCGGAGCTGACGCTGCTCCTCACGCTCTTGCTCTTTGAGGAGCTTCGCTGTGACGGCCCAGCGCAGCTCCTCTAAGCGGGATTTCAGATAGTCATCACTGATTCGCGCATTACGAAACGATGCGCCATTGAGATTCACCAGCGCAGCGGCATCTCGAATCTCCTGCTCTAGCTTGCCGTGATTATCAGACTTCGAGCGAGACAAGATGGAATCAACTTTGCCGTTGAATGCGTCGATTACAAATCGGATGGCAATCTCTCGTCGATTGGCTTCGACATACGCGCAGTTGGCGGCCCGACCAGTCTTCACCATCAGCCGACTATAATCACGAGCCGCTTTCAGCTGCTGGCCCGCTTCGGTGAAGCCGAACTCTTCGGCAAGCTCATCAAGGAGGTTATAGGTCGGAACGATATAGGCGTTGCCGTAACCTTCGATGATGTTTTTCATCGCTTGGGCGGCTTCCGTATATTGCTTGGCCTTCCCCTGCGCCTCGAGCGCGTCACCCGCAACTTCCAGTGCTTGCGTCTTGGCGTTGCCCACGATCTTGTCGGCATCTGCGATTGCCTGCGCTAATCGCATTTCTGCCTGCTCGACCCTGGACTGTGCAAGCTGCAATAAACGCGCGCGCTCTGACTTAGTCTCTTCGGAGACGCGCTCCGCCTCGGCTTCGGCGTCAATAATTCCTTCAAAGCGTTTGAGCTCGTGAAGTGCTTGCTGGAGTTGACGGGTCAGTTCGACTTTCTCGTCCTCCATCGCAGACAGATCATTTTTCCTAGCGCCGAGCTCGAGGCGAAGCTGGCTAATAACACCCTGAGCCTTGGTGTTCTTTACCAAAAAAACAAACGCCACGATCCCCGCAAAAGCGGCTAGCAATTCCATTGGCTACATCCCTGTGTTTTCGTGGAGCAAATGCTACCTTGAAGGCTGGCATTGCGCCACCAGGTTGGTGCCGAGCACCAGATTCACCTCGCAGCCCGCGATGAAACGCATAAGAGTGCCATTCGAGGACCGAAAATCTGGGTGGGGCAAAAAGTGGGGACAAAATCTCAGGCGGGACAAAACACGTGCCCATAAAAAAATCCAAGAACCGCTAAGCTCCTGGATTTCTTGAGAATAGATGGTCGGGACGGAGTGATTCGAACACTCTACCCCTTGCACCCCATACATGGGGTCGAGCGACCTGGTTCCTCTAATGCAGACCTGGCGATTCTCCTAGGCTTTGAGAGAGTACTGCAAACACTGAGCTGATAGTCGCTGCGGTCACCACACTGACAGCTGACTGCCCGTCGAGAGCAACCTCCGAGCGCGTTAGAGCCTTGTACAACTCCCACGCATCAGCCTCCGGAAATTCGCTCAAGACCTTTTGCACGAGCATATGCTTGGTGGGATCCAAGTGCCAGTCGGGAATCCGGTGGCCAAGATTACCAAAAGCCAGTGCCAACACCCTTTTCGCTTTGATCTCGTAGCTGATCCAGCGGCGCGACCTGCCCGATAGCTTAGCGAAAACTTCGGCCGGCAAATTGTGTGGTGAGTTGTAGATCTTAAGCTTCTCTCGTTGATCCGAAATCGTACTGAGATTGCTCGCCATTGGCCCTGTGATAGCCGAGATACGTTGTTTCTCCGCAACCGGTTTCGGCATGGGAGCGGCCCCGAATTTGGCCGGCACGAGCATATCTCCAGCTTCTGCTGCCGAGGCGAGATTGCCCTCTCCTCCAGCAGTCCGCGGTACCGCCTCGATTCGAACCGTCAGATGCCTGCTCGCGACCTCAAACTGATTCTGCTCGAACAGATCGAGCCGATCAGCCCAATCCTGCATCATGCGCCGCCGTTGGCCCACATACTCGGCGTGATTGTAGGCAGCGCTAACCTTGTTTGGGTCCGCGTGTGACAACTGCGCATCCACCCAAATCTTCGGATACCCAATTTCGTTCAGCGCCGTCGATAGGGTTCCACGAATGCCATGCCCCGTTAGCTGATCCGCATAGCCAATCCGCTTCAGCGCGGCGTTCAGGGTGTTCTCACTGATGCGCTTGGTGAGATTGCTGTTGTGCGCCAATAGATACCGCTGTGCCGGCCTCAGATGATCCAGGAGGTAACGCACCACCTCCAAGGCCTGTTCAGACAGCGGAACGATGTAGGGAGGAATATCACTAGCGCGCTTGCCAGCCTTACGCATCCCAAGCTGCAGCTGCTTCACTACCTCCGGCGGGATGATCCACAGAGCCGCCGCCAGATCAAACTGATCCGGCGTGGCGAGTCGGAGCTCCCCCGTACGCACGCCGGTCAACAGCAGAAGCCGAAGTCCCAACTGCGTCTGCAGCCGACCCGGGTAGTTGCGCAACTGCTGCAGCATGCCCGGCAATTCTTCCATCCGAAGAAACGGATTGTGGCGAACGGGCGGCTGAGGCAGCGCTACCACATCCAGATCAAACGCAGGATTCTGCTGCAGGCCTGGCACAACGACGAGCGCATAGCGGAACAGCTGGCGAAACCAGGTGCGGACCTTCTCCGCCGCCGTCAGTGCGCCTCGACGCTCAATCTGTGCGACAACATCAAGAAGGTCGGGGCGCTGCAGCTCGTAGATGGACCTGCGGCCGATCATCGGCAGAACATCCTTGGTAAAGACGCGACGAATCTGCGACAGGGTGCTCTGACGCCCTTCCTTGAGCACCAGGCATCGATGATCGAGCCATTTTTCATACACGATTTTGAAGGTGTTCTGATCGGCAAGCTGGACGGCTTGACGTTTCTGCTTGCGATCAAGCCGCGGGTTCACGCCCTTGCTGAGAAGCACACGTGCACCATCGCGTAGTGCACGAGCCTCCCGCAAGCTCACCTCTGGATAGGTTCCAAGAGACATCCGCTTTTGCTTGTCGGCCCAGTAGTAGCGAAAGTGCCAGGACTTACCGCCCACACCGGAAACCGCGAGGGACAGGCCATCGATATCGTTGATGGTGTAGTGGCTACCAGTGGCTTTGGCTTGCCGGATAGTGAGGTCTGAAAGCGCCATGATCGAGCTCCTGAACGTAAGGTCAGGACCTGATGTTTCGCTCGCCGCGTGCGCTCCTCCAGCAAAAAACCGATGTCAACCCCGCCGTTTTTACTCTGGACTCAAAAATGGACTTAAAAAGACTTGCTGGCGGTGGTTTTCAGCAGATTTCACTGGAACGAAAAAAGGACCCAAAGGTCCTGATTTCAATGACTTACAGACTTTAATGGAACTCTGTAGATCATAATTTGGAGCGGGAAACGAGACTCGAACTCGCGACCCCGACCTTGGCAAGGTCGTGCTCTACCAACTGAGCTATTCCCGCAATATGGCGTCCCCTAGGGGACTCGAACCCCTGTTACCGCCGTGAAAGGGCGGTGTCCTAGGCCACTAGACGAAGGGGACACACGTACAACTTCACTCCTCAACCGCGTTTCGCTGCTTGCTTTACGCGTCTAAGTGGCGCGCATTCTATGGATGGATTGAAAGGTCGTCAACCCCCAAGGATAAATTTATTAAAATCAATGACTTCGCCCTGCTTTCCAGGCCGGAGCAGGCAATCTGCCCGTCTGCGCCTTGGCGCCTATATTCTGGCGCACGACAAGACGTTATAGTTCGCTGCAGCAAATGATGGCAATGTGCATCTATGCAGGGAACGTTTACCTATATAGAAGAATCTACCTGGGCAACTGGTCGATCAGTCCTATCCGCCAGATGCCCCAATCACTACACTCCACTGCAAACCCTACAAAGAGGTCACACCGGTGACACCACTCCTGATCACCCTGCTGGTAATAGCCGGGATCGTAATACTGATCGCCATTGGCTACATGAACCACGTGGTGGAAAACAACAAACTGGAAAAGCAGCGCACCGTGATCGAGCTCAATGATCGCCTGCGTCGCTGCGGTGAAATCACCGAGACGTTCCCTGGCCAGTTGATGACCCCGGCGCTCAAACTGCTGATGACCCGCCTGGAGCTCAACGTCAACCAGCGCCTGCTCAACCTCAACAAGACCAGTGCAGCGCTCAAGGCACGTATCACCGAACTGAACGCATTGATTGCCCAGGGCGAATCGATCCCGGTGAATAACCCACCGGCACCGATCCAGACCGAAGCCAAGGCCAAGGACGTACGCTTCCTGCTGGAAGCCCTGCACGGCCAGGTCACTCGCGCCGCCCAGGATGGTTTCCTGCCGACCAACGAAGCCAAGCACTGGATCAAGGAAATCCGCCACATCCTGGTGCTGCTGCACATCGAGTTCTTCAACAACCTTGGCCAGCATGCCCTGCAACAGGGCCAGCCCGGCCAGGCGCGCCTGGCGTTCGAACGTGGCGTGCAGTACCTGCGCAAACAGCCGGAGCCGGTGATCTATGCCGCGCAATTGCAATTGCTGGAGTCACAACTGGCACGCGCCAACTCCACGGTATTGACCAACAGCAAACCGGCCGAGGATGAGGTCAACGAACTGACCGAAGGCCTCAAGGTGGTCGACGCCGACGCCGAGTGGAAAAAGAAAGTCATCTACGACTGATCGACCCCACTCCCCTGTGGCGAACCCGGTTCGCCACATGCCATCACTTTGCATCTATCGCCCCGCCCCCTTCTAGCGTAAAAAAGTGCCCCTCACTCCGTGAAGTCAGAGGCCTGCTATGCCTGTCACCGTGATAGATGGACAACCGTTGCACTATATCGACCAAGGCAGCGGCCCCGCCGTGCTGCTGGGGTCGAGCTACCTGTGGGACCGCACGATGTGGGCGCCGCAGATCGAAGCCCTGTCGCAACAATACCGCGTGATCGTCCCCGAGCTGTGGGGCCATGGCGAATCGGGCCCGCTGCCCAGCCACACCCAATCCCTCGATGACCTGGCACGCCAGGCCCTGGCGCTGCTCGACCACCTGGACATCGCCCAGGTCAACCTGGTGGGCCTGTCGGTCGGTGGCATGTGGGGCGCACGCCTGGCGCTGCTGGCACCCGAGCGTATCAACAGCCTGGTGCTGATGGACACCCACCTCGGCGCCGAGCCCGAAGCCACGCGCCAGTACTACTTCTCGCTGTTCAAGATGATCGAAGACGCCGGTGCCATTCCCGAGCCGTTGCTGGACGTGATCGCACCGATCTTCTTTCGCGCGGAAATCGACCGCGAGTCTGCGCTGTATCAGGAATTTCGCCAGGCGTTGCAGGATTTTTCCAGGGAACGCCTGCTGAGCAGCGTCGTGCCATTGGGCCGCCTGATCTTCAGCCGCGAGGATGTACTGGACCAACTTCCGCGCCTGGACGCCGACACCACCCTGGTGATGTGCGGCGAACAGGACAAACCCAGGCCACCCACCGAATCCCGGGAAATGGCCGAATTGATCGGTTGCAGCCTGATCCTGATCCCCGACGCCGGGCATATCAGCGCCCGGGAGAACCCGGACTTCGTCAATGAGGCGCTGCTGACCTTCCTCGCCAACCACGCCTGACCGCCCGCCTCCCTGGTCGCTACTGGCGTGTAGCGATCACAGGCGGAAGTGCCCGACCATGCCCTTGAGTTCCGTGCCCAACTGCGCCAACTGGATGCTCGACGCGGCATTGCCCTGCATGCTCAACGCCGACTGATCGGCGCTGGCGCGAATACTGGTGACACTGCGGTTGATCTCTTCGGCCACCGAGCTTTGCTCCTCGGCCGCCGCGGCAATCTGCTGGTTCATCTGCTGGATCAACGACACCGCCGTGGCGATGCTGCCCAAGGCGCTCTCGGTTTCCAACGCATCGCTGACCGCCAGTTTCACCAACTCGCCACTGTGCTGGATCTGCTGCACCGACGACTGCGCCGCGCTGCGCAAGGTGCTGACCAGCCGCTCGATTTCTTCGGTGGATTGCTGGGTGCGCTTGGCCAGCGCGCGCACCTCATCGGCCACCACCGCGAAACCACGGCCTTGCTCCCCGGCGCGAGCGGCTTCGATGGCGGCATTGAGGGCCAGCAGGTTGGTTTGCTCGGCCACGCTTTTGATCACCCCCAGCACGGTGCCGATGTTCTGGATTTCGGCACTGAGGCTTTCGATGCTGGCACTGGCGCTGGTACTGGAGCTGGCGAGCAACTCGATACGTTGCAAACTCTGGCGCACCACCTGCTGGCCGCTGTCCACCTTGTTATCGGCAGTTTGCGCGGCCTGGGCGGCTTGTTCGGCGTTGCGTGCCACGTCGTGCACCGTGGCGGTCATCTGGTTCATCGCCGTGGCCACTTGCTCGGTTTCGTCCTTCTGGCTGCTGACCTCGACATTGGTCTGTTCGGTGACGCTGGACAGTGAATGCGCCGAGCTGGCCAACTGCTCGATGCCCGCCTGCAACCCGCTGACCATCTGGCTCAAACCATTGCCCATCTGCTGCATCGCCAGCATCAACTGGCCGATCTCATCGCGCCGGCTGACCTCCATCCGCCCGCTCAAGTCACCCGCCGCAATCTGCTGCGCGACGGCGATCACACTGCGCAGCGGCGCGACGATCAAGCGCGTAATCACCAGCGCCGCAATCAGCCCCACCAACAGGGCCAGGGCAGACGAGCCGATGATCAACATGGTGCTGCTCTGCAGTTGCGCCTGCATCGACTGGTCTTCGGCGGCATAGGCCTGGTTGACCCGGTTGACCACCTGCTCGGCGCGCTCACGCAGCTGTTTGTAGACGATCTTTTCCTGCGCCAACAGGCCGGTGTACTCACCGAGTTTCTCGCTGAACGCGGCGATATGCCCGGAGACCTCGTTAAGTACCGTCTGGTAGCCAGGGTCCTTGACCGCGGTTTTCAGTTGTTCGACCTGGGCCAGCGCCTGGTCGGCCTGCTCGATCTTGCCTTGTTCGCCGCTGTCTTCATCGCCCTTGCGGCTCTGGTCCAGGCGCACGTGGGCCTCGTTCATCGCTTGCAACATCAGCCGCGAGACCTGGCTGACCTGCCCCGCCTGCTCGATAAACTCGGCGCCCTCCTTGCCTTGGCTTTCCTTCAGGCCATAGGCGCCGTCATCCGCCAGGCCGGCCTGCAACACGTCAAGGTTGTTGGCCACGCTGGACACCGACCAACTGGCCATCTCCAGCGCCAGGTCCTTGGTCTGGGTCAGCTCGACAAACTCGTCGAACGCCTTGCGGTAGGCGGCCAAGGCTTGCTCGACATCGGTCATGGCCGGCACATTGGCGGCCGACTGGGCTTTGAGGCTCGCCGCCAGGGCCGCCAAGGCATCGACGCTCGCATGCAAGTCTTCGACGGCCTTGGGGTCGGCGTGCAGCGCGTAGTCCTGCTCGATCAAGCGCACCTTGAGCAAACCGCTGTTCAGCGAGGACATGCTGTTGAGGCCTTCAAAACGCTGACCCACGGTTTGCAGCGACCACACCCCAATCGCTGCCACCAACGCCGTCAGCAACAGCACCAAGAGGAAGCCCAAGCCCAGTTTCTTCGCCATACCGAGGTTGGCGAAACGTCGTTGCACGCCTGAAATCATTGCACTTGAACCCTCTTGCAATGGCAGCTGCCATCCAGCCCGATTGACCAGCAATGAGATTCGCAACCACGGGCCACCGACACAAGGCATTGGCGCCACAATAATGGCAAAAAGCTACATGTTCGTCGTTTTCAGAATGGTCGAGGTCGATCTGGCAGGCCCCATACTGCGGAACAACGCCAAGGCACGCTGATCAGCCGCATAGGCCACATTGATCCGCAGCCAATCGCTGTGCTCACCCGCCGGGCTGAACAGCGCCCCCGGCGACAGCAGCACGCCCAGTCGACGGGCACAGGCCGACAATCGCGCACGATCCCCCACCCCAGGGCGCGCCCACAGGAACATGCCCCCGGCGGGCACGGCAAACACCTCCCACTCCTCATCCTCCAGCACTTGCAGGGTAGCGGACATTTGCGTATTCAGCCGCTTGCGCAGGCGCTGCACCCACTTGCGATAGGTGCCATTGGCCAGCAGCGTCGCCACCACCGCCTCGGCAAACCGCGAGGTACCGAGGCCGGTCAGGGTCTTGAGGTTGACCAGTTGCGCGATGATCGCGGTGCTGGCACAGAGATAGCCCACCCGCAGGGCGCTGCTCAAGGTCTTGGAGAAACTGGAGATGTAGATCACCCGGTCATCATGGGGCAACGCCGCCAGACGCGTGCAACTGGCATGCTGCAGGTCGCCAAAGACGTCTTCTTCAATGATCAGGAAATCTTCGGCCTGGGCCAGTTGCAACAGGCGCTCGGCCACTGTGCGACACAGGCTGGTGCCGGTAGGGTTGTGATACAGGCTGCTCATGAACAGGCATTTGGGGCGATGAACCTGCAACAGCGTTTCCAGCACCGCAATGTCCGGGCCGCCACGGGTGCGTGGCACCTCCAGCAGCTTGACGCCCTGGAAGGCCAACTGGCGATAGAGGTTGCCGTAGCCTGGGGTTTCCACCACCACCGTGTCGCCGGCCTTGAGCAGCGTGCGTATCAGCAGGTCCTGGGCCTGGCTGGCGCCCTGGGTGGTGAGAATGCGGTCGAGGCTACTGGCCACGTGCATACGGGCCAGGCACTTGAGCAATTGTTCGCGCAGCACCGGCAACCCCAGCGGGGTGCTGTAGTTGAACACACCGCCGGTGTCGGTGCGGCTGACCTCGCGGATCGCATAGTTGATGTCATCGCTTTCGCGCCAGGCATCCGGCAACCAGCCACACCCCAGTTTCAGCTCACCCAGGGGGCCGTCGGTGAAGGCTCCCCAGTCTTGCTCCGCACCTTCATACCAATGGTGCTCGTGATGAGCCGTGGGCTCGGCCACGACAAACCCCGACCCCGGCTTGGAGGCCAACAGCCCCTGGGCCACCATGCGCTCAAAGGCCTCGATGACGCTGGATTGGCTGAGCAGGTTGTCGAGGGCCAATTGGCGGATGGACGGCAGACGCGTGCCAGGGCTTGCCCCGCTCTTGCGAATCCATTGCGCCACCGCGCTGATGATCTGTTGCACCACCGGTACAAGGGCTTGTCGATCGATCCCTAAATCCATGAGCCACTCACTTCACTGTCTGTTATTCAACCCACAAGAGTTAAGCACAGAAGTACGTCGCGGCCGTTTGCCAAGTTTTACTAAAGTATTGATTTTATTGAATTATTTACCTACTGATACATATTAAGACGCGGCATTTTGCCAGCTATGGAAACCCCCCACAGCACCCCGAACCTTTTCAGTTGGGGTGCGTTTGCAGGTCCTAGATGGCGGTCGCGCCACCGTCCACCGCCAACGCCTGGCCAGTGGTGAACGCGGCACCGTCGCTGCACAGATAGAGCACGGCGGCGGCGATTTCCTCGACCTTGCCGATGCGCCCGACCGGGTGCATGGCGGCGGCGAAATCAGCCTTGCGCGGGTCGGCTTCATAGGCACGGCGGAACATATCGGTATCGATCACCGCCGGGCACACCGCATTCACGCGGATGTGCTTTTTCGCGTACTCGATGGCCGCCGACTTGGTCAGGCCGATCACCGCATGCTTGGAGGCGGCATAAATACTCATCTTCGGCGCTGCGCCCAAACCCGCCACCGATGCGGTGTTGACGATCGCCCCGCCGCCCTGAGCCAGCAACAGTGGCAGTTGGTACTTCATGCACAACCACACACCTTTGACGTTGACGCCCATGATGGCGTCGAACTCATCAATGTTGCCGTCGGCCAGCTTGCCCTTCTCGATCTCGATCCCGGCATTGTTGAAGGCGTAGTCCAGGCGACCATAGGCGGCGACCGTGCGCGCCATCAGTTGCTGCACATCCGCTTCCAGGGTGACGTTGCAGCGCACAAACAGCGCTTCACCGCCCGCCTGCTGGATCAGCGCCACAGTACCCTCGCCGCCCGCGGCGTCCAGGTCGGCAACCACAACCTTCAAACCTTCGGCGGCGAACGCCAGCGCGGTGGCGCGGCCAATACCGGCGGCGGCGCCTGTCACCAGGGCGACCTGGCCGGAAAACGTCATGCTCATGGGGATGTCCTTTGGGAGAAATAGCCGTGCGGCGAGTCTAGCCAACGCGGCGACGGGCGCGTCAGCACTATCAGAAGGCCGGTTGGCGCTGCATGGATCACAGTGATAAGGCCACCGGCGTGACTATCAGCCTTGCCTATCGATGGGCATTCGCACTGGCCGGTGAACCTTGCTCGCAAGCCGTTCTGGGTCTATCAATCATGGTTCATTTCTAAAAGAGTCCCTGCCATGACTGCCCAGACCAACCGCCAATTCCTGCTCGCCAAACGCCCGGTCGGCGCCGCCACGCGGGACACCTTCACCTATCAGGAAGTCCCGGTGGGCACACCGCAGGACGGGCAAGTGCTGGTGCGCAATGAATACCTGTCCCTCGACCCGGCCATGCGTGGCTGGATGAATGAAGGCAAGTCCTACATCCCGCCGGTGGGTATCGGCGAGGTCATGCGCGCGCTGGGCGTAGGCAAAGTGATTGCGTCGAACAACCCCAAGTTTGCTGTCGGCGACTACGTGAACGGCGCCTTGGGCGTGCAGGATTATTTCCTCGGTGAGCCGCGCGGTTTCTACAAGGTCGATCCCAAACTGGCGCCGCTGCCGCGCTACCTGTCGGCACTGGGCATGACCGGCATGACCGCCTACTTCGCCCTACTGGACACCGGCGCACCCAAGGCCGGCGATACCGTGGTCATCTCCGGCGCGGCAGGTGCAGTGGGCAGCATTGCCGGGCAGATCGCCAAGATCAAAGGCTGCCGTGTGGTGGGCATTGCCGGTGGCGCCGACAAGTGCAAATTCCTCGTGGATGAGCTGGGTTTCGACGCCGCCATCGACTACAAAAACGAAGACGTGCCCGCGGCGCTCAAGCGCGAATGCCCCAAGGGCGTGGACGTGTATTTCGATAACGTCGGCGGCGACATTCTCGACGCCGTGCTCAGCCGCCTGGCGCTGAAGGCGCGGGTGGTGATTTGCGGTGCGATCAGCCAGTACAACAATAAGGAAGCGGTGAAAGGCCCGGCCAACTATCTGTCATTGCTGGTCAATCGTGCGCGCATGGAGGGTTTTGTGGTGATGGATCACGCGGCCAACTTCGCCGCAGCCGGGCAAGAGATGGGCGGCTGGATGGCCCAGGGCAAGCTCAAGAGCAAGGAGGATATTGTGGAAGGGCTGGAGACGTTCCCGGAGACGCTGATGAAGCTGTTCAACGGTGAGAACTTTGGGAAATTGGTGCTGAAGGTCTGAATACAGAACTAGAAGGGTTCGATCGTTCCCACGCTCTGCGTGGGAATTCAGCCCGGGACGCTCTGCGTCCCAAAGCATGACGCTGAGCGTCACAGGAGGCATTCCCACGCAGAGCGTGGGAATGATCGGGTCAGGCGATCTCGGCGACGACTGCCGCCAACGCCTTCGCCGGATCCGCCGCCTGGCTGATCGGGCGACCAATCACCAGGTAGTCAGAACCCGCATCCAACGCCTGGCGCGGCGTCAGGATTCGGCGCTGGTCATCCTGGGCACTGCCTGCAGGACGTATCCCCGGGGTCACCAGTTGCAGCGACGGGTGCGCGGTCTTCAGCGCCTGGGCTTCCAACGCCGAACACACCAGGCCATCAAGGCCGGCTTTCTGCGCCAACGCCGCGAGGCGCAACACTTGTTCCTGCGGCTCGATGTCCAGGCCGATGCCGGCCAGGTCTTCGCGTTCCATGCTGGTCAGTACGGTCACACCGATCAGCAGCGGTTTCGGGCCGCTGCGCTGCTCCAGCACTTCACGGCAGGCGGTCATCATGCGCAGGCCACCGGAGCAATGCACGTTGACCATCCACACGCCCATTTCGGCGGCAGCTTTCACGGCCATGGCGGTGGTGTTGGGAATGTCGTGGAATTTAAGGTCGAGGAACACTTCGAAGCCTTTGTCACGCAGGGTGCCGACAATTTCTGCGGCACAGCTGGTGAACAGTTCCTTGCCGACCTTGACCCGGCAAAGCTTCGGGTCCAACTGGTCAGCCAGCTTCAGTGCGGCGTCACGAGTGGGGTAATCCAGGGCGACGATGATAGGAGTCTGGCAGACGGACATTGGAATGGGCTCTCAGGCAAGTCGAAATCGGCGCGGATTGTAGCGCAAGCAGGGCCGTTGCGGGATCCGATGATCGGTAAATACTGACAGGACGCACTGAAACGGGTGTTTCAGCCGATTATTTCAAAGCTGATACATTCACGACATGCCCCCAACACGCCCCACCGCTAGCCTCGCCTGCACGCCCCACCGTCCAGCACTTCCAGCCATGGGGCTGGGCGCCTATGCTGACCGTCACAACCAGGCAGATGACCGCACTATGCATACCCCTCCCGTCTCCATGAACGACGAGCACAAAGGTTCGGTGATCGCCGATGAAAAGCGCTGGAACACCCGCGCGCTGATTGTCGATGACGACGTGCCGATCCGTGAACTGCTGATCGACTACCTGGCGCGCTTCAACATCCTCGCCACCGGCGTCACCGACGGCGCGGCCATGCGCGTGGCCATGCAGGCCGAAACCTTCGACGTGGTGGTGCTCGACCTGATGCTGCCAGGGGAGGACGGCCTGTCGCTGTGCCGTTGGCTGCGCGCAGAGTCGGACATCCCGATCCTGATGCTCACCGCCCGCTGCGAACCCACCGACCGCATCATCGGCCTGGAACTGGGCGCCGACGACTACATGTCCAAGCCGTTCGAACCCCGTGAACTGGTGGCCCGCATCCAGACCATCCTGCGCCGCGTACGCGATGACCGCACCGAGCAGCGCGCCAATATCCGCTTCGACACCTGGCGCTTGAACAGCGTGCTGCGCCAACTGGTGGCCGACGATGGCCTGGTGGTGCCGCTGTCCAACGCCGAGTTCCGCCTGCTGTGGGTGTTTATTGAACGGCCGCGCCGCGTATTGAGTCGCGAACAGTTGCTGGATGCGGCCCGGGGTCGCTCCATCGAAGCCTTCGACCGCAGCATCGACCTGCTGGTCTCGCGCCTGCGCCAGAAGCTCGGTGATGACCCCAAGGCACCGCAGCTGATCAAGACCGTGCGCGGTGAAGGCTACCTGTTCGACGCCCGGGATATCGGCTGATGCGTGCCACCTTCAATACGTTGTTCGGGCGGCTGTTCGGCGTATTGCTGGTGGCAATCATCCTCGCCCACGTGCTGGCCATCGCCTGGTTCCGCTATTACGGCCCGCCACCGCCGCGGCCCCAGGAAACCTTTATCGAGCAACCGGACGGCAGCATGGTGCCGCTGATCAAG
Source organism: Pseudomonas sp. B611 (assembly GCF_055407965.1). NCBI lineage: Bacteria > Pseudomonadati > Pseudomonadota > Gammaproteobacteria > Pseudomonadales > Pseudomonadaceae > Pseudomonas > Pseudomonas sp. B611. Next base: position 60,874 of record NZ_JBUZST010000010.1, read on the forward strand.
GAACACCGTCGCCCCTGGTTTGGCGGGCCGGTGGTGCCGCTGACGTTCCAGTTCCTCTCATTGATCATCGCCGCCTGGTACGGCGCCAAGCTGCTGAGCCGGCCGATCCAGCGCCTCAGCGAAGCCGCCGAACGCCTGAGCCTGGACCTCGACAGCCCGCCCCTTGACGAGTCCGGGCCACGCGAGGCGAAACAGGCCGCATCGACCTTCAACCTGATGCAACGGCGCATCCGCGAACAGGTCAGCCAGCGCGCGCGCATGCTCGGCGCCGTGTCCCATGACCTGCGCACGCCGCTGTCACGCCTCAAGTTGCGCCTGGAACAGATCGAAGACCCCAAGTTGCAGGGCCAGATGCGCCAGGACCTCAACGATATGATCGGCATGCTCGACGCGACCCTGAGCTACCTGCACGAACAGCGCACCAGCGAAACCCGGCATTGGCTCGACGTGCAGGCGCTGGTGGAATCCATGAGCGAGAACGCCCAGGACCAAGGCTCCGACGTGCAACACGGCGGCACGTGCGCGCCATTGCAGGTACAACCGATGGCCTTGCGCTCGTGCCTCAACAACCTGATCGACAACGCGTTGCGCTATGCCGGCACGGCGCGGGTCGAACTGGAAGACAGCCGGGAGGCCCTGATCATCCGCGTGATCGACCATGGGCCGGGGATTGCCGCGGATCAGCGTGAGGCGGTGTTCGAAGCGTTCTATCGCCTGGAAGGTTCGCGCAACCGCAATTCCGGTGGCGTTGGTTTGGGCATGACGATTTCCAAGGATGCGGCGGAGCGCTTGGGCGGAAAGCTGAGCCTGGAGGAAACCCCAGGCGGTGGGTTGACTGCGGTCATGTGGCTGCCCCGAAACTGACAGGCTAGCGCAGGCCCATGTGGGAGCTGGCTTGCCTGCGATAGCAGACTGTCAGTTGATGCATGTGTGGCTGACCCACCGCTATCGCAGGCAAGCCAGCTCCCACGATGATCTCCACTCGCTCAGTTATAAGGGTTTGTCCTCGCGGCGGCCTTGGGCCTGAGTGGCACTCCAATCCATCAGCAAGCTATACGCCACCGCCAACAACGTCGGGCCGATAAACAGGCCGATAAACCCAAACGCAATCAACCCGCCAAACACCCCGAGCAGCACGATCACCAGCGGCAGGTTGCCGCCACGGCTGATCAGGTAAGGCTTGAGCACGTTGTCGACGCCGCTGATGATGAACGTGCCCCACACGCCAAGGAACACCGCGTAGGTGTAGTCGCCCTTCCACGCCAGCCAGGCCGTGGCCGGGATCCACACCAGCGGCGGGCCCATGGGGATCAGGCTGAGCAGGAAGGTGACGATGCCCAGCACCAGCGCGCCCGGCACGCCGGCGATCAGGAAACCGATCAGCGCCAGCAGCGCCTGGGCCGCCGCAGTACCGATCACGCCGTTGACCACCCGTTGCACGGTGCCCGCCACCAGTTCGATGTAGTAACCGGCACGGTCACCGATCAAGCGCTCCAGCAGGCGGTGCACGAACATCGCCAGGCGCGGCCCGTCACGGTAGAAAAAGAACACGAATACCAGGCTCAGGGTCAGCTCCAGAATGCCGCCGCCGATCTGCGCACTGCGCGCCAGCAGCCAGTTGCCGACCTGCCCCAGGTAAGGTTTGAGCGTGACCATCAACGCAGCGCCCTGCTGGTCGATGCTGTCCCACATGCCCACCAGCCGCTCGCCAACAAACGGGATCGAACCCAGCCAGGTTGGCGCTTCGGGCAGGCCGTCAACCTGGATATCCTTGATCAACGCCACCGCATCGCGCACATGATCCGCCAGGTTGAACCCCAGCCACACCAGCGGCACCGCCACCAGCAACATCCAGCCCAGGGTCAGGATGCCGGCGGCCAGCGATTCGCGGCCACCCAGCGCGCGGGTCAACAAACGCATCAGCGGCCAGCTGGCAAATGCCAGCACCGCGCCCCAGAACAGCGCCGACCAGAAGGGCGCCATGACCCAGAAGCTGGCACCAAACAGCACCAGCAGCAGGATTTGCACCAGCAGGCGATCGTTATTGAGCATGGGGTATCTCTAGAGGAAGGCGTTAGGAAGACAGCTTAGGCGAACGGCGCGGGGCCGTTCGCCCGATAACGCCTAGCGTATCAGATGCAGGTGCAGGCCCTTGGTGTCACCGGTGCCGGTCTCCAGGCGCGCGGCACGCACGCCCTTGCCGATCAAGGCCTGGCGCCAGGCTTCGGCATTCGGGCCGGCGAGGCTGACACGCAGGGTGGTGTCGAGGTTGAGCCCGCGGGAAATCAGGGTCAGCCAGGTGTCATCCGGCTCGGCACCCAAGGCAGGAAAGTCCAGCTCGCCGGTGCTTTTAAGCTCGCGCAACAGCGTGGCCGAGGTGGGCAGCAGGTCACCCAGCGGCGCGCCGGCATCCAACTGCTCCACGTGCAGATAGGCACGGCGGTTGCCACGGGTAATGGCATACAGCGCGATCAGGCTGTTCTCTTGCGGCTCGGCCAGGCGCAGCAGCAAGTATTCCTGCTCGCTGTCGGCCCCCACCAGCTTGGCGTTGCCGAAGATCTCGTTGGCCCACAGGCTGCTTTCTCCGCAATCACGGGCCTTGCACCAGAACAACAACTGCGCGCCTTTGGCCTGCAACGCCTCGCGCGTGGCGGTAAATGCGGTGCTGGAGCTGTGCTCGGCGGGCAACTCATAGGTAATCGCCGTGGCCTGACCGCGTGCGGTGGCCTGGCCTTCGTAGCGCAACTGGCCGCTGATCTTGCGGATCGCGCCCATGGGGTAGATGCGTTCCTTTTCTTCAGCGGGGCGGTAGTCGACGATTTGTGCGTCGACTTGCCGGGCCACGGCGGACAGGTCCTGGCTACCCGGCACGTCGGCGGCGAACACCAGTGGGCTGAGCAGGCTTAGCCCGAGGATACGGATACAGCCGTTACGCACGCTCATAGAATCAACGCGCCGTGGCCAGCGGAGGTCAGAGCAGTGTTGAGATGGTTCATGGTTGACTCCCTTTCAATCCGCCCAGCCTCGGCAGTTGACCCCGCCAAGTCAAGGCGCAGAGAAGAACCGATTGAAACAGTCTGCAACAAGAGCCGCGCCGGGCTCGTCATTCAGGTGCAAATGATGGCCGCCAGGCAGCGTGGTCACGGCGAAAGGTAGCTGGGAAAGCAATTCTGGATGTTTCGCCAGCATGCCGTCGGCCGCGACCACCAACTGCGTAGGGCAACCCACCCGCCGCACGAAGGCCATGGCTTGTTCGTCAGTCAGGCGCATCGGTGATGCCAGGGTCAAACGGCTGTCGGTACGCCAGGTGTAACCGCCCGGCACCGGCATCAAACCGCGCTGGGCCAGCAGTTCGGCGGCTTCGCGGCTGACCGCCACCAGGCCCTTCATGCGCACTTCCACGGCACGGTCCAGGGTGGCGTAGACCGGCTTGCGCTTGTCTTGCAGGTCCAATTGCGCCTGCAACGCCATGCCCAGGCGTTCGGCGGCGTTCTCGCCGCTGGCGGTCGGTGGGATCACGCCGTCGATCAAACCCAGGTGGGTCACGCGCTCCGGCAAGGCACCGGCCAGCACCAGGGACACGATGGCGCCAAGGGAGTGGCCAAGTAATGCAAAACGTTTCCAGCCCAGTTGTTCGGCCACTTGCAGCACGTCGTGGACGTAATCCCACAAGGCATAACCGGCCCCTGCAGGACGATGCGCCGAATGCCCATGCCCCGCCATGTCCAAGGCGACGATGCGCAAGCCCTGAAGCTTCGGCGCCAGCCGCGCAAAGCTGTTGGCGTTGTCCAGCCAGCCATGCAGGGCGATCACCGGCAAACCGTCTTCGGGCCCGAACAGATGGGCCGCCAGCTGTATATGGGGCAGGCTCAGGCGCACTTCTTCCACCGGCGCGCTCATGCGCAGTGGCCCTCACGGGCGGCCCAGCGGGAGAACAGGTTTTTGATCAAGGTCGCGGTGTCCTGGGGGCGTTCGAGGGGGAACATATGACCGCCGGGCATGGTGAGCATTTCGCCCATGGGCAGGCGATCGACGCCGCTGGCGTGGTGACGCATTACCACCCGGCTCTGGCGGCCACGCACCACCGCCAGCGGCACTTTCAACTGGCGCACCTGGCCGGGGCTGGTGTGGGGCACGCCCCGGTAGATGCTGATTTCGGTGGCCGGGTCAAAGCGCAGGCGCAGGCGGTCGCCCACCTGGTGCAGGCCATGTTGCAAGTACGCGTCGAAGCATTCCGGGTCGAAACCGCGAAACAGGGTTTTGCCGGCAAAGTAGCTGCGCGCGCTGTCCAGGTCATTGAACTCTTCACGCCGGCCCAGGGTGCGCCCGGCCGGGGTCAGGCGGTCGATAAACCCCAGGCGCTTGGCGGCGCGGATCACCCAGCGGTCGGCACGGGTCAGCACTGGCGAGTCAAGCATCACCACGCCACGGTACAACTGCGGGCAACGCATGGCCGCATGCAGGTGCAGCACGCCCCCCAAGGAATGACCGACGCCCCACACCGGTTCCGGCTGCTGTTCCAGGTGGTGGATCAACTCGTCTACCAGGTTCTGCCAGTTATCGTCCACCGGAAACCTGGGGTCGTGACCGTGCTGCGGCAAGTGAGCCACGGCGTATTCCGGGGCCAGGGCGGCAAACAACTTGCCGTACGTAGCCGAAGGGAAACCATTGGCGTGGGCAAAAAACACGTGCTGCGACATACCGGACTCATCTACAAAAACAGAAATCGATTGTCACCACGCCTGGCCGCAACAGCAATGACTGTAACTGCCAGGAATGATGACACTCACGCCACGCCTATCGCGCCGGCGGCTGCTCGCCCAGCGGCACCACGGCCATGGTCAGGCGCGAAACGCAACTGGCCTTGCCGTCGTCGTTGGTCAAGCGGATGTCCCACACCTGGGTGGTGCGGCCGATATGGATCGCCCGCGCCACCGCCGTCACCCGCCCGCTGCGCACACCGCGCAGGTGGTTGGCGTTGACCTCAAGGCCCACGCAATAAAACTTGCTGGCGTCGATACACAGGTAGGCCGCCATGGAGCCGACGCTTTCCGCCAGCACCACCGACGCGCCGCCGTGCAGCAAGCCGTAGGGCTGATGGGTACGGTGGTCGACCACCATGCTGGCGGTCAGGGATTCGTCGTCGAAGCTTTCGAAGCGGATGTCCAGCAGTTCACCAATGGTGTTTTTCTGGATTGCGTTGAGTTGTTCGATGTTGGGTTGGGTGCGCCACAGGCCCATGGGGGAGTCCTTTGTTGGTTTTATGATGAGCCTAATCCTGCCACAGAACGGATTCGGAACGCTCGCTCCAAGTCTGCAAATGTGCACCGTAAGTCGATTCGATCACGTTGCGCTTGATCTTCAGGGTCGGCGTGAGGAAGCCGTTTTCCACCGCCCAGTTGTCATTCACCACCACCAATTGGCGCAGGCGCTCATGTTTATCCAACCCCTGGTTGACCGCCTCCAGCCAGCGTTCAAGGCTGCCGTGCAGGGCTTGGCGGTCGTGCGCCAGCGCCGATAGCACACACAACGCAAGCGGCGCGCCAAGGCCATCGCCGACCACGCACACCTGCTCGATGTGGGCATGTTCGGCCAGGCGGTTTTCAATCGGCGCCGGGGCCACGTATTTGCCTTTGCTGGTCTTGAAGATTTCCTTGAGCCGCCCGGTCAGACGCAGGCGGCCGTCGGCGTCCTGCTCGCCCTTGTCGCCGGTGCGCAGGAAGCCATCGGCGGTGAGGGTCTCGGCGGTCTTCCCGGGGTCCTTGAAGTAACCGAGCATGGTCGCACCGCTGCGCACCTGCACTTCACCCGAGGCGTCGATGCGCACTTCAACACCCGGGCATGGCTGGCCGATCCAGCCGATTGTCTGCTGGCCGGGGCGGCACACATGGGAATAGCCGCAACTTTCGGTCATGCCATACACCTCCAGCACATCCAGGCCCAGGCGTTGATACCAGCGCAGCAGCGCCTCGGGCACCGGCGCCGCGCCGGACAGGGCGATGCGCAGCGCATCCAGGCCGAGGCCGGCGAGCACGTTATGGCCCACACGCTTGCCGATAAACGGCAGGCGCAACAAGGTATCGAGGCGCTTTTGCGGGATCTTGGCGTAGACGCCCAGCTGGAATTTGGTCCAGATGCGCGGCACACCAAACAACGCCGTCGGCCGCGCCCTGCGCAGGTCTGTCAGAAAGGTATCCAGGCTCTCGGCGAAAAATACGGTTTGCCCGGTATAGATCGCCGCCATCTCAACAAACATCCGCTCGGCCACATGGCACAGCGGCAAGTACGACAACAACCGGTCACCCTCCCCCAGGCCAAACACTTCGGTGCCGCGCGTGGCGGCAAAGCCCAGGGCGCCGAAACTGTGCATCACGCCCTTGGGCAGGCCGGTGGTGCCGGAGGTGTAGATGATGGTCGCAAGGTCCGATGCCGCAGGCTCTGGGTTGTCTTGAATAGGCGTGCAGGCTTGCAGGTCGGCCCAGCTGAAATCAAACGCGCCGGACGGGCACAGCGGCAGGCTGATGGTCGGCACACCTGCGGGCACACCGGGCGCCATGGCGGGCCAATCGTCCAACTTGCCGATGAACACCAGCGCCGTCTCGGAGTGCGTCAGCACATGAGCGACGGAGTCGGCAGTGAGGTTGGGGTACAGCGGCACCGAGACATGCCCGGCCATCCAGATCGCCAGGTCGGCGATGATCCAGTGCGCGCAGTTTTTCGAGATCAGGGCAATGTGCGAACCACGGGGCAGTTCGCGGGCACGCAGCCAGTGCGCGGCGCAACGGGCCTGGTGGCCGACTTCGCCCCAGGTGAGGCTGTGCACCTCGCCACCGCCAACGGGCTGCACCAGAAAGGTTTTGCGCGGATGGCGCGCTTCACGTTCAAAGAAGACCTGCAACGGCAAACGAAAAGCGACGGGCATGGGACGCGCTCCTTTGTGGTCCGATCATAGCCAACCAAGCACTTGCTTGGCTGACTATATAGCACACACAAAGCAGCGATTCAGCCTACGGATTCTTCACGCTGACCAGGCTCATCAGCCCCGCCAGCGGGAAATCCCCTTCCAGTTCCGCGAGGCTCGCGGTGTGCATCGGTTGCGGCTGACGCTGATGGCCATGCTGCAAAAAGCTGATCAGGCTGCCCACCAACGGCTGGTGGCTGACCAGCAGCACGTTGTCATCGGTGTCGAGTTTTTCCAGCACTTGCAGCGGGTTGCCCTCGGGGGTCAGCCACGGCACCGTGCGAATTTGCGGCTCAAAGCCCAAGGCCTGGCGCACCAGTTGTGCGGTCTGCTGCGCCCGCACATAGGGGCTGGCGATGATCGCACTGAGGGGCAGGCCGATCAGGTGCGCAGCACTGCGCAAGACTTCGCCACGGCCATGTTCGGTGAGGTTGCGCTCGGCATCCGTGCGGGCATGCCCTTCGGCCTCACCGTGGCGCAAAATCCACAGCTTCACAGTTTTGGCTCTTCATCGCGCACCGGGTGCGGCGCGGGCGGCACGCTGTGGGCGGCTTCTCCCTCGGGTGCGCGCGGGGTTGGCCAATCGGCGAATGGCCACGGCTTTTGCTCGGTGTGAAAGCTGCCGAAGCGGCCGATCTGCGCGAGGAACTGGCTGAGGCTGTCGCCGAAGTTCATCAGGCCCAGGTTCGGCGCGCCGTACACCAGGCGGTAGATCAGTTGCACCACCACCAAGGCGCCGAGCAGGAACTGCGCGACCTGCCACACCAGGACAAACACCAGCATCCACAGGATGCGCAACACAATGGATTCGTACTTGGGCGCTGCTTTCTGATCGTTCATGACGCGTTCCTCAGTTGAAACCACTGGTGGAAATAAAATCGACATCGGTTTTCGGCTCGGCGCGCATCAGCAGCTCGATGACCTGGTTCAAGGTGCGCCCTTCAAACAGGATCGCGTGCAACCCGGCGACCAACGGCATATACACGCCGACTTCCTGAGCCTTGGCCTTCAGCACCTTGAGGGTGTTGACGCCTTCGGCCACTTCGCCCAGGCGCGTCACCGCGTCCTCCAGGCTCAAGCCCTGGCCCAGGGCGAAACCGACCTGGTAGTTGCGGCTTTTCGGCGACGAGCAGGTGACGATCAAGTCGCCCACGCCGGCGAGCCCGAGGAAGGTCATCGGGTTGGCGCCCTGGTTCACCGCAAAGCGGGTCATCTCGGCCAGCGCTCGGGTGATCAACATGCTCTTGGTGTTTTCACCCATGCCCAGCGCCACCGCCATGCCGGCGATGATCGCGTAGACGTTTTTCAACGCGCCGCCCAGTTCGACACCAAAGCGGTCGCCGCTGGCGTAGACGCGGAAGGTGCGGCCATGCAGCACGGCCTGGACCCGCTCGCACAGTTCCTCATCTTCACTGGCGACCACCGTGGCGGTCAGCGCGTGCTCGGCGACTTCCCGCGCCAGGTTCGGCCCGGACAACACGCCAATGCGCGCCTCGGGGGCGATCTCGGTGAGGATTTCGCTCATCAGCATAAAGGTCTGCGCCTCGATGCCCTTGGTCAGGCTGACCAGCAGCTTGCCGGCCAAGCGCTCGGCATGGGGCGCCAGCACCGCGCGCAAGGCGCTGGACGGCAGCGCGACGAAGCACAGGTCGCACGCCGTCAGGGTTGCCAGCAAGTCCGTGACGGGTTCGACCGCCGCGTGGATCTTGATGCCTTTAAGGTATCGGGGGTTTTCGCGGTGTACCCGGATGGCCTCGGCTTGCTCGGGATCACGCATCCACTGGCGTACCGCGTGGCCGTTTTCGGCCAGCAGGTTAGCCACGGCGGTGCCAAAACTTCCGCCTCCGAGGACCGCAATAGGGCGCTGTTCAGTCATATGCAATCCGTTAATCCATACCAGTGGCGATGGCGGCATTATACGGAGCGACCCGCTTGCAGCCAGCCCCCACGTCAATTCGTGGGAATGTCAGAAAATGCCACATTTGTGTGAAGTAATTGCAAGTCCTACGACTGGCAAATGGCCCGACCTCAGTTAACATGGGCGGCTATCCGCAATTATCAAGGCCGTTCCGTGTATTTGGGCCCTCCTCCCCGTTCATCCCTGCTGCTGATGCTGCTGTGCAGCGGCACGGCTTTGGCCGACGATCTGTTCCTCGACAGCCAACCGCTGCCGCAGGTGCTCACTGCCACCCGCCTGAAGCAATCGGCCGCCGCCGTGCCGGGCAGCATGACGGTGATCGACAGCGAGTTGATCAAGGCCAGCGGCGCGCGGGACATCAGCGAGCTGCTGCGCCTGGTGCCGGGAATGATGGTCGGCTACACCACCGGCAACCAGGCGGCGGTGAACTACCACGGCACCAGCGCCAGCGACGCACGGCGCATGCAGGTGTTGATCGACGGGCGCTCGGTATACCGCGCCGGCCTGGCGACCGTGGACTGGAGCGACATTCCAGTGGCCATGGAAGATATCGAGCGCATCGAAGTGTTCCGTGGCCCCAACACCGTCAGCTACGGCGCCAATGCGCTGATGGCGGTGGTGAATATCCTGACGCGCTCGCCGGCCAACAGCCAGGGCACACGGGTGAAAGTCATCCGCGGTGAGCGCGGGATCAACGACTTTTATGCCAGCCAAGGCGTGCGCTGGGACACCGGCGACCTACGCCTGTCCCTGTCCGGGCAACAGGACGACGGCTTTGACAGCGATGCCGCCGGCGCCGACCGCCGCGACAGCCGTCGCCTCAACCGCTTCAGCCTGGCCGTGAGCCAAACGTTGAACGCGCAACAAAGCATCGACTGGCAACTGAATGCCAAGGAAGGGACCAACCAGCGGCCCTATACCTACACGCCGGTATTCGACGGGATTACCGAAGGTGGCAACAATTCCGACGTCGCTGCCAAGGACTATGCCGCATCCCTGCGCTGGAACTTCGACTTCAACCCCGAGCACAGCCTGTATATCCAGGGCTCGGCCCAACAGTGGGATCGCCAGCAGATCTGGAAGGCCTGTGACGCCAAGGTCTCGTTCAGCCCCGAATTGACGCGGCTTTGGCAGCTCAACCCCAACTACGCCGAACAACTGGCGCGGCACATGGACAGCTACAGCCAGGGCGTCGCCCCGCCGGGCAGCGCCGACGAGCAAGCATTGGGTAACCAGGTCCTGGACCAGTGGCGCAACGGTGCCAACCAGAGCGTGTGCGGCGACATCAACCAAAGCACCCGCGAAAGCCGCTACGACCTGGAGATTCAGGACACCCTGAGCCTGTCCGACAGCCTGCGCCTGGTCAGCGGTGTGAATTATCGCTATGACCGCGCCGACTCCGACACCTACTTCAACGGCACCCTGGACGACACCACCTGGCGCCTGTTCGGCCAACTGGAATGGCGCGCCAGCGAGCACTGGTTGTTGCAGGGCGGTGCGATGTTCGAAGACACCCACCTGAGCGGCAGCTCGCTGACGCCACGGGTGGCGGTCAACTACCTGATCAACCCGCGCCACGGTTTGCGCGCGGTGTATTCCGAGGCGATCCGCTCGCCAGACATGTTCGAGAACAACGTCAACTGGAGCTACCGCGTCACCAACCTCAGTTCACCGGCCTACGGGCAGAATACCGGCCAGTACTTTGTGGTGACACGTGGCCCGGGCAACCTCGACAAAGAGCTGATGCGCTCGCGGGAGCTGGGCTACAACGGCTTCTTCGCCGACATCGGGCTGAACCTGGACGTGAAGCTGTTCTACGACGAGATCACCGAAATGATCAGTTCTCCGTTGCGCAATAACCAGTACATTGCCAGCAACGCCAACAGCTCGCGGTTTACCGGCGCCGAATCCCAATTCGACTGGCGCATGAGCAGCGCCGACCGCCTGCGGCTGACCTATGCTTACGTCGATGCAACCACCAGCAACCCCAAGGACAAGGCCCAGACCGCACGTAACAGTGGCTCGGCCGGCTGGCTGCGGGAATGGGGCCGGGGCTGGTCCAGCGCGCTGTTCTATTATGGCGACGATGCCCTCAACCAATATCGCTTCGAACGGGTCGACCTGCGGGTGGCCAAGCGCATTGCCCTGGGCAAAGCCAACGTGGAGCTGGCCGGCATGTTGCAACAACGCCTCGATAACCAGCCCACCACCTGGGCCGATAACAACTACGACTCGCGTCATGTGCTCTATTTCAGTGCGGAGCTAGAGTTCTGACATGGGCGCTCAGTCAAGGATGACCCACGTCTATAGGCCAAGGCTTTGGCGGCGCGCCCTGCTGTTGCTGTGCCTGCTGTTCAGTGTGCCGGCCTGGACTGCCGATATCCTGCTGACCGCCGACGACGACGGCGCTGGCGTACAGGCCTTCACCGAAGCCCTGGCCAAGGCACGCCCGGAAGACCATGTCACCTTTACCCCGCTCAAGGACTTGCCCGCACCGGGCCGCCTGCCCGCGAGCACGCGCCTGGTCCTGCTGGACCTGGCGGGGCTCGACTGGCGCCTGCAAGACGCCCAGGGCCCGCCGACCCTGGTGCTGCGCATCAGTCGCCTGCAAGCCCGGCAACGCCTGGGCAACCACCTGCCGCCCAGGATCAGCCTGCTGTGGAGCGACCCGCCGTTGGCGCGCCAGTTGCAGTTGATCGCCAGCATCCTGCCCCAGGCCCGGCGCATCGGCGTGCTCTACGCGGCCGACAGCGAGTTCCTCCTGCCAGAACTGCGTGAGTACGCCACGCCCATGGGCCTGGAAGTAGTGCCGCAGCTGTGGGAAAACACCAATGACAGCCGCCCGTTGCAAAACCTGTTCAAGAGCAGTGATGTGCTGCTCGGCCTCGATGACCCGCAACTCTACAACCCGAAAACCGCGAAAAACCTGCTGTTGAGCAGCTACGCCCGGCAATTGCCGCTGGTGGGGCCCAATGCCGGGTTCGTCCGGGCCGGCAGCCTGGCCAGCACCTACAGCGACCAGAGCGATTGGCTGGCAGTGCTCGACCGCCTGCTGGACCAGCCACCGGCCACCTGGCCACGCACGCTGTACCCGGAACACTTCAAAGTCGCGGGCAACCCGCAAGTCGCACGCTCGCTGGGGCTCGAAGAGGTTGATGAAACCAACGTCGCCGCCCGGTTGGCCGAAGGAGAAAAACGCCCATGACCCTGCGTCGTCGTTGGGATATCAACACCCGCACCCAGCTTATTACCCTGGGCCCGGCACTGTTGCTGACGTTGCTGTTGATCAGCTTCTTTACCTTCGTGCGCATCCAGGATTTGCGCCAGGAGCTGGACCACACCGGCCAACTGATCGCCAACCAGCTAGCGCCCGCCACCGAATACGGGGTGATTTCCGGCAACAACGATGTGCTGGAGAGCCTGCTGCGCGCGACACTGGCGACGCCCCATGTGCGCTTCCTGGAGATCCAGGACAGCGCCGAGAACATCCTGGTGTACGTTGAACAACCCTCGGAAACCCATGACCGCTCGCTGTCGGTCAAAGTCTTCCAGGCGCCGATCCGCCTGCAACATATCCAGCTGGGCAATGACTTCTTCCAGGACAACCTCAACGAACCCAAGCCGCCCCGCGCGGATTACCTGGGACGGGTGATCGTCGGCATGTCCAACGACGCCTTCAGCCAGCGCCAGCAGGAAATCCTGTTCAAGGCGGGCATCCTGGCGCTGTTTGCCCTGTTGTTTACGTTCCTGCTGGCACGGCGCCTGGCCGCGAGCCTGTCGCAGCCGATCAGCGCCATGGGCCACGCGGTCAAGGCGATCCAGCAAGGCGACTACAAGACACCGCTGCCGATTGTCGATGACTCGGAGCTGGGCGACCTGTCGCGGCATATCAACAACCTGGCCGAAGGCCTCAACCAGGCCAGCCGCGAGCAACACCAGGCCATGGCCCAGCTGATCCAGACCCGCGAAGAGGCGGAACGGGCGAACAACGCCAAGTCGGATTTCCTGGCGATGATGAGCCATGAGCTGCGTACGCCGATGAACGGCGTACTGGGGATGCTGCAACTGTTGGAAACCACCGAGATGACCGAGGAGCAGACCGAATACGCGGCGCTGGCCTCCGAGTCCACCGAGCATTTGCTCAAGGTCATCAACGATATCCTCGACTTCTCGCGCATCGAACGGGCCGCCCTGGAGCTGGAGCATATTCCGTTCAACCTGGCAGACTTGATCAACAGTTGCGCCCAAGCCTTCCAGCACAGCGCCGTACAACGCGGGCTGGTGTTGGAGCTGCTGATTCCGCCGGGCATGGCCGCCCTGCAAGTGCAGGGTGACCCGACGCGCATCCGGCAAATCCTGGTAAACCTGATCGGCAACGCCTTGAAGTTCACCGAACAGGGCAACGTGACCATCGAGCCGCAGTGGCAACCCCTCGATCACGAACTGCTGTGGTTTACCTGCACCGTGCGTGACAGCGGCATTGGCATTTCGGCCGATCGCCTGGAGCTGATGTTCGACGCGTTCCAGCAGGCCGACAGCTCCATCTCCAGACGCTACGGCGGTACCGGCCTGGGCCTGCCCATCGCCCGCACCCTGGCCGAACGCATGGGCGGCACGTTGCGCGCGCAAAGCGAAGAAAACCGTGGCTCGGTGTTTACCCTGGAAATCCCCCTGGCCATCGACCAGCAATACTTGCCGAAGATTGCCCATGACGGCGACGGCAAAAGCAGCGCCGGTGATGGCCGCCATGTGTTGCTGGTGGAGGACAACCCGGTCAACCGCACCGTGGTCGAAGCCATGTTGCGCAGCCTGGGCTTTGAAGTCAGCCTGGCCACCGACGGCGCCGAGGCGATCCGCAGTGCCGAAAGCCTGATTTTCACCGCAATCCTGATGGACTGCCGGTTACCGCTGATCGATGGCTACGAGGCGACCCGGCAGATTCGCCAATTGCCGGGCTGCGCTGACCTGCCGATCATCGCCCTCACCGCCAACGCCTTGCAGGGCGACCGCGAAGCCTGCCTGGCCGCCGGGATGAACGATTACCTGGCCAAGCCATTCAAACGCACGGATTTGCAGCAAATCCTGCAACGTTGGGTGCAATAGCGCCACGCCATCAGCCAACTCCGACTGGCGTGAAAGACGAAAGTGCGGCAGTCTTAGGCACCCAAACGGACCGATAAACAGGCCCGGTTTAAAATTTCAGTGAACAAGTGTACATTCAGTGCCTTGCCGCTGTGACTTTCACTACAACGCAATAGTCTATGTGTAGGCTGCCGGTATGAGGCGTAACGCTTCAGTCGGTTCGGGAAGATTTACCCTACCCTGCCGCATGGGATTATTGAGGAGCTCGCATGACCAAACAAAACGCCTTTACCCGGGAAGACCTGCTGCGCTGCAGTCGCGGTGAGCTGTTCGGCCCAGGTAACGCGCAACTGCCCGCCCCGAACATGCTGATGGTGGATCGCATCACCCATATCAGCGAAGAGGGTGGCAAGTACGGCAAAGGTGAATTGGTCGCCGAGCTGGATATCACCCCGGACCTGTGGTTCTTTGCCTGCCACTTCGAAGGCGATCCTGTCATGCCAGGCTGCCTGGGCCTTGACGCCATGTGGCAGTTGGTCGGTTTCTTCCTCGGCTGGCAAGGCTTGCCGGGTCGCGGTCGCGCCCTGGGTTCGGGCGAAGTGAAGTTCTTTGGCCAGGTCCTGCCGACCGCCAAGAAAGTCACCTACAACATTCAAATCAAGCGCGTCCTCAAGGGCAAGCTGAACCTGGCCATCGCCGATGGTTCGGTGAGCGTCGACGGTCGCGAGATCTATACTGCCGAAGGCCTTCGGGTCGGCGTATTCACTTCCACTGACAACTTTTAAGGGTTATCCGCATGCGCCGCGTCGTTATCACTGGTCTGGGCATCGTTTCTTGCCTGGGCAATGACAAAGAGACCGTCACCGCTAACCTGCGTGCAAGTCGCCCTGGCATCCGCTTCAACCCGGAATATGCCGAAATGGGTCTGCGTAGCCAGGTTTCCGGCTCCATCGACCTGCCCCTCGAAGAACTGATCGATCGCAAGATCTATCGCTTCGTCGGCCACGCTGCCGCCTACGCCTACCTGGCCATGAAAGACGCCATCGCCGACTCCGGCCTGAGCGACGACCAGGTTTCCAACGTACGCACCGGCCTGATCGCCGGCTCGGGCGGCGCATCGACCCTCAACCAGATGGAAGCGCTGGACATCCTGCGCGAAAAAGGCGTGAAGCGCGTTGGCCCGTACCGTGTCACGCGGACCATGGGCAGCACCGTTTCGGCCTGCCTGGCCACGCCATTTGCCATCAAGGGCGTGAACTACTCGATCTCCTCGGCGTGCGCCACCAGTGCTCACTGCATCGGTACTGCGGTCGAGCAGATCCAGCTGGGCAAGCAGGACATCGTGTTCGCCGGCGGTGGTGAAGAAGAGCACTGGAGCCAATCGTTCCTGTTCGACGCCATGGGCGCACTGTCCACCCAGTACAACGAAACCCCGGAAAAGGCCTCCCGCGCCTACGACGCCAAGCGTGACGGTTTCGTCATTGCCGGCGGTGGCGGCATGGTGGTGGTCGAGGAGCTGGAACACGCTCTGGCCCGTGGTGCCAAAATCTACGCGGAAATCGTTGGCTACGGCGCGACGTCCGACGGCTACGACATGGTTGCACCAAGCGGTGAAGGCGCCATCCGTTGCATGCAGATGGCAATGTCCACCGTGGATACCCCAATCGACTACCTGAACACCCACGGCACCTCGACTCCGGTCGGCGACGCCAAGGAAATGGAAGGCGTGCGTGCGGTATTCGGCGACAAGGCTCCGGCCATCAGCTCCACCAAGAGCCTGTCGGGTCACTCCCTGGGCGCCGCCGGCGTTCACGAAGCGATCTACTGCCTGCTGATGATGGAAGGCAACTTCATTGCCGGCTCGGCCAACATCGATGAACTGGACCCGGCCGTCGCTGATATGCCGATCCAGCTCAAGACCGTTGAAAACGCCAAGATCGACACCGTGATGAGCAACAGCTTCGGCTTCGGTGGCACTAACGCCACCCTGGTGCTGAAACGCTGGCAGGGTAAGTAACACCTGTAGCTTGATTGCATGAAAAAGCCCCGACTGGTTCGGGGCTTTTTTATGGGTGCTGGATTTTAGACCGAGTCGCCTGCTTCGCGAGCAAGCCCGCTCCCACATTTGACCGAGTACATCCTTTGGAATGCGGTCAAGTGTGGGAGCGGGCTTGCTCGCGAAGGGGCCAACCGGATTCTGAGCCCTACACCGAAAACCGCGCCACCATGCTGTTCAAGCCCACCGCCAACCGCGACAACTCCTGGCTCGCCGCACTCGTCTGGTTCGCCCCGGTAGACGTCTGATGCGCCAGATCACGAATATTCATCAGGTTGCGATCCACCTCCCGCGCCACCGCCGCCTGCTGCTCCGACGCACTGGCGATCACCAGGTTTCGCTCATTGATCAAGGTAAACGCCGACGCAATCGCCTCCAACGCTGTCCCCGCCGATTTGGCGATTTCCAGCGTGGCGTGTGCCCGCGTATTACTGTGTTGCATGGAACTGACCGCCTGATCGGTACCCTGCTGGATGCCGCTGATCATCAGCTCGATTTCCTGGGTGGACTGCTGCGTGCGATGCGCCAGCGCCCGCACTTCATCGGCCACCACCGCAAACCCACGCCCGGCGTCCCCCGCCCGGGCGGCCTCGATGGCCGCATTCAGCGCCAGCAGGTTGGTCTGCTCGGCAATTGAACGGATCACATCCAGCACCTTGCTGATGCCATAGACCTTCTGCGCCAAATCCTCGACCTGCGTGGCATTCGCCGTCACATCCGAGGCCAGCGCCTCGATCGACACCACCGTCTGCTGCACCTGTTCACGCCCCTGCTGGGCGATGCGGTCGGACTCCCGGGACGCCTGGGACGTGGCCACCGCGTTGCTGGCCACCTCCTCCACGGCCACCGTCATCTGATTGACCGCCGTCGCTGCTTGCTCGATTTCCTGGTTCTGCTGGTGCAGGCCACGGGTGGCATCCTCGGTCACGCAACTGAGCTCCTCGGAAGCGGAGGCCAGTTGGTTCGACGATTCGGCGATCTGCCGGATAGTGTCCCGCAGGTGTTCCTGCATGCCCTTGAGCGCTTGCTGCAAACGCGCGGGCTCGTCCTTGCCGGTGACGTTGATCTCGCCGGTCAGATCGCCGCTGGCCACGCCCTGGGCGACTTTCAGCGACTGCGCCAGGGGCAGCACAATGCTGCGGGTCAGCCACACGGCCAGGCCGATGGTGATCAGCGCCGTCAGTGCAATCATGCCCACCACCCAACTGCGCGACTGGCTGAACACGCTCTGCGCCACGTTCGCGGCCAGGTTGGCATTGGTTTTGTTGAGTTTGACCAGGTCATGCAGAGTGACGGCCATTTCGTCGGCGAGTTGATTCATCTCGCCGTTGACCACCTTGATCGCGTCGTCCAACTGATTGCTCTTGGAAAGCTCCATGACCTGCTCCTGACGTTGCAGGTATTGCTGCTCCTGGGCCTTGAAACGGTCGAACAGCGTGCGTTCCTCGGGCAGCACGATCAGCGCTTCATACAAGCTCTGCGCCTGGTGCAGGCCGTTCTTGAGGTCGCTGAGCTTCTGCTCATTCTGCGCCAGCGCCTGGGGGGCACGATTGAGCAACAAGCGCAGGGTCAGCGCACGCACCCGCAACAGGTCCTGGCTCATCTCCCCTACCGCCATCACGCTGGGTAGCCAGTTGTTCTCCACCTGATCGGACTGCTGGCGCATATTGGCCATCTGCAACAGGGCGAAGCCGCCCAACGCGAACACCATCAACGCCAACACGCCAAAGCCCAGGCCGGCGCGCGGGGCGATATTCAGACTTCTGATACTCATGCCTTGGTTCCTTCCAAATGCGCTGCATCCATTTGCAGCTGGCTCTTGAAAGGTATCGGCCTATGAGTGCCTTTGCGTAAGACGAAAACGCGATATCAACGCGGCGTACCATCGCGGGTAGCTTTAGGCAGGATGGCCAGGAAGTTGTCCCGCGCCACTTTCTGGGCGACGTCCTCAGGCAAGGCATCCAAAAAGGGGTCGAAGCTACGCATTTCCTTACCCAACTTATTGAATCGCCCTACTACGTCCGAACCCAACATAAACCGCTCAGGGAAGCGTTCCACCAGCTTTACCCACTCGGGGCGGGGCTGACCGGCATCGTCCAACAGATACGGCGTGAGCATGCTCCATGACAGATCGATGTACAGGTTGGGATAAGCCTCCAGCAGGCGACTCAAGGTTGGCAGCAAAAAGTCCATCTGCACCTGGTGACGATGGATTTCCTTGCTGGTGCCGGCATGGGCCCAGATAAAGCGGGTGTGCGGATGGTTGCGCAGCGGCTCTTCCACTTCGGCCAGGTACAACGGGTTGCGCTCGCGCTTGGAGGTGATGTTGGAGTGCAGCATCACCGGCAGATCGTTTTCTGCCGCCAGGTGATAGATGCGGGTCATGGCTTCGTTATTGGCGCGCGGGGTGTCGCCTGCCGTGATGGCCGTGAGGTCGTCATGGCGCGTGAATACTTCGCCGATGCCCTGCCACAGCCCTGGGTTGAGGTCGAGCATGCGCTGGATATGGGCGGCCGAGTTCTTGTCATTGGGGTTGAAGCCGGACAGGAACGGATGAAAGCGGCGGCGCTGTTCGGGGGTCAGTTTGTTGACCGCTGCCGCGACAATCACGTCGGTGGCGCTGTACCAGTAGGCATCGGCGTCGTCCCCCGCGTAGTAACGCGGCCGCTTGGGCTCGTCTTCGTGCCATTTTTTTGCAACGGGAATGCCGGAAATCATCACATGTTCGATGCGGCTGTCGGCCATGGCCTGCAGCAGTTTGTCCATGCCCGCGGTTTCCTGGAAGAAATCCACGTAATGCAGGTGGGCATCACTGTAGGCGTAGTCGCGAGCCTGCACAGCAAGGCTGCTGGCGGTGAGCAACAGGGCCAGCGTCAGGCGGGTCAAGGGCACGATAAAATCTCGATAAGGGCTGATACGGGTAGACCTTGCTCACGCTGCCAGGGTTCATCCGGCAAAAAACACGGAACACCGAAGTGCCAGCATGCTCTATAACTGCATGACCTTCATCCTGCCACCCCATGAGGTTTACCATGCCTGTTACCGTTAATACCCTGAACCAGGACAACTTCCGTCATAGCGTGAACATCGACAACCATGAGTTGTTTACCGACCTGCCCAAAAGCCTGGGCGGCGATGATTCGGCGCCATCCCCCCATGATTACTTCGATGCCGCACTGGCGTCGTGCAAAGCCCTGACCGTCAGGCTCTATGCACAGAAAAAGGATATCCCGCTGACTGGCGTGACCGTCGAAGTCACCCACGACGCCACCGAAGAGCAAAAAGGCAAATACAAGCTCAACGTCAAGCTGACGCTCAAGGGCGTGCTCACCGACGAGCAACGCGACGAACTGCACCGTGTGGCAGATCGCTGCCCCGTGCACAAGCTTATGACCACCGCCGAAGTCACTATCGAGACAAAGCTGTCGGAAGGCGCCTTCAGCCAATAGCGGCAACATCCTACCGAGCGGGTTATGCTCAGCAGCACCTAACCCGCTCAGACTGGGACGCACCATGACTTCTCTCACCGTGATCCGCCCTCGCCCCGAAGATGTCGAAGGCCAACCCATCCTGCGCCCACTACCCTCCCGTGAATGCCGCAGCGTCGGGCCCTTCGTGTTTTTCGACCATATGCTGGCGACCCGCTATGCGCCAGGCAGCGGCATGAATATCCGCCAGCACCCGCATATCGGCCTCTCCACCCTCACCTACCTGTTCGAAGGCACCTTGCAGCACAAGGACAGCCTGGGTTCGGACCAGGTGGTGCAAGCCGGCGACGTCAGCTGGATGACTGCCGGTAGCGCGATTGCCCACGTCGAACGCACGCCCGAGGCCGTCAAGGCCGCAGGATTCAACCTGCACGGCCTGCAAGTGTGGCTGGCGTCGCCCAAGGATCACGAAACCGGGCCGGGGCACTACAGCCATCACCCGGCGGCGAGCCTGCCGGTCAGTGACAACCTGGGGGTGCAGATTCGCCTGATCGCCGGCAGTGGTTTCTGCCTGAGGTCACCGGTGCCGGTGCTGTCGCCCACCCTGTATGCCGAAGTACGGATGCAGACGGCCACCACCCTGCTGATTCCTGACGAGCATGAGGAACGGGCGGTGTATGTGCTGGACGGCGACGCGCAACTGGACGGTGAGCCGCTAGAGGTACACAGCCTGGTGGTGTTGCCGGCGGGTCAAGAGATGGCGCTGTTTGCCGAGACGGAGTGCCACCTGGTGGTGTTTGGCGGCGCGCCGCTGGATGGGCCACGGCGGATCAATTGGAATTTTGTCGCGAGTGATCCGGCGGTTATCGAGCAGGCAAGGCAGCGTTGGGCGGCGGGGGATTGGCCGACGGTGCCCGGTGAAACAGACAGGATAGAGTTGCCCTCACGATGATCGTTCCCACGCTCTGCGTGGGGATGCAGCCCTTGACGCTCCGCGTCACAAGGAGCGGACGCGGAGCGTCCAGTGAGGCATTCCCACGCGGAGCGTGGGAACGATCTGTGGGCGCTGAGGGATCAGCCCTTGAACACTTCATCCAACAAATCATGCATCGACTTGAACGCCCGCTTGGCCGTTTTCGCGTCATACATCATCTTACCCGGCACATTGGCGTGCGGGTCGGTGAAGGAATGCACCGCGCCGCCGTAGCTCAGCAATTGCCAATCCACCCCAGCCGCGTTCATTTCATCTTCAAACGCCGGCAGTTGCGCTTTTGGCACCAGTGGATCGGATGCGCCGTGCAGCACCAGCACTGAACCCTGGATGAGCTTGGCACCCGCCGGGTTCTGGGTGTCGATGGTGCCGTGGAACGACACGGCGGCCTTCAGCGGTGCGCCGGTACGCGCCAGCTCCAGCGAGCAGAAACCCCCGAAGCAGAAACCGAAGGTCGCCAGCTTCGAGGTGTCCACCTCGGCCTGGGCCTGCAGTTGCGCAAAGGCGGCCTGCAGGCGCTTGAGCAACTCAGGGTTATCGTTCTTCAACGGCATCATCGCCGCGCCGGCCTCATCGCCATTCGACGGGCGAACGGTTTGCCCGTACAGGTCGGCGATCAGCACCACGTAGCCTTTGCTGGCCACACTCTTGGCGATCTCTTCGGCACCCGCACTCACCCCCATCCAGTTCGGCGCCATCAACAGACCCGGCAGCGGGCCCTGGTGGCTGGCATCGAACGCCAGGCGGCTTTCGTAGGACTGGCCATCAAGCTGATAGACCACGGAACGCACAGTGACTTGGCTCATCATTTACTCCAGTTGAGGTGCACGAGAACGAAAAAGCCCGCCGAAGCGGGCTTTTGTACAACGGTGTCAGACCGACAGTTCAACCAACAGCTTGTTCAGGCGGCGCACGTAGGCGGCCGGGTCCTTCAAGCTGTCGCCAGCGGCCAGGGCCGCCTGGTCGAAGAGGATGTGCGACAGGTCGCCAAACCGCTCTTCGCTTTGCTCGCCGTCGAGCTTCTCGATCAACGGGTGAGCCGGGTTGAATTCGAAGATCGGCTTGGAGTCCGGAACCTTCTGGCCGCTGGCTTCGAGGATCTGGCGCATCTGCATGCCCAGGTCCTGCTCGCCGATGGCCAGGATCGCCGGGGAGTCGGTCAGACGGTGGGAAACCCGCACTTCGCTGACGGCATCGCCCAGGGCAGTCTTGATTCGTTCAACCAGGCCTTCTTTGGCCTTGGCGACTTCTTCGGCTTCTTTCTTCTCTTCTTCGGAGTCCAGGTTACCCAGGTCCAGGTCACCACGGGCCACGTCGACGAACGACTTGCCGTCGAACTCGCTGAGGTAGCTCATCAGCCACTCGTCGATACGGTCAGTCAGCAGCAGCACTTCGATGCCTTTCTTGCGGAAGACCTCAAGGTGCGGGCTGTTCTTGACCTGGGCGTAGGTTTCGCCGGTCAGGTAGTAGATCTTGTCCTGACCTTCCTTGGCGCGGGCCAGGTACTCGGCCAGGGACACCACCTGCTCGCCGCCCTCTTCGTGCGTCGAAGCAAAGCGCAGCAGGCCGGCGATTTTTTCCTTGTTGGCAAAATCCTCGGCCGGGCCTTCTTTCATGACCTGGCCGAAGTTTTTCCAGAAGCCCTTGTATTGCTCAGGCTCGTTCTTCGCCAGTTTTTCCAGCATGTCGAGCACGCGCTTGGTCAGCGCCGACTTCATGGAGTCGATGATCGGGTCTTTCTGCAGGATTTCCCGCGACACGTTCAGCGACAGGTCATTGGAGTCGACCACGCCTTTGATAAAGCGCAGGTACAACGGCAGGAAGGATTCCGCCTGATCCATCACGAACACGCGCTGCACGTAGAGCTTCAGGCCTTTTGGCGCTTCACGCTGGTACAGGTCGAACGGCGCACGGGCCGGTACGTAGAGCAACGAGGTGTATTCCAGCTTGCCTTCGACCTTGTTGTGGGTCCAGCTCAGCGGGTTCTCGTAGTCGTGGGCGATGTGCTTGTAGAACTCCTGGTATTCCTCGTCTTTGACTTCGGTACGAGGACGGGTCCACAGGGCGCTGGCGCGGTTGACCACTTCCCATTCCTGGGCAGGTTGTTCTTCGCCTTCGGCAGCAGCCTGTTCTTTCGGCAGCTCGATGGGCAAAGCGATATGGTCGGAGTACTTCTTGATGATGTTGCGCAGACGGTAACCGTCGGCGAACTCATCTTCATTGGCTTTGAGGTGCAGCACGATACGGGTGCCACGGTCAGCCTTCTCGATAGTGGCGATTTCAAATTCGCCCTCACCTTTGGACGACCAGTGCACGCCTTCGCTGGCGTCGAGGCCGGCGCGACGGCTGAACACTTCAACCTTGTCGGCAACAATAAAAGCCGAGTAGAAGCCCACGCCGAACTGGCCGATCAGGTGCGAATCTTTCTTCTGATCGCCCGACAGGTTCTTCATGAAATCTGCGGTACCGGATTTGGCGATGGTACCCAGGTGGGTAATCGCGTCTTCACGGCTCATGCCGATGCCGTTGTCTTCGAGGGTGACGGTCTTGGCGTCCTTGTCGAAGCTCACACGGATTTTCAGTTCGGCGCCACCTTCCAGCAACTCTGGCTTGGACAGGGCTTCGAAACGTAATTTGTCGACAGCGTCAGAGGCGTTCGAGATCAATTCGCGAAGGAAGATTTCCTTGTTGGAATACAGCGAATGGATCATGAGGTGCAGCAGTTGCTTCACCTCGGTCTGGAAGCCCAGGGTTTCCTTTTGAGTTTCCACACTCATGGTCATCAAACTCCAATTGGATGGCAGTGGCCGCTTTCTCAAAGGTCGGCGGCGGGTTGTCATCAAAGTTGGGGGCTAAGACGAGGATTTCAAGGGCGGCTTGGCTCCTCGATCTTGAAATGCGCGCGAGCGGTGGCAATCGGTTCGGCCGCCGTGCTCTGCCACGCGGTGATCGCGACATTCGCCACCCGTCGGCCTTGGCGCCATACCTGGCACTTGGCGTAGGTGTCGCGAAACTGGCCGGCGCGCAGGTAATCCAGGGAGAAGTCGATGATTTTCGGCAGGCCCGGCGCACCGGTAAATACCAGCAGGTGCAGCGCCGCCGACAGTTCCATGAAGCCGGCAATCACCCCGCCGTGAAGCGCCGGCAATATCGGGTTACCAATATTGTCCTTACTGGCCGGCAGGCGAAACAGCAGCTCATCCCCCAGGCGGGTGCATTCGATGCCGATCAACTTCGCGTAGGGGATCAGGCCGAGCAGCTCGTCATAATTGCCGCGTGCATGGGCCTGTTCCAGGCGGGTCTTGAATCGATGTGTCATGCCTGCTCTCCCTTGATGGCGCTGCCCAGTCCTTGCGTCCCCTTGAGACGCTTGCCCATGCGCATGAAGGTGCCCACTACATGGGCGATGGGCTGTTGCGGGTCGTCCTGATAGGCGAAGCCACGGGTGAAAATCACGTCCGTGGTGACGCGGTAGCATTGGGCGAAGCCAAGCACAGGCTTATGGGGCTCTGCGGGATGCATGTAGTCGATGCGCAGGTCGAGGGTCGGGCACACTTCGAACTCCGGCAACACGCACAGCGTGGCCATGCCGCAGGCCGTATCCATCAGGGAGGTCAAGGCACCACCATGGATCACGCCCGTATTGGGATCACCGACGAGATGGGGGGCGTAGGGCATGATCAGCGTGATGCCCTCCCCGCTCGCATGATGAGCGGTAATACCCAGCACCTGACAATGGCGCAAGGCCGATACAAAGCGCGCCGCGCGCTCTAACAAAGGGTTTTCGGTCATTCGTTCGGGACTCTTATTAGTGTTGATCCGCAAAATCGGTGGCGCGGGCAAAAGTTCCTTTAAGTCAGCGGTTTATATATCTGTGAAAGAAAAGGAACTAATACCGGAGTGCCATGCTCGAAAGGCCAGTAGATATCTTCAATAAGGAGAAACACCCCATGCGCAAGACTTTAGCTATTTCCATGATGCTCGCTGCTGCCCTCGGTCTCGCTGCCTGCGACAAAAAATCCGAAGACAAAGCCCAAGACGCCGCTGCACATTCCGAGCAAGCTCAGCAAGACATGGCGAAGGCTCAGGATAAAGTGAACGACGCTGCGAAAGAAAACGCCGAAGCTGCCAAAGCTCAGGCTGAATCGAACGCCGCCGCTGCAAAAGAAGCTGCACCTGCTACACCTGCCACCGGTTCTTGAGACCGCGGCTAGAAATAGCACTGCTGCAAAAAGAAAGCCCGCTTAGATAGCGGGCTTTACTTTGTCTGGGTTTTTTATTTGCAGCGTTAGTTAAGCCGCCTCTTTAACCGCCTCGGGCAGCGGCGTGTCGGTCTGCGTATACACCATCACTTGCAGTACGTCGGAATGAAACTGCCGACGGTACAGCACCAACACCACCCCGCTGCTCATCAACATGAACAACCAGGGGCTGACAAACCAGGCCAACATGGTCATGCCGAAATAATAAGAGCGCAGGCCGAAGTTGAACTGGTTGGCCGCCATGGAAATCACCCGTGCCGCCCGTAGGGCAAACGCCTTGCGCTCCTGCTCCGACACATGCCGCTCACCGATCATCGGTGCCGAACCCACCAACACCGCCGCAAAGTTGTACTGGCGCATGCACCAGCTAAAGGTGAAGAAGGCATAGACGAACACCAGTGCCAGGCACAGCAACTTGATTTCCGACATGCCTTGGGACGCCTGCTGCACCATCGGAATGTCCGCCAGCAACGACACCGCCCGCTCCGAGGCCCCCAGCACGGTAAGAATACCGGCGAGGATGATCAAGGTGCTGGAGGCGAAGAACGAGGCGTTACGCTCCAGGTTGCCAATCACGCTGGCGTCGGCGATGCGGTTGTCGCGCATCAGCATGCGACGCATCCAGTCTTCGCGATACAGATGCAGCACACTGGCCAGGCAGGCCGTGTCCCGCGCTTTCCAGGTGGCATAGCGGGTGTAGCCGCCCCAGCACAAGGCGAACCAGAGCGCGGCAAGCAGGTGGATCAGATTGGTTTCGATGAACGACATGCGGGTCCTATTGCACAGTGGATGATGGCGGAGCGCGATCTGAATGTGGGAGCGGGCTTGCTCGCGAAAGCGGTGGTCCAGCCAACATATTCGGTGACTGGTACACCGCTTTCGCGAGCAAGCCCGCTCCCACACCTACCGCATTCCAACTCTAGAGGGTTGTAGCCTCACAAATACAAAAAATGCCCCGTATCGATTGATACGGGGCATTTCGGTAGCGCCTTTAGCGGATCAAGCGATCGCTTCGCTGCGCTTGCCGAGCATAAGATCAACCACAAACGCCACTACCAGGGTCAAAAACGACGGCACCAGCCACGCCAGGCCCTGCTCGCTCAGCGGCAGGTGCGCCAATTGCGACGGCATCCAGTCGGCCAGACCAGCGCCTTTGAGCGCATCGATGCAGCCAAAGATGAACGACACCAGCATCACCGGACCAACAATGCGGCCCTGCTCCTGCCAGAAGTCTTTGCAGAAGCTCAGGGCCACCAGCACGATGCACGGCGGGTAGATCGCCGTCAGCACCGGGATCGAGAACGCGATCAACTTGGTCAGGCCCAGGTTGGACACGAACAGCGAGAACAGCGCCAGGATAACGACGAGCGCCTTGTAGGACAGCGGCAGGATACGGCTGAAGTACTCGGCGCAGGCGCAGGTCAGGCCAACGGCGGTGACCAGGCACGCCAGGGAGATCAACACAGCCAGGAAGCCGCTGCCCAGGGAACCGAAGGTGTGTTGCACGTAAGCATGCAGCACCGCTGCGCCGTTGCTCGCGCCGGCGGCGACGGCATGGCTGCCCGAGCCCAGGCGGAACAGGCTGAAGTACACCAGGGCCAGGCCCACGCCGGCAATCAAGCCTGCAATGATGGCGTAACGGGTGATGAGCTTGGGCGACTCGACGCCACGGGAGCGGATGGCATTCACGATTACGATGCCAAACACCAGGGCGCCCAGGGTATCCATGGTCAGGTAACCCTGGATAAAGCCTTGGGAAAACGGTGCGGCCACGTATTCCGGGGTGGCGACACCCACCTCACCGGCCGGCAAGGCAAATGCAGCGATACCGAGGATCGCCAAGGCGATGATCTTCAGTGGGGCGAGGAAGCGACCCACGGTATCCAGGAGTCGCCCTGGGTACAGGGAAACGAAGAACACCACCAGGAAGTACACCGAGCTGTAGAGGAACAGCGCCAGCGGGCTTTCGCCGGTCAGCGGCGCCAGGCCCACTTCAAAGGACACGGTCGCGGTACGCGGGGTGGCGAACAGCGGCCCTACCGCCAGATACGCCGCCGCCGCGAGCAGACCACCGGCGATCTTGCCGATCGGGCTGCTCAACGCGTCCATACCGCCGCCGACCTTGGCCAGGGCGATCACGGTGACCACCGGCAAACCCACTGCGGTGATCAGAAAGCCCAGCGCTGCCATCCAGACATGAGGCCCGGACTGCAAACCAACGATAGGCGGGAAGATGATGTTGCCGGCGCCCACGAACAGGGCAAAGGTCATAAAGCCCAACGCCAGGATATCCTGGCTTTTCAACACTTTCATTTGAGGAAATACCACACTACTGAATCGGAATTTAGAGAGGGATTCCCTATGGATGAGGGAAATACTGCCAGCCCTGATGGGGGCCGACCGGTCTAGCGCGGGGCTTCCTTTTGGGAGGCACACGCATAAAGAGGCGGGTAGGTTACAGAATTTGGCTGACGAACGCACTGTTGCGGGGCGCACTGTCCGATAAGCGACATCCAAATGTCGCGTTTTCATACTTAACTTGGCAATGATCGTTCCCACGCTCTGTGTGGGAATGCCGCCTTGGACGCTCCGCGTCCTGCCTATGTGACGCGGAGCGTCACGGGATGCGTTCCCACGCAGAGCGTGGGAACGATCACCCAGAAAGCACAAAGGCCACCCGAAGGTGGCCTTTGCTTGGTGAAGCGTCAGCTAAGCGCGAGGCTTACTTGACAGCCCAACCCGTCAGCTCGGCCAGGGCCTTGCCGATGTCTGCCAGCGAACGCACGGTTTTAACACCTGCGTCTTGCAGTGCAGCGAATTTCTCGTCTGCAGTGCCTTTGCCGCCAGAGATGATTGCGCCAGCATGGCCCATGCGCTTGCCAGCAGGGGCAGTCACACCAGCGATGTAGGAAACAACCGGCTTGGTCACGTGTGCCTTGATGTAGGCAGCCGCTTCTTCTTCAGCCGAACCGCCGATCTCACCGATCATCACGATCGCTTCGGTCTTCGGGTCTTCCTGGAACAGTTTCAGGATGTCGATGAAGTTCGAACCTGGGATCGGGTCACCGCCGATGCCGACGCAAGTCGACTGACCGAAACCGGCGTCAGTGGTCTGCTTCACAGCTTCGTAGGTCAGGGTGCCGGAACGGGAAACGATACCGACTTTACCTGGCAAGTGAATGTGACCTGGCATGATGCCGATCTTGCATTCGCCTGGAGTGATCACGCCTGGGCAGTTAGGGCCGATCAGGACAACACCCAGCTCGTCGCACTTAACTTTAGCGTCCAGCATGTCCAGGGTAGGAATGCCTTCGGTGATGCAAACGATCAGCTTGATGCCGCCGAAGGCTGCTTCCAGGATCGAGTCCTTGCAGAAAGGAGCTGGAACGTAGATCACGCTGGCGGTGGCGCCAGTGGCAGCTACAGCGTCTTTCACGGTGTTGAACACTGGCAGACCCAGGTGCTCGGTGCCGCCTTTACCAGGAGTTACACCACCAACCATCTTGGTGCCGTATTCGATGGCTTGCTGGGTGTGGAAACTACCTTGGGAACCGGTAATGCCCTGGCAGATAACTTTGGTGTCTTTATTGATCAGGACGCTCATTATTTGCCCTCCGCAGCTTTAACAACTTGTTGAGCAGCGTCGGTCAGGCTGGTAGCCGCGATGATGTTCAAACCGCTTTCTGCCAGTACTTTAGCGCCCAGTTCAGCGTTGTTGCCTTCAAGGCGAACAACAACCGGGATTTTCACGCCGACTTCTTTCACTGCACCGATGATGCCTTCGGCAATCATGTCGCAACGAACGATGCCGCCGAAGATGTTGACCAGTACTGCAGCGACGTTGGAGTCGGACAGGATGATCTTGAAGGCTTCGGTTACGCGTTCTTTGGTAGCACCACCGCCCACGTCGAGGAAGTTGGCTGGTTTGCCGCCATGCAGGTTGACGATGTCCATGGTACCCATGGCCAGGCCAGCACCGTTGACCATGCAACCGATGTTACCTTCCAGGGCTACGTAGTTCAGTTCGAACTTGGCAGCGTGCGCTTCGCGCGGATCGTCTTGCGACGGATCGTGGAAAGTCTTCAGCTTAGGCTGACGGTACATGGCGTTGGCGTCGATGTTGATCTTGGCGTCGAGGCAATGCAGATCGCCGTCAGCCTTGATCACCAGCGGGTTCACTTCCAGCAGGGCCAGATCGTGATCCTGGAACAGTTTGGCCAGACCTACGAAGATCTTGGCGAACTGGGCAACTTGCTTGCCTTCCAGACCCAACTGGAAAGCCAGTTCGCGACCCTGGAATGGCTGAGCGCCAACCAGTGGATCGATAGTGGCTTTCAGAATTTTTTCTGGAGTGTCATGGGCGATCTTCTCGATGTCCACGCCACCTTCGGTGGAAGCCATGAACACGATGCGACGGCTCGAACGGTCAACGACAGCGCCCAGGTACAGCTCTTTAGCGATATCAGTGCACGATTCAACCAGGATCTTGGTGACTGGCTGGCCATTGGCATCAGTCTGGTAAGTCACCAGACGCTTGCCCAGCCACTGCTGTGCGAAGGCCTTGGCGTCTTCTTTGCTGCGAACCAGCTTAACGCCGCCCGCTTTACCGCGACCACCAGCGTGGACCTGGGCTTTGACAACCCACTCGGTACCACCGATTTTGTCGCAAGCTTCTGCTGCTGCTTCCGGGGTGTCGACTGCGAAACCCTGGGATACTGGCAGGCCGTATTCAGCGAACAGCTGCTTACCCTGATACTCGTGAAGATTCATGCTTTTTACCGTCTTCGTTAGGTACTGCGCATTCGGCGCTGCGCTCATTATGAGTGCCGCGCCACCTGTGACTGCTGCTTGCGCAACTTGCGGGGCTCAAGGCCCGTAAAGCTGCGCAAGACTGCGTCCAGCGGATATTCCGCGGTGAGTCTTGCGCGCAAGGCTCACGACGGGCAACTCCGCCGTGGTTTCTTATTATCTCGCTTAGCGCTTCTTGCGGTTGGCGATGTGGATGGCGCCGCCATTCACTGCCAACGCTGCTTCGTGCAACGCTTCGGACAGGGTCGGATGGGAGAAGACCATCATGCCCAGGTCCTCGGCACTGGTGCCGAATTCCATACCGATCGCGCCTTGCTGAACCAGTTCTGCAGCGCTCGGGCCAATCACGTGGACGCCCAATACGCGGTCAGTCTTGGCATCAGCGATGACTTTGACAAAACCACCGGTGTCGTTCGCTGCCATGGCACGGCCAGAAGCGGCAAACGGGAAGGTGCCGACGTTAACTTCAACGCCTTCAGCTTTCAACTGCTGTTCGTTCTTGCCGACCCATGCAATTTCCGGGTGGGTGTAGATAACCGATGGGATCAGGTCGTAGTTCATCTGGGTTTTGTGGCCCTTGATGCGCTCGACAACCATGATGCCTTCTTCGGAAGCCTTGTGCGCCAGCATCATGCCGCGAACCACGTCACCGATGGCGTAGACGCCAGGCACGGAGGTTGCGCAGTGATCGTCAACGTGTACGTAGCCGCGCTCGTCGAGGCTTACACCGCTGTCGGCGGCCAGCAGGTCGGTGGTCACTGGACGGCGACCAACGGCTACGATCAGCTTGTCGAAAGTGATGGTTTTTTCGCCATCCTTGTCGGTGTAGTTGACGACAACTTCTTCGCCGTTGACTTTCGAACCGGTCACGCGAGCGCCCAGCTTGATGTCCAGACCTTGTTTGGTCAGGGTTTTCAGCGCTTCTTTGGAGACAGCAGTGTCGGCAGCCAGCAGGAACGTGTCCAGGGCTTCCAGCACGGTCACTTCAGCGCCCAGGCGGGACCATACCGAACCCAGCTCCAGGCCGATCACGCCAGCGCCGATCACGCCCAGACGCTTAGGTACAGCCTGGAATTCCAGGGCGCCGGTCGAATCAACGATCACGTTGTTATCAACGGGGGCCGGCGGAATGTCGATTGGGCGCGAACCTGGAGCCAGGATCACGTTTTCAGCTTCGATGATTTCGGTCGAACCGTCTGGCTTGGTGATTTCAACTTTCTTGCCAGCCAGCAGCTTGCCGTGGCCTTGCAGGGAAGTCACACCGTTGGCCTTGAACAAGGTCGCAACGCCGGAAGTCAGGCCCTTAACGATGTTGGCTTTACGGCCGACCATTGCTGGCACGTCCATGGTCACGCCAGCATGGTTGATGCCGTGGATCGCGAAGCCGTCTTGGGCTTCGTGGAATTTCCAGGAGCTGTCCAGCAGCGCCTTGGAAGGAATGCAGCCAACGTTCAGGCAAGTACCGCCCAGCGCCAGTTTGCCTTCCTTGTCGGTGTATTTTTCGATGCAAGCAGTCGAGAGGCCCAGTTGTGCGGCCTTGATGGCGGCAACGTAGCCGCCAGGGCCTGCACCAATCACTACGACGTCAAATTTCTGTGTCATGAAAATAGATCCTCTATTTGCGACAAGCTTTTAGCCGCAAGCCGCAAGCCAAGCTGCTTTTTCCTGCAGCTTGTAGCTCGCAACTTGCAGCTGCTTATATCAGATATCCAGCAGCAGACGAGCCGGGTCTTCCAGCAGGTTCTTGATGGTCACCAGGAAAGTCACGGCTTCTTTACCATCGATCAGGCGGTGATCGTAGGACAGCGCCAGGTACATCATCGGGCGGATCACGACTTGGCCGTTGATGGCCATCGGACGCTGGATGATGTTGTGCATGCCCAGGATCGCAGCTTGCGGCGGGTTGACGATCGGGGTCGACATCATCGAACCGAAAGTACCACCGTTGGTGATGGTGAACGTACCGCCGGTCATCTCGTCGATGGTCAGCTTGCCGTCACGGGCTTTCTTGCCGAAGCCAGCGATGCCGCCTTCGATTTCAGCCAGGCTCATCAGTTCGGCGTTACGCAGGACCGGAACCACCAGGCCACGGTCGCTGGAGACGGCAACGCCGACGTCGGCGTAGCCGTGGTAAACGATGTCGCCGCCGTCGATGGAAGCGTTGACGGCCGGGAAGCGTTTCAGCGCTTCGGTGGCCGCTTTCACGAAGAACGACATGAAGCCCAGGCGTACGCCGTTGTGGGACTTCTCGAACAGATCCTTGTACTTCGAACGCAGGGCCATGACTTCGGTCATGTCGACTTCGTTGAAGGTGGTCAGCATCGCCATGTTCGACTGTGCTTCAACCAGGCGCTTGGCCACGGTGGCACGAACGCGGGTCATCGGTACGCGCTTCTCGGTGCGGTCGCCAGCGGCGAACACAGGCGCAGCAGCGGCCGGTGCAGCAGCCTTGGCCGGTGCAGCGGCTGGAGCGTTTTTCTTCGCTTCAACAGCGGCAACCACGTCTTCCTTGGTCACGCGGCCGTCTTTGCCGGTGCCTTTGATGGAAGCCAGGTTGATGCCGTTTTCTTCAGCCAGTTGACGCGCGGCTGGAGCAGCGATCGGGTCTTCAGCGCCAGCAGCCGGGGCGGCAGCAGGAGCCGAAGCAGCCGGTGCAGCGGCAGCAGCGCCGCCCTCTTCGATCGAGCCCAGAACCTGGTTCGACAGGACGGTAGCGCCCTCTTCAGCCACGATTGCGCCCAGTACGCCGTCAGCTTCAGCCAACACTTCCAGAACGACTTTGTCGGTCTCGATGTCGACGATCAGGTCGTCACGCTTGACGGCCTCGCCTGGTTTCTTGTGCCAGGTGGCAACGGTGCCATCGGCAACCGATTCCGGGAATGACGGGGCTTTGATTTCGATAGCCATTATCTGTGTGTCCTTAAAATTCGGTTTCAGTCAGCGCGAAGGCGTTAAACAGTGAAAGCATCTTGCAGCAGTTTTTCCTGCTGCTCGGCGTGCATCGACGCATAACCACACGCAGGTGCAGCAGAAGCATCACGACCGGCGTACTCCAGGCCCAGGCCTGCTTTGTGGTTGCCGATACTGCGACGCAGGTGATGCTGGCTGCTGTACCACGCGCCCTGGTTCATCGGTTCTTCCTGACACCACACCACATTGGTGAGGTTGGTGTAGGCCGCGACGGCCTCCATCAGGTCGTCTTCCGGGAACGGGTAAAGCTGCTCGATACGCACGATGGCGATGTCTTCGCGGCCTTCGGCACGGCGTTTTTCCAGCAGGTCGTAGTAGACCTTGCCGCTGCACAGGACCAGGCGAGTCACCTTGGCTGCATCCAATGCATCGATTTCTGGAATCACGGTCTGGAACGAGCCTTCGGCCAGATCTTCCAGGGTCGAGATGGCCAATTTGTGACGCAACAGCGATTTCGGGGTCAGCACTACCAGCGGCTTGCGCAGCGGGCGGATCACCTGGCGACGCAGCAAGTGGTAGATCTGGGCCGGGGTAGTCGGCACGCACACCTGGATGTTGTGCTCGGCGCACAGCTGCAGGTAACGCTCCAGACGGGCCGAGGAGTGCTCCGGACCCTGACCTTCATAACCGTGTGGCAGCAACATGGTCAGACCGCACAGACGGCCCCACTTGTGCTCGCCGCTGGTGATGAACTGGTCGATAACCACCTGGGCACCGTTGGCGAAGTCGCCGAACTGGGCTTCCCAGATCACCAGCGCGTTTGGCGTGGTGGTCGAGTAGCCGTATTCGAACGCCAGTACGGCTTCTTCGGACAGGAACGAATCGTACAGGTCGAAACGTGGCTGGCCTTCGTACAGGTTCTGCAACGGGATGTAGGTGCCCGCGTCTTTCTGGTTGTGCAATACCGCGTGACGGTGCGAGAACGTACCACGGCCGATGTCCTGGCCGGTCATGCGGATCGGGTGACCTTCGAACGCCAGGGTCGCGTACGCCATGGTTTCAGCGTAACCCCAGTTGATCGGCAGGCCGCCGGCTTGCATCTTCTGACGGTCTTCGTAGATCTTCGCAACCTGGCGCTGTACTACGAAGCCGTCCGGAATTTCCAGCAGCTTGGCAGACAGTTCCTGCAAGGTCTTCAGGTCGAACGACGTATCGTGACGTGCAGTCCAGGTGTGACCCAGGTACGGACGCCAGTCAACGAACAGTTCTTTATTCGGCTCTTTAACCAGGCTTTTCACGACGTGCAGACCGTTGTCCAGCGCGTTGCGGTATTCGTCGATCTTCGCCTGAACACGCGCGTCGTCAACCACGCCGGCCTTGGTCAGGCTTTCGGCGTACAGCTCACGGGTGGTGCGCTGCTTGGTGATCTGCTGGTACATCAACGGCTGGGTGCCGCTAGGCTCATCCGCTTCGTTGTGACCGCGACGGCGGTAGCAAACCAGGTCGATCACCACGTCACGCTTGAACTGCATGCGGTAGTCGATCGCGAGCTGGGTCACGAACAACACGGCTTCCGGATCATCACCATTCACATGGAGGATCGGCGCCTGGATCATCTTGGCCACGTCGGTGGCGTACTCGGTAGAGCGCGCGTCCAGCGGGTTGCTGATGGTGAAGCCAACCTGGTTGTTGATCACGATGTGAATCGTGCCACCGGTCTTGAAGCCGCGGGTCTGCGACATCTGGAACGTTTCCAGAACCACGCCTTGACCAGCGAATGCCGCGTCACCGTGGATGGAAATCGGCAGGACTTTTTCACCGGTAGCGTCGTTGCGACGATCCTGGCGGGCACGGACCGAACCCTCGACCACTGGAGAAACGATTTCCAGGTGGGATGGGTTGAAGGCCATGGCCAGGTGAACTTCACCGCCGGTGGTCATGACGTTGGACGAGAAGCCCTGGTGGTATTTAACGTCACCGGAACCCAGCTCGACCTTCTTCTTGCCTTCGAACTCGTCGAACAGTTCACGCGGGTTCTTGCCGAAGGTGTTGACCAACACGTTCAGGCGACCACGGTGAGCCATGCCGATCACGATTTCCTTGGTGCCGTAGGAACCGGAACGTTGGATCAGCTCGTCGAGCATCGGGATCAGGCTTTCGCCGCCTTCCAGGCCGAAACGCTTGGTGCCTGGGTATTTGGTGCCCAGGTATTTCTCCAGGCCTTCGGCAGCGGTTACGCGCTCAAGCAGATGGCTGCGTACGTCAGCGGACAAAACCGGACGGCCGCGCACACCTTCCAGACGATGCTGGAACCAGTGGCGTTGCTCGGAATCGGTGATGTGCGTGAACTCGGCGCCAATGGTGCGGCAATATGTCTGCTGCAACGCTTCGTGAATTTCGCGTAGGCTCGCTTCCTCTTTGCCGATGAACAGGTCGCCGGCACGGAAGGTCGTATCAAGATCGGCATTGGTCAAGCCGTAATGATTGATCGACAGGTCAGCAGGTGCAGGACGCTTCCAGAGCCCCAGCGGGTCAAGCTGGGCCGCCTGGTGGCCGCGCATCCGGTAAGCCTGGATCAGTCGCAGCACTTCAACTTGCTTCTTCTCATGCTCACTGCTCACGCTGCCGGCGGAAACCGGTTGAGCGCGGCGCTGGTTCTTTGCCAGCAGCACAAATTGATCGCGAATTGTTGCGTGCGATACATCGGTGGCAGCGTTGCCGTCTGAAGACAACGTCTGAAATTTGGTGCGCCATTCTTCTGGCACAGCGTTAGGGTCGTGCAGGTAGAGCTCATAAAGCTCTTCCACATAGGCAGCGTTACCACCTGAAAGATAGCCGCTGTTCCACATGCGCTGCATCACGCTTTCTTGCATGCTTGGTCACCCTCGATTTGGGGACACCACCGGCGAAAACACCGAGTTTGCTTGCAAAAGGCCAAGTGCAGCGACCAAAACAAGCCACTTAGGATCACGCTGATAGTTCGGGTACCAACCCGAATGCCCCTGCTTGTCTCATTTCTTCAAAATAAGAGCTGCGGCTTTGTAAGTCGCTGCTCAAGTTAAAACTACGGCGCCGGTTGAAGCCTGCGCCGTAGCATTTACGGGCACAACGGTCCTGCTTTGCTACAACGTCAGTTACACGCCGCTTTGCAGCAGCATGTTACGGATGTGACCAATGGCCTTAGTCGGGTTCAGGCCTTTGGGACATACGTTGACGCAGTTCATGATCCCGCGGCAGCGGAATACGCTGAACGGGTCATCCAGTGAAGCCAGACGCTCGGAAGTCTTGGTGTCACGGCTGTCTGCCAGGAAGCGGTACGCTTGCAGCAGGGCAGCTGGACCCAGGAATTTATCCGGGTTCCACCAGAAGGATGGGCACGAGGTCGAGCAGCAAGCGCACAGGATGCACTCGTACAGACCGTCAAGCTTCTCACGCTCTTCCGGGGACTGCAGACGCTCGATGGCCGGAGCCGGCGTGTCGTTCTGCAGGAACGGCTTAACTTTCTCGTATTGCTTGTAGAAGATGCTCATATCGACGACCAGGTCACGGATAACCGGCAAACCTGGCAGTGGACGAACGATCAGCTTGTTGCCTTTGACCACGGCGGACAGCGGCGTGATGCACGCCAGGCCGTTTTTGCCGTTGATGTTCATGCCGTCGGAACCGCACACACCTTCACGGCAAGAGCGACGATACGAGAAACCCTCGTCCTGCTCTTTGATCAGTGCCAATACATCCAGCACCATCAGGTCTTTACCACCGGTATCGACCTGGAATTCCTGCATGAACGGCGCGGCGTCCTGATCAGGGTTGTAGCGATAAACACTGACTTTCAACATGGCAGCCACCCTTAGTAAGTCCGAATCTTCGGTTCAAACGTCGGAACCGTCTTCGGCGAGAAGTTCACGGCACGCTTGGTTACGCGCTTGTCACCCGGGAAGTACAGGGTGTGGCACAACCAGTTTTCGTCGTCGCGATCTTCAAAGTCTTCACGGGCGTGGGCACCACGGGATTCTTTACGAACCTCGGCCGCGATTGCAGTCGCTTCGGCCACTTCCAGCAGGTTTTGCAGCTCAAGGGCTTCGATACGAGCAGTGTTGAACGCCTGGCTCTTATCGTTGATCTTGACGTTGGCGATGCGCGTACGCAGGTCGGCCAACTGGGCAATACCCTTCTGCATGTATTCGCCGGTACGGAATACACCGAAGTAGTTCTGCATGCAGCTTTGCAGCTCGCGACGCAGGGTTGCCACGTCTTCGCCATCAGTACGCTCGTTCAGAGCGTTCAGACGCGCCAGGGCGGCTTCGATGTT
Source organism: Pseudomonas sp. B611 (assembly GCF_055407965.1). Classification (NCBI taxonomy): domain Bacteria; kingdom Pseudomonadati; phylum Pseudomonadota; class Gammaproteobacteria; order Pseudomonadales; family Pseudomonadaceae; genus Pseudomonas; species Pseudomonas sp. B611. The sequence continues at coordinate 97,603 of NZ_JBUZST010000010.1, forward strand.
GGCGTCGGTGGCGTCATCGTATTCGATGCCGTCAGTCAGCGCTTTTTCCAGGTGCAGGCCAGCAGCACGGCCGAATACCACCAGGTCGAGCAGCGAGTTGCCGCCCAGACGGTTGGCACCGTGTACCGATACGCAAGCCACTTCACCTACGGCAAACAGACCGTGGATGATCTCGTCCACGCCTTCGGCGTTCTGGGTGATCGCCTGGCCATGAATGTTGGTCGGCACGCCGCCCATCATATAGTGGCAGGTCGGAACCACTGGCACTGGCGCCAGTACCGGGTCAACGTGAGCAAAGGTCTTGGACAGCTCGCAGATACCTGGCAGGCGGCTGTGCAGCACTTCCTCACCCAGGTGGTCGAGCTTGAGCATCACGTGGTCGCCGTTCGGGCCACAGCCGTTGCCGGCGATGATTTCTTTAACCATCGAACGGGCTACTACGTCACGGCCAGCAAGGTCTTTCGCGTTCGGAGCATAACGCTCCATGAAACGCTCGCCGTGCTTGTTGATCAGGTATCCACCTTCACCACGGCAACCTTCGGTAACCAGTACACCGGCGCCGGCGATGCCGGTCGGGTGGAACTGCCACATTTCGATGTCTTGTACCGGTACGCCAGCACGCAATGCCATGCCGACGCCGTCACCGGTGTTGATCAGGGCGTTGGTGGTCGAAGCGTAGATACGGCCTGCACCGCCAGTCGCCAGAACAGTTGCCTTGGCGCGGATGTAGGTGGTTTCACCGGTTTCGATGCAGATGGCGATGACACCGACGAATGCACCGTCAGCGTTCTTCACCAGGTCCACTGCGTAGTACTCGTTCAGGAACGTAGTACCGGCTTTCAGGTTGCCCTGATAAAGGGTGTGCAACAGCGCGTGACCGGTACGGTCGGAAGCGGCGCACGTACGGGCAGCCTGCCCGCCTTTACCGTAATCCTTCGACTGGCCGCCGAATGGACGCTGGTAGATACGGCCTTGTTCGGTACGGGAGAACGGCAGACCCATGTGGTCCAGCTCGAACACCGCAGCCGGGCCTTCCTGACACATGTACTCGATAGCGTCCTGGTCACCGATATAGTCGGAACCCTTGACGGTATCGTACATGTGCCAGCGCCAGTCATCGTTCGGGTCGGCGGAAGCGATGGCGCAGGTGATGCCACCCTGGGCCGATACGGTGTGGGAGCGGGTCGGGAACACCTTGGTGATCACGGCAGTCTTGTGACCGCCCTGGGCCAGCTGCAGCGCTGCGCGCATGCCAGCACCGCCGCCACCAATAATGATGGCGTCGAATGAAATAGTTGGAATGTTAGCCATGAATCAGATACCCCAAAGAATCTGCACACCCCAGACGAAGTAAGCGAACATCGCGACGCCGCAGACTGCCTGGAAGAGAAAACGTACTGCAGTCGCGGACTTGCCCAGCGCCATCGGCGTCAGGTAGTCGGTCGCGATGGTCCACATGCCAACCCAGGCGTGTGCGCCCAGGGCTACAAGGGCCAGCAGACTGAAGATTCGCATCGCATTGTGGGAAAACAGGCCATGCCATTGCTCATAGCTGATGCCTGGATTTGCGACGAGGTATCCGATCAGGAAAATGAAATAAGCCGCGAGAACGACCGCAGACACACGCTGTGCCATCCAGTCATAGAGGCCCGAACGCGAAAGGTTCGTAACGCTGGTTACCATATCCAAACTCCTGCCAGAACGATCAGCACCACGGAAATGGCGATGATGATTTTCGAGCCCAGGCGGCCGCCTTCCAGCGTCTCACCGATACCCGCATCCATGATCAAGTGGCGCACACCGGCTACCAGGTGATACAGCAGAGCGGACAGGAGGCCCCATGCTACGAACTTGGCCAGCGGGCTGGTCAAGCATGCCTTCACCTCGGCGTATCCTTCCTCGGAACCCAGGGATTTGCTCAATGCATAAAGCATGATGCCCAAGCCCAGGAACAGGATGATGCCGGAAACACGGTGCAGGAACGACGTAACGCCGGTGATGGGGAGTTTGATGGTCCTTAGGTCTAGGTTTACAGGTCGTTGGCTATTCACGGCTTTTTTTCACACTGAAGAGCCCCTAACAATCAGGGCAAAGTTGTTGGGGAGTGCACTGGTCAGGTAAGCACCACCCAGGGAGTGCGACCCCCAATGAAAGCAAGCCCAAAAGCCCTTGGCGGTCGGTGGCCGAGTATAGACAGTTAGGTTACTAATGACAACGCGCGCACCTCACCCTAATAGCTGATTGCGCTGGCGGTATAAAAGGCGTAAATGGCAGTCAATTTCGAGGAAAAAGTACGGTTAAAGCCTTCTGGTGCAAGACTTTAGGCAAATTGACATCTGGATTTATATCAATATAGTGGTGCGGGCCCTGCGTGGGGGGTCTGTCTGATGATTTGAAGCATAAATAGGAGGCCACATGGCTGACAAAAAAGCGCAGTTGATCATCGAGGGCGCAGCCCCCGTCGAGCTGCCCATTTTAACCGGCACCGTTGGTCCCGATGTTATCGACGTGCGGGGCCTGACGGCCACGGGCCGTTTTACATTCGACCCAGGCTTCATGTCGACCGCCTCTTGCGAGTCGAAGATCACCTATATCGATGGTGATAATGGCATTTTGCTGCATCGCGGCTACCCGATCGAGCAACTGGCCGAGAAATCGGACTACCTGGAAACCTGCTACTTGCTGCTAAATGGCGAACTGCCAACAGCTGAGCAGAAAGCCCAGTTCGTCAGCACCGTAAAGAACCACACCATGGTTCACGAGCAGTTGAAGACCTTCTTCAACGGCTTCCGCCGCGACGCCCACCCGATGGCCGTCATGTGCGGTGTGGTCGGCGCCCTGTCGGCCTTCTATCACGACTCCCTCGACATCAATAACCCGCAGCATCGCGAAATTTCCGCGATCCGCCTGGTTGCCAAGATGCCGACCCTGGCCGCAATGGTTTACAAGTACTCCATGGGCCAACCCATGATGTACCCGCGCAACGACCTGACGTACGCGGAAAACTTCCTGCACATGATGTTCAACACCCCGTGCGAGATCAAACCGATCAGCCCGGTGCTGGCCGCAGCGATGGACAAGATCTTCATCCTCCACGCCGACCACGAGCAGAACGCATCGACCTCTACCGTGCGCCTGGCAGGTTCCTCGGGGGCCAACCCGTTCGCCTGTATCGCCGCCGGCATCGCTGCACTGTGGGGCCCTGCCCACGGCGGTGCGAACGAAGCCGTATTGACCATGCTCGATGAAATCGGCGATGTGTCCAACATCGACACGTTCATCGCCAAGGCCAAGGACAAGAACGATCCGTTCAAGTTGATGGGCTTCGGTCACCGGGTCTACAAGAACCGCGACCCGCGCGCCACCGTGATGAAAAAGACCTGCGACGAAGTGTTGAAGGAACTGGGCATCAAGAACGATCCGCAACTCGAACTGGCCATGCGCCTGGAAGAGATCGCCCTGACCGACCCGTACTTCATCGAACGCTCGCTGTACCCGAACGTCGACTTCTACTCGGGGATCATCCTCAAGGCAATCGGCATTCCAACCAGCATGTTCACCGTGATCTTCGCCCTGGCGCGGACCGTGGGCTGGATCTCCCACTGGAAAGAAATGCTCTCCAGCCCGTACAAGATTGGCCGCCCACGCCAGCTGTACACCGGCTACGAGTCGCGTGACATCACCAAGCTGGAAGATCGCAAGTAAGCATTCAACTGCTTAGGTGCATTGAGAACGGCCTCCCTTAGTGGAGGCCGTTTTTGTTTGTGTCGCCTGTACCATCGCCATCGCAGGCAAGCCAGCTCCCACATTCGACCGAGTACACCCCTTGGAATGCAGTCAAATGTGGGAGCTGGCTTGCCTGCGATTAGGCCCGAACAGCCACCCCTGAACCCCAGACAAAAAAATACCCCGGCCTTGCGACCGGGGCACTTCTTATCCAGCTACAACCTTAGTGAGAAACCGCCCCACTCGCCCCCAGGCCAGTTTGCGAACGCACAAACTGCGGGAAGTACAGCGCACGCTCTTTCTCTGCCGCCGCCGACTTGTCGGTGATGGAGAAGAACCAGATGCCGACGAACGCAATGATCATCGAGAACAGCGCTGGGTACTCATAAGGGAAGATGGCTTTTTCATGGTGCAGGATCGAGACCCAGATGGTCGGGCCGAGGATCATCAGGCCCACGGCACTGATCAAGCCCAGCCAGCCGCCAATCATGGCGCCACGGGTGGTGAGGTTTTTCCAGTACATGGAAAGCAGCAACACCGGGAAGTTACAGCTGGCGGCAATGGAGAACGCCAGGCCGACCATGAACGCGATGTTCTGGCTTTCGAACAGGATACCCAGGCCGATTGCCAATACACCCAAGGCGACGGTGGTGATCTTCGACACGCGAATCTCATCTTTCTCGTTGGCCTTGCCTTTCTTGATCACGCTGGCGTACAGGTCATGGGACACCGCTGACGCACCGGCCAGGGTCAAGCCGGCAACCACTGCGAGGATGGTGGCGAACGCCACGGCCGAGATGAAGCCCAGGAAGATACTGCCACCCACCGCGTTGGCCAGGTGCACCGCCGCCATGTTGTTGCCACCGAGCAAGGCGCCTGCTGCATCCTTGAAAGCCGGGTTGGTGCTGACCAGCAGGATCGCGCCAAAGCCGATGATAAAGGTCAGGATGTAGAAGTAACCGATGAAACCCGTGGCGTAGAACACGCTCTTGCGGGCTTCTTTAGCGTCGCTGACGGTGAAGAAGCGCATGAGGATGTGTGGCAGGCCAGCAGTACCGAACATCAGGGCCAGGCCCAGGGAGAATGCCGAGATCGGATCCTTCACCAGACCGCCAGGGCTCATGATCGCCTCGCCTTTGGCGTGAACCTTGACCGCCTCGGAGAACAGCGTGTTGAAGTCGAAGTTGACGTGCTTCATCACCATCAGCGCCATGAACGAGGCACCGGACAGCAACAGCACAGCCTTGATGATTTGCACCCAAGTGGTCGCCAGCATGCCGCCGAACAACACGTACATGCACATCAGGATACCCACCAGGATCACCGCAACATGGTAGTCCAGGCCGAACAACAGCTGGATCAGCTTGCCCGCACCGACCATCTGCGCGATCAGGTAGAACGCCACCACCACCAGGGAACCACAGGCCGACAGGCTGCGGATCTGGGTTTGCCCGAGGCGGTAGGACGCCACGTCGGCAAAGGTGTACTTGCCCAGGTTACGCAGGCGCTCGGCGATCAGGAACAGGATGATCGGCCAGCCCACCAGGAAGCCGATCGAGTAGATCAGGCCGTCATAACCGGAGGTGTAGACCAGCGCGGAAATCCCCAGGAAGGACGCCGCCGACATGTAGTCACCGGCAATCGCCAGGCCGTTCTGGAAACCAGTGATCTTGCCACCGGCCGCATAGTAGTCGGCCGCCGATTTGTTGCGCTTGGATGCCCAGTAGGTGATGCACAGGGTGGCACCGACAAACGCGACAAACATCACGATGGCCGATACGTTCAGGGGTTGCTTGTGCACTTCACCGGTCAATGCGTCCGCCGCCCAAAGGGCCGGAGCAAAGAACGAAGCGCCGAGTAGTGCCAGTAGACGACCGATCATTGCGCAGCCTCCTTGAGAATCGCATTGTTCAGGTCGTCAAATTCGCCATTGGCCCGGCGCACGTAGATACCGGTCAGGATGAAGGCGGACACAATCAGTCCGACGCCCAGGGGAATGCCCCAGGTAATCGAAGAGCCAGGGCTGATCTTGGCCCCCAGCACTTGTGGCCCGTAGGCGATCAACAGGATGAAAGCGGAGTAAAGCCCGAGCATGATCGCCGAGAGAATCCAGGCGAACCTTTCCCTTTTTCTCACCAGCTCCTTGAAACGCGGGCTGTTTTGAATCGAGAGGTAAATGCTGTCGTTCATTGTTTTTATCCTCGCAGCACAGCTTTTTTATTATTTTGGAACGTATCCACTGTATGCGGCTGCCGTAGAGGTTCCAGACGACCTTAGTCTTAGATCGAGTGTAGCGAGGGATTGTCAGAGCGCAGGAGGATTTACAAACGGTAAAAGTAATGTGGGAGGGGGCTTGTGTGGGAGCGGGCTTGCTCGCGAATACGGTGGTTCAGTCAACAGATGTATTGACTGACACACTGCCTTCGCGAGCAAGCCCGCTCCCACACAAGCCCGCTCCCACATTAGGTGTGTGGCGGGCTTGCTACAGGTTATTTACCGATCCACTCGGCCACACGCTCAGGGTGCTTGGCCACCCAATCCTTGGCCGCCGCGTCCGGCTTGGCGCCCTCTTGAATGGCCAGCATGACTTCGCCGATTTCATCCTTGGAGGCCCACTGGAATTTCTTCAGGAAGGCCGCGACTTCCGGTGCTTTCTTCTCCAGGCCCTTGCTGCCGATGCTGTTGACGGTCTCAGCAGCGCCATACACGCCTTTTGGATCTTCCAGGAAACGCAGTTTCCACTTGGCGAACATCCAGTGCGGCACCCAACCAGTGACCGCAATGGATTCCTGCTTGTCTTCGGCACGGGTCAGTTCGGCGATCATCGCTGCGCCCGAACTGGCTTGCAGCTTGTAATCGAGGCCGTACTGCTTGATCGCTTCGTCGGTTTTGAGCATCACGCCTGAACCGGCGTCGATGCCGACGATCTTGTTCTTGAAGGTGGTGTCGGTCTTGAGGTCTTCGATGGATTTGGCTTTCACGTACTCCGGCACGATCAGGCCGATTTTCGCATCCTTGAAGTTAGGGCCGTAGTCGACCACCTTGTCCTTGTTCTTGGTCCAGTATTCACCGTGGGTCACCGGCAGCCAGGCAGACAGCATGGCGTCGAGTTTGCCGGTGGCCACGCCTTGCCACATGATCCCAGTGGCAACTGCTTGCAATTTCACGTCATAACCGAGCTTGGCCTTGATCACCTCTGCCGCCACATGCGTGGTGGCAACGCTGTCGGACCAACCGTCCACGTAGCCGATGCTCAGGGTTTTGCTGTCGGCGCTGGCCAGTGTGGAGCTCATCGCAACTACCAGAGTGGCAGCTGCGCCCAAGAGTCGTCGCATCTTCATCGTACTTCCCCGAAAGTGCTGCGCCCGACGGATGCCGAGCGACGTCAACCTGTTGTTATGTGGTGCGCCGCGCGCCCTTCACGCGCATCGATCCGGCTGCTGCGGCATCAGTGGAGTGCTGACACTTCGATCATCAACCCGCAAGGACTTGGAACCTGCTCTGTCAGCGACCTCACCCGAGCAAGAAACGACATCACAACGCCAGCAGGACGCTTTGTAAGGTTTGGCGTCAAAATCCCGCCCGAACTTTGCATGTCAAAATTATGCAGCCCCACTGGGATGGGCCAAATCCGGGTAAGATGCGCGCCTTTGCTCCCCCAGATAAGCCGACCATGCCCGCGACTTCCCGCTTTCCTGCCCTGCCCTATTTCTTCGCCTTGATCCTTGGCCTGCTGGCCCTGGTCGGTTATTGGTATGGCCTCGGCCGGCCAGTGGTATTGCCCGACGTCGCCAGTGCTTCGCACAAGATGCAGTGCGCGTCCTACACGCCTTTCGACAAGGACCAATCCCCGTTTGACCAGCCGCTCAAACTGCGCCCGGAGCGCATGGACGCGGACCTGGCCCTGCTGGCGACCCGCTTTGAGTGCGTGCGTACCTACACCATGGTCGGCCTGGAAGCCTTGCCAGACATGGCGCGCAAGCATGGCTTGAAGGTGATGGCCGGTGCCTGGGTCAGCAGTGACCCGGTGGCGACCGAAAAAGAAATCAACGAACTGATCGCCTCGGCCAACGCCCATCCGGATGTCATCACGTCGGTGATCGTCGGCAACGAAGCGCTGCTGCGCAAGGAAGTCACGGCCACGCAGTTGGTGAAGCTGATCCAGACGGTCAAAAGCCAGATCAAACAGCCAGTGACCTACGCCGACGTGTGGGAATTCTGGCTGCAACACCCGGAAATCGCCCCGGCAGTGGACTTCCTCACCATTCACTTGCTGCCGTACTGGGAAGATGACCCGTCCGGGATCGACCAGGCGCTCAAGCATGTAGGCGATGTACGCCAGACCTTCGGCAACAAGTTCGCGCCCAAGGACATATTGATCGGCGAAACCGGCTGGCCCAGCGAAGGCCGCCAGCGTGAAACCGCAGTGCCGAGCCGGGTCAACGAGGCCAAGTTCATGCGCGGTTTCGTGGCCATGGCCGAAGCCAATGGCTGGCACTACAACCTGATCGAAGCCTTTGACCAGCCGTGGAAACGCGCCAGTGAAGGCGCCGTGGGTGGCTATTGGGGCCTGTTCGATGCAGACCGCCAGGACAAAGGCATCCTCGCCGGGCCGGTGACCAACGTTCCTTACTGGCCGTTGTGGCTGGGTGTAGGTGGGTTGATCCTGCTCGGTACATTGACGCTGGGTGGCCGTGTGCGCAGCACCCGTGCCGCGTTTGCCCTGCCGCTGCTGGGCGCGGTGGCGGCCTGTTCCATCGGCAGCTGGGCCGAACTGACCCGCATCACTGCACGTTTCAATGATGAATGGGTGTGGGCAGGTTTGCTATTGGCGCTGAACCTGCTGGTACTCGCCCACGCCGCCCTGGCCTTGAGCGCCCGGGAAGGCTGGCGTGAGCGGGCGTTCAACTGGCTGGAGCAACGTGCTGGCTGGCTGATGGCGATTGCCGGGTTTGCCGGGTCAGTGATGATGTTGGCGTTGGTGTTTGACCCGCGCTATCGCAGCTTCCCGAGTGCCGCGCTGGTGTTGCCGGCCTTGGTTTACCTGGTTCGTCCGGTCACTGGCCCGCGCCGGGAAATCGCCTTGCTGGCCTTTATCATCGGTGCCGGCATTGCGCCGCAGTTGTACCGTGAAGGTCTGTTGAACCAGCAGGCTTGGGGCTGGGCGATGGTCAGCGTGTTGATGGTTGGGGCTTTGTGGCGGTGCTTGCGGGTGCGCAAGGCTTAACACCGCTTTCGCGAGCAAGTCGAATCGTCGCACCGCCGCTCCCACATTTTGACCGCATTCCAAAGGATGTACTCGGTCAAGTGTGGGAGCTGGCTTGCCTGCGATGAGGCCCTATCAGGCGCCCCGAGGCTTCCTGACCAACCGCAACCCCGCCACCACCAGCGCAAACACTGCAAACGTGGTGTTGTACAACGCCAGCGCCGGCAACCCGAACACCATCCCCAGCAGCGCCAGCCACCAGCCCACACGGCCCGGCACAAAAAACGCGACGACCGCCGCAACCAACGCCGTCCAGCCCAGCACCTTGAAGTGAATCATCAAGCCCAGGTTCGAACGCAACTGGCATTCCCAGCGCCCGGCTTCTCCGGCACAGATCCCAACCCAGCTGCCATCCTCCATAAAACCGTAGCGCGCGCCATAACTGGCAGCCAGCCACAGCGGCAGGGCAATAAGCAGCAAAATCAACGGCAAGCGACGGGACATGGGGGACTCCGATAGGCAAAAACGGCGCTCAGCTTAATGCCCCGGTGGCCGTTAGCAAGGCGCATACACACAATTAGTGTCCATCAAAGCGTGGCAAAGTGTATCGTCTGGCTACTATTACCCCGATTCCGACGTTATTTTCCGACATTTCGTGCCGTGTGATGGCACTTCGGCGACAGCGCGGTGGTCATAGCCTGCGAACTTCATTTAGCACGTTTCCTCTTAGGGATTTAGTCATGCTCCGTTCCTTGCGCTGTGCCGCCCTATTGGGCAGCCTTTTTCTGAGTGCGTCAGCACTGGCGGTCGATATCGACCAAGCCAGCTATGGCTACCCTTTGACCAACCCGTTTGAAGCGACCATCGCCACCACCCCGCCCGACCTTCGGCCAAAGCTGCCGAGCAACGACGAGATCAATCAGTCCGACTACACCCTGACGATGCGCCCCGAGCGCGAATTCAGCCTGCCCGACAACTTCTGGCCGGTGAAGAAGCTCACTTACCGCATCGCCAAACAGGACCGCGCGGCACCGCTGATCTTTCTGATCGCCGGCACCGGTGCGCGGTTCGACAGCAGCATCAACGAATACCTGAAAAAGCTGTATTACCAGGCTGGCTACCACGTGGTGCAACTGTCATCGCCCACCAGCTTTGACTTCATCAGCGCCGCCTCACGCTTCGCCACCCCGGGGATCACCCAGGAAGACGCCGAGGATATGTACCGCGTGATGCAAGCCGTGCGCGCACAGAACGCCTCGCTGCCGGTGACCGACTTCTATCTCACTGGCTACAGCCTCGGCGGCCTCGATGCGGCATTCGTGGCCAAACTGGACGAGACCCGTCGCAGCTTCAACTTCAAGAAAGTCTTGCTGCTGAACCCGCCGGTCAACCTCTACACTTCGATCACCAACCTCGACAAGCTGGTGCAAACCGAGGTCAAGGGCATCAACAACACCACCACCTTCTATGAATTGGTGTTGAACAAGCTGACCCGTTACTTCCAGCAGAAAGGCTACATCGACCTCAACGACGCCCTGCTCTACGACTTCCAACAGTCCAAGCAGCACCTGACCAACGAACAGATGGCCATGCTCATCGGCACCTCGTTCCGCTTCTCGGCGGCCGACATTGCCTTTACCTCGGACCTGATCAACCGTCGCGGCCTGATCATCCCGCCGAAGTACCCGATTACCGAAAGCACCAGCCTCACGCCGTTCCTCAAGCGCGCGCTGCAATGTGACTTCGACTGCTACCTCACCGAGCAGGTGATCCCGATGTGGCGCGCCCGCACCGACGGCGGCAGCCTGCTGCAACTGGTTGACCAGGTCAGCCTGTACGCCCTCAAGGACTACCTGCACAGCAGCAAGAAAATCGCCGTCATGCACAACGCCGACGACGTGATCCTCGGCCCTGGCGACCTCGGTTTCCTGCGTAAAACCTTCGGCGATCGCTTGACCGTCTACCCACTGGGCGGCCACTGCGGCAACCTCAATTACCGCGTCAACGCCGACGCCATGCTGGAGTTCTTCCGTGGCTAAATATCTTCTGCTGCTCGCCGCCTTGATGTGCGCGGGCGTGGCCAATGCCGACAACAGCAAGGCCCATGAGCCAATCAAGGTCGACTCCGATGGCTTCAAGGAGCCGCTGTCCAAGCTCAAGTTCAACCCCGGCATGGACCAGCGTGAGTTCGAGCGTTCGTCGCTGACCGCACTCAACGTCTACGACCCGCTGGAGGCCTGGAACCGTCGGGTGTACCACTTCAACTACCGCTTCGACCAATGGGTCTTCATTCCCGTGGTCAACGGCTACACCTACGTGACCCCAAGCTTCCTGCGCACTGGCGTGAGCAACTTCTTCAACAACCTGGGCGACGTGCCCAACCTGTTGAACAGCCTGCTGCAGCTCAAGGGCCATCGCTCCCTGGAAACCACCGGGCGCCTGCTGCTCAATACCACCGTCGGCATCGCCGGCCTGTGGGACCCGGCCACCGCCATGGGCCTGCCACGCCAGAGCGAAGACTTCGGCCAGACCCTGGGCTTCTACGGCGTGCCCGGCGGTGCGTACCTGGTGTTGCCGGTCTTCGGCCCGTCGAACCTGCGTGACACCACCGGCCTGATCGTGGACTACACCGCAGAGAGCCAGATCAACTTCCTCAACGTATCGGAAGTCAGCTCCAATCACCCGGAAATCTGGGCTCTGCGCGCGGTGGACAAGCGGTACCAGACCAGCTTCCGGTATGGCCAGATGAACTCGCCATTTGAATATGAAAAAGTTCGGTATATATATACCGAATCACGCAAACTACAGATCGCTGAATAACGCCAAACAAGCAACATTAAACAGGCTGCCCGACAAGTTCGGACAGCCTGTTTATAAGGCATTATAAAGTTACACACATCTGGTCACTTAGCCTCATGGAACTTCCCCAAACAGAAACTCACTTACTAGGGGCGATCCATGCTCGAATCACTCAACATAGAGAGCATGGAATGATTCAGTAACTGTTCAATGAGGGATGGATTTTTTATGATAAGGCGTCCAGATTCAATTGCATTACCTAGGTACCCAACGTTACCCCACGGGAAAACCCCAACCCCACCGCGATACCCTTCAGACGCACCCACCGCAAATACGGGCCGTACGCCGAACGACCGGCGCTCAGCAGAAGAAATCGCCAGACATCCGTTGTTCAGTTCGTTAAAAAACCACCCAAAAATAATAGAAGATTTTAAGACCCAAGTGGGTGGTGATTGGAACGATAGCAAACTTGACCCGGACACTCGAGCAAACATCGCGGCAAATGCCGAGCGCGTACTTACATATATCGACAGCCTCGGAGGCGCGCACTCCAAGGCCAACAATAATAAAATCGACGGCAAACACAACGGCCCCACGCTTCCTATCCCCGAGAAGTTTCGTGGCCCGGAATCTGAAATCGCTTTATTCTCCGAATCGTGGCGGCTGCTGGACTTTTCCAAAGACGGTTACTCAGCGCTGCTGCGCCCTCCTTTACCGCCGTTGTAACTTGGTGAATTGATACGATCGCACCGGGCGCAAGCTGCCTGAACCGCGCCCGCCCGGTGCACCTCATGCCTTGATCCTACGCAAACCTCTGCTCACGGCCATCACCCCCAACAGCACCACTGCCCCGGCAACGATCCCCGCCACGCCATTCAGCAGCGTAGGCACCAACCACGCCACGCCGCCCGCGCCTTGGCTCACCGTCTCGATCCAGTGATGCACCACCGGCACGCCGTGGGTCAGGATGCCACCGCCTACCAGGAACATCGCCGCCGTGCCAATCACCGACAGGCTCTTCATCATGTACGGAGCCGCACGCAAAATCCCGCCGCCAATACTGCGCGCTGCCTGGCCAGGTTTCTGGGTGAGCCACAAGCCCAGATCGTCCAGTTTGACGATGCCAGCCACTAGCCCGTAGACGCCGACGGTCATGACGATAGCAATGCCGGACAGCACGATCACTTGCTGCATCAGCGGCGCATCCGCCACGGTGCCGAGGGTGATGGCGATGATTTCGGCAGAGAGGATGAAATCGGTGCGAATTGCGCCCTTGATCTTGTCCTTTTCGAACGCCACAAGATCGGTTGCCGGATCGGCTACCGCCTCGACCAAATGCGCGTGCTCGGCCTTGTCCTCATCCTTGCTGTGGAGGAATTTGTGCGCGAGTTTTTCGAAACCTTCAAAACATAGATAAGCGCCGCCGATCATCAACAACGGCGTTACTGCCCAAGGCGCAAATGCGCTGATCAACAGCGCGGTGGGCACCAGGATCAATTTGTTAATAAATGAGCCCCTGGCCACCGCCCACACCACCGGAATTTCCCGCTCGGCGCGCACACCGGAAACCTGCTGGGCATTCAACGCCAGATCGTCGCCCAGTACGCCAGCGGTCTTCTTCGCGGCCATTTTCGTCATCAAGGCAACGTCGTCGAGTACCGCGGCGATATCGTCGATCAATACCAACAAGCTGCTTCCTGCCATGACTCGGTCTTCCATCAAAAGGGATACGCCGAGCATAGCGCGGCGCAAGGCTTTGCGGGCACCTTGTTGAGGCTCGCGGATAGCCGGTGCTACCATGCGCAACCGCCAGTCTTGGCAAGGAAAGTCCAGGTTTATGAGCAGCATTCGCGAGCGCAACAAAGAAAAAATCCTGCGGGCGGCGAGCGAGGAGTTTGCCGACAAAGGCTTCGCCGCGACCAAAACCAGCGACATCGCCGCCAAGGCCGGGCTGCCCAAGCCCAACGTCTATTACTACTTCAAGTCCAAGGACAACCTCTACCGCGAGGTGCTCGAAAGCATTATCGAGCCGATCCTGGCCGCCTCCACGCCATTCAATCCGGATGGCGAACCCAAAGAAGTACTGAGCAACTACATCCGCTCGAAAATCCGCATCTCCCGCGACCTGCCGTTTGCCTCCAAGGTATTCGCCAGCGAAATCATGCACGGCGCCCCGCACCTCAGCGCGGAGCAGGTCGAACAACTCAACGCCCAGGCCAAGCACAACATCGACTGCATCCAGAACTGGGTGGATCGCGGCCTGATCGCGGCCATTGACCCCAACCACCTGATGTTCAGCATCTGGGCGGCGACACAGACCTACGCGGATTTTGACTGGCAGATCTCGGCGATCACCGGCAAGGCCAAGTTGGATGAGGCGGATTATGAGGCGGCGGCGTTGACGATTATTCGGTTGGTGTTGAAGGGGTGTGAGCCGGACTGATACAGCGCGGTGCCTGTGGGATTCGCGCTCCCACAGGGGTATTGTGCCAGACACACAATGTATGAACACCGCAAATCCAATGTGGGAGCGGGCTTGCTCGCGAAAGCGCCCTCCCCGACACATCTTGCCAAAAGCCTGCCGATCAACATCTACCAACCGGATCTAGCCTCTCAGAACCCCACTTGAAGAGAGGCCATGGAATGCCTGATCTTGCTACCTCACACCGCCTGCGCATCGGACGGTTCAGCGAACCCGACCGCATCTACCTGATTACCACCAACACACATGAACGAGTGCCTTTATTCACCAACTTTCATCTGGGTCGCCTGGTGGTTTGGCAATTCAGACTCGCTCAATATCAAGGGCTGGCTAACTCCCTGGCGTGGGTGGTGATGCCCGATCACTTCCACTGGCTGATCGAACTGCAAAAAGGCTCACTGGGCGATCTGATGTGTCAGGTGAAGTCGAAAAGCACTCGAACCGTGAATGGCGCCACAGGCCGCAAAGGCAGGCTTTGGCAATCCAGTTTTCATGACCGGGCACTGCGTAAGGAAGATGACTTGGTGAAGATGGCTCGGTATGTGGTGGCGAACCCATTGCGGGCGGGGTTGGTGGAGCGCATTGGCGACTATCCGCTGTGGGATGCGGTTTGGGTATAGGGCAGAGACCGAGTTGCCCCTTTCGCGAGCAAGCCCGCTCCCACATTTTGACTGCATTCCAAAGTGAGAGCTCGGTCAAACTGTGGGAGCGGGCTTGCTCGCGAAGAGGCCCTACCAGTCACCCTACGATCAAGCCGACACCCCCGCATCCGCCAACAACCCCACCCCCTCAATCGCCGTTATCGCGCACTGCTCGTCAATATCCGACGTATCCCCGCTGATCCCGATCGCCCCCAACACCCGACCCTCCTGATCCCGGATCAACACCCCACCCGGCGCCGGCACCACGCTGCCCTGCCCCAGGCTGTTCAACGCGGCGATAAACGCCGGCCGTTGCTGCGCGTCCAGTGCCAGCAGGCGTGAGCCCTTGCCCAGGGCAATCGCGCCCCAGGCCTTGCCGATGGCGATCTGTGGGCGCAGCAGGCTGGCGCCGTCTTCCCGTTGCAGGGTGATCAGGTGCCCACCGCTGTCGAGCACCGCGATGGTCAGCGGTGCCGCCGCAATGGTGCGCCCGGCAGTCAGGGCCTGGCTGGCCAGTTGGGTGGCGAGTTTCAAGGTTAAAGCGCTCATGGTGCCGTCCTTATCTTGTTATGGGAAAAGCGGTGGAGGTCTGAAGGATCAGATGCTCGATCAAACAAATAGAACACAATGACATTTGTTTTTGTATACAATATTTTCTAACAAACCTTCCATACGTCGCAAAAATGCCTTCCGACGAACGCAAAGGCCCGCCGATAAAATGGATTGACCTGCGCAGCTCACCGTGAATACACTTTGACCAGACACCACTTGTATACAATTACAAAACGCAAGAGGCACCAAAATCATGAGCAAAATGAGAGCAATCGAAGCCGCCGTTCTGGTAATGCGCCGTGAGGGCGTGGACACCGCCTTCGGTATCCCAGGCGCTGCGATCAACCCGCTGTACTCGGCCTTGCAGAAGGTGGGTGGCATCGATCACGTCCTTGCTCGCCACGTTGAAGGCGCCTCCCACATGGCCGAGGGCTATACCCGCACCAAGGCCGGCAATATCGGCGTGTGCATCGGCACCTCGGGCCCGGCGGGTACCGACATGGTCACCGGCCTGTACAGCGCCTCGGCGGACTCGATCCCGATCCTGTGCATCACCGGCCAAGCCCCCCGCGCCCGGATGCACAAGGAAGACTTCCAGGCCGTGGACATCACCAGCATCGTCAAGCCGGTGACCAAGTGGGCAACCACCGTGCTGGAACCCGGCCAGGTGCCCTACGCGTTCCAGAAAGCCTTTTATGAAATGCGCTCCGGCCGCCCAGGCCCGGTGTTGATCGACCTGCCGTTCGACGTGCAGATGGCCGAGATCGAGTTCGACATCGACGCCTACCAGCCGCTGCCCCTGGCCAAGCCACTGGCCACGCGAATCCAGGTGGAAAAAGCCCTGGCCTTGCTCGACCAGGCTGAGCGCCCGCTGTTGGTGAGCGGTGGTGGCGTGATCAACGCCGACGCCAGCGACCTGCTGGTGGAGTTCGCCGAACTGACCGGTATCCCGGTGATCCCGACCCTGATGGGCTGGGGCACGATCCCCGACGATCACCCGCTGATGGTCGGCATGGTCGGCCTGCAAACCTCGCACCGTTATGGCAACGCGACGATGCTCAAGTCGGATGTGGTGCTGGGCATCGGTAACCGCTGGGCCAACCGCCACACCGGTTCGGTGGAGGTGTACACCGAAGGACGCAAATTCATCCACGTCGACATCGAGCCGACGCAGATTGGCCGCGTATTCACCCCGGACCTGGGCATCGTGTCCGACGCCGGTTCTGCCCTGACCATGTTCATTGAAGTGGCTCGCGAGTGGAAAGCCGCCGGCAAGCTCAAGGACCGCAGCGCCTGGCTGCACGATTGCCAACAGCGCAAAGCCACCCTGCACCGCAAGACGCACTTCGACAACGTGCCGGTCAAGCCGCAACGGGTGTACGAAGAGATGAACCAGGTGTTCGGCAAAGACACGTGCTACGTCAGCACCATCGGTTTGTCGCAGATTGCCGGTGCACAATTCCTGCACGTCTATAAGCCACGCCACTGGATCAACTGCGGCCAGGCCGGCCCGCTGGGTTGGACCATTCCGGCTGCGCTGGGCGTGGTCAAGGCCGATCCGAGCCGCAAGGTCGTCGCGCTGTCCGGCGACTACGATTTCCAGTTCATGATCGAAGAATTGGCCGTGGGCGCGCAGTTCAAGCTGCCGTACATCCACGTGGTGGTGAACAACTCCTACCTCGGCTTGATCCGTCAGGCCCAGCGCGGATTTGAGATGGACTACTGCGTGCAGCTGTCGTTCGACAACCTCAACGCCCCGGAACTCAACGGTTATGGCGTCGACCACGTGGCTGTCGCCGAAGGCCTGGGTTGCAAGGCCCTGCGTGTGTTCGAGCCGGGCCAGATCCAGCCAGCCTTGCGCAAGGCGCAGGAAATGATCGAAGAATTCAAGGTGCCGGTGATCGTTGAGATTATTCTGGAGCGCGTGACCAATATTTCCATGGGCACCGAGATCAACGCCGTCAACGAATTCGAAGATCTGGCCCTGGTCGGCAACGATGCGCCGACCGCCATTTCCCTGCTCGATTAAGGAGAACCCTATGCCGCGCTTTGCCGCCAACCTGTCCATGCTGTTCACCGAGCAAGACTTTCTTGCTCGCTTCAAAGCGGCCGCCGATGCGGGCTTCGAAGGGGTGGAGTATCTGTTCCCGTATGAATTCAGCTCGGCTGAAATCAAGGCACACCTTGACGCCAACGGCCTGACCCAAGTGCTGTTCAACCTGCCGGCCGGTGACTGGGCCAAGGGCGAACGCGGCCTGGCGTGCCACCCGGATCGGGTTGAGGAATTTCGTGCTGGCGTCAAGCTGGCCATCGCCTACGCACAGGTACTGGGCAATACCCAGATCAACTGCCTGGCGGGCATTCGTCCGGCCGGTGTGGATGACGAGACCCTGGAAAAAACCTTCGTCGCCAACCTCAAGTACGCCGCCGACAAGCTGCAAGCCGCGGGCATCAAGCTGGTGATGGAGATGATCAACACCCGCGACATCCCGGGTTTCTACCTGAACAACACGGCGCAAGCCCTGTCGATCCGTGAGCAGGTGGGCAGTGCCAATCTGTTCCTGCAATACGACATCTACCACATGCAAATCATGGAAGGCGACCTGGCCCGCACCATGGCCGCGCACCTGGATGCGATCAACCATATCCAGTTGGCGGACAACCCCGGGCGCAACGAGCCGGGCACCGGTGAGATCAACTACCGGTTCCTTTTCGAGCATCTGGACCGCATTGGATACACGGGTTGGGTTGGCTGTGAATACAAGCCGTTGACCACCACCGACGCAGGTTTGGGCTGGCTCAAAACCCATAACGCGATCTAACGGACACAACACAAAACCAATGTGGGAGCGGGCTTGCTCGCGAATGCGGTGGATCAGTCGACGCAAATGTTGAATGAAAGACCTTCGCGAGCAAGCCCGCTCCCACATTTGGAACTCCTGTGCTTAGCAGACCGAGACTGGCCTGCCTATCGAATAACAAGAGGAATT
Source organism: Pseudomonas sp. B611 (assembly GCF_055407965.1). Lineage (NCBI taxonomy): Bacteria > Pseudomonadati > Pseudomonadota > Gammaproteobacteria > Pseudomonadales > Pseudomonadaceae > Pseudomonas > Pseudomonas sp. B611. The sequence goes on from NZ_JBUZST010000010.1 coordinate 115,999, forward strand.
TCTCATGGCTAAAATCGGATTCATCGGCACCGGCATCATGGGCCAACCCATGGCCGCCAACCTGCAAAAGGCCGGTCACCACCTGTTCCTCTCCGAACACCACGGCAAGGCCCCGCAAGCCCTGGTCGACGCCGGTGCCATCGCCCTGGCCAACCCGCAGCAAGTGGCCCAGGAAGCCGAGTTCATCATCGTCATGGTGCCCGACACCCCGCAGGTCGAGGACGTGTTGTTCCGCGCCGACGGCGTAGCCGCTGGCCTGTCGCCAAACAAAGTGGTGATCGACATGAGTTCGATCTCCCCCACCGCCACCAAAGCCTTTGCCGCGAAGATCAACGCGGCCGGCGCGCAATATCTGGACGCCCCGGTATCCGGTGGTGAAGTCGGCGCCAAGGCCGGCAGCCTGAGCATCATGATCGGTGGCGAGCCGCAGACCTTCGAACGCGCCCTGCCGCTGTTCCAGGCCATGGGCAAGAACATCACCCTGGTGGGTGGCAATGGCGATGGCCAGACCGCCAAGGTGGCCAACCAGATCATTGTCGCGCTGAACATCCAGGCGGTGGCCGAAGCGCTGCTGTTCGCCGCGAAAAACGGCGCCGACCCGGCCAAGGTGCGTGAAGCGCTGATGGGCGGTTTTGCCTCGTCGAAGATCTTGGAAGTGCATGGCGAGCGCATGATCAAAGGCACCTTTGATCCAGGCTTCCGCATCAACCTGCACCAGAAGGATTTGAACCTGGCGCTGGCCGGTGCCAAGGAGCTGGGGATCAACCTGCCAAACACCGCGGGCACCCAACAGGTATTCAGCACGTGCACCGCAATCGGTGGCGGCAACTGGGACCACTCGGCGCTGATCAAGGGCCTGGAGCATATGGCGAATTTCTCGATTCGCGACAAGTAAACCTTGATTTGAAATGCGGTCGAATGTGGGAGCGGGCTTGCTCGCGAAAGCGGTGGACCAGTCAGCATGGATGTTGAATGTAAGACCGCATTCGCGAGCAAGCCCGCTCCCACATTTGATCGCATTCCAATTGCTGCATCTCTAATAACAAGAATCCCCCGGGAGCCCGCTTATGTCGGTCGATCCGCAACACCTGCTTCGCGAGCTGTTTGCCACAGCCATCGACGCCGCCCACCCCCGGCAAGTCCTTGAACCCTACCTGCCCGCCGACCGCAGCGGCCGAGTCATCGTGATCGGCGCCGGCAAGGCCGCTGCCGCCATGGCCCTCGTCGTCGAAAACTGCTGGCAAGGCGAAGTCTCCGGCCTGGTGGTAACCCGCTACGGCCACGGCGCGCCCTGCAAGCACATCGAAGTGGTTGAAGCCGCCCACCCGGTGCCCGATGCCGCTGGCCTGGCCGTGGCCAAGCGCGTGCTGGCACTGATCAGCAACTTGAGCGAAGACGACCGCGTGATCTTCCTGCTCTCCGGCGGTGGCTCGGCCCTGCTGGCCCTGCCGGCCGAAGGCATCAGCCTGGCCGACAAACAAACCATCAACAAAGCCCTGCTCAAATCCGGCGCCACCATTGGCGAGATGAATTGCGTGCGCAAGCACCTCTCGGCGATCAAGGGTGGCCGCCTGGCGAAAGCCGCCTGGCCCGCGACGGTGTACACCTACGCGATTTCCGACGTGCCGGGCGACCAGGCTACGGTGATCGCCTCCGGCCCCACCGTCGGCGACCCCAGCACCTCGGCCCAGGCCCTGGCGATCCTCAAGCGCTACCACATCGACGCCCCCGCCGCCGTGCGCAGCTGGTTGCAGAACCCCGCCTCGGAAACCGTCAAGCCCGGCGACCCGGCGCTCGCCCGCAGCCACTTCCAACTGATCGCCCGCCCGCAGCAATCCCTCGAAGCGGTGGCGGTCAAAGTCCGCCAGGCCGGGTTCAGCCCGCTGATCCTCGGCGACCTCGAAGGCGAAGCGCGGGACGTGGCCAAGGTGCACGCCGGCATTGCCCGGCAGATCGTGCAACACGGCCAGCCGCTGGCGGCGCCGTGCGTGATCCTGTCCGGCGGTGAGACCACCGTGACCGTGCGCGGCAATGGCCGCGGCGGGCGCAACGCGGAATTTCTGCTGAGCCTTACCGACAGCCTCAAGGGCCTGCCCGGCGTGTACGCCCTGGCCGGCGACACCGACGGCATCGACGGCTCCGAAGACAACGCTGGCGCGATCATGACCCCGTGCAGCTACGCCCGCGCCGAAGCCCTTGGCCTGTCGGCCAGCGATGAGTTGGACAACAACAATGGCTACGGCTACTTCGCCGCCCTCGACGGGTTGATCGTCACCGAACCGACGCGCACCAACGTCAACGACTTCCGCGCCATCCTGATTCTTGAGACTGCCAAACATGACGCCTGACAAGAAGGTCAAAATCCTCGCCACCCTGGGCCCCGCCACCGACGGTATCGACGATATCCGCGAGCTGGTGGAGGCCGGGGTGAATATCTTCCGCCTCAACTTCAGCCACGGCGACCATGCCGACCACGCCCAGCGCTACCAGTGGATTCGCCAAGTGGAGCGCCAGCTGAACTACCCGCTGGGCATCCTCATGGACCTGCAAGGACCGAAGCTGCGCGTCGGCCGTTTTGCCGAGGGCAAGGTGCAACTGGTGCGCGGCCAGGCCCTGCGCCTGGACCTGGACCCGACCCCGGGCGACCAGTGCCGGGTCAACCTGCCCCACCCGGAAATCATCGCGGCGCTGGAACCCGGCATGGACCTGTTGCTGGACGACGGCAAGTTGCGCCTACGGGTGATCACCAAACACGCCGAGGCCATCGACACCACCGTGCTGAATGGCGGCGAGTTGTCTGACCGCAAAGGCGTGAATGTGCCACAAGCCTTGCTGGAGCTGAGCCCATTGACCGCCAAGGATCGGCGCGACTTGAGCTTTGGCCTGGAACTCGGCGTGGACTGGGTGGCGCTGTCGTTCGTGCAGCGCCCGGAAGACATCCGCGAAGCCCGCGAGCTGATCGGCGACAAGGCGTTTTTGATGGCCAAGATCGAGAAACCGTCAGCCGTGCAGCGCCTGCAGGAAATCGCCGAGTTGAGCGACGCAATCATGGTGGCCAGAGGGGATCTGGGTGTGGAAGTGCCGGCCGAGAGCGTGCCGCAGATCCAGAAAGACATCATCAGCGTCTGCCGCCAGCTGGGCAAGCCGGTGGTGGTGGCCACGCAGATGCTCGAATCCATGCGCTTCTCCCCGGCGCCGACCCGTGCCGAGGTGACCGATGTTGCCAACGCCGTGGCCGAAGGGGCGGATGCGGTGATGTTGTCGGCGGAAACCGCGTCGGGCGAATACCCGCTGGAAGCTGTGCAGATGATGAGCAAGATCATCCGCCAAGTGGAAAGCGGCCCGGACTACCAGGCGCAACTGGACGTGAGCCGGCCGAAGGCGGATGCCACGGTGTCGGATGCCATCAGCTGCGCGATCCGGCGCATCAGCAACATCCTGCCGGTGGCGGTGCTGGTCAACTACAGCGAGTCCGGCAGCTCCAGCCTGCGCGCGGCGCGGGAGCGGCCGGTGGCGCCGATCCTCAACCTCACGCCGAACCTGTCCACGGCGCGGCGCTTGAGCGTGGCCTGGGGGGTGCACTCGGTGGTCAATGACCGGCTGCGCCAGGTGGACGAGGTGTGCTCGACGGCGCTGGAGATTGCCCAGGCCCAGGGCATGGCGCAACGCGGGGATACGTTGGTGATTACTGCGGGGGTGCCGTTTGGGCAGCCGGGGTCCACGAACTCGCTGCGTATCGAGACGCTGATTTAGCGCCTGTAAGGGCCCTTTCGCGAGCAAGCCCGCTCCCACATTCGACTGCATTCCAAGGGATGTACTCGGTCAAGTGTGGGAGCGGGCTTGCTCGCGAAGGGGGCAACTCGGTCTAACTGACTTACCCCCATGCATAACCCAACTTGCCCCGACTGGGCCGAAGCCCTGCTCAACGGCTTCAGCCAGATATTCCTCCAGCGCCAGCCTCTATGCGGCCTGCTGTGCCTGCTGGCCATCCTGATCGGCGCCCCAGCCTTGTTCGGCGGCGCGTTGCTCGGTGGCGTCGCGGGTTTGCTCACGGCCCAGCGCCGGGGCTATCCCAAGGCCGAGCGCCAGGCCGGTCTTTATAGTTACAACGGCGTGCTGCTGGGCTTGTTGATCAGCCAGTACCTCCCCTGGTCAGCCTTGTTGCCGCCGCTGATCCTCGCGTGCGGCGGCCTGGCGGCGATGCTCACGCGACAATGGCTGAAACAGACGGCCTTGCCGCCCTACACAGCGCCCTTCGTGGGCCTGGGTTGGTTGCTGCTGGGCACGGTGCCGCCAAGCGCCCTTGCCCTGACCGAGCCGGATACCCTCGCCGTCGTTGCCGCGCCCTTTACCGGACTAGCGCAAATCATGTTGCTGGACCAACCGGCGGCGGGCGTACTGATTGCCCTTGGCCTGTGGCTGGCCAACCGGCGCGCCGCACTGTGGGCCTTGCTCGGCGCCAGTCTCGGCGTGCTGGTCGCGCTGCTGTTTGACGAACCGACCGGCGCCCTCCTCGGCCTGCACAGTTACAACCCGGCGCTGGCCGCATTGGCTCTGAGCCAAGTGCGCCGCCAACCCTGGCTACCACTGCTGGGCATAGGCCTGTCGATCCTCCTGATGCCAGCCTTCGCCGCCCTGCACCTGCCCGCGCTTACGGCACCGTTCATCCTCGCCTGCTGGCTGGTGCGCGCCGGTGTTCGCACGCTTCAGAAACCCCGCATGGACAGCCCCTTCGAATCCCCCTAGGCTTGCTCGACATCTGATTCAGGCGGGCTTTATGGACAGCAACAACGACTGGCGCCAGCGGCTCTACGTCATGATTTTCCAGACCGACACCAACGCCGGGCGACGCTTTGACGGCATCTTGTTGCTGATCATCCTCGCCAGCCTGGTGATCGTGATGCTCGACAGCATCGACGAGATACACCAGAACTACGCCGACGTGCTGGCCTACATCGAGTGGGGCTTCACCGTCATCTTCGCCATCGAATATGGGCTGCGGCTGTATTGCTCGCCCAAACCGTTGCGGTATGCCTTCAGCTTTTACGGGCTGGTGGATTTGCTGGCCATCGTGCCGGGCATCCTCGCCCTGTATTACAGCGACGCGCAGTACCTGTTGATCATCCGCATCATCCGCATGCTGCGCATCTTCCGCGTGCTCAAGCTCAGCCCGTACCTCAAGCAGGCCAACTACCTGATGGCGGCGCTGCGCGGCAGCAAGCAAAAGATCGTGGTGTTCCTGGTCAGCGTGTGCACCCTGGTGACGGTGTTCGGCACCCTGATGTACGTGATCGAAGGCCCGGAACACGGCTTTACCAGCATTCCCAAGGGCATCTACTGGGCCATTGTGACCCTGACCACCGTGGGCTTTGGCGATATCGTGCCGAAGACGCCCTTGGGCCAGGTGATTTCGTCGCTGGTGATGATCACCGGTTATTCGATCATCGCCGTGCCCACCGGGATTTTCACCGCCGAACTGGCCAGTGCCATGCGCGGTGAACAGCTGCAACACGACTGCCCGGTGTGCAAGAAAAACAGCCACGAGCCCAACGCCGCATTCTGCTCGCGCTGTGGGAGTAATCTTTTTCGTAAAGTGGAATAAGCAAAGTGCGTTTTAATCTTTAAACGTCTATGCAGGCCCGGCTATAGTCGCTGGCAAATTGCCGTCATTTACACCGTCACCTTCTCGAACAACAAGGAATGAGCAGTGAAAAAACTCGTTAGCGCCTCCCTACTGGCCGCCGGCCTTGCCCTGGCGGGCGCCGTCCAGGCCGCCCCCGTGACACTGCTTAACGTCTCCTACGACGTGATGCGCGATTTCTACAAGGACTACAACGCCGCCTTCCAGAAGCACTGGGACGCCGAGCACCCGAACGACAAGCTGACCTTGCAGATGTCCTTCGGCGGCTCGAGCAAACAAGCGCGCTCGGTGATCGACGGCCTGCCGGCTGACGTGATCACCATGAACATGGCCACCGACATCAACGCCCTGGTGGACAACGGCAAACTGGTGCCGGACAACTGGGTCACCCGCCTGCCGAACAACAGCGCACCGTTCACCTCCGCCACTGTATTCATCGTGCGCAAAGGCAACCCGAAAGCCCTGAAAGACTGGCCGGACCTGTTGAAAGATGGCGTGCAAGTGATCGTGCCCAACCCGAAAACCTCGGGTAACGGCCGCTACACCTACCTGTCGGCCTGGGGCTATGTGCTGAAAAACGGCGGCGACGAAAACAAGGCCAAGGCCTTTGTCGGCAAGCTGTTCAAGCAAGCGCCAGTACTGGACACCGGTGGCCGTGCGGCCACCACCACGTTCATGACCAACCAGATCGGCGATGTGCTGGTGACGTTTGAGAACGAAGCCGAAATGATCGCCCGTGAATTCGGCCGCGACCAATTCGAAGTGATCTACCCAAGCGTCTCCGCTGAAGCTGAGCCACCGGTGTCGGTGGTCGACAAAGTGGTTGAGAAGAAAGGCACCCGCGCGGCGGCCGAAGACTACTTGAAGTACCTGTGGTCGGCAGAAGGCCAGGAAATCGCGGCCAACAACTACCTGCGTCCACGTGACCCGAAAGTGCTGGCCAAGTACACCGACCGCTTCCCGAAAGTCGACTTCCTGTCGGTGGAGAAGACCTTTGGTGACTGGCGCACCGTGCAGAAAACCCACTTCAATGATGGTGGGGTGTTTGACCAGATCTACAGCGGTCAATAACTGAATAAACGCGGTTAAAACTGTGGGAGCGGGCTTGCTCGCGAATGCGGTGGATCAGCCAATAAATCTGTTGACTGACACACCGTATTCGCGAGCAAGCCCGCTCCCACATTTGGTTCTGTGCTTGGCAGTTACATCGGTGGAGTTACGCCATCCTTGCCAGCTGATATTGCTTGAGCTGTGATGGTCCCATCCGCCCCCTTCGCCGCAAACAACACCACCTTCACCCCCGCCTTCAACAAGCTGCGATCCCCTGGCTCCAGGTTGACGATCGGCACATCCTCCGGCACCACGATCTTCTGCTCACCGCCCTTGTACTTCACGGTCAGCGTGCGCCCGTTGCTCACCACCAGGTCACCCACGGTGCCGTTGGTCATGCTGCTGCCTTCCTTCAAGTCGAACGCTCGGTGCCCGTCGCCGGTGCCGGCCATGGCCGGTGGGAACACGTGCACTTCCAGCGCGGTCAGGCTGCCGTCTGCGTTGGGCATGGCGGCGGAGCCGATGTAGCTGCCCGGTTTGATTTCATCGATCTTGGCCAAGGTGACGGCGCGCACCTGGGTGGTCGGGGTCAACAGCACCGTGACGTCTTCGCCGCTGTTGACCTTGACGTGCATCGCGTCACCGTCAATGGCGGTGATTTCGCCGCGCACGCCCACGCGCGGCGCCTCGGCAGCGTGGGCCAGGCCCACGGCCATGGCAGCGGCGAGGGTTGAAGCCAGGAGCATCTTGTTCAGCGTGATCTTCATGGGATTTCCTGTTTCGGCAGTTGTGCCTGAATGTATCATCGCCCTTCGAGGCAAAAGTTAACGATTCAGTCATTAATTTGCGGCATGAGTGTTATCACCGCCAGCAGCCTTCTGCCCAAAGAGCCATATCTTTACTCTCGCACGCCATCTTCCTTCGCTTTTATGAGACCACCATGAACGCTACCCCACACGCTTCAAGCACCATGACCCGCGGGATGGTGATGCTGTTTGCGTTCTGCTGCGGCGCCATCGTCGCCAACATCTACTACGCGCAGCCCGTCATCGAGCTGATCGCCCCGGACATCGGCCTCACACCTGCCATGGCCAGCCTGATCGTGTCGTTGACGCAAATCGGCTACGCCCTCGGCCTGTTTTTCCTGGTACCCCTGGGCGACTTGTTGGAAAACCGCAAGCTGATGATCAGCACCACTGTGCTTGCCATCGCCAGCCTGCTCGGTGCGGCGTTTATCCAGCAGCCGAACCTGTTCCTGCTGGTGTCGTTGCTGATCGGCTTCAGTTCGGTGTCGGTGCAGATCCTCATCCCGCTGGCCGCGCACCTGGCGCCCGCCGAGTCCCGTGGCCGGGTGGTCGGCAGCATCATGGGCGGCCTGTTGCTTGGCATCCTGCTGGCACGGCCGGTATCCAGCGTGGTGGCGGACCACTTCGGCTGGCGCGCGATGTTCATGGCCGCCGCTGGGTTGATGGCGTTTATCAGCGTGGTCCTGCTGATCACCATCCCCAAGCGCCAACCTGACCACAGCGCCACCTACGGACAACTGCTGCGCTCCCTGGGCAGCCTGCTGCGCAAGCAACCAGTACTGCGCCAACGGGCGTTCTACCAGGGTGGCATGTTCGCTACCTTCAGCCTGTTCTGGACCGCCGCGCCGCTGGAACTTGCGCGCAATCACGGCCTGAGCCAAAGCGAGATCGCCCTTTTTGCCCTGGTCGGTGCCCTGGGCGCCATTGCCGCGCCCATCGCCGGCCGCCTGGCAGATGCGGGCCACACCCACCGCGCTTCGCTGCTGGCCATGCTGTTTGCCGCGTTGAGCTTTCTGCCGGCGTTCGTCCATCCGCTGTACAGCGTGATCGGCCTGGCTGTCACCGGCGTGGTGCTGGACTTCTGCGTGCAGATGAACATGGTGCTCGGCCAACGTGCTATCTACGCCCTCGACGCCAACAGCCGCAGCCGCCTGAACGCGCTGTACATGACCAGCATCTTCATCGGCGGCGCCTTCGGCTCGGCGATTGCCAGCAGCGTGTACGAACACGGCGGCTGGCTGGGCGTGATGCTGGTGGGCAGCGCGTTCCCGCTGGTGGCGTTGTTGCGGTTCCTCAGTGTTCCCCGCGAAGCCGCCCCGGTAGCCGCGTAAACGCCTGACCTGTGGGAGCTGGCTCCCACAGGAGCAACCTCAGGAACGCACCAACTTCTCCAAGGCCGCATCCGCCAGGAATGACGAGCGGCTTTTGACCTTGTGCTCGCGCACATAGCGGTCGATACGCTGGATGACATAACCGGGCAAGGTCACATTGACCTTCTCGGTCTTGCCCAGATAGGGCGAGATGTCCAGCTCCAACATGCCCCAGCCCATGCCGGCATAGTCTTCGTGAGCATGATGATTGGCCACCGAGGTGGGCATCGGAATCGGCCCGCCCTCGGCGGCGATCTCCTGCAGCATGATGTGGGCAACCTCCACGGCGGAGTTGTACGCCTCTTCAAAACTGTCCCCGGCGGTGACGGCACCTGGAATATCGGGGATCTGAATACCGGTGGCGGTGAAGTCATCGCCCCATTCGATACAGATTGGGTATTGCATGAATACTCTCCTTAAAACTCAAACAAGCCAGCACGCTTTCTGATGCTTCTCACGGTGCCCAGCGGCAGGTCCTTCTTGGGGTGCGGCACCGGGATCGTGTACGGGTTATAGCGATGGGTAAAAATATGATGGCTGCCCGTGACCCGATCCAACACCCAACCTGCCTCTTGCAGTTCCTTGATCAATAACCTGCTTTGCACCGCAGCCTCCTTGGCTTGGCCTAAATAAAAGTAACCCTAGAGTTATATTTACTCAAGCACAAAATACGCAAGACTGACTGACGGCTGTTTTGCTGAATGTTGAAAAGCTACCCGTTTACAACGCGAAACCGGGAGATGCGGCCGTTCAGCGACGGCCAATAGCTGAATGGGGCAGGCAAGACCGGCTGGCGCTGCAACAACGCCAGAATCACCTGTGAAGCAAGCGTCAGCGCGAGTTGCTGGCCGGGGCACTGATGCCGGCCCACGCCAAAGCTGAACACTCGTCGCTGCGGGCGCTCAAGCAGGAAGCGGTCGGGGTCCGGGTTTGCAGCGCTGTCCCGGTTGGCCGAAGCCAGAAGCACCAGAATCGTAGCGTCCACATCCAGGGCCTGGCCGCCAATCGTGCAGCGCTGCGCCACGAATCGCCGGGTGTTTTGCACTGGCGCATCAAAACGCGCCACCTCTTCCACCAGCGCCATCGCCAGTGCTGGCGCGCGTTGAACCTGCTCCAGCAGGTCTGGCCGCCGAGCGAGCGTCACCAGCGTATTACCGATCAGGCCATTGAAGGGTTGATAGTGATCAGCCGCCAAAGCGCCAAGGCGTTTGTGCCGAACACGCCAAGTCGCTTGCAGTTCGCGCGTACCTGTTACGACCACATGGCCGGAACGCTGGCGGTGCAGTTGCATGACCACTTCATCGCGGCCGGCTGGCTGACGGGCGAAGGGACTTACCAGCTCAGCCCAGACGGCGAAAAAGTTATGGGTGAACTCGGGATTAATCTCCCTGCACTGCACGCCCAACGCCGGCGTTTTGCCTGCGGCTGCCTGGACTGGAGCATGCGCCGCCCGCACCTGGCCGGCGCGTTGGGCGCGGCGCTGCTGCACAGTGCGATTCGCAAGGAATGGGTGATTCAGGATCTGGATAGCCGCGCACTGGGGCTGACGCCCAAGGGCCGCAAGGCGCTGGTAGCACGATTTGGAATAGAGGCGTAAGAGCGATGAAAATCAAAGTGTGGGAGCGGGCTTGCTCGCGAATGCGGTGGATCAGTCAGCACATCTGTCACTGATAGACCGCATTCGCGAGCAAGCCCGCTCCCACAGGGGTATGGGGTGCTCAAATCAAATGGTGTTGTCCAGGCAACACAACAGCCGCTCGACCGTATGCTCCAGCGGCCCGGAGTTATCCAGCACAAACAACCCCGACGCATTGCCCGCGATCAGCTCTGCGGTGAACTGCGCATTCCGCGCCAGGCGCGCTTCAATGTCCGCCAGTGATTCACGCCCACGCGCAATCAAGCGCTGGCGCAACACCGCCTGATCAACCGTCAGCAACAACACCAACAGCGTCGGATAACGCGCGCGGGTCTGCGCCAGGTGCGCACGGGAGCCGTTGACCAGCACGTCGTCCCCGGCCGCCAGCCAGTCGTCGATTTCCTTGGGAATACCGTAGGACAAGCCATTCGCCTGCCAGCTCAGGGCAAATGCGCCCTCGGCGTCCATCGCGGCAAACTGGTCTGGGCTCACACCTTGCGCGGCCTCGCCCACCGCCTCCGCCGAGCGGGTGATGACGCGCCGCACGATGCGGCAACCGCGCGCGGCCAGGCGCGGTCGCGCGGCATCCAACAGGCTGTCCTTGCCCGAACCCGATGGCCCGATGAGATAGATCAACCTGCCTGCCATCCACACACCCTCTTCACCTGTTGCCGGTCAGCCCGCCGGCGGCGCCACTTTACAGCAGCGCACCGGTGGGCAGCGCCCCAGGATGAAAATTTTCCAGCACCAGGCTCTCGCCGTTCTTCAGTTGCCAGTCATAAAAATCCGCAAAGTCCCCGCGTGCCAGCCCACGGATCACCTTGGCCACAAAACCATGGGCCACCAGCAACACCGTGCCCGAAGGATAACGTGCCGCCAGTTCGGCCAAGCCTCGGTGCACACGGCTGACCACCTCGGCAATCGACTCGCCGCCCGTGGGCCCGACCGCCCATTGCCGGGTGATGTTCTGCGCCCACAGCTCTGGATGCAGCGCCTGGGCTTGCACTTGGGTCAGGCCCTCGAACACGCCCACATCGCGTTCGCGAAAGCTGTCCATGGTCACGGGTTCAAGGTGCAACGCCTGGTTAAGAATCTGCGCGGTTTGCTGGGCGCGCAAGCGTGGGGAGACGATCAGTGCGTCGATGCCTGCGGGTAATTTTTGACTGAGAAAAAAGGCTTGTTCGCGACCACGTTCGGTCAGTTCCGGGTCGAGCGCGCCGAGGTAACGTTGCTCGGCGTTGGCCCAGGTTTCGCCGTGGCGTACGACGTGTAGGTGCATGGGGCCTTGTCTCATTGAGTGACGTAGGAATAGCTGAATTTCAATATCAGCTTTGTCCTGATATTCGCAAGCTCTTGGCGCCCCTTGCCTCACCCTGTGTACAACCTTCGCTCGCCTGCCCTCTGTTTGGTCGCGGGTGCCCGGTTGCTTCCCGAAACCCGCGACCGACTCAGACCTACTGCTATTGGCTAATCATTGCCAGGGTTGCGCAGATCGAGTTGCCTCTCTACGACAAGTTTACGACCCTTGATTCCGTGAGCGATGGACGACTGGTGTTCAGGGCACGATCAGTAATGGTATAGATAAACCGAAAAATCCCACTCCCTGCACTACGAATTACGCTTGCCGGTAAAAAGAAGACATTTCCAGTAGGTAACATTGGCACCTGCGCAACCAGATTCGATGGCTGAGGAAACATTGCCTGCCCCCAATAGAGCCTGAGTAGATCACCTGATTCAAATTGACCGTTCGGATCAGAAAAGTCGTTATCCGGAATAGTGAAACTCACTCCCCCATGCATGTCGAGATAAGCGTTGGTGATAGCGGTGTTTGCCGGAAGATCCGCCGGGTACACGGGTGCGTGGGGGGAGTCTTGGAAAAAACTACTCGCATAGGGTGGAATAACGTCTACCGCAAATGGAGCATCTTTTGACTGCTCGATGACAGGACCGGGCGTGCCACCCGCGTCAAGCAGCTGCAAACTCCTGACCCAATAACGACCATGGCGAAACCCGAATGAGGGCGCCGGCACATACACGTTGAAATCAGGAGGTACTGGCGTCTGCGATAGTTGCACCGGTGGCGCCAATGGAGACCAGACGGGAGCCGTTGCATCGCGATCTTGAATTTCAGCGGCGATCCAATCAGTTGGACTTGAACTTGCACTAGTAGAACAGTTCAAGGTGATGCCTTGAAAAGCGGTGGGGGCAGTAATCAAGCCAGTAGCTGGATCAAGGGCCTCTAAAATGACCGGCGCGTCAACGGGTGTCGTACTCATCTCATATTCTCCGATAAGTTAAGGCGGCATATATTTTTGTATAACCCCTCAACTAACGGCTCTATAGCTGAAACAACGAGCGAACGACCCAAAACTACGCCTGCCAACGACCTCATTTAACCGACTTTACCCTCCCCCTGCTACTGTCATAAGTAACAGGTAGCTCATATTTCCGCGCCTCTCATAGAGAGAACGGGATGCTGGCAAGGGATAAAAGAGCGACCTTTCAAAGGTCGCCTTTTGTCATTGCGCGTACTTTTTGCTCAACCCCGGCGGCACGCCCTGCACGTTGGTCTCTTCCCACGGCCCGTTCGGGCTGATGGAGCGGCTCCAGCCGTTGCTCCAGCGGTAATACGTACGCTGGCGGTAGAAGGTGTCGGGCTGGTCTTCCAGCACATAGACCTTCATGGTGCCATCCCAGTGGCTCGCCGCACCCGGTGGTGGGGCGAAGGTAGGCGATGACGTCGGCACCGGTTTTTTCGGCGGCGCGGTCACCGGGGTGCTGGGCTTCGTGCTCGGCTGGGTCGCCGGGCCCGACGGTGGGATGGTCGGGCCGGTCGGCGCGGGAGGTGGCCGGTGGACCGCACAAGCACTCAAGCCCAATACCAGGCTGAGCAGGGTGATACGTGCGAATGCGCTCATGGGCGTTTCCTCGAAATTACTTATCCGGACTGTCGATGGTCAGCTGCTGCAGCGCAGTGGTGGTGCTGGCCAAGGGTTGGCTGCGGCCGATCCACTCGCCAGCGGTCGGAAGACCGGCCCGGGATATGCGCGCAACCAGTTGGACTTCGGGGAAGTTCGACAGTTTCAACTGCGGCATCATTGCGTCGGCATCGCCCAGTTCGACGGTCACCGGCAGTTCCGCGACGGTGACGCGCTTGGCCGCCAACGGTGCTGGCGGGCCGGACACGGCGCGGGCGAAGATGAACACGCTGTCACTTGGCTGGGCCTTGGCCTTCACGTCCGGCGCCAGGTCCACACGGACTTTGAGCACGGCTTTCTGCGCGACGCTGCCACCACTTTCTTTGAGCTTATCAGCGGCGCGGTCAATGCCGCCTTGCAGCGCGGCACGGGAGCCATCTTCGGCCGGCAGTTGCGCCAACAGGCGGCTCCAGTAGTCGATCGCTTCCTGGTAACGCTGGCCTTCAAAGGCGGCGATACCCAGCAGGCCGAGGCTGGTGACTTCCTTGGGGTCCAGCTTCAGCGCTTCGTCGGTCAAGGCCTGGACCTTGGGCGACCACTGTTTGTTGTCGGCAAAGTACTGCGCCTGGGCCCACTGGCCGAGCAGTTCCGGCTGGCGCCCGGCCAGGGCCGCCGCACGCTCGAAGACCTTGGCCGCATCGGCCGCGCGGTCCTGGGCCATGTAGGCGCGACCGAGGAAGTACAGGCCTTCCGGCGAGTCCGGCTGGGCGATGGCGGCGCGTTCCAGGCGCTGGGTCATGTCTTCCATGGACACCGGCGGTTGGGAGAATTCGCGGGTCAGTTCGACCTTGTCGCTGGCGCCGAAATGCAGGTACAGGCTCACGCCCAACACCGGCACCAGGAAGGCCGCGAGCAACGGCAGCGGTTTGCCCAGGCGCGATTCGCGGGGTTTGTCCACGCCTTCGGTGTCGGCCAGCAATTCGCGCGCGGCTTCGGCGCGGCCGGTGTCGAGTTGGGCTGCGTTGAGCACGCCTTCGTCCTGCTGCACTTGCAGCTCGGCGACACGTTCCTGGTACAGCGCCACGTTCAACGCGGTGCGATCCTCTTCACGCTGGGCACGGCGGCCGCGCAGGACAGGGATCAACAGGAAACTCAGGGCAATCAGAAGCAGCAAGCCGGCTGCGAGCCAGAAATCAATCATCAGTCTTGGTGTCCAGCAATTGGTCGAGGCGTTTACGCTCTTCAGGGGACAGCGCGTCGGAACCGTCAGTCGGCGCGGCGCGGCGCCGGCGGATGATCACGGCCATCACCACCACACCGCTCAGCAACAGCCCGGCGGGGCCGAACCAGAGCAGCGCGGTCTTGCCGGTGAGCGCCGGTTTGTAGCGCACGAAGTCACCGTAGCGATCGACCATGAAGTCGATGATCTGCTGGTTGTCCTTGCCCTCCCCCAACATGCGGAAGATCTCGCGGCGCAGGTCGGTGGCGATGGGCGCGTTGGAGTCGGCGATGTCCTGGTTCTGGCACTTGGGGCAGCGCAGTTCCTTGGTCAAGTCGCGGAAACGCTCGCGCTCGGCGTCGTTGGCAAATTCGTAGGTGTCGATGGCGGCGTGGGCCACACCCGCCAGGCCCAACGCCAATACAGCGGCGGCTAACAGACGCTTCATGGCTTGGCCTCATCGACCAGCGCCTGGTACTTGGCGGCCAGTTGCTCACGCCACACCACTTCGTCGATCACGCCGACGTACTTGTCGCGGATCACGCCCTTGGCATCGATAAAGAAGGTTTCCGGGGCGCCGTACACGCCGAGGTTGAGGCCGAGGTTGCCGTCCTCATCGCGGATATCCAGCTGATACGGGTTGTGGAACTCCGCCAGCCACTTCAAGGCGGCGGCGTTGTCATCCTTGTAGTTGATGCCGTAGATCACCACGCCCTTCTCGGCCAGCTTGTTGAGCACCGGGTGTTCGACGCGGCACGAGATGCACCAGGTGCCCCACACGTTGACCAGCGCCGGCTTGCCCAGCAGGTCGGCCTGGGTCAGGGTTTTGTCGCCCTGCACGGTGGGCAGGCTGAACGCCGGGAACGGCTTGCCGATCATCGCCGACGGCAGCTCGGACGGGTCCAGGTACAGGCCGCGATACAAGACCACCGCACCCAGCAAAAACACGATCAGGGGGATCGCCATCAACCAACGTTTCATACCGCCGCTCCCTGCAGACCGAGGGCTTCACGCACCCGGCTCTTGACCTTGACCCGATAACGCCGATCCAGCGCTGCCAGCAAACCACCGAACCCGGTGAGCAGGCCGCCGAACCAGATCCAACGCACAAACGGCTTCACATGCACACGCACCGCCCAGGCACCGTCGCCCAGCGGTTCACCAAGGGCCACATAGAGGTCACGGGTGAAACCGGCGTCGATGCCGGCTTCGGTCATCATCGAACTCTGCACGGTGTACAGGCGTTTTTCCGGGTGCAGCACCGCGACTTCCTTGCCGTTGCGGACTACGCGCACGGTGCCTTTGTCTGACGTGAAGTTCGGCCCTTCGAAGTGCTTGGCGCCTTCAAAGATGAAGTGGTAACCGGCCAGGTCCATGGACTCGCCCGGCGCCAGGCGCAGGTCGCGCTCGGCGCTGTTCTGGCTGGACAGCACCACGCCGAGGGCGCACACGGCGATGCCGATATGCGCGATCTGCATGCCCCAGTAGCTGCGGGTCAGGCCTGGCAAACCCTTGAGCAAACCTTTGTGGCGGGTCTTGTCGAAGATGTCACGCACGCCGGCCAGCAAGACCCAGGCGGCGAGCAGGAAGGTAGCGAGCACCGCCCAGTTGAAGTCGCCGTAGGCAAAACCGGCGATCACCGCCAGGGCCACGCTGCCGAGCAATACCGGCATCAGCATGCCCGCCAGCCATTTAACCGGGGTGTCTTTCCAGCGCACCAGCACGCCGACGGCCATCACCACCATCAACAGGCCCATCAACGGGATAAACAACGCGTTGAAATACGGCGGGCCGACGGACAGCTTGGCGCCGCTCAGCGCATCCAGCACCAGCGGGTACAGGGTGCCGAGCAGGATCATCGACGCGGCCACCACCAGCACCAGGTTATTGCCCAGCAGCAGGGTTTCCCGCGACCACAGGTTGAAGCCGACCTGGCTCTTGACCACCGGCGCGCGCAGGGCGAACAGGGTCAGGGAACCACCGACGACAAACAGCAGGAAGATCAGGATGAAAATGCCCCGCGCCGGGTCGGAAGCGAACGCATGCACCGAGGTCAGCACGCCCGAACGCACGAGGAACGTGCCGAGCAGGCTGAGGGAAAATGCCGCGATGGCCAGCAACACGGTCCAGCTCTTGAACACGCCACGTTTTTCGGTGACGGCCAGCGAGTGAATCAACGCCGTGCCCACCAGCCAAGGCATGAAGGACGCGTTTTCCACCGGGTCCCAGAACCACCAGCCGCCCCAGCCGAGTTCGTAATAGGCCCACCACGAACCGAGGGTGATACCGATGCCGAGGAAGGCCCAGGCGACGATGGTCCACGGCCGCGACCAGCGCGCCCACGCCGCATCCAGGCGGCCGCCGAGCAAGGCGGCGATGGCGAAGGCGAAAGCCACCGAGAAACCGACGTACCCCATGTAGAGCATCGGCGGGTGCACGATCAGGCCGATGTCTTGCAGCAGCGGATTAAGGTCATGCCCGTTGGTAGGAATCTGCGGCAGGATGCGGCTGAACGGGTTGGACGTCATGATCAGGAACAGCAGGAAGCCGATGCTGATCATGCCCATCACCGCCAGCACCCGCGCCAGCATGACTTGCGGCAGTTGGCGCGAGAACACCGACACGGCGAAGGTCCAGCCGCCGAGGATCAGCGCCCACAGCAGCAACGAACCTTCGTGGGCGCCCCACACGGCGCTGAACTTGTAGTACCAGGGCAACGCGGTGTTGGAGTTATTCGCGACGTAGGAGACGGAAAAGTCGTCGGTCATAAAGGCGTAGGTCAGGCAGCCAAACGCGAACAGCAGGAAAGCAAACTGGCCCCAGGCGGCCGGCTGCGCCAGGCTCATCCACAGGCGGTCACCGCGCCAGGCGCCGAGCAACGGCACCACGGCTTGCACGATGGCAAAGCACAGGGCGAGGATCATCGCCAACTGGCCGAGTTCGGGAATAAACAAAGCGGCGTTCATGACTCAACCCTCCTTGGCGGGGGTGGGGGCGGACTGGCCGCTGTCCTTGAGGGCTTTGGTCACCTCGGGCGGCATGTATTTTTCATCGTGCTTGGCCAGCACTTCATCGGCCACCACCACGCCATCGGCGTTGAGCTTGCCCAGGGCGACGATGCCCTGGCCTTCGCGGAACAGGTCCGGGAGGATGCCGCGGTAGCTGATGGTCACCGACTTGCTGAAGTCGGTGACCACGAAGGTGACGTCGAGGGAATCGCCGGAGCGCTTCAGGGAGCCGGCCTCGACCATGCCGCCGGCGCGGATGCGCGTGTCCAGCGGTGCTTCGCCATTGGCGATCTGAGTCGGGGTGTAGAACAGGTTGATGTTCTGTTGCAGGGCGCTCAAGGCCAGGGCCACGGCAATGCCGACGCCGGCCAGGATGGCAAGGATGATCAACAGACGCTTTCTACGCAGCGGATTCACTTTTCTGTCTCCCGGCGCAGACGACGCGCCTCTTGTTGCAGGTAACGCTTGCGCGCCAGGATCGGCGCGGCGACGTTGAGGGCCAGCACTGCCAGGCAGATGCCATAGGCCGTCCAGACGTACAGGCCGTGGTGGCCCATGGCGAGAAAATCACTGAACGAAGCAAAACTCATCCGCGTGCTCCCAGGCTGTGTTGCACTTCGGCCTTGACCCAACTGGCGCGGGCTTCGCGCTTGAGCACTTCGAGGCGCATGCGCAGCAGCAGCACGGCGCCGAAGAAGCAGTAGAACCCCAGCACCATCAGCAGCAGCGGCGCCCACATTTCCACGGGCATCGCCGGTTTTTCGGTGAGGGTGAAGGTGGCGCCCTGGTGCAGGGTGTTCCACCACTCCACCGAGTATTTGATGATCGGGATGTTGATCACGCCAACAATGGCCAGTACCGCGCAGGCCTTGGCGGCGCTGTCACGATTACTGATGGCGTTGCCCAAGGCAATCAGACCGAAGTACAGGAACAGCAGGATCAGCATGGACGTTAGTCGCGCATCCCACACCCACCACGAACCCCAGGTCGGCTTGCCCCAGATGGCGCCGGTGACCAGCGCCACGGCGGTCATCCACGCACCGATGGGGGCGGCGCATTGCAGGGCGACGTCAGCGAGTTTCATCTTCCACACCAGGCCGACGATGCCGCACACGGCGAGCATCACGTAGCAGGACTGGGCCAGCATCGCGGCGGGCACGTGGATATAGATGATGCGAAAGCTGTTGCCTTGCTGGTAGTCCGGGGGCGCGAAGGCCAGGCCCCAGACCAGGCCGATGCCAATCAGCAACACGGCAGAGAGGCTCAACCACGGCAGCAGTTTGCCACTGATGCCGTAGAACCATTTGGGCGAGCCGAGCTTGTGAAACCAGGTCCAGTTCATTGCTGTTTCCATCACGGTTGCTTTTCGTCGATGCGAAAAGCTTAGGGTCTTTACTGGCTAACGCTTAGCCAGACCTCATTATTCGCCGACGCTGATCTTCAGGCCGGCCGCTATCGCAAAAGGTGTCAGGGTTACCGCCAGGGCGGTCAGGCTGCCAAGCCACAAGAGGTAACCCGTCGCCGGCATGCCCATGAGCGCGGCTTGCAATGCACCGCTACCGAGGATCAACACCGGGATATACAAAGGCAGAATCAGCAGGGCCAGCAACAGGCCGCCACGCTTCAGGCCCACGGTCAACGCCGCGCCTACCGCCCCCAGCAAGCTGAGGACCGGCGTGCCGAGCAACAGGCTCAGCAGCAGGATCGGCAGGCATTCAGTGGGCAGGCCGAGCATCATCGCCAGCAGCGGCGAAAGCAAGACCAGCGCCAGGCCGGAAAAAGCCCAGTGTGCCAGTACCTTGGCCAGGACCAGTAGTGGCAAGGGGTGCGACGAAAGGACCCACTGTTCCAGGGAACCGTCCTCGAAATCACTGCGAAACAGCCCGTCCAGCGAGAGCAGCACGGACAAAAGCGCGGCCACCCACACCAGTCCCGGAGACAAGGTTTGCAACAGTTTAGTCTCGGGACCGACCGCCAACGGGAACAGGGCGATGACGATGGCGAAGAACACCAGCGGGTTAGCCAACTCGGCCGGACGACGGCACAACAGCCGCGCTTCGCGGGCGACCAACAGGGCGAAGACACTCATGCTGACCACCGTCCCAGATCGAGGTCGCGGTAACCGGCGGGCATGCGATCCAGGGTGTGGTGGGTGGTGAGGACCACCAGGCCGCCGTTCTCGCAGTGCTGGGCCAGGTGTGCTTCCAACTGGGCGACGCCTTGTTTATCGAGGGCGGTGAAGGGTTCGTCGAGAATCCACAACGGCGGGCCCGGCAGGTACAAACGGGCCAGGGCCACGCGGCGCTGCTGGCCGGCGGACAGAGTGTGGCAAGGCACGTCTTCAAAACCCTTGAGGCCGACGGCGGCGAGGGCCTGCCAGATGGCGTCACGGGACGCGGGATGATGCAGGGCGCTGAGCCAGCTGAGGTTTTCTTCGGCGGTGAGCACGTCCTTGATGCCGGCGGCGTGGCCGATCCAGATCAGGTTGCGCGCCAACTCGGTGCGTTGTTCATTGAGGGGTTTGCCGTTGAGCCGCACTTCGCCGGCTGTCGGTTGCATCAACCCGGCCAGCAGGCGCAGCAAACTGGTCTTGCCGCTGCCGTTGGGGCCGCTGATTTGCACCATGTCGCCGCCCGTCAGCCGCAGTTCGAGGTGCTCGAACAGCAGGCGCAGGTCGCGTTCACAGGAGAGCGCTACGGCTTCTAGAAGAGGGCTGGTCAAAAGATCGCGGGCCTTTACGGTTCAAGTCGGCGGTGCAGCGGCCGTTAAAGAGAAGTGCACAATAACGGCTTCGGCGACCGATTTTAGAGAGCTGGATCAAATAGTTGTGAGGTTTTTAGCGCTCTCTTTGCAGACGGGCCCCATTATACATGCGATGCCCTACTCTAAAGAGGGCAATTTCCTTCAAGACGGCGCGCGCGATGACCGGTGAGATCAACCTTCCTACGCTTCCACCTGCACCGGCGACCGGGCCCAGCCCTGCACCCGCCACCGGTGAATTGCTGAAACTGCTGGAACCGCAGATCGGCTTGATCACCCCAGGGAAAACGGTGAACGCCGAGGTCATCGCCCTGAAACAAGGCGGTGAAGCCTTTCAGCTATTGCTCAAGCTGACCCTGGAAAGCGGGCGCCAGACCCTGGTGCAAGCCAGCAGCGCACAGCCCTTGCCCCTGGGCAGCAATGTCGCGGTGAGCCAGACCCCCGCCGGCAACCTGACCCTCAGCCTGCAACAGGCCTTGAGCGCCAATGTGGCCGCGCTGACCCGCATCGACACCAGTAAAATGCCCGAAGGCACGCTGCTGCAAGCCAAGGTGCTGACCACCCAGATGCTGCCCCAGGGCACGGCGCAACCGGCGATCTATCGCTCACTGGTGACCGTGCTCAACAACGCCCTGGCCGGCGCCACGCTAACCCTGGAAAGCCCGCAACCGCTGCGCGTCGGCAGCTTGCTCAGCGCCGTGGTGCAGAACGCGCAGACCTTGAACTTCGTGCCGCTGAGCGGGCTCAAGGATCAACTGGCGATCACCCAGCAACTGGCCACCCAACAAAGCCGCCAAGGCTCGCTGGATGCCGTCTTCAGCGCCTTGCAGGACCTGCCACGGGGCGGCGGCACCTCCGCCGAACTGCGCGCCGCCGCCGACCGCCTGCTGGCCGCCCTGCCCGACCTGTCCCAGGTCAGCAACCCGAAAATCCTCGCCCAGGTGATCCAGAACAGCGGCGCCTTTCTGGAGGCCAAGCTACTCGCCGGGCAAAACCCAGGGGTTCCGCCGCTGGACATGAAAGGTGCCCTGCTGCGCCTGGTCGCCGACCTGCTGCCGGCCCTGCCCACCAGCACCAATCTGAATGCGATCCTGGCCGCCAACACCCTGGCCCAGGTGTTGCCCAACTTTGTGCGCAGCCCGCTGAACACCCTCGGTCAGGTCAGCGCGCGCCAGACACCCGCGGGCTTCCCGCTGCCCGAGCGGCTGATGGCGAAACTGGAAGGCGAAGGCGACCTGGAAAACCTCCTGCGCCTGGCCGCCGGGGCCATCTCGCGCTTGCAGAGCCACCAGCTGTCGAGCCTGGAACAGACCGGCACCACCGCCGATGGCCGCCTGCAAACCACCTGGCAGCTGGAAATCCCCCTGCGTACCCTGCAAGACATCGTGCCATTGCAGGTCAAGTTCCAGCGCGAAGAACCGGCGCCGGACAAGGACCAGCCGGAACGCAAGGACAAGAAAGACCCCAAGCAGATGCTCTGGCGCGTCGAACTGGCCTTCGACATGGAGCCGCTGGGGCCGTTGCAGGTTCAGGCGCAATTGAACCAGGGCAAACTGTCGAGCCAGCTGTGGGCCAGCCGGCCCTTCACCGCGAGCCTGATCGAAAGCCACCTGGGCACCCTGCGCGAACGGCTGGTGACCTCGGGCATCAACGTCGGCGACCTCGACTGCCATCTCGGCACCCCGCCACGCGGGCCGAAAACCGGACTGGAACAACGCTGGGTGGATGAAACCGCATGAAGAACCCCAACCCGCCGCGCCAGGCGATTGCCCTCAAGTACGACGGCCAGCAAGCGCCAACCCTGACGGCCAAGGGCGACGATGCATTGGCCGAGGCGATCCTCAAGCTGGCGCGGGAAAACGAAGTACCGATCTATGAAAATGCCGAGCTGGTGAAACTGCTGGCGCGCATGGAGCTGGGGGACAGCATCCCGGAGGAGTTGTACCGCACGGTGGCGGAGATCATTGCGTTTGCCTGGACGTTGAAGGGCAAGTTCCCGGTGGGGTATGACCCGGATGCGGAGCCGGTGGAGCGGGACGTTACCGAGCGTGGTGACGACTACTGATAGGCATACCGGGATTCAAATGTGGCAGTGAGCTTATGTGGGAGCGGGCTGATCGTTCCCTCGCTCTGCGTGGGAATGCATCCCTGGACGCTCTGCGTCCGTTCTCGAACGCGTGACGCAGAGCGTCACCGGCGGCGTTCCCACGCAGAGCGTGGGAACGATCAAGACGCTGGGTGGATGAAACCGCATGAAGAACCCCAACCCGCCGCGCCAGGCGATTGCCCTCAAGTACGACGGCCAGCAAGCGCCGACCCTGACGGCCAAGGGCGACGATGCCCTGGCCGAGGCGATCCTCAAGCTGGCGCGGGAAAACGAAGTACCGATCTATGAAAATGCCGAGCTGGTGAAACTGCTGGCGCGCATGGAGCTGGGGGACAGCATCCCGGAGGAGTTGTACCGCACGGTGGCGGAGATCATTGCGTTTGCCTGGACGTTGAAGGGCAAGTTCCCGGTGGGGTATGACCCGGAGGCGGAGCCGGTGGAGCGGGATGTCACAGAGCGTGGCGACGACTACTGAGCACTTCCAGACGTACATCAATCCAAATGTGGGAGCGGGCTTGCTCGCGAATGCGGTGTATCAGCTAACAGATGTATCAACTGACCCACCGAATTCGCGAGCAAGCCCGCTCCCACAGGGGATTTGTGTTCAGTTCAAGACTTCGCTCAGGGGAATGAAGTTGACCACATCCCCCTCCGCCAACGTCGTCCCTTCCAACACCTCCACCAACCCCTCGGCCCACGCCGCGCTGCGCAGCACGCCGGAGCTCTGGTTGCGGTAGATGATCGCCTTGCCCTGCTCGATACGCCCGCGCAGGTACTCGCGGCGATTGCCCGGTTTGGGCCACTCGAACCCCACCGGCACTTCGAAGCGCAGCGGCTCGACATCCGCCACGCCTTGGCGGCGCAGCAGGTACGGCCGCGCCAGCAATGCAAACGTCACCAGGGTCGACGCTGGGTTGCCCGGCAGGCCGATGACCGGCACGCCACGGAAGTGCCCGAAGGTCAGCGGTTTGCCCGGCTTGATCGCCAGTTTCCACAGCGCCAGCTCGCCCTCTTCACGCAGCGCAATGCCGAGGAAATCCGCCTCGCCCACCGATACACCGCCGGTGGACAGGATCAAGTCGACGTTGCCCAGGCCCGCCAGGCGCGTGCGGGTCTGTTCCAGATCGTCGGGCAGGATGCCGACGTCGATCACCTCGCAGCCCATGCGTTCAAGCCAGGTGCACAGCACGCGGCGGTTGCTGTTGTAGATCTGCCCGGGGCCCAGGGGCAGGCCGGGTTCGATCAATTCGTCACCGGTGGACAGCACAGCGACGCGCGGACGGCGTACGACCTCAAGACTGTCGCGCCCCAGTGAGGCGGCGAGCCCCAGTTCGATCGGCCCCAGGCGTGTGCCGGCGTTCAAGACCAGCTCGCCGACCGTGGTTTCCTGGCCCTGGGGGCGGATGTTCTGCTGAAGGTGCAACGGCTCGGTAAAGCTCACGCGCTCGTCGGCGTGGACCACGGCGTTTTCCTGCATTTCCACGCAATCGGCACCTTCGGGTACCGGCGCGCCGGTGAAGATGCGCGCGCAGGTGCCAGCGGCCAATGGCTGCGGCGCCTGCCCGGCGAAGATGCGCTGGCTGACCACCAGCGGCTCGCCGTGCCAGTCCGCCAGGCGCAGGGCGTAACCGTCCATGGCGCTGTTGGGCCAGGGCGGCAGGTCGAGGGTGGCGATCAGGTCTTGCGCCAAAACGCGGCCATCGCACTCGGCCAGGGGCAAGGTTTGTTGCTCGCGGATCGGCGCAGCCTCGGCCATCGCCAGCAGTTGCGCCAAGGCGTCTTCCACCGGCATCAGGGCGCCGGTCTTGCCGGGCTTACCCACGGGAGGCGCAGGGTTCGGCCTGCTTCAAGTGAGGGACGAAGTTGCACGGGCGGTGACGGTTGTCCAGTTGCTCGGCGAGGATGCCATCCCAACCGGTGCGCACCGCATTGGTGGAACCCGGCAGGCAGCACACCAGGGTGCCATTGGCCAGGCCAGCCAGGGCGCGGGATTGCACGGTGGAGGTGCCGATATCGGCCACGGAGATCTGGCGGAACAGTTCGCCAAAACCGTCGACCTGCTTGTCCAGCAGACAGCTCACCGCTTCCGGGGTGCTGTCGCGGCCGGTGAAGCCGGTGCCGCCGGTGATCAGCACGACCTGCACCACGTCTTCGGCGATCCAGTGGGCAACCTGGGCGCGGATCTTGTAGAGGTCGTCCTTGAGCAACACACGCTCGGCCAGGTTATGGCCAGCGGCGGTGAGGCGATCGACGAAGACCTGGCCCGAAGTGTCGGTGTCCAGGGTGCGGGTGTCGCTGACGGTCAATACAGCGATATTCAGGGGTACGAAGGGCGCATCTGCCTTGGCGGTCATGGCACGGTCCGGTTGTCGAAGAAACAGGCCGGTGTTATATCACAGCCCCCCCCTTTTGCTGCCGCTGCGGAACTGCCATGCCTATCGATTCATCTGCCCTGCCCTGTTCGGTTCTGTTGCTGTCCGGTGGCCGTGGCCAGCGCATGGGCGGCCTGGACAAGGGCCTGCTGGAATGGCGAGGCCAACCGTTGATTGCGCATCTGCACGCCCTGGTGCGGCCGCTGACGGACGACCTGATCATCTCGTGCAATCGCAACCCCGAGCACTACGCCGCCTTTGCCGACCAATTGGTCAGCGACGACAGCGCGGACTTCCCCGGCCCGCTCGCCGGGATTCGTGCAGGGCTTGGCGCCGCACGCCATGGGCACCTGCTGATCCTGCCGTGCGATGTGCCGCAACTCGACGCACGCTTGCTGACCGAGCTGCGTGAGAAAGCGCAGCGCAATCCCCGTGTGCCGGTGATGGTGCGCCATGGTCAATTCTGGGAGCCGCTGATCTGCATCCTGCCCACCGCCCTGCGGGACGCGGTCGAGGCGGCCTGGCATGCCGGCGAACGCAGCCCACGGCAGATCTTCATGAAACTGGGCGCGGTGGGCCTGGAGTGCCCGGCAGATGATCCGCGCCTGGCCAACCTGAACACCCCCGAGCTGTTACTTCCCAGTCCCGGCGTGTCAGAATGAACCTTGCACAAGGAACTTTGCCGGCGCCTCGCGCGTCACAAGGTCAGCTTTTCAAAAGAATTCTCTCGGAGACAACACCATGACTCAACGGACCATCGCCGCTCTCATGCTTGCACTGGGCCTCGCTACCCTCGCCGGTTGCGCCTCGCCAACAGTGATCACCCTGAATGACGGTCGCGAAATCCAGGCCGTCGACACCCCTAAATTCGACAAGGATTCGGGCTTCTACGAATTCGAACAGCTGGACGGCAAGCAGACCCGCATCAACAAGGATCAGGTCCGCACCGTTAAAGACCTGTAAGTCTTAGCGTTTGCCAACAAGGCCCGCCGCGTGCGGGCCTTGTCGTTTGTGGGGGTTACCAGTCGAGGGTGATCTGGCTGCGGAACTGGCGCTCTTCGCCGCTCACCGGGTCGATAAAACGCACGCCCTGGGCCAGCAGTTTCAGCGGGTTGGCGTAGTCGTCCACGGCATCCTTGATCACTTCAGGATAGAACGGGTCGTTGCAGATACTCGCGCCGAGTGCGGTCATGTGCACGCGCAACTGGTGCTTCTTGCCGGTCACGGGGAACAGGCCGTAGCGCCACAGGTCGCCGTGCTTTTCACGCACTTCCACCGCCGTTTCGGTGTTGCTGGCGCCAGGACCTTCCTGCATGCGGAAGAACGGTTCGCCCTCCACCAGGCGGCTTTTATGCACGAGCGGAAAGCTCAGGTCTGGCAGCGCTGGCGCAATGGCTTCGTAGAATTTATCGATCTGGCGCGTGGGAAACAGCTGTTGATACGCCGAGCGGCTGGCCGGATTGGCCGAGAACAACACCAGCCCCGCCGTGTGCCGGTCGATGCGGTGCAGAGGCACCAGTGAAGGGTTGTCCAAACGGCGAATCAGGCGGCGCAGCAAAGTTTGCTCGACGTACTCACCGGCGGGCGTCACCGGCAGAAAGTGCGGCTTGTCGGCGACCACCAGGTGCTCGTCGGCGTAAAGGATGGTCTCCTCCACCGGGATCACTTTTTCGTTCGGCACTTCGCGGAAGTAGTAGATGCACAGGCCTTCCTTGTAGGCCAGGTCCAGGTGGATCGGGTTGCCATTGATATCCAGCACCCGGCCCCGCGCGATGCGGTCCAGCCAATGCTCACGGCTGATCGCCGGGAAGTGCTCGCACAGGCACTCCAGCACCGTGGCCCAAGGCCCGGGTGGCAGGTACAAAGTGCTGGCCTGGTGCTCGGACGGGATAAAAATCGAAGTGGACATGCGTAAAGCCTAGGGAAAACCGGCGGGCATTATCCCGCATGGCTCAGGCCTTGGCCAATTGCGCCCGCAGCACCGGCGAGGCGCTGGCGGCCTCGGTGAACTCCTTGAGCCAGCGCAACACGTCCACCGCTTCCCAGCGGCCCGGATCGTACAACGCGTACAACAAGCCCTGGTAACCCACTACATCCAACTGCTTGTGATAACCGGCGCGCTGGAACAACGCTTCGATCTCGGCGAAGCAGGTATTGAAATGCACTTTGTTAAACGGCGTCTTGCCTTCCGTGACCAGGCCGTCGAGGCGCAGCTCGTTCACCGCATCGCGCACGACATCGGCGGACATGCGATTGACGCTGCTTTTCAGTTGTTCAACATTCACCACGGGCGTTCCCTCTATTCAATCGCTGTACAAACATACAGTAACGTAATATTTGGAAACCCGCCATCGCCTAAACCTCAGCGCAGGAAGGCGGCAACCTGATCACCGTCGAACGGCCAGTCCAACTCAGCCCCTGTATCTACCCGCCGAAGCACCGGAATCCTTAGGCCATAGGCGTCAGTCAGGTCTACGGGGTCGGTTATATCCACCAATTCAACCAGCAGCCCGTGTTCGACGAGCGGCATTATTTCGGCTTCGGCAATCTCACAAAGATGGCAACCCAGGGTGCCGAACAGCTGGCATTCAGGAAGCATGACAAATGGCCCTGATCAGAAAGTAGGCGGTCATTCTATGCCCGCACTATCCCTGTGGCGAGGGAGCCTGCTCCCGCTGGGGCGCGGAGCGGCCCCAAAATCCTGGGAGCGCTTCGCACTCCAGCGGGAGCAAGCTCCCTCGACACAATAAACCCTGACCTGAATCAGCATGGCCTATAACTGATTCAGCGATTCTCGCGGCTTTTTGCCTGCCCCTTTGCAACGGAGATGCGTGTGTTTGCCAACCTGCTGATCATTCTGGCCTCATCCCTGGTGGTGATTGCGCTGTTTCGCCGGCTGCAATTGCCGCCCGTGCTGGGCTACCTGTGTGTAGGCCTGGCCGTAGGGCCGACCGCCCTGGACTGGGTGAATGACAGCGAAGAGCTGCCCGATCTCGCTGAACTTGGCGTGGTGTTCCTGCTGTTCTCCCTGGGCCTGGAGTTTTCCCTGAGCAAAATGTTCGCCCTGCGCCGCGTGGTGTTTGGCCTGGGCAGTTTGCAGGTGTTGGGCTGCGGCGTGCTGCTGGGGCTGTTGCTGATGATCCTCGGTGTGGCGCCGGGCATCGCGTTGTTACTGGGCGCGGGGTTGGCGTTGTCCTCCACGGCCATTGTCAGCAAGGAGCTGACCAGCCTCGGCGAAATCTTCAGCAGCCATGGGCAGAATGCGATTGGCGTGTTGCTGTTCCAGGACGTGGTAGCCGTATTGCTGCTGACCCTGGTGCCGGTGTTTGCCGGCACCGGCGAGCAAGCCTGGTATATCGCACTGCCGCTGACCCTGGCCAAGACCGTGGTGTTGTTTGTCGGTTTGTTGCTGGCCAGTCGCTGGCTATTGCCGCGCCTGTTTCATGAGGTGGCGGCGTCCCATTCGGCGGAGCTGTTTGTGCTGCTGGCGCTGGTGATCGTGTTGCTCACCGCATGGCTCACGCACTTGCTGGGCCTGTCCCCTGCCCTCGGTGCCTTCCTCGCCGGCATGCTGCTGGGGGAAAGCCACTACCGCCATCAGATCGAAGCGGATATCCGCCCGTTCCGCGACATCTTGCTGGGGCTGTTTTTCGTCAGCATCGGCATGCTGATCGACCTGCAACTGTTCGTCAGCCACAGCCTGTTGATCCTCGGCCTGACCCTTACCTTGATGCTGGTCAAAGGCTGCGTGGTCGCCGCACTGGTCAAATGGCGCGGCAGCGACAGTGAAACCGCCTGGCGCAGCGGCCTGGCCCTGGCCCAGGGCGGCGAGTTCTGTTTTGCCTTGATGGCACAGATGCAGCAGAGCCGGTTGATCCCGGACGAGTTCAACGGACTGCTGCTGGCCGCCACCTTCTGTTCGATGCTGCTTACGCCACTGCTGTTGCGCGCCGCGCCGGCCATCGCCCTGCGCCTGCATCGCAAGCCGAACCAACAAGTGCAACTGGAAGAAATCACTGCGCTCAACGCCGAGCTGCGCGGGCACGCGGTGATTTGCGGGTATGGCCGCGTTGGGCAATCCATCGGGCGTTTTCTGCGCAAGGAACAACAGGCGTTTATCGCCCTGGATGACGACCCGGAGCGGGTACAGGAAGCCGCCACCGAAGACAGCAGCGTGCATTACGGCGACTGCCGGCGCGGTGCGCTGCTCAGTGCCGTGGGCCTGGAACGCGCGCGGCTGGTGGTGATTGCCGTGGACAACACCGAAGTGGCCCTGGCGGTGTTGAAGGAAGCGCGACGCATCAACTGCGAGGTGCCGATCCTGGTGCGTACCCGCGATGACAGCCAACTGGCCGAATTGAAAGCCGCGGGCGCCAGCGAAGTGGTGCCCGAGCTATTGGAGTCGAGCCTGATGCTCGCCTCCCACGCCTTGATCCTGCTGGGCCTGCCGGACCAACAGGTGCAGGCACGGGTCGATGAAGTGCGGCAGAACCGCTATCGCCTGCTGCACGGTTTTTACGCCCAGGCCGACAACCCGATCAATCCTGACTGACCGCGCCAATCTTATGGATCGACAAGTCCGCGCCGTAGTATTCCTCTTCCTGGCTCAGGCGCAGGCCCGATACGCGCTTGATGGTGCCGTACACCAGGAACCCGCCTGCCAACGCCACCGCCACGCCGAGGGCGGTGCCGATCAACTGGCTGATCAGGCTGACGCCGCCCAACCCGCCGAGCACGGTCTGGCCGAAGATGCCGCAGGCGATGCCGCCCCATACACCACACAGGCCGTGCAGCGGCCACACGCCGAGCACGTCGTCGATCTTCCAACGGTCCTGGGCGGCAATAAAGCACCAGACGAACAGACCACCGGCGACCGCCCCGGTGACCAGCGCGCCCACCGGATGCATCAAGTCGGAACCGGCACAGATCGCCACCAGCCCGGCCAATGGGCCGTTGTGCAGGAAGCCTGGGTCATTGCGGCCGATGATCAGCGCCGCCACCGTGCCGCCGACCATGGCCATCAGCGAGTTGACCGCCACCAGGCCACTGACGCCGTTCAGCGTCTGCGCACTCATGACGTTAAAGCCGAACCAGCCCACGATCAGAATCCACGAGCCCAACGCCAGGAACGGAATGCTCGACGGCGCAAACGCCACCAGGCGGCCGTCCCGGTAGCGCCCGTTGCGCGGGCCCAGCAACAGCACCGCCGCCAACGCCAGCCAGCCGCCCATGGCGTGTACCACCACGGAACCGGCGAAGTCATGGAAGCTGGCGCCAAAGGTCGCCAGCAGCCAGGCTTGCAGGCCGAAATTGCCGTTCCACACCATGCCTTCGAAAAATGGGTAGATAAACGCCACGATCAGCGCCGTGGCGCACAGTTGCGGAACAAAACGTGCACGCTCGGCAATGCCGCCGGAAATGATCGCCGGGATCGCCGCCGCGAAGGTCAGCAGAAAGAAGAACTTCACCAGGCCATAGCCATGATCGGCGCTGATCACCGCCGCCGGTTGCATGAAGCTCACGCCGTAGGAGATCCAATAGCCTATAAAGAAATAGGCCAGGGTGGAGATGGCGAAGTCGCTGAGGATTTTCGACAGCGCATTGACCTGGCTTTTCTGGCGCACGGTACCGACTTCCAGGAACGCGAAGCCGGCGTGCATGGCCAAGACCATGACCGCGCCAATCAGGATAAACAGGGTGTTGGAACTGTGGACCAGCGTGTCCACTGCACTTTGCAAATTTTCCATGGAGGTTGGCAGGCCTGCATTAAAGGCAAAAAGCACCAAAGCGGTTCAAACCAGGGTTGCGCGCACTAAATTGGCACCACCGGCTCCACCCCTCTTCAGAGGGTGTGAACCGCTTTAGCGCAGCGATCAACGCAACAGGCCGATGCCGACAGGGTTTTTCCGCGAGTTTCAGTTATTTAGGGTAAGGTTTTTGAAGGCTTCCTGCCCGACCGCCCGGATTTCGCGCAAGCCCCGTGGCGTGCGCACCAAGGCAAAGCAAAAGCTGTACCAGACAATTGCACTGAACCTTCACCGATACCGGTGACTCGAAAGCCACAGTACAGATCAGCCCATCACGGAGATAACCATGGCCAGAAAAACCGCAAAGACTGCTCAAGAAATTCTGCTAGAGGATTTTCAAACCCTGGTCAGCGACACCGAGAAGCTGCTGGATGACACCAAGGTGCTGGCCGGCGACCAGGCTGACGAGCT
This sequence comes from Pseudomonas sp. B611, assembly GCF_055407965.1. Classification (NCBI taxonomy): domain Bacteria; kingdom Pseudomonadati; phylum Pseudomonadota; class Gammaproteobacteria; order Pseudomonadales; family Pseudomonadaceae; genus Pseudomonas; species Pseudomonas sp. B611. Next base: position 147,104 of record NZ_JBUZST010000010.1, read on the forward strand.
GCGCAGCAAGATCCACGACAGCCTGCTCAAGGCCCGCGAAACCCTGCAACTGACCGAAGATTCCCTGCGCGAACGCGGCCAGGCCGCCGTCACCGCCACTGAAGATTACGTGCAGGCCAACCCTTGGCAGTCGGTAGGCATTGCCGCCGGCGTGGGCTTTTTGATCGGCCTGCTGGCCACAAGGCGCTAATCATGTCTATCGGCGAAACCGGCTCGTCAACGGGCACTACTTCAAGACGTCTGGGTGCGGCCGTGCTGGGCTTGCTGCACAGTCATGTCGAGTTGTTTGGCATCGAATTGCAGGAACAGAAGGCCCGCACCGTCAGCCTGCTGCTGTTTGCCGGCCTGGCACTGGTGTTTGCGCTGCTGTTGCTGGTGGGGTTGTCGACGCTGGTGATGATCCTCGTGTGGGACACCGGCTACCGCCTCACCGGGATCATCTGCCTCTGCGTGTTCTACAGCCTGGCCGCAGCGTTCTGCGGGGTGCGCTTGAAAGCGGCGGTGTTCGATGAATCCACGCCGTTCCACGCCACCCTCGAAGAACTGGCCAATGACCGGGAGCGCCTGCTGCCATGAGCATGACTGAAATCCCGCAGAACACCTCACGCCGGGAAATGCGCAAGGCGTTGATCCGCCTGCGCATGGAAATGCACCGCCAGGAGATTCGCCACGAGTCCCAGCAATTGCTGGCACCGCTGACCAAGGTGCGCAACATGGGCCAGAACTGGCAGGACAACCTGGGCATCAAGCATGCGCCGCTGTGGGGCGTGGCCGCGGTGACGCTGCTCGGCTTCTTCACCGGCAAGGGCGCCAAGGGCGGCAGTATCAGCAGCCTGACGCGCCTGGTGCGGCTGGGGGCCGGGTTGATCCCGCTGATCAAACTGGCGATGCAGGGTGCATCGCGAAAAGGCTGAGCCACCCTGGCTGCATTCTTGCAAACAGAAGCGGCCCGGCTCTCGTGTTCGAGAGCCGGGTCTTTTTTTTCGCCAACTATTCAAGGAGGCCCTGTGATTGACGGGCAACCGCTCGCCTGCTTCCAGCCGTTTATCGACACCGCCACCGGGCGCATTGCCGGCGTCGAAGCCCTGGGTCGCTTGCGTCAACCTGATGGCCGCCTGCTCTCTGTGGGCCCACTGTTCGCCGACCCGCGCACGCCTGGCGCGACCTTGCGCCGCCTCGACCGGCAAATCCGCGACAACGCGTTGAGCCGCTTGCATGAAGTGCCCGAAGACTGGTTCCTCAGCCTGAACATCTCGCCACGCTGGATCAACCGCCTGCGCCCGGGCCAAGCGCTGCCCAGCCTGAAGCAGGTACACGCCCAGGGTGTGGATCCGCGGCGGATCGTGTTCGAGATCACCGAATTGGGCGGTGATATCCAACGCCTGGCCGACGTGGTGGCGCGCTATCGCGAAGCCGGCGCGCGCATTGCCATCGACGATTTCGGCGCGGGCTATTCCCAGCTCGACCGGGTGTTGGCCCTGCAACCGGATATCCTCAAGCTCGACATGCGCCTGTTCCAGGATGCCGCACGCGGCGGGCCGAGCAGTGAAGTGGTGCGGGCGCTTGCGCAAATGGCCGAGAAAACCGGCTGCTGGATCATTGCCGAAGGCGTGGAGACCGAAGCGCAGTTGAGCTTTGCCCTGGAGTGCGGTGCGCGCTATGTGCAGGGTTATCTGTTCGCCCAGGCCCAGCTGGACTGGTTTGCCGCTGACGCCTTCGTGCCGCGTTTTGCGCAACTGCGCACGCAGTATGTACAGCAAAAACTCGCCGAGCGTGGACGTATCATGCTGCTGCGCCAGCAGTTGGCCGAACTGATGAAAATCCTCCAGGCCTGGGCCCAAGGCCAGGCGCCGCTGAGCCATCTGCCGCAACTGCCGGACTTCCCTTGGCTGTTGCGCTTCTACCAGTGCGACCGCCATGGCACCCAACTGACCCCCAACTTCGAATGGCGGCACGATGCCTGGCAGTCCGACAGCCGCTATCTGGGCCACAACTGGTCGTGGCGCCCGTATTTCTATCACTTGCTGGCCGAAGGCTGGGAGGAGCGCCGGCTGAATCTGTCCTCGACCTACCGCGACGCCACCACCAACCAATACTGCCTGACCGCCGGACAATTCTTCGATAACGGTCAGCGCTTGCTGTTAATCGATATCGATGCCGCCGGCCTGTAGATTTTCGCTTGCCCCGCCAAGGCGGAACCGGGAAGCTGGAGGGGTCATTCACCGAACGGAGAGTCCCCGCCTTGGATTGGCCCACCCTACTGACCCGCGAACGTCTTGGAAAAACCCTGCACAGCCCGGAAGAGCTGGGGCGCAGCCCGTTTCACAAGGATCACGACCGCATCATTTTTTCCGGCGCGTTTCGCCGCCTGGGCCGCAAGACCCAAGTGCACCCGGTGTCGAGCAACGACCACATCCATACGCGCCTGACCCACTCGCTGGAAGTCAGCTGCGTCGGCCGTTCCCTGGGCATGCGCGTCGGCGAAACCCTGCGCAGCGCCCTGCCCGACTGGTGCGACCCGAGCGATCTGGGCATGGTGGTGCAATCGGCCTGCCTGGCCCACGACATCGGCAACCCACCGTTCGGGCACTCCGGCGAAGACGCCATCCGCCACTGGTTCCAGCAAGCGGCCGGGCGCGGCTGGCTGGACGACATGAGCAGCGCCGAGCGCAATGACTTCCTCAATTTCGAGGGCAACGCCCAGGGATTCCGGGTACTTACCCAGTTGGAATATCACCAGTTCGACGGCGGCACCCGGCTGACCTATGCGACCCTGGGCACCTACCTCAAATACCCTTGGACCGCCCGCCACGCCGACGCATTGGGCTACAAGAAACACAAGTTCGGCTGCTACCAGAGCGAGCTGTACTTAGGCCTTGCAGCCAAAAATTACATTTTCTGAAAAGCAACAGCCAAAAGGTTATAAGTGCAACCATTTGGCAATATCAAGAAGGCTTAGCTTTCAAAAAAAGAATAAGTAGGTTTTTGCTAGAACGCCACTTTACCATCTATCCAGAGGGCCAAGCCACCTAGATTCGCTCCCCGCCCATACCACTAAACTGTCGAGCCAAGTGCATGGCATAGTTATCTGTCATACCGCTCACGTAATCCAGAACCTGCATGATTGCACCATATTCCTTGGAAACACCCCCACTGGCGTCTAAATTCTTCAAGTCCAGTCCAAGAAGCTCAACCACCCTTCTAGTCTTCGAATCAGCCACACCATCCTTTCTGACATATTCCAAAGCTGCAGAGCAGCTAACGTTAAGTAGTGTAGAAATAGTGCTATAAGCCCCTATTTCCAACTCAACCTTTCTTGGATGCTGGAAGATTTCATCTCGAGCAAGACCTTTGGCGGCTGCTACACATTCACGCACGTTCTTACCACAAAGATCTAAGATACCTAACACCTTGCCACTCATGATTTCATTATGGTTATTCATGAAAGCATTCACTCCAGCATCTACAAAAGCCGAGATAACTTTTCCACGAACCATAGAGAGCCTTCGGCCAACTTTCATACCTTGAATTTCATTGACGAGCTGATTCTTCTGTTGGTCGCCAAGGACAAGACACAATATTTCAAATACCTTATCCCACTCAAGGATGCCCATCTCTACACCATCTTCTAAATCAAGAATGGCATAGCAGAAGTCATCAGATACTTCCATCAAATTAGCCAGCGGATGGCGACACCGCCAACCATCACCCAGCTTTAACAAACCTGTCGCATCAGCCACTTCATTAAACAAACCCAACTCAGAACAGTAAATACCATATTTATTCTGGATAGGCCTTTGCATATTAACAGCATCACCTGCCAGCCAAGGATACTTAATAAAAGCTCCAAGTGACGCATAGGTTAGCCGCATCCCCCCTTCATAGGGATGATACTCCGATGTGGTTAAAACCCTGAACCCTTGAGCATTACCTTCAAACCTACGCAAATCAGCAGCTTCATTGAATGGCAAGTGCTCAACAATCATTGCTCCAACATCATTGGTAAACCAGTGACGAATAGCTTCTTCACCAGTATGCCCAAAGGGAGGGTTTCCAATGTCATGAGCGAGACAAGCAGTTTGGACGATATCACCGATATCAGAAGCTGAATGCTGTTCAGGGATGAGTCTTTCATTGAGAAGCTCTTGCCCTACTCTCACTCCCAGAGTCCGACCAACACAAGCTACTTCTAAGCTATGTGTGAGGCGATTATGGACATGGTCATTAGTGGCGAGTGGATGAACCTGAGTTTTTCTTGCAAGGCGTCTGAAAGCCCCGGAGAAAATAACCTTGTCATGGTCCGAATGAAAAGGTGAACGGCCTAGCTCAGATTTCGGAGGCCGACCGCCAAGACGGGTGTTATTAAGTAGCTTATCCCAACTCATACTAGCCATATCACTACCTTTAACACATATGCAAAGCGTATAAATATAGCTCAGGCATGGATATATGCAATAAAAAACAAGAAAAAAGCATACGCACTAATAACTTATTAAGAGCTGACTGCTTAACCCCGCATAGCATCCCGAATACTAAAATAAACTCTACAGCCAGCACATCACTTTACCCAATCCTTCAGGACAGGATATAGTTACAACATCGAAAAATAACCAAGACATTCGCAGGCGGGAACACATGACTGATAAACCTCTCAACAATCAAGAAATAGATAAAATCAGTCAAAAAATGGATTTACTGATAGAAACCTCAAGCACCAACCTCATAAACTACTGCCAGACAGTCCAGAAAAAGAAAGGTGAAACTAAATTTCTGACAGCTCAACTTTATTACACAGTCGGCACGGGATATTACTCAGCATACAGAGCTATAATCGCGGACGAGTGGAGCTCGCCCCACATAAAAAGAGCAATCTATTATTTGCGAAAAGCCTTACATGAACTGACCAATCAGAAAGATAAATACTATAGCTTTGAAAGCCGTAAAGGACTTGCCCACTTTAGCACTGCACACCTACGCTCAAAAATAAGTATAAATCTTGCAAATTATCTTACCGAACAACACCGGCATCTTGAAGCCTTAGAATTTTATGATTTGGCTATTGATGAAAAAAATGCTTTCGGCCTCGCCACCAAGGCCCGATGCCTGATAGAAGCCAGCGAGAGCATATATGATGAAAACTCAAGATTCTTCTTTTACAAACAATCATATAGGCTTTCTAAAAAAGCAAAACTATCAGAAAGCGTGAGCACTCCGGGAGAACAGAACTTATTTGAGCAGCTAAATCACCGCCTCAATCATTACTGCAAATGGTTTGAAGCCCAATACCCTGAATATCTAGATTCCGACCACTCAGACACTCACAAAGAAAACTTTATGAACAGAAAGCATAAATCATACCTTGACTGGGTGGGGAAGAATAAACTATTCCTGAACTTCACAAACAATGTCATCACAGAGGAATACGCATACGAAGATTGTCTTTACTTGCCTTCATTTAGTGGCAAAATAAATCGCTTATTACTCCCCAGTGAAGAGCTTGCATACCACTCTCACTTTGAAGAGATAAAAGACACCTATAAATATGCTAGATACCTATTCCATACCGCCTTACAAATCCCAATCGAAACTGAGCACATGTATAATTCGACAACCTCACAAGTCGAAAGCTACGATTCGACCTTCTACGATTTAAAGACCAATCACTACAGAACAGCTCTTCGCTGCCTTTACTCTATACAAGACAAAATCGCTTACTTCATCTATAAATTCTTTAAAGTCTCAGACAATGAAATACCCGAACACAAAGTCAACATAAACAGCATATTTTCTTCTAACCAGAAACCCGCTATTTGGTTGAGTGAAGTCAAAAACCCATATTTGAGAGCACTTTATTTTCTGAGCCAAGACATACATGATACTGGCGAAAAAAATAGCACTACCAATAAAGACCCTAACGCTAACCTTTTCCTAGCCGATGTTAACTACCCAAGAGCAAACGTTGTAAATAAAATACGGAATGCTCTTGAGCATAAATCGCTGAAAATAGTTGACTCGTTCGGATATGAGCTATCCCAGAAACTCTACAACCCGGAAAACACCCTAAAGGCAGCCGAAACAAAGCTGAGCGAGCTGGATGCTGATAGCGAAGAGCACAAAGAACTAGTCGAGCTTATAAAAGAAAAAAGACGGCTCCAGTCGTATGGTGAAGCCATATCAATCGAGGACCTTGAACAGCAGATCATGGGCCTATTCAAAATGTCCAAAACGGCAATGATGTACCTAGCCTTGTCCATTCACCACCAAGAAAAATCGCTACCTGATGACGACACCCTAATCGCATCTAGAGAGGTTCCCTATCGCTAAGTTTGGCTTTACCCAGAAACTAGGACCGCATATTTTCGTTCTTTTTATGATTGCAAAGTAAAGTGGTAAGGCTAGCGTCAGGCACTAGCGTGCCTGACGTATTTTTGCTTTCATGATTGTGAGTAGAACAATCAGCTAGAAAGAGTCCTTTTTATAAAATCCTGATAGTACAATGGGAAATCCCTCACACAGTTGATCAAAACCTCTTCAGAGTTTTTAATTCGAATATTAATTGAGTCGCTGGACTGGACCAGAGCATTCGATAAAACCTGAGAAATATGACGATCTGTGACACCCATTTCGTACAACTGAATAGCATCTACGGAGGGTAGTCCATACCGTAGCTTTTTCTGTAAGCTCGATAGATTATCTATAAGCTGCTGATCGGCCTCTGGCTTTATTAACTTTAGTAGTTCAATCACAGAGCCCAAAAGCAACGTTCCATCGTACGCAACTCCAGACTCGCAAGCATCGATGACATGCTCATTTGTAAGCTCTCGCCTTTTGCTCCCCCAAATAAGTTTAGATCCTGCTTTTACTAAGTGCGTTCTTAACTCATGGTAAGGGATGCCTTTTATCCACTCTGACACTAACGACCTAAGATTATCACTTGACTCAATCTTACGAATACTTTTGCTATTCGATTGCAAATAAACAAAAGGCCACAAAAGATCTAAAGCCTCAGACTCACTGGTGCATCGCTCGAGCAAATGAATATTAGATGTTATCCAGTCTTTTATTTCTTGGGCTTGTGTTAGACCGAATAGCGTTTTTCCAAATGCACGCCGTTCGACCTCCAAGGGGCAGTTGCTTTCAATATTTTTCGCAATAATTTCAAAGATCAATAAAATAGTTTCTTTATTTTCATCACTACTGAGACTGTAAGCTAATGTTTGTTGAGCTAAGTGTACAGCACCATTTTCTCCGAAGGCTTCCTTTGTATCATCCCAATGAGCAAGCAAGTACCCTTCTATTGATGCAACGATATTTGCTTTCTGTTCGGCTTGTTCAAGAACACCTTCAATGGAAAACTTAAGAGCCGACTTGCCTTTAGCATATTCTATTAATTCACCTAGGAATTTTTTCGGAGCCTCAAGATAACCTTTTAAATAATCTATTGGGTCAACATTCAGATAATATTTCTTATCGTCACTCCTAATAGGCTCCAATATATTTAATATACTACTAGTACAAGGCTCAGAATTCTCAAAATTAAGAATTCTTTTGAACTCAGCCCATTTCCAACGACCCTTATCAGAAGATCTCATATCAAAAATATCAGGATCGGCAAAAATTATACTACCTTCGGTGTACATACCAGAACGACCAGCTCTACCGATTAGGTTATGAAAATCCCTGACTTTTATGGGCTTGCCCGCTTGATAGATACTCGTTATCAGCAGATACCTTATTGGGAGATTAACACCTTGTGCGAGAGTGGAAGTGCAAATAACAAATTTTATCAGGCTTTTCTGCATCGCATATTCTATCGCAACTCTCAACCCTTGCGGCGTATTACTGCTGTGAGAGTAAACACCTAAGGCAGCACATTTAGTAGTTGCACTATTCTTACCCAAATGAACTTTGTGCAGATTCAGTAATTTTTCTACCTCAACATCATTTGAATATTCACTTGGCTTAGGAATGGGTAGATTTCTCGCGTAAATATCAACTGCCGCTTTGGCAAGGGTTGAGACAGCTGATTTAACGCCGCAAAATATTGCTACGCTACCATTAGACACCAGTTTCAAACCTAGATATATCGCAATACTCTTTCCATCGGCCTTGTCCGGGAAAAATCTATCAGTTCTCTCTCTTGGCTTGCGTGAAAGCTGATATTTTTCAATTACTCTCGGAACGAAAAAGGTTTTTTCATCAGTGTTATTCTGCTCTACAAACTCAAGCCTACCCAGTGAGTCTTTCCAACTTGCAAACGCCACTGTTCTATACGTTGAAAGTATGCTTGCACCATTGACATTTACTCCTTCATCGCCATTAAGCCAACTACCTATAGCATGAGAGTTGTTAATAACTGCAGATATAAGTATGGTCTGGGCATCTTTAGGGATCAAAGACTTTAGAGATGAAAGTAAAAGCTCATAAGTAACACCCCTAGGGCCACTATCGAATTGATGACCCTCATCATAAATTACAACCCCAATCTGCTCTGCGAGTTCTGGTGTTTGACGCAGTATGTACATCAATTTTTCGGGAGTTAGAACTAATATACTGTCCGTTTCTATTGAGCTAAAATCAAGATCTAAAAATCCATCAAGATCAAATTCAGAAAAATCCATCTGCGGTACGTCGGATACACCATCAATACTGACAATTTCACCGTCGAAGCTTCTGGAAAGCTCACTCCTAATTTCTTGACAAAGTGCTTTGAATGGAGCAACTACAATTACCAGACTTGCTCTCGCCGATAAAAACGCACTGCGAATAATTAGTTCGATTGACTTTGTTTTTCCTGCACTAGTAGGCATCTGAATTATTGCTGACGAATCCTTAAGCACCCCTTCCTCCCCCAGCAGACGCTGAGAGGGCCAAAGCTCTTTAATCGAATCGTCTTTTGAAAGGTAGCTACTCCAAGTTTCTTTTGGCAGGCCGGAGAAACGAGGCAACAGCATCCAAGATGAATTCTTTAGCCTGAACTTAACTATGGCACAAATCACATCTGCAAATAATAGCTCTCTGTCTGAGCCTATATCATAAGCTTTTGTTCTAAGATTAACTAACTCCACCTCAATACCAGAGACGCCTTCGCCGCTACCGTAATAATCCGAAAGTTTCTGCGAAACTCCAATAATATTAGATTTGTACTTCTCTCTAGCATCATTAAAGTAAGTGGAAAAATCACCTACTAACAGCCAGTGCAATAGATCCTCTAAGTGCGACGCCTCTAGGTAAGGACACTCTGATGGCAACTTTCTTATTAAAACACTTGAGCTTCCGGGTAAATCACACAAGTAATACGACGCCGACGCCAGCAAAATCAAATAAGGATCTATTTCAACATCAAGTTTTGATTGAAGGTATGAATCAAAGAACTGAGCGGAAAATTGCAGATCAGCTTTCAACTCAGCTAACCGCTCGGCTGGTGTATCTGTAGCGTTAACGGCTAAGCATACCTCACCAAGAGTTGCGATGGAGAGTATCAGCAACTTTGAAGGATCGCTATTAGTCTCAATATGATGTTCGGACGGAACATTATACTCGTACATTTTAGCTTTTGAACGAGTCACACCCAGCAAAACACGCGACGCTCTTTCAGGCTTCATCGGCTGCTCTCTTATATAGGCTATGCACAAGCTCCATAAAATCTTTGCCCTTTATGATAATAAGAGCCAGCGAATTCTTACTGGGATGGCCAGTTGCATCTGAGCTAGAAGCTTCTAATGGTTCATATATTCCATTTTCATAAAGAGCAACTGCCCCATAAACATCTTTATAAGGCCTATCAACTGGATTTTGAAAGCGACCTATTTTTTGTGCATCTTGAATGCTACCAGCCTCATAAAACCGCTGCCTTATGGCATTTAGTGACTCTGCCTTCCTAACGTTATCTTTACCGGAGTCATCTATCGCCACCTGCAACCTCTCATTGGCTTTTTTTCCGGAAAGTTGAGCTTTAACTTCATACATGGCCAAGCAATCATCAGGAGAATCGGTTGGTGACAGCATTTTGAATCCGAGGACATCAGAGCCCTTAGTAGATTCATTTCTGATAGTTTTTCTATCGTACCTCGTTCTAGGAACCCAATATCCTGAAATGAACTCAAGATAATCCGAAACCAGTATTTCAGCGAAGTCACCTGATCTAGTACCGGGTCCAAACCCTCCTGTTTTTGTTGGAAACTTTAAATCATTCAAATACTCGGCTCTGGTTTTTCCTGTGAACTCTCTTAGAAAGTCAATATGCAAATCACTACAGTACTGGCTCCTGAAGTGTTTAGCCCACTCTGACAATATAGCCTGATCCGTCTCGTGTACTAGCTCAAATACTTTGACAGGAGCACCGTCTTTTGTTTTGAGTGCGACACCAGTATCTTGCAGCCAATTAAGGTAAGCTGGAGTAACTGCCATACCTACTTGACCTTCTGAATTCTTGATAATTTTCGATGGATGCTAATTGAAGGCAATTCAATACTCAAGACTTCCAATATGCTCGATTTGCTTTTAAACATGCAGTACTCCATTACTAGGCGAGAAACTCTCAAAAATTCAACCCTATATGATTTCTGCACTGATGTCGATTAGCCACCCATTTGGCCGCTTTGTGCTCGACCCGAAAGATTAAGTTTTGCAGAGCACCCTTTCTGGGGAGGCTCGTGTTGCTCTATAGGCGACCTAACACGCATCTCGTGGTCATCGACCCTATAGACCTAAGGTGCCATTGCTACCCCTTGGCATGTCTATCCCTATCAAGAAGCCTCATTACTTGACGCTACGTTCTACTCAGAGCTCGAAAGGTTTCCTACCGCTAACGCAGCCCATGCATGTGGTGCAGTACTTTGAAAGAAACCCTTAAATTTAGAATTTTAACTATACAAATCAACTAGATAGCAACTTTCCAGTTTGGTTGCTAAATTGCCTGTAGTGGGTTGCCGATTCTTGAGCAAATCGCGCAAAAGCTCGGCCTGCCGCAGTTGGAGGAACAACGTTGGGCGCGCCATCCGCTGGTTTACTTGATGGAGGCGGCGGACGACATCTGCTACGCCTTGATCGACCTGGAGGACGGCCTGGAAATGGAGTTGCTGCAATACGCCGAGGTCGAAGCACTGCTGCTCAACCTGGTGGGCGATGACTTGCCGCAAACCTATCGACAGCTGGGCCCCGGCGACTCGCGCCGACGCAAACTGGCGATCCTGCGCGGCAAGGCCATCGAACACCTGACCAACGCTGCGGCACAAGCCTTCGTTGAACAACAGGACGCCTTGCTCGCCGGCACCCTCCCCGGTGACTTGGTGGAACATATGCACGGCCCGGCCCAACGCTGCGTGCTGGATGCCAAGGACATGGCGCGCAAGAAAATCTTCCAGGACAAACGCAAGACCCTGCATGAAATCGGCGCCTACACCACCCTGGAAATCCTCTTGAACGCCTTTTGCGGCGCCGCGCTGGAACAGCATGGCGGCCGTACGCCGTCGTTCAAGAACCGGCGCATTCTCGACTTGCTCGGCAACAGCGCGCCAAACCCGGCCTGGCCGTTGCACGCCTCGTTCCTGCGCATGATCGATTTCATCGCCGGCATGACCGACAGCTACGCCACCGAAATGGCACGGGAGATGACCGGGCGCTCCAGCCCGCAATAACGTCGGCAATCAACCAGCCTGTTCCCTGAAAGGAATCGCCCTACGACGGGAACAGAGCTGCCTGATCGAATTCGCACAACCACTCAAAGAATAATCTCGCGCGCTTCTGGCCGACCTTGAAAGCAATTCCTACGCTCCGCCCCATCGACGCTTGACTCAGTGTGTGCCCTTTTATGCCCCAACATTGCCTGCATATTCTGCTGGTGGAGGACCATCCCTTTCAGCTTCTGGCAACCCAGTGCCTGCTCAAGAGCTTCGGCTTCGAGCAGCTGACGCTGGCGGAAAATGCCGAACATGCGATTCGCCAGATGACCCGGTCCCGGACGCCTTTCGACGTCATGCTCTGCGACCAGTGCCTGCCGGACCTGCCTGGGCTGGAACTGGTCGAAATAGCCAGCCGTCGGGGCTTCATCCGCGCAGCCATCCTGCTCAGTGGCCTGTCCATGCTTGAACTGTCGAAGCTCTATGCCCAGGCACGGCAACGCGGCCTACCCTTGTTGGGTTACTTATCCAAGCCATTGAATCGAGATGAACTTACCGCACTGATAAATCAGACTTCTGACATACAGCTGTAAGACTTTAAACATCAACTAATACGAAAAACACATTACAACGCCAACCTCGGATCGTTCTGCATGCCATTGCCTCCATACAATGGTCGACACACTGACACACCCAAGCATTAATTCCTGACAAATCGTAAGCAGATGCCTTTTTTGTTGTAGGAGTTTTCCTGTTTTGTATCCAGCACCACTGAGACTCATGCTCACAACACACCATCTGAGCTAATGTGCCCGCTTTATTTGCACTTGCATGGAATGGGATTATGAACTCAGTTTTCATTATCGATGACCACCCTGTTATAAGGCTGGCGATTCGAATGCTGTTGGAACACGAAGGCTATAAAGTCGTCGGCGAAACAGATAACGGTTGTGATGCGATACAGATGGTCCGCGAATGCCTACCGGACCTGATCATTCTTGACATCAGTATTCCAAAACTTGACGGGCTCGAAGTACTGTGCCGGTTCAACGCCATGAACACCCAGATGAAAACCCTCGTCCTGACCGCCCAGAGCCCCACGCTGTTCGCCACGCGCTGCATGCGTTCGGGTGCCGATGGCTACGTATGCAAGGAGGGCGACCTGAGTGAACTGCTGAGTGCCATCCGTGCCGTATTGTCAGGCTACAACTACTTCCCTAGCCAGGCATTGAATGCCAACGGCGTGGACACCAACTCCCAGGAACTTGAACTGTTCAAGTCCGTTAACGACAGGGAGTTAATGGTGTTGCAACTTTTTGCACAAGGCCGCACCAACAAAGAAATCGCCAAAGGTATGTTTTTAAGTAACAAAACAGTCAGCACCTACAAAAAGAGGCTCATGCAAAAACTGAAAGCCAAATCCTTGGTAGAACTTATCGAGTTGGCAAAACGAAACGCGCTAGTGTGAGAAAGCGGATGCCCAGGTGTATAAAGGATTATCTGATTGTATTGAGTGCAGGCCTATGCTTGAGCACGGCCGTGTTTGCGGCTCAAACCGAACCGCAACATTTCACCCTGTTGAGCCGTGTGGGGTCCCTTCAACTGGACACTCAGCTGGACAAAGCCCAGCGCCAGTGGCTGCAGAACAAACGCGAATTGGTGCTGGGCACTGCGCAACCGGACTACCCGCCCTTTGACCTTACGTCCAGCGGGCAAGACTACGAAGGGCTTACTGCCGACTATGCAGGGATTCTCGCCAAGGCACTGGCGATGCCAGTCAAGGTGTTGCGCTATCCCACCCGAGAGGCCGCCATTCAAGCACTCGAAAAAGGTGAAATCGATCTGCTCGGTTCCTCCAATGGCTTTGAGGCTGCAAACCCTCGGCTCACGCTTTCCACGCCGTACGCCGTAGACCAACCGGTATTGGTGACCCGTGAGCATGAGACGCGCAGCCTCAGCGAGGGCCTGGCGGGGCTGCGCTTAAGCCTGGTTTATCACTACCTGCCACTGGACGAAGTACAAAAGCTGTACCCCAAAGCAGCCATCCGTGCCTATCCCTCGTATCAGAATGCCTTGAACGCGGTGGCATTCGATCAGGCAGACGTGTTTCTCGGCGACACCATTTCTACCCACTACATGATCAACAAGGGCTACCTGAAGAATATCCGCATGGCCAACTTCGGTAAGCACGAAGCTTACGGATTCAGCTTTGCCCTGCGCCAGGACCAGCAGATGCTTCTGGGTATCGTCAATTCGGTGCTGGCGACGGTACCCAGCAACGAACGGGACAGCATTGCCAAACGCTGGAGTGCAGGCAGCGACATCCTGCTGACCGACCAGAAGCTGCAACTGAACGACCGCGAGGAGCGCTGGCTGAGGGAACACCCGGTGGTCAAGGTGGTTGTGAACGAAACCTTCGCGCCGGTAACGTTCTTTGATGCCGACGGCAACTTCCGTGGCATTGCTGCCGACCTGCTGGAGCTGATTCGCCTGCGTACCGGGATGCGTTTCGAGATCGTCCGCGTGCGGGGTATCAGCACGATGATCGAACAGTTGGAGACTGGCAAATCCGACATGATCAGCGCCATCGCGCCCAGCCCCGAACGGGAAGCCCAGCTCAACTTCAGCCGGCCCTACCTGGAAAACTCCTATGTGATGTTGACGCGCAAAGAAGATCAGGCGCCAGCCAGCCTGGAGGCAATGGACGGTAAACGCCTGGCATTGACCCAAGGCAGCCCGATTTCAAAATTCCTGCGTGAAAACTTCCCGAGGATTCAACTGGTAGAGACGATCGACACGTTCAAATCCGCCGAACTACTGGTCCAGGGCCATGTAGATGGCGCAGTGAACACCTTGGTGGTTGCCAACTACTTCCTGTCCTCACCCATGTTCCAGGACAAGATTCAGACCAGCTTCAGCATTGGCACGACGCCAGCCGCCTTTGCCCTGGCGACGTCACGCTCAGCGAACGAACTGAGTTCAATCCTGGACAAGGCCTTGCTGAGCATCGACCCGGATGAACTGGGGGTCATCAACAGTCGGTGGCGAGGCTACACCGCCGCCTCCGACAGTTACTGGCGCAACTACCACGACATGATTGCCCAGATCATCCTCGGTACCGGGCTCTTGCTGCTGATATCCCTGGCGTGGAACGCCTACATGCGCCGGCAGATCAGGCATCGCAAGATGGCCGAGCGCGCACTCAACGATCAGTTCGAGTTCATGCGGGCGCTGGTCAACGAAACCCCACACCCCATTTACGTGCGTGACCGCAAGGGACTACTGCAGACCTGTAACGACAGCTATCTGCAAGTATTTGACGTCAAGCGCGAGGACGTGATCGGAAAAAGTGTCATGCAGATCAGCACGGCCCTCGACACTGAAGCCGCTCATTACCACGCCGACTACCAACGCGTCGTGGCGCAAGGCAATCCGCAAATTCTCGATCGTCCCCTGCATATCCGTGGCAAAAAACACACGATCTACCATTGGATCCTGCCTTACCGCGATTCCACTGGAGAGGTCCAAGGCATCATCGGTGGCTGGATCGACATCAGCGAACGGCGCCAGCTATTCGATGAACTGCGCACGGCCAAAGAGCGTGCCGACGAGGCCAACCGCGCCAAAAGCACCTTTCTGGCAACCATGAGCCACGAAATCCGCACCCCGATGAACGCGGTGATCGGCATGCTGGAGCTGACGCTCAAGCGGGCTGACCAGGGCCATCTGGATCGCCCGGCGATTGAAGTGGCCTATAACTCGGCGAAGGACCTGTTGGAGTTGATTGGCGACATCCTCGACATCGCGCGTATCGAATCCGGTCGCCTGAGCCTCGCCCCCGAGCGGGTCAACCTGAAAGAGGTGATCGAGTCAGTGGTGCGCGTGTTCGACGGCCTGGCACGTCAGAAAACCCTCAGCTTGCTGCTTGAGTACAAGCCTGATCTGGATGACAACGACGTACTGATCGATCCGTTGCGCTTCAAGCAGGTGCTGTCCAACCTGGTCAGCAATGCCATCAAGTTCACTGAGCGCGGTCAGGTGAAGATCCGGGTCGAGGTACTTGCTACTAACCTGCCGCAGCGGGTCGAGATGAAACTGGTCGTGGAAGACACCGGCATTGGTATCAGCCGGGACGATCAACTTCGCCTGTTCGAACCCTTCGCCCAGGCAGATAACTCAGGGCACCTGGCCCGCAGTGGTGCGGGTCTGGGACTGGTCATCTGCCGCAGCCTGTGCGAGATGATGGGCGGGCAATTGAGCCTGAGCAGCGTGCCGATGGTGGGCACCCAGGTGCATATCAGCTTGAAAATGCCGCGCCTGCCACCGCTCCAGGCAGTGGATGAACTCAAGCCGGCGACACCCGCTTCTGCCTCGGTGCTTAACGTACTGGTGGTGGACGACCATCCCGCCAATCGCTTGCTGATGTGCCAGCAACTGGGCTACCTGGGGCACCAGTTCACGGCCGCCCAGCACGGTGCTGCGGGGTTCCAGGCCTGGCGTCAGGAACACTTCGACCTGGTGATCGCCGACTGCAACATGCCCATCATGAATGGCTACGAATTGAGCCGGTCTATCCGCGAGTACGAACTGCGCGAGCAGCGACCGCCGTGCATTGTGCTGGGCTTTACCGCCAACGCCCAACCCGAAGAGAAACAGCGCTGCGCCGAAGCGGGCATGGATGACTGTCTGTTCAAACCCATCAGCCTCACCGCGCTGGAACGGCAATTAACACAAATCAGACCGCAACCCTGCAGCGTAAAGCTGGACCTTGGCAGCCTGGACGCGCTGACGGGAGGCGACCCGCAACTCAGCCAGCGCCTGCTGGAGGAGCTGCTCAGCAGCAGTCGCCATGATCGGGAAAAATTGGTGGCATTGTCGGTATGCCAGGCCCCGGCACAGGACATCATCGAGCAGGCCCACAAGATCAAAGGTGCCGCGCGTATCGTGCAGGCTCACGATTTGGCCGGGCAATGTGAGGCGTTGGAGCAAGCCTGTACCCGAGGGGAGCAGCAGCCGGCGATCGAAACAGGGATCAAGGCCCTGGAAAAATGCATGCTTGAGTTGGAGAGAATGCTGCAAACACAACTCAACGAACTCAATCGTGCCTGACAGCCGTCCTCAGGGAGCGAAATTTCTCGCTCCCTGAGGGATCAGATCAGCAGTCGGTCAAACGCAGGAAAATCGCCGCCAACTGTTCGATCCCCGCCTGATCTTGCGCGGTGAAGCGCGCCAGCGAAGGGCTGTCCAGATCGAGGACGCCAACCAGCCGGCCATCCTTGACCAACGGGACCACCAGCTCGCTGTTGGAGGCGCTGTCACAGGCGATATGCCCTGGGAATGCATGCACGTCTTCCACCCGCTGGGTTTGCCGCGAGGCCGCCGCCGCACCGCACACACCACGGCCAAACGGGATACGTACACAGGCGATCTGGCCCTGGAACGGCCCGAGCACCAGCTCTTCATTGCGGTTGAGATAGAAGCCGGCCCAGTTCAGGTCGTCCAGCTGGTTGAACAGGAACGCGGAAAACTGCGCACTGTTGGCGATGAAGTCACGCTCGTCGGCGAGCAGCGATTGCAGTTGCGCACACAGCATGGCATAGCCATCAAGGCCGGTGCCGGCTTGTTGTAGATCGATCACGGTTGACGCTCCAGCAATTTGAGGCCCACCCAGTAACGGGCGAATTGATACGCGCAACGGCCGTTGCGATTGCCGCGCCCGGTTGCCCAGCGCACAGCAAGGATGTCGAGGTTTTCATCACGCTGCCACTGCAAGCCGGCCTTGCCCGCCAGCTCGCCGATCCAGTGCTCCACTACATCCAGGAAGTGTTCCTGGGTGAACGGGTAGAACGACAGCCACAGGCCAAAACGGTCCGACAGGGCAATCTTGTCTTCCACGGCTTCGCTCGGGTGCAGCTCGCCGTCCACGCGCTTCCAGTTGTCATTGTCGCTCTGGTTTTCCGGGACCAGGTGACGACGGTTCGACGTGGCGTACAGCAGCACGTTTTCCGGCGCCTGTTCGAGGGAGCCATCGAGCACGCTCTTGAGCACGCGGTAATCACCCTCGCCCGCTTCGAACGACAGGTCATCGCAAAACAGGATGAAGCGTTGCGGCAGCTTGAGCAGTTGCTCGACCACGCGCGGCAGGTCGGCCAGGTGGTCGCGTTCGATCTCGATCAAGCGCAGGCCGGCCTGCGCATGTTGGGCCAGCAAGGCGCGCACCATGGACGACTTGCCGGTGCCACGCGAACCCCACAGCAACGCATGGTTGGCGGGCAGGCCATCGAGAAACTGCTGGGTATTGCGTGCCAGGGTTTCACGCTGCTTGTCGACGCCGATCAGGTCGGACAGACGCATGTCCAGGCTGACTTCCAGTGGCAACAAGAAGCCGCTGCGGCCTTCACGCTGCCAACGGGCAGCCAGGCACTGGTTCCAGTCGATGGCTTGGCGCGGCGCGGGCAACAAGGGTTCCAAGCGGGCGAGCACTGCATCGGCCCGCTCAAGAAAGGCATTCAATCGAGAATCCACGATTATTCCTCTGGCAAGTTCTTGCAAAAGATGGCGTATTGGCAGCCCCGCGGCAGAACACACGAGGCTGCGTAAAAACCGATTAATGCCGGGCAAGCCAGAGCCGGTGGATGTTCAGCTATGCTTGCCGGGCGAAGGGAAACGTGAAGTGGTTCAACACCCGATGGATATCAAGTTCGCCCACCGCTTGTCTTATAAACAAGCCAGATTGACTGTGCTGGTCGGTTTCGTCTTGGGAACCTTGCTCAGTCTGATCCAAATCGGCATTGATTATGCCAGCGAAGACGCATCCATCAACCGTGAAATACGCTCGCTGCTCGAAATCAGCCACAACCCCGCGTCCCGTATCGCCTACAACATCGACGCCGAACTGGCGCAAGAGCTGACCCTGGGCCTGCTGCATTCTCCGGCGATCATCCGCGCCCGGTTAGTCGACAACAACGGCGTGGTGCTCGCTGACGTCAACCGACCCCGCGCGCAAAGCCCCTACCGCCCCATCAGCGACTTTCTGTTTGGTGCCAACCGCCAGTTTGAAGACCGATTGTTTCTTACACACATGCCCAACGAATCCCTCGGCGAGCTGCACCTGGATGTCGATACCTACGCGTTTGGCAGCCGCTTCCTGCGCCGCGCCGAGATCACTCTGCTCAATGGCTTTGCCCGCAGCCTGCTGCTGACCGGGATCCTGCTCGGCCTGTTCTACGTGATGCTGACCCAACCTCTGGTGCGCATCATTCGAGCGCTGAGCACCAGTAAACAAACACGCCTGGATTGCCCGCCCGGTCACGAAAACGACGAGATCGGCGTGTTGGTGAACGTGGCCAACCAGCAATTCGAAAACATGGAAACCGAGATCCAGCAGCGCCGCCACGCCGAAGACCGCCTCACCGAATACCTGGGGCAACTGGAGCATATTGTCTCGGCGCGCACCCTGGAGCTCAAGACCAGCAACCAGCGGCTGAGCCAGTCCAATGACGAGCTGGAAGCCGCCAAGATCAACGCGATTGGCATGGCACAGGCAAGAGCGGCGTTCCTGGCCAACATGAGCCACGAAATCCGTACGCCGCTCAATGGCCTGCTGGGGATGATCGCCCTGTCCCTGGACAGCCCGCTGAACGCCGAGCAGCGCCAGCAACTGTCCATCGCCCATGATTCGGGCAAGGTGCTGGTGGAGTTGCTCAACGATATTCTCGACCTGTCCAAGTTCGATGCCGGCCAGCTTGAACTGGAGTCGATCCCCTTCGACCTCGGTTCATTGGTGGAAGACACCGCGAACCTGCTGTCGCAGAACGCCGCGTCGAGCGTCGAGCTGACGTGCCTGATCGATCCGCTGTTTCCGGCCCAGGTCATCGGCGACCCGACGCGGGTGCGGCAGATTGTCAGCAACTTGCTTTCCAACGCGCTGAAGTTCACACGCTTCGGCCGCGTGGACGTGCGCCTCAGCACCCACAACGACCAGGTGAGGATTGAGGTGTGTGACACCGGGATCGGCATTGCGCCAGAAGCACAGCTGAAGATATTCCAGCCGTTTACCCAGGCGGGTGCGGGCATCACCCGGCAGTTCGGCGGCACCGGGCTGGGCCTGGCCTTGACCCACAACCTGTGCGAAGCGATGCGCGGCCGCTTGAGCATCAGTTCCGAAGTGGGCTTCGGCAGCCAGTTCTGCGCCGAACTGCCACTGCCCACTCACTTGCCCGCCGCCCGCCAGGCGCCACTCCAGGGTGAGGTGATCGCCATTACCAGTGCCGGCAGTGGCTTGGCGGAGCTGCTGACCAGCCTGTTGCCCCATTGGGGGCTCACGCCACATTGCTATCCCCGTGACGCGGATATGAGCGGACGAAACCCCGATCTGTTGATCACCGACTGCCCCGAATGCCTGTTCCGCCTACGCCCCACCCTCAACGCGCCGATCTTGCTGGTCACCGCCTATGGCAATTTCATGCCCAGCGAAGAAGTCGCAGCGCTGGCGCCATTGCAACAACAGGCGCGCCCTTTGAGCCGCAATGCGCTGTACCAGATCCTGCAACGCAACCTGCGCAGCGACGCGCAACCGTTCCTCGACCCGATCCAGATGGACGCCCCACCCCTCACGCACCGGGCGCGCATCCTGCTGGTGGAGGACAACCCGGTCAATCAACTGGTGGCCAAGGGCATGCTCGGCAAGCTGGGCTGCGAAGTGATCGTCGCGGCCCATGGCGGTGAAGCGCTCAAGTGCCTGGAGGAACAGCACTTTGACTTGGTCTTGATGGACTGCAACATGCCGGTCATGGATGGCTACGAGGCCAGCCGGCAGATTCGTCGCAGCGGGCGCTGGCCGGACCTGCCCATCGTGGCCTTGACCGCCAACGCCCTGGCCGAAGAGCGCGAGCGCTGCCGGGCGGCCGGGATGAATGACTACCTGGCCAAGCCGTTCCGCCGTGAAGAGCTCAAGGGCCTGCTGGACCTATGGGTGCCGCGCTCGACAAACCTCTGATTTGCGCGAGTAACTGATCAAGACCGTCGCGCAGGGCGTCGGCCTGGTTAAGATCGACACCGCTGTCGCACAACAGGCGGGTTTTCAGGCCGTGTGCCTGATCCCGCAACTGCACACCCGTCTCGCTCAGGCTCAAATGCACTTCACGCTCGTCCCGCGCACTGCGCTGGCGCCGCACCAGCCCAAGCTGCTCCAGGCGCTTGAGCAGCGGCGTGAGCGTGCCCGAATCGAGCATCAGCCGCTCCCCCAGCGCCCTGACCGTGGGCTGGGCCGGTGATGCGCCGTGCCATTCCCATAGCACCAGCATCGCCAGGTATTGCGGATAGGTCAGGCCGAGCCGATCCAGCATGGGTTTGTAGGCACGGGTCACCGCCCGTGACGCCGCGTACAGCTTGAAACACAACTGATCGTCGAGGGCCAGGGACACGTTGGGCTGGTCGGTCATTTGAGCAGGGCTTCGATCTCTTGGGTCAGGTCTTGCGGCTTGGTGGTCGGGGCGAAACGCTTGACGACCTGGCCATCGCGACCGATGAGGAACTTGGTGAAGTTCCATTTGATGCCTTTGGAGCCCAGCAAGCCCGGCGCCTGCTGTTTCAACTGCACGAACAACGGGTGGGCATCGCTGCCATTGACATCGATCTTCTTGAACAACGGGAAACTGACACCGAAGTTCAACTCGCAAAACTCGGTGATCGCGCCTTCGTTGCCTGGCTCCTGCTTGCCAAACTGGTTGCAGGGAAAGCCCAGTACCACCAGGCCCTGGTCCTTGTAGTCCTGCCAGAGTTGCTCCAGGCCCTTGTACTGCGGGGTGAAGCCACATTTGCTGGCGGTGTTGACCACCAGGATGGCCTTGCCGGCGAAATCGGCCAAGGTCTTTTGCTCACCCTTGATGGTGGTGCAAGGGATGCTCAGCAGGTTGTTGCTCATGGCAGTGCCTCAAGGAATAGGAAAGAACGACAAACATAGCGAGCAATTCAATTGCGTGCAATTCAATTAATTGAAGTAGTGCCGTTGATCGTTCCCACGCTCTGCGTGGGAACGCAGCCTGGACGCTCCGCGTCCTTCCTCGCCAGCGGGACGCGGAGCGTTCCAAGAGGCATTCCCACGCGGAGCGTGGGAACGAGCATTCAGCGGGGTACGAAGTCCAGGCACACCGAGTTGATGCAATAACGCAGGCCCGTCGGCGGCGGGCCGTCCGGGAACACGTGGCCCAGGTGCGCATCGCATTTGGCGCAGGTGACTTCGGTGCGGATCATGCCGTGGCTGACGTCACGGATCTCGATCATCGCGCTGTCGGCAATCGGCTCGTAGAAGCTCGGCCAGCCGCAACCGGCATCGAACTTGGTGCGCGAATCGAACAACGGCTCGTTGCAGCAAATGCAGTGGTACACGCCGTCGGTGGTGGTGGCGTTGTACTTACCGGAAAACGGGCGCTCGGTGCCTTTGAGGCGGCACACCTGGTACTGCGCCGGGTCGAGCATGTCCTGCCATTCCTGAAGGGTTTTCTGCAACTTTTCCATCGGTACACCTCGGCAACTGAAAAACCCTGATCTGTGTCTTTTCCGTAGATCAGGTGGCACGTATGATTGCGCCTCTTCAAAACGCCAGTCTGGCACCCGCGCTACCGGCATTCAAACGTATTTATGGGTGCCGGCCCCGCAGGATTCACAGTACGGTAGTGCCCCTACCTTCTGGATCGTTCATTTTCAGGATCACATCGCCATGCAGGTCAGCAAATCGAACAAGCTCGCCAACGTCTGCTATGACATTCGCGGCCCAGTGCTCAAGCACGCCAAACGCCTGGAAGAGGAAGGCCATCGCATCCTCAAGCTGAACATTGGCAACCCGGCGCCCTTTGGTTTCGAAGCGCCGGACGAAATCCTCCAGGACGTGATCCGCAACCTGCCAACCGCCCAGGGCTACAGCGATTCCAAGGGCCTGTTCAGCGCGCGCAAGGCAGTGATGCAGTACTACCAGCAGAAGCAGGTAGAAGGCGTTGGCATCGAAGACATCTACCTGGGCAATGGCGTGTCCGAGCTGATCGTGATGTCCATGCAGGCCCTGCTCAACAACGGCGACGAAGTGCTGGTGCCGGCGCCGGACTACCCGCTGTGGACTGCCGCCGTGACCCTGGCCGGTGGCCATCCGGTGCACTACCTGTGTGACGAAGGCGCCGACTGGTTCCCGGACCTGGCCGACATCAAGGCCAAGATCACCCCGAACACCAAGGCCCTGGTGATCATCAACCCGAACAACCCGACCGGCGCCGTGTACTCCAAGGAAGTGCTGCTGGGCATGCTGGAGTTGGCACGCCAGCACAACCTCGTCGTGTTCTCCGACGAGATCTACGACAAGATCCTCTACGACGACGCCGTGCACGTATGCACCGCCTCGCTGGCGCCGGACCTGCTGTGCCTGACCTTCAACGGCCTGTCCAAGTCCTATCGCGTGGCGGGTTTCCGCTCCGGCTGGATCGCCATTTCCGGGCCCAAGCACAATGCCCAGAGCTACATCGAAGGCATCGACATGCTGGCCAATATGCGCCTGTGTGCCAACGTGCCGAGCCAGCACGCCATCCAGACTGCCCTCGGCGGTTACCAGAGCATCAACGATCTGGTCCTGCCCCAGGGCCGCCTGCTGGAACAGCGCAACCGTACCTGGGAGCTGCTCAACGCGATCCCCGGCGTGAGCTGCGTAAAACCCATGGGCGCACTGTACGCGTTCCCCCGGATCGACCCGAAAGTCTGCCCGATCTTCAACGACGAGAAGTTCGTGCTCGACCTGCTGCTGTCGGAAAAGCTGCTGGTGGTCCAGGGCACTGCATTCAACTGGCCGTGGCCGGATCACTTCCGCGTGGTGACCTTGCCGCGTGTGGATGACCTGGACATGGCCATTGGTCGCATCGGCAACTTCCTGAAGTCCTATCGCCAGTAACGACAATGGCGCTGTGCGACCGACATTCGGTCGTACAGCGAGTATCTGGCAACACTTCTCTGCCCTTAGCCCCCCTTCTGATATCACTGCCTGCCAAGGATCGGTAAGCCCCCTATAATTACGGGACGCAAAGGCATGGGTGTGACGATCACGAGAGATTTTCCAGGTCGGAAAATCCCTTCAAGGCTCTACATTCAAGCTGTAGGACACAGTTTGAAATAGTCGCTCGGTTGAATAGCCCCATGCCGCACCTTATATACCCCGCAGTACGCGACATATTAAGCATGAGGAGAACTCTACAACCATGATGCGCATCCTGCTGTTCTTGGCCACTAACCTGGCGGTCGTGCTGATTGCCAGCATCACCCTGAGCCTTTTTGGCTTCAACGGGTTCATGGCGGCCAACGGGGTTGACCTGAACCTCAATCAGCTGCTGGTTTTCTGTGCGGTCTTTGGTTTTGCCGGTTCGCTGTTCTCGCTGTTCATCTCCAAGTGGATGGCGAAAATGAGCACCAGCACCCAAGTCATCACCCAGCCACGCACCCGGCATGAGCAATGGTTGCTGCAGACCGTCGAGCAATTGTCCCGCGAGGCCGGCATCAAGATGCCCGAGGTCGGGATCTTCCCGGCTTATGAAGCCAACGCCTTTGCCACTGGCTGGAACAAGAACGACGCGCTCGTTGCAGTGAGCCAGGGCATGCTGGAACGCTTCTCGTATGACGAAGTGAAAGCGGTACTGGCCCACGAGATCGGCCACGTGGCCAACGGTGACATGGTCACCCTGGCGCTGGTACAAGGCGTGGTGAACACCTTCGTGATGTTCTTCGCACGGATCATCGGCAACTTTGTCGACAAGGTGATCTTCAAGAACGAAGAAGGCCGCGGCATTGCCTACTACGTGGCGACCATCTTCGCTGAGTTGGTACTGGGTTTCCTGGCCAGTGCGATCACCATGTGGTTCTCGCGCAAACGGGAATTCCGTGCAGACGAAGCCGGTGCCCGCCTGGCCGGTACCGGGGCGATGATCGCAGCGCTGCAACACCTGCGCTCCGAACAAGGCCTGCCGGTGCATATGCCGGACAGCCTGACCGCCTTCGGCATCAACGGTGGCATCAAGCAGGGCTTTGCTCGCCTGTTCATGAGCCACCCGCCGCTGGAAGAGCGGATCGACGCACTGCGTCGTCGGGGCTGATAGGCCACGGGTGACACCAAAAGGGGCGATCTGATCGCCCCTTTTTTTGTGCTTTGTCGCCATCTCGGCATAGGTATCTACACAACGACTGAACCTGACAAAACCCAAAACTCTGGCTCTGGCTCTGGCTTTTCAGCTTTTGATCTTAGGCGCCCCGTTAACCACGCTGGCCGAACGCAGGCTTGAATCCGTGGGTAACCCGGCAGGACGCCGGGTTAGCCGTC
>NZ_JBUZST010000011.1:0-160384 GCF_055407965.1 Pseudomonas sp. B611
GCATGGTCAGATCCTCGCGAAATCGACCCTGCCAGTTAAAAACTGTTACCTATGTGCGTGAACTGATTTGTAACCCATGTGGGTGAGTCATACCGGCGAGGACCTTTTGGTTACTTTTGGGTCCCTCCAAAAGTGACCCGCTGTAAGAGCGGAACCATAAGTGGCCGTTACCTAAATAACGGATATGTACACCCCGCCAAAAAAAACCACCCCCCATCTGATACTTTTCCCAATCTCAACTGGCAAACACATCAACCCCACCCCACAGGCCCCCATCCATGCGAGTGATCCGCAGCGCACTGCTCAGCCTGGCCCTCACCAGCGCCGCCATGGCCGCGCAGTTGGACGCTGTCACCCTGCACACCTACCAAATCACCCCCGGCCCCCTAGGCGCCACGCTGTCGAGCTTCGCCGTGGACGCCGGCATCGCCCTGTCGTTCCTCCCCGCCCTCACCGAAGGCCTCACCAGCCCCGGCCTCTCCGGCACCTACTCGACCGAAGAAGCCGTCACCCGCCTGCTCGCCGGCAGCGGCCTGGAAATGGTCTTGCGCGAAGACGGCAGCTACACCCTGGTACAACGCCGCGTCACCCTGTCACAGACCACCGTCAGCGCCACCGAACAGCGCGCCGACAGCCTGCCACCGGCGTATTCCGGCGGCCAGGTCGCCGTCGGCGGGCGCCTGGGCATGCTGGGCAACAGCGACGTGATGGACGCCCCGTTCAGCGTCAGCACCTACACCGCTGCGTTGATCAAAGACCAACAGGCAACCACCGTCGGCGACTTGCTGGAGCGTGATTCCTCAGTGCGCTCCACCGGGCAAACCGGCGGCATCGTCGATTCGTTTTTCATCCGTGGCTTCCCGGTCGGCGAAGGCAACCTCGGCGAGTTGGCCTTCGACGGCGTGTACGGCGTGGCCTCCAACTACCGCGTGTTCACCGAGTACGCCGAACGCATCGAAGTGGTCAAAGGCCCCGGCGCGCTGCTCTACGGCATGTCGCCCAACAGCGCGGTGGGCGGGGTGATCAACGTGGTGCCCAAGCGCTCCCTCGACGAAGACCTCACCCGCTACACCGCCAGCTATGCCCAGGATTCGCACGTCGGCAACCGCATCGACATCAGCCGCCGCTTTGGCGACGAGCGCCGTTTCGGCCTGCGCCTCAACGGCGGCGTGCAGCAAGGCAACACGGTGATCGACGACCAATCCCGTGAAGTCGGGATTGGCGCGCTGTCCCTGGATTATCAGGGTGAACGCCTGCGCACCAGCCTGGACCTGATCTCCCAGGAAGAAGAGTTCGACGCCGCATCCCGCCCGTTCCTGATCGCCCCCGGCGTGGCCATTCCCGACGCCGCGAACGGCCGCACCAACGTCAGCCAGGACTGGGGCTGGTCGCGCACCCGCGACAAGTCCGCGTTGCTCAGCGGCGAATATGACCTCAGCGACAACCTGACCCTGTTTGCCCACGCCGGTGGCGGCAAATCGGCGGTGGCGCGTATGTCCGACCAGACCCCGAAGATCATCAACGCCGCCGGCGACACCGACTCGACACCGGGCTATTACCGCTTCGAAGTGCAGCGCTACACCGTAGACGCCGGCGCCCGCATGCGTTTCGACACCGGGCCGGTCAGCCACAGCGCTGTGGTGCAAGCCAGCCGCTATCGCGATGAGCTGTCGCGGGGGATTATTTCCGGCGACTCGGTGCTGTCGAATATCTACCACCCCATCGACCGCCCCAAGCCGTCGATTGCCAAGCCGGATGCGCCGAAAGTCTCCGCCACCGAGCTGTCCGGCGTGGCCATCGCCGACACCCTGTCCGTGCTCGACCAACGCGTGCAAGTCACCATGGGCCTGCGCCAGCAGCGCATCCAGTCCAACAACTACAACAGCGCCGGCGCGGTGACCACGGCCTACGACGACGGCAAGACCACGCCGCTGTTCGGCGTGGTGCTCAAGCCGTGGCAGCACGTGGCGTTCTACTACAACTACCTCGAAGGCCTGAGCAAGGGCGACGCAGCGCCGTCCAACGCGGCGAATGCCGGGGAGATCTTTGCGCCGTACGTGTCCAGGCAGCATGAAGTGGGGGTCAAGCTCGACTACGGCACCTTCATGTCAACCCTGGCCCTGTTCCAGATCGAAAAGCCCAGCGGTGAACTGGCCGCCGGACGCTTCTCGGTGCAGGGCGAACAGCGCAACCGTGGCCTGGAATTGAACCTGTTTGGCGAAGTCGCCCCAGGCACCCGCCTGCTCGCGGGCGTGACCCTGTTGGACGCACAACTGACCCAGACCGCCATTGCCGCGAACCGTGGCAACTCCCCGGTGGGCGTGCCCGAGGTGCAAGCCAACCTGTGGGGCGAATGGGACACGCCGTGGGTCGAGGGGCTGACGTTGACCAGCGGCGCGATCTACACCGCCAGCCAGTACGTCGACCAGGCCAACACCCAACGGCTCGACCCCTGGACCCGCATCGATGTCGGCGCACGCTACAGCACGCGCATCGCCGAGCGGCCGACCACGTTCCGCGCCACGGTGCAGAACCTGTTCGACCGCCAATACTGGTCCGGTGTGGCCTCCTACGGCGCGTTCTCCCAGGCGTCGCCACGCACTCTCCTCCTCTCGGCCACGGTCGATTTCTGATACCTGCAAGGGCTCCCATGATGCTTTCGATTGTTCGACGCGGCCACGTCCTGGCGGCGCTGTTGTTCACCGGGTTACTGGCCATGCCGGCGGTTGCTGCGCCCACCACCGTCACCGACCTGCTCGGGCGCCAGGTCAAGGTCAACCTGCCGGTGCAACGGGTGATTCTCGGCGAGGGCCGCCAGCTGTACCTGGTGGCCGCGCTGGACACACAAAACCCCATCGAACGCATCGTCGGCTGGCGCAAGGACCTGATCCAGTCCGACCCGGACACCTACAACGCCTACCTGCGCAAATTCCCCGCCATTGCCAAGATCCCCACCTTTGGCGGCTTTGAAGACGGCACCTTCGACATCGAACAAGCCATCTCCCAACGCCCTGACGTGATCATCCTGAATATCGAGGCGCAACACGCCACCGAGGATGCGCGCTATATCGAGAAGCTCGACGCCCTGGGCATCCCCGTGGTGTATGTGGATTTTCGCAACCAGCCGATGACCAACACCGAGCCGACCATGCGCCTGTTCGGCCAACTGTTCGGCAAGGAGCCACAGGCCGAGGCGTTTATTGCGTTTCGCAACCAGCAGATCCGCCGCGTCACCGACGTGATTGCGGCGCAGCAACCGACGCGCCCAGCGGTATTTATCGAACGCATCGGCGGCTATACCGACGATTGCTGCCTGAGTTTCGGCAATGAAAACTTCGGCCTGTTCGTCGAGATGGCCGGCGGCAATAACATCGCCAAGGGCATCATCCCCACTACGTTCGGCCAATTGAACCCCGAGCAGGTGATCGTCGCCAACCCGGCGCAGGTGGTGGTGACCAGCGCCAACTGGGAGGCGTTCGCGCCGGGTGGGCACTGGGTCGGTGTCGGCCCCGGCGCAGACATGGCCGAGGCCCGACGCAAGCTGGCGTGGTACACCCAACGCCCGGCCTATGCCGGCATCCAGGCCCAGCAAAACCAGGCCTTCCACGCCATCTGGCACCAGTTCTACAACAGCCCGTACCAGTTCGTGGCGATCCAGCAATTGGCCAAGTGGTTTCACCCGACGCTGTTTGCCGACCTCGACCCCGAGGCGTCCTTTCGCGAACTGCACGAGCGCTTCCTGCCGGTGCCATATGAGCCGGGCTACTTCGTGAGCCTCAAGCCATGACCGTCACCTACCGCCGCCTGGTGCTGCGCAAACGCCTGATCCTCTGCGCCCTGGCCGTGCTGTTGCTGGGCAGCGTGCTGCTCGACCTAGCCCTGGGCCCGGCGCGCTATAGCCTCAGCGAAGTGCTCGGCGCCCTGCTGTCGCCCGAAACGGCCACGCCGCAAGTGCGCGTGGTGATGTGGGACATCCGCCTGCCCGTGGCCTTGATGGCCGTGGCGGTGGGCGCCGCGCTGTCCCTGGCCGGGGCGCAGATGCAGACCATCCTCAACAACCCGCTGGCCAGCCCGTTCACCCTGGGCCTGTCCGCCGCCGCCAGCTTCGGCGCGGCCATGGGCCTGGCGTTTGGCGTGGCGTTGTTTCCGCTGGCGGCGCAGTACATGGTGCCGCTCAACGCGTTCATCATGGCCATGCTCTGCGCGCTGCTGATCCACTTCCTCAGCCTGCGCCGTGGCGTGACTGCGGAAACCATCGTGCTGCTGGGCATCGCCCTGGTGTTCACCTTTAACGCGCTGCTGGCGCTGGTGCAGTTTTTTGCCACCGAGCAAGCCGTGGCCGCCGTGGTGTTCTGGACCATGGGCAGCCTGACCAAAGCCACCTGGCCCAAACTCGGGGTGATCTGCCTGGTGATCCTGATCACCCTGCCGATCTTCGCCAAGCGCGCCTGGGCCCTGACCGCCCTGCGCCTGGGCGATGACAAGGCCGCCAGCTTCGGCATCAACGTGCGCAGCCTGCGCTTCCAGACGCTGATCATGGTCAGCCTGCTCGCCTCGTTCCCGGTGGCGTTTGTCGGCACCATCGGCTTTATCGGCCTGGTGGGACCGCACATCGCGCGCATGCTGATCGGCGAAGACCAACGCTTCTTCCTGCCCGCCTCGTTGCTGACCGGTGCGTTGATCCTGTCGGCCAGTTCGGTGGTGAGCAAAACCCTGATCCCGGGTGCGATCTTCCCGATCGGCGTGGTCACCTCGCTGATCGGCGTGCCGTTCTTTATCTCCCTGATCCTCAGCGGGAAGAAAAACTCATGGTAAGTATCCAACTGGACGACGTGGGCGCCTGCTACGGGCCGCGCACCATCATCCGCGGCGTCAGTACCGCGCGGTTTGTCGGTGGCCAGGTGGTCGCCGTGGTCGGCCCCAATGCGGCGGGCAAATCCACCCTGTTCAAGCGCATCGCCGGGCTGATCGACGGGCCGGGTGAGGTGAGCCTGCAAGGCTCGGCAAAGGGCGTGCAAGGCATCAGCTACATGCCCCAGGGCCTCAACGCCAGCGCCCGCTTGACGGTGTACGAATCGGTGCTGCTGGCGCGCAAGCAACTCGCGCCGGGCTGGGCGGTGCACGATGATGAGCTAAAACTGGTGGATGAAATGCTCGATGCCCTCGGCATCCGCGACTTGGCCTTTCGCAACCTCGGCGAACTCAGCGGCGGCCAACAACAGTTGGTGTCCATCGCCCAAACCCTGGTGCGCGAGCCCGAGGTGCTGCTGATGGACGAACCCACCAGCGCCCTCGACATGCACCGCCAGGTCCAGGTGCTGAACTTTATGCGCGCCCTCGCCCGCCAGCGCCAGGTCATCGTATTCATCGCCCTGCACGACCTCAACCAGGCGCTGCGCTTCGCCGACCAGGTACTGGTGATTGCCGACGGCACGGCCCAGGGCAGCGGGCCAAGCCACGAGGTGATCAACGAGGCGATGTTGCGCGCGGTGTACAAGGTCGAGGCGCGTATCGAGCGGTGCAGCCGGGGCCAGCACCATATCCTCATCGACGACATTGTCTGACTGACCTATTCCTCGCGAATTCTTGCCTGATCCTGCGGACTTGACGACGGCCGGCCACATGGCCCTTGCGCGGTGGTCTAGAGTTCGACACTAAGCGGCCAACGCATTTCCTACTCAATAAAGGCCGCACCTACCGTCGATCAGCAGGTGAGCCATGGAATTACGAATCAACCAGACGACCTATCAGGTCGATGCTGATGCCGATACCCCGTTGCTGTGGGTCATCCGCGATGACCTCGGCCTGACCGGCACCAAGTACGGCTGCGGCCTGGCCCAGTGCGGCGCCTGTTCGGTGCTGGTGGACGGCAATGTGGTGCGCAGTTGCGTGACCCCAGTGGCCGGCGTGGTCGGGCGTGAAATCACCACCATCGAGGCGATTGAGGCCGATGAGGTGGGCAAGCACGTGGTCGCGGCCTGGGTCGAGCATCAGGTGGCGCAATGCGGGTATTGCCAGTCCGGGCAAGTGATGGCGGCCACGGCGCTGCTCAAGCACACCCCCAAGCCCAGCACCGAGCAGATCGACGCGGCGATGGTCAACCTGTGCCGTTGCGGCACGTACAACGCGATTCATGCGGCGGTCAACGACCTGGCCAAGCAGGAGAACGCCTGATGAAAGCGCGCGATGACTTATTCGATGGCCCGGTGAACCTGTCACGCCGAGCTTTCCTTGCGAGTACGGCGGTGGGGGCGCTGGTGATTGGTTTCGGTTTGCCGCTTGGCTCGTCCAGGGTGCAGGCCGCCACTGCCGAACGGGGTACCCAGGTGCCGGCGTTCCTGGAGATTCGCCCGGACGGCAGCGTGCGGTTGCTCAGCCCCTTTATGGAAGGTGGGCAAGGCACGCACACGGCGATGGCGCAGATTGTCGGCGAAGAACTGGACGCCGACCCCGCCACGTTCATCGTCGAAGCCGCACCACCTGGCGAAGCTTATGTGGTGATGGAAAACGGCATGCGCATCACCGGCGGCAGCATGTCGGTGCGCATGAGCTACCCGACCATGCGCCGCCTCGGTGGGCTGGCGCGGGCCATGTTGCTGCAGGCCGGCGCCGAGCAATTGAACGTGCCGCTGGCCGAACTGAGCACTCAACCCGGCCGCGTGGTACATGCCGCGTCCGGGCGTTCCCTGGGCTACGGCGAGTTGGCCGGGCGCGCCCTGGACATGCCGGTGCCGGACCCGGCCACCATCACCCTGCGTGACCCGAGCCAGTTCCGCTGGATCGGCAAGCCGGTGCGCCGCGTCGATGCCTATGACAAATCCACCGGCAAGGCGCAGTACAGCATCGATTTGAAGGTCGACGGCATGCTCCACGCCGCCGTGCAGCACGCGCCGCGCCTGGGCATGACCGTCGGCAGCCTGCGCAACCAGGCGCAGGTCGAAGGCATGAAAGGCGTGCATTCGGTGCACCAGTTGCCTGGCGCCGTGGCGGTGGTGGCTGAGCGTTGGTGGCACGCCAAGCGTGCGGTGGAGGCGATCCAGGTCGATTGGCAGGAAGCCGGCGCCGACGCCAAGGTACGGGTGATGCCCGCTGACTTTTCCAGCGATGGCTGGCGCGAAGTGCTCGCCGCCCAGCAAGGCCCGGCCCGTGACGATGAAAACGAAGGGGATGTCGCGGCCGCGCTGAAAGGCGCCAAGACGAGCGTCGAGGCCACCTACCACAACCAGTACGTCAACCACGCCCAGCTGGAACCGCCGTCTGCCCTCGCCCGCTTCAACGCCGACGGCACGCTGGACATCTGGCTGCCCAACCAGGCGCCGGACATGTTCCGCACCGACATCGCCAAGCGCGCCGGCCTCGACCCGGCGCAGGTCAACCTGCACTCACCGTTGCTCGGTGGTTTTTTCGGCCGGCATTTCCTGTATGACTCGGCCAGCCCGTATCCCCAGGCCATTGCGCTGGCCAAGGCGGTCGGGCGCCCGGTCAAGCTGATCTGGAGCCGCGAAGAAGAATTCCTGCGGGATGTGCTGCGTCCGGTGGCAGTGGTCAAGTTCCGCGCCGCGCTGGATGACAAAGGCTTCCCTGTGGCCATCGAGGCGGTGAGTGCCACCGAAGGCCCCACCGAAGCGATTGCCGGCAAACAGGGCGACAAACTCGACCCCACGGCGCTGGAAGGGTTGTCGGGCAAGTCCTATGCCATCCCCAACAAACGTATCGCGCAGATCTACGTCAAGGGCCCGGCAATGCTCGGCTACTGGCGTTCGGTAGGCAATTCGCTGAATGACTTCTTCTACGAAGCGTTTCTCGATGAACTGGCCGATAAAGGCGGTCACGACCCTTATGAACTGCGCCTGCACCTGCTGCGCGACAACCCACGGCTGACCACGCTGCTGCAAGCGGTAGGCGAGTTGTCCGGCGGTTGGAAACGTGGGCCGTTCACCGCCGCAGACGGCAGCCGCCGTGCGCGCGGCGTGGCCATGGCTTCGCCGTTCGGCTCCCACGCGGCGGTGATCGCCGAAGTGTCGATTGAACACGGCCAGGTCAAGGTGCATGACATCTGGGAAGCGATTGACCCGGGCAGCATCGTCAACCCGGCGATTGTTGAAGCCCAGGTAAATGGTGCGGTGGCGCTGGGCTTGTCGCAGACGCTGCTGGAAGAAGCGGTGTATATCGACGGCAAGCCTCGGGCGCGCAACTACGACCTGTACCCGATCCTGCCGCCGTCGCGGATGGCGCGGGTGCATGTGCGGATCGTCGAGAGCGGCGAAAAGATGGGTGGCATCGGCGAACCGCCGCTGCCCGCCGTCGCGCCGGCCGTGGCCAATGCGGTGGCGCAGTTGACCGGCCAGCGTATTCGCAGCCTGCCCTTGAGCCGTCACACCTTCAGCTAACCGCCAGGAAATGCCAATGAACAACCGTCGATTCGCAAGAACCGCAGGCTGGCTGGTGCTGCCCTGCCTGGTCGCCGCAGGGGTGCTGGCCTGGTATGTTACCCGCCAGCCCGCCTCGCCTTTTGAACAAGCGCAAAGTGTGGATGCCGCATTGGTCAGTCGCGGCGAGTACGTCGCCCGGCTCAGTGACTGCGTGGCCTGCCATAGCCTGCCGGGCAAGACGCCGTTCGCCGGCGGCCTGGAGATGGCCACGCCGTTGGGGGCGATTCACGCCACCAATATCACCCCGGATCGGGAGCACGGCATCGGCAACTACTCACTGGCCGACTTCGACCGCGCGGTGCGCCATGGCGTGACGCCGGACGGGCGTCGGCTGTATCCGGCGATGCCCTACCCGTCGTACGTGAAGCTCAGCGACGACGACATCCGTGCGCTGTACGCGTTCTTCATGAAAGGCGTGCAACCGGCCAGCGAACCGAATATCCCCAGCGACATTCCCTGGCCGCTCAACCTGCGTTGGCCCATCGCGCTGTGGAATGGCGTGTTCGCGCCGAGCACGCCCTACGCGCCCAAGCCGGAACAGGACGCCCTGTGGAACCGTGGCGCGTATATCGTGCAAGGCCCCGGCCACTGCGGCAGTTGCCACACGCCGCGCGGGCTGGCGTTCAACGAGAAGGCGCTGGACGAGTCCGGCGCGCCGTTTCTCGCCGGTGCCCTCCTCGACGGCTGGTATGCGCCGAGTTTGCGCCAGGACCCCAACACCGGATTGGGGCGCTGGAGCGAGCCGCAGATCGTGCAGTTCCTCAAGACCGGGCGCAACGCCCACGCGGTGGTCTATGGCTCGATGACCGAAGCGTTCAACAACTCCACCCAGTTCATGCAGGACGACGACCTCGGCGCCATCGCCCGCTACCTCAAGTCACTGCCCGGCGACCCACAGCGTGACGGCACGCCATGGCAATACCAGGCAGCTACCGCCAGCACCGGCCCGGGCGCCCACACCTACGCCACCCGCTGCGCCTCCTGCCACGGCCTGGATGGCAAGGGCCAGCCCGAGTGGATGCCACCGCTGGCCGGCGCCACCTCGGCCCTCGCCAAGGAAAGCGCCTCGGCGATCAACATCACCCTCAACGGCTCGCAACGCGTTGTGGCGGCAGGTGTGCCGGACGCCTATCGCATGCCGGCGTTTCGTGAGCAACTGTCGGACCAGGACATTGCCGACGTCCTCAGCTATATGCGCAGCACCTGGGGCAATAATGGCGGCGCGGTGGATGCGAAGGCGGTGGGCAAGCTGCGCGGGCATACCGATCCGGCCAGTAGCAGCCCGATCATTCTGCATATGCGCTGAGGTCGGGCTTGATCATTCCCACGCTCTGCGTGGGAATGCCGCCGGTGACGCTCTGCGTCAAGCCTTCAGAACGGACGCAGAGCGTCCGGGGATGCATTCCCACGCAGAGCGTGGGAACGATCGATCCTCCGACAATCGAAACAGAATCCCACTACAAAGCGAACTGATCATTACGCGCGGAAATTGGTTGTGGGTCTCAGCAGAATTGAGACCCCAACTGATCGACGGAACAGGACCTTGGCCGATCAAAGCCAACCACGGCTTATCAATGCCCTGACTGACGGTCCCTTCAATCGCTTTGTTATACATATAAAATATGCATAATTACGACATTCAGGATTCAGTTCGATGCAGCAAAAAATATCGCCAATCAGCAAAAGCACAAGGGCATAAGCCTGGCTGACGCAGAACCGGTGTTTAACGACGAGGCAGCCCTGACGCTGCAAGACCATGACCACAATGAAGAACGCTGGGTGACCATGGGCACGGACGCCAAGGGACGCATATTGGTGGTGGCCTACACCTACCGTGACCCCAACTTCGTACGCATTATCAGTGCCCGGCTCGCCTCTAAAAATGAACGGCGCCAGTACCTGGAAACTTGAACCATGAAAGACGAATACGACTTCAGTAACGCCAAGCGTGGCGCAATCGCCAGCAACAAAGGCAAGACCCGCATCACCATCATGCTGGACGATGCGGTCATCGACGCCGCGCGCGCGCTCGCGGAACAAGCGGGCACAGGCTATCAAACGGTGATCAATAACCTGCTGCGTCAGGCATTGCTGCCCCAGGACACGCATGCTCTAGCGCCTGTTCCGAAGAGGCGAGCCAAGACCCTGCAAGTTCTCAACAGCAGCATCAGCCTCTCAGAGGTCGAAGCACTGGAGCAGCAACTGATTGCGGTTGCTGGTGAACTGAATCGGGTGCTGGGCGCGTCCAAACCGACCCCATCAAAAACTAAAGCCCCACTATGAGGCTGATGCTGCTATCGAATCGTTTGAAAGTCGGGCAACGCCTTGCGCCGCCGATGTTCAAACCAAAGATAGACCACGGGTGTGGTGTACAGCGTCGTATCTGCGACACCGCCAGCCCACAGACACTGGAGATCCAATGTGGGAGCGGGCTTGCTCGCGAATACGGTGGATCAGCCAATGAATCTGCTAACTGACACACCGCATTCGCGAGCAAGCCCGCTCCCACATTTTGATCGCCGTGCAGCAGGGTACTTCGGTGGGTTGCTGGCGTTTTGTCATGGTTTGTAAAGGGCCAGCAAGCCGTGTCGCTTTAAATTGCAGGACGTTTCCTAGACAATCCCTGCCGCCTTGTGCCTGCTGAAATCGGTGGCTAGTCTGCGGTCCGTCACTGCCCATTCAGTGATCGGGTTTAGTCGCTCGGATTCTTAATCAGGCGCATGGTTCTCCATGAGGTTTTATGGTGGCTGTGCGCAGGGCACCTTCGGGTGCGCCGGATTTTCCTGATTTGCCGGTCGACTAACCTGCGCACAGCCGCCACCCATCGTTTAGTCGCGATG
Organism: Pseudomonas sp. B611; assembly: GCF_055407965.1. Classification (NCBI taxonomy): domain Bacteria; kingdom Pseudomonadati; phylum Pseudomonadota; class Gammaproteobacteria; order Pseudomonadales; family Pseudomonadaceae; genus Pseudomonas; species Pseudomonas sp. B611. Next base: position 11,273 of record NZ_JBUZST010000011.1, read on the forward strand.
GGGCCGGCTTCTGACTTAATCAGGAGCTTCATCATGAACAAAGTTGCCCCCGATCCGCCCTTCGACCCCGCCAAAGACCGCGCCGCCTTCAACCGCGCCATCGATCATTACCTGCCCACCCATGGTTTCCACTCGGTCAACGAAGACCTGAGCTTCGAAGATGCCCTGCTCTACACCGCCAGTTTGCTCGACAGCGCGTCGGCCACTGCGCTGGATTGTGGTGAGCAACTGGCAAGCCCCGAGCGAGCGAAGATACTGGCTGTGTGGCATTTGCTGGAGATTGCCAAGACCACGGTGGATCGCTCTATCAACTGCCTGAAACACGGTTGAAACAGGTTAGATCGTTCCCACGCTCTGCGTGGGAATGCCGCCGGTGACGCTCTGCGTCACGCCTTCAAGAGCGGACGCAGAGCGTCCAAGGATGCATTCCCACGCAGAGCGTGGGAACGATCATTAGCGCCGATCATGAAAATTAATAATTTTATAAATTATCTAAATAACAATATTTAATAATTAGCTTATTCGAAAAAAGAATTTCACTACGGTTTTTTATAGTAATAAATTCAGTTCAACCCCACCTTAATCGTTTCCCTACCTCGCTTTCGAAGCTGTACCCACGCCACGGGCCAGTACCAGAATCAATGGACTATTGCTGACATGCCCGATATCGCCTGCGCCCTACCGCTGAAAAAGTTTCACCTGTCCTTGCTGACCAGCTCCCTGCTATTGGCCGCCGCGCCATCGTTTGCCGATGACGCCAAGCTCGACACCGTGACCGTGATCTCCACCGGCCTGCGCGGCCAGGAGCGCACCGTGGCCGACAGCCCGGCGCCGATTGACGTGATCAACAGCGACCAGTTGCTCAAGACCGGTCGCGCGGAGTTGTCCGAGGCGATTGCCAAGTTGCTGCCGTCGTTCAACTTCGGCACCAATATCGCCGGCTACAACTCGGTGACTCGGCCCTTGAGCAACCGCAGCCTGGGCCCGGCGTACACCCTGGTGCTGGTCAACGGCAAACGCCGGCACAACGGCGCCACCGGCCAGCGCGGCTCCATCGACAACAGCGGCGCGAATGCGGTGGACATCGACCTGATCCCGGTCAGCGCCGTGGACCATATCGAAGTGCTCAAGGACAGCGCGGCCGCACAGTACGGCTCGGATGCGGTGGCCGGCGTGATCAATATCATCCTGAAGAACACCAAGAGCGGCGGCCACCTGGAGACCAGTTACGGCCAGCTGTTTTCAGGCGAAGGCGAGACGATCAAGGTGGCTGGCGACCAAGGCTTCGAGCTGGGCCAGGGCGGCTTTTTCCACCTCTCCGCCGACGCGCGCAAACGCGGCAATGCGTCGTGGAACGACAAGGCCGACAGCAGCGTCAAGGCCTTCAACGACCCAGCCAAGGAAGCCGCCTGGGACCGCGTGGCAATCAAGAACGGCGACCCTGACCTCAAGGCCTTCAACCTCGCCTACAACGCCGAACTGCCCCTGGAAAATCTCACGCTGTACTCGTTTTCCACCTACGGCGAACGCGATGCCGAAGCCGCCAACTATTTCCGCCTGCCCACCGGCACCGCCGCCGTGCCTGAGGTGTTCCCCGACGGTTATTACCCGCTGAACAACATCAAGGACCGCGACTACCAACTGCTGTTTGGCGGCAAGGGTGAAGTGGCCGAGTGGAACTGGGACCTGAGCACCACCTACGGGCGCAACAATGTGCACCACTCCAGCGACCTGAATATCAACCCGTCCCTGGGCACCGCGTCGCCGACCAAGTTCGACAACCTGGCGACCTTCCGCTTTGAACAGTGGGTGAACAACCTCGACTTCACCCGCCGCTACGACAGCCTGTTCAACCTCACGTCGCCAGTACAGGTGTCGGCCGGCCTGGAACATCGCTGGGAGCATTTCAGCACCTTCGCCGGTGACCGCGAGGCCTATATCACCGGCACCTACCCCGCCGCGTCGGGCGCGCAGGCGGCGGTGACGATCCGCCCGGAAGATGAAGTCAGCCTGATCCGCAACAACGTCGCCGGTTACCTGGATTTGGGTTTCGACCTGACCGACAAATGGTTCCTGGACGTGGCCGGTCGCGTCGAACATTACGACGACGACTCGGGCAACACCTTCGGCCTCAAGGTCAACTCACGCTATGAACTGACCGACAGCGTAGCCGTGCGCGGCACCGTCGGCACCGGCTTCCGTGCGCCGTCCCTGACGCAGATCGGCTACACCGTGGCCGACAACCGCGTGGCCCTGGATGCCGACGGCAACGTGGTGCCCGCCGTGACTCGCCTGACGCCGTCGGGCAGCAACCTGGCCAAGGCCCTTGGCGGCGATGACCTCAAGCCGGAAAAATCGCGCAACCTCGGCCTCGGCCTGACCTGGCAACCGGCGCCACGCACCAGTATCACCGCCGACGCCTACCTGATCGACATCGACGACCGCATCGCCCTCACCAGCAATATCTACGACCGTGGCAACGGCGCGATCAACGCGATCCTCACCGCCCAAGGCGTGCCGTCCGGTACCTGGGTCAACTACTACACCAACGCCTTCGACACCCGCACCAAGGGCCTGGACGTGGTCGCCGACCACACCACGCCGCTGGATGCCTATGGCGAGGTGCGCTGGAGCCTGGGCTTCAACTGGAACAAGACCACCATCCAGGACAGCCGCGACACCCCGGCCGCGCTGGCCAACACCGGCGTGACCCTGGTGGGCCGCGACCGCGCCGGTGACCTCACCGACGCCTCGCCCAAGACCAAATGGATCCTCGGTGCCAACTGGAAAATCGACGACCTCGCGGTGAACCTGCAAACCGCGCGCTACGGCGCGGTCAAGACCCTCGCGGTCAACCCCAGTGGCGATCGCAGCTTCGGCGCCAAATGGATCACCGACCTCGACGTGAGCTACACCTTCGTCGACCACCTCACCGTGAGCATCGGCGGCACCAACATCTTCGACGTACGCCCCGACAAGCACGCGGTGTACAGCAACCTGGGCCTGGCGGCCTACGGCAACCCGCCGTTCTACCCGGGCGGCGGCTACTGGTACACCAAACTGGCCTACGACTTCTGATTCACACCGTGCATGCACCCGAACCGCCACATGAGGGCTAACCATTGACTACCTCCAACTTGATGAGCCGCTTGCTGGCCCCGTGCGCCCTGGCGCTGGCCCTGGCCGGTTGCTCGCCTTCGGGTGAGCAGGCCCAGGCCAACAAAACCCTGAACATCGCGTTCTTTGGCGACAACACCATTCTGGTCAGCGTCGACCCGTTCCAGGTCTATTGGCTGGAACACCGGGTGCTGCTGCGCAATGTCGCCGAGTCCCTCACCGACCAGGACCCGGAAACCGGCAAGATCATCCCGTGGCTGGCCAAAAGCTGGGAGGTCAGTGACGACGCGCTGACCTACACCTTTCACCTGCGCGAAAACGTGACCTTCAGCAACGGCGAACGCTTCGATGCCAAGGCGGTGAAGACCGCGTTCGACAGCGACAAGGCCCTGGCCACCGAGCTGCCGGCCACGTTTGGCGCGACGTACCTGGCGGGTTACGACCACGCCGAAGTGGTCGATGACTTCACCGTCAAGCTGGTGCTGTCGCGGCCCAACGCGGGGTTCTTGCAGGCCACCTCCACCACCAACCTGGCGATCCTCGCGCCCGCCTCCTATGCGCTGACGGTCAAGGAGCGCTCCCTGGGCAAGATCATCGGCACCGGGCCGTTCGTGCTGCAGAGCTACACCCCGGAAGTCGGCGCGCACCTGACCAAACGCAAAGGCTACGCCTGGGCCTCGGCCAATATGAAAAACCAGGGCGAAGCCCATCTGGACGCCATCGACGTCACCTACATTCCCGAAGAAAGCGTGCGCAACGGCCTGTTCCTGCAAGGCAAGGCCGACATCCTGTGGCCGCGCAACCCGTTCTCCGAAGTGGACCTGAAACTGTTCCAGTCCAAGGGCGCGACCATCCAGAGCCGCTCGCTGCCGGGCCCGGCGCTGAACCTGTACCCCAACACCCGTGGCGAACGCATCCTCGCCGACCGGCAAGTGCGCCTGGCGGTGCAGAAGTCCATCGACCGCACGAGCTACGCCAGCACCGTGTACAACGCCGAGTTCCCGGTGGTGCAAGGCATCTTCGACGTGACCACGCCCTTCGCCAAAAGCCAGGCGGCCAAGCTCGGCTATGACCCGGCGGGCGCCGAACAACTGCTGGATCAAGCTGGCTGGGCCAAGGGCGCCGACGGTTACCGGCAGAAGAACGGCAAGCGCCTGAGCCTGAGCTACAACATCAGCCCGGCAGAAACCGCTGGCGACGTGTTGATCCAGGACCAACTGCGCAAGGTCGGCATCGAGGTGAAACTCAGCGTGGTCACCCGTGCCGAGTGGGTGGCCAACAACTCGGCGGGCAACTACGACCTGACGATCAACTACATGACCCGCGCCGACCCGATCATCCTGCAAACCATCCTTGATCCGCGCACCGCCAACAGTTCAACCGTGGCCACCAACACCTATGAACCGGCCACACTGGAAAAAGCCAAGGGCTTGTTCGACGCGGGCATCACCGCCACTCAAGGCCCACAACGCGCCGCCGCTTATGGCGACCTGCAAGACCTGCTGATCGATGAAAGCTCGGCGTTCCCGGTGTATGAGCGGGTGTGGCAGGCCGCGACGTCGGCCAAGGTGAAAAACTTCCGCTGGACCGCAGAAGGTTTCGCCCTGCTGGGTGATATCGAGATCGGCACGCCATGAGCCGCTACCTGATCGGCCGGGTCGGCCAGGCGCTGCTGGTGTTGTGGGGCGCCTACAGCATCACCTACTTCATCCTGTATCTGCTGCCGGGCGACACCCTGTCGCTGATGCTCAGCGCCTCGGGCATGGAGGCCGATGCGCTGTCGGTGGAAGACCTGGCCAAGGCACGGGCTTATTACGGTTTGGACAAGGGCGTGTTCGAGCAGTACTTCGACCTGCTGTGGGGCGCGTTGCGCGGTGACTTCGGCCAGTCGCTGTCGATGAACCGCCCGGTGGCTGAATTGCTGGTGGAGCGCCTGCCGCAAACCCTGTCCCTGGCCGGCCTGGCCATCGTGTTGTCGTTGCTCGGCGGCATTGGCTTGGCCTACCTGACCGCGTATATCCGCTGGCAACCGTTGAAAAAAGCCCTGACGCGCCTGCCGTCATTGGGCTTTTCGGTGCCGGTGTTCTGGATGGGCTTGTTGCTGATCCAGGTGTTTGCGTTTGGCCTGGGCTGGTTTCCGGCCACCGGCAGCAAGGGCTTTGAAAGCCTGATATTGCCCGCCGTGACCCTGGCGATTCCCAGCGCGGCGGTGTACGCCCAGGTGCTGCAACGCAGTTTCCAGGGTGTGTGGAAAGAGTCGTATATCGTCACCGCCTACGCCAAGGGCCTCAGCCGCGGCCAGGTGCAGGCGCGCCACGGCTTCAAGAATGCAGCGTTGCCGATCCTCACGCTGATCGGTTTGCAGGTGGGCAACACGGTGTCCGGTGCGGTGCTGGTGGAAACCATTTTCGCTCGCTCCGGCATCGGCCGCCTGGCTCAGGAAGCCGTGTTGCGCCAGGACATCCCGGTGGTGCTGGCCATCGTCGCGGTGTCGGCGGCGGCGTTTGTGCTGGTCAACCTGCTGGTGGACCTGCTGTACCCGTGGCTCGACCCGCGTATCTCCCACACGCCAAAGGTGTCCTAGACCATGACCATCCTTGAGCAGAACCTGCGCGGCACAGCCCTGCCGGCCAGCCAACCGCTGTGGCGCCGCCGCAGCCGCCTGCAACGCGCCACGGCGGTGTTGCTGCCGTTGCTGCGCAAACCCGGTTTCAGCCTGGCGCTGCTGCTGGTGCTGTTCGCGCTGGTCTCGGCCGTGGTGCCGCACCTGCTGACCAGCTTTGACCCCTACGCCACCGCCCCCGCCGACAAGCTGCGCGCGCCCAACTTCACCCACTGGTTCGGCACCGACGAGCTGGGCCGCGACCTGTTTACCCGGGTGGTCTACGGCGCGCGCCTGTCGATGCTGGCGGCGTCGCTGGCGGTGGGCATTGCGTTGTTGGGCGGGCTCGGGTTGGGTATCCTCTCGGGCTTTGCCGGCGGGCGGATCGACTCGCTGATCATGCGTTTTGTCGATGTGCTGCTGGCCCTGCCCGGCGTGCTGCTGGCCCTGGCGATTGTCACGGCCATCGGCTTTGGCACGGTGCCGGTGGCCATCGCCGTGGGCGTCGGCATCATTCCAGGGTTCGCCCGCACCACCCGCGCCGAAGTGCTGCGGGTCAAGACCCTGCCCTATGTCGAAGCCGCGCGCCTGGGCGGCGCCAGTTGGGGGCGCACCTTGCTGCGCCATATCCTGCCGAATGCCTGGGGCCCGGTGGCGGTGTTGGCGACCCTGGACTTCGGCGCCGCGATCCTCGCCACAGCCGGGTTGAGTTTTCTCGGTTTCGGCGCGGTGCCTCCGGCTGCCGAATGGGGCACGTTGATCGCCAACGGCCGGCACTTTCTGATCACCGCGCCGTGGGTGTCCCTGTTGCCCGGCCTGTTCCTGGTGGCCGTGGTGTTCAGCCTCAACCATATCGCCCGCACCTTCGAGGAGACCCAACGATGAGCGCTTTAGTGGATGTGCGCCAACTCAGTGTCAGCTACCGTTCCGGCGGGCAACTTAGTCCCGCAGTTAAAAAGCTGTCGCTGGCGATTGCCGAGGGCGAGACCGTGGCGATTGTCGGCGAGTCCGGCTCGGGCAAATCGACCCTGGCCAACGCGATCCTCGGCTTGCTGCCGGACAACGCGCAGATCAGCGGCGGCGAACTGTGGATCGCGGGCAACGACCTGACCCACGCCAGCGAACGCCAGAAGCGCGGCGTGCGCGGTCGCACCGTCGGGCTGGTACCGCAGGACCCAATGGTCAGCCTCAACCCGACCTTGCGCGTGGGCCAGCAGATCGCTGAAGCGTTGATCCTGGCGCACGGCAAACGCTATCCCGGCGTGGATGCCGACATTGTCGAGCTGCTGCAACAGGTGGGCATCGACAACCCGGTGTTGCGCGCCCGCCAGTATCCCCACGAACTTTCCGGCGGCATGCGCCAGCGTGTGCTGATCGCCATCGCCCTGGCCGGCAACCCGCGCCTGATCATCGCCGACGAGCCCACCAGCGCCCTCGACGTGACCGTGCAGCGCAAGATCCTCGACCACCTGCAACGCCTGGTCAGTGAGCGCGGGATTTCGCTGCTGATCATCACCCACGACCTCGGCGTGGCCACCGACCGCGCCGACCGCATCCTGGTGATGCAGCAAGGTGAGCTGGTGGAACAGGGCCCGCCCCGGCAGATCCTCGACGCGCCGCAACACGACTACACCCGCGCCCTGATCGCCGCCGCGCCGGCGTTCGCCAGGCGCCGCGAACCGTTGCTGAATCTGGACCCTACGCAGGCACCGATCCTCAGCCTGCACCACGTCGGCAAGACCTTCGCGCTGCCCAAGGTCAAGGGCGAAGCCAGCACCTTCCTGGCCCTGGAGGACTTGAGCCTGGAGGTCTACCCCGGGCAGACCCTGGCGATTGTCGGCGAGTCCGGCTCGGGCAAGAGCACGGCGCTGCGCATTGCCCTCGGACTGGAAAAACCCAGCCACGGCCGCGTGCACTTCGAACAGCAGGACATCACCGACCTCAGCTGGCGCGAATTCCGCCCGCTGCGCCAGCGGATCCAGCTGGTGCAGCAGAACCCATTCGCCGCCCTGGACCCGCGCTTGACGATTTTCGACAGCATCGTCGAGCCGCTGGAATCCTTCGGGCTGCTCAAAGGCGCCGCCCTGGAACAGGCCGCGCGCGAACTGATCAGCCGCGTGCACTTGCCCGTCAGCTACCTGGACCGCCTGCCCCGCGAACTCTCTGGCGGGCAATGCCAACGTGTGGCCATCGCCCGCGCCCTGGCCTTGAAACCGGACCTGTTGCTGCTGGATGAGCCGGTCAGCGCCCTCGACGTGTCGGTGCAGGCGCATATTCTTGAGCTGCTGGAGGAGTTGCAACGGGAGATGGGGATTGCTTATGTGCTGGTGTCGCACGACCTGTCGGTGGTGGCCAACTTTGCGCACCAGGTGTTGGTATTGCGCCATGGTCGGGTGATCGAGCATGGCTCGGTGGAGCACATCTTCAACCGGCCGGCGACGGAGTACACCCGCGAGCTGATTGCGGCGATTCCGGGGCGGCAAGCGGCGGCGTGACTCGGTCAAAAAAATGTGGGAGCGGGCTTGTGTGGGAGCTGGCTTGCCTGCGATAGCTATGTGTTAGGCGCTGAGGCTTTTTGGTCGGAGTACATATCCGTTATTTAACTGATCGTTCCCACGCTCCGCGTGGGAATGCTCCCCGTGACGCTCTGCGTCACCCTTGCGCATGGCTTGAGTGTGCCGCCGTCTGGTGGGACGCGGAGCGTCCCAGGAGGCGTTTCCACGCAGAGCGTGGGAACGATCATCCCAGGCGAAAAAAAACCACTCGTACGAGTGGCTGTTTTTTTTGCGGCGGACGGGTCAATCGTGGCCCGCACCGGCCTTGAAGCTCGACGGGTTGATCCCGAACTGCTTGCGAAACGCCGTCGCAAAATGGCTGGCATTCGCGTACCCCAGGTCCGACGCCACTCGCATCACCGACGCCTCGCCTTCCATCAGGCGACTGCGCGCCTGGGCCATGCGTGCTTGCTGGAACACGCCGTACACGCTGTTGGCAAACAACTGGCGAAAGCCCCGCGTCAATTTCGGCTGGCTCATCCCGGCCTCCCGCGCCAGCTCGGGCAGGCTGGGCGCCTTGCCCAGGTCCGCGAGCAAATACTCGCGGGCGCGCAGCAGGCGTTGGCGGTCGAGGGGGCTGAGGCGGCAGGTGCAGGCGAGGTTGCGCCGGGCTTGCAGGAACAGGCTGACCAACGTGACGCTCTGGCCGTACAGCCACAGGCTGCTGCGCGGCTGGGACAGGTCCATGGCGTTGCACAGCAGGTGCGCGGTGGCGCTCATTTCACCGCTGCGGTAGCCGTCGAGGAAGCAATGCTCACAGGCCAGCGCACTGCCCAGGGTCGGATCAATCTCCACGTCCCACTGGGCCAGCAACTGCGGGTTGATCATCACCGTGATGTTGTCAATCTCGCCCTGCTGGTGATACAGGCCCTCGCGGCTGCGACCGAAGCTGATGCTGCCGGCGCCTTCGTTGATCGCATGGCGTGTGTGCCGGCGGCCGTCGTGGAAGCTGCAATGGGCCTTGCCCTTGAGGCGGTGGGTGAAGCTGAAGTGGATGCGTTCGCTGTCGTCCTGCAACGGCAGCTCCACGGGCTGAGCAAACGTGCTTTGCCAGCGCACGATATCCAGCCCACCGTGCAAGGTCACGCGGGTGACACGGCACTGGTTGCCGGGGCCGAATTCGCCGCGATAGCCGTTGGCAATGATCTGCGAGACCGGCGTGGGCGCCTGAACAGCTGACATCGTTGAATCTCCCTGCTGACCGGATACGGCTCGAATCAGACCACATCGGGGTAGAGTCGCGCAATTGATAATCACTAGCATCTTGACCGTTATCGCGACTCCCAAAAACCCTCAGCCAAGGCCCCATCATGTCGACTCGCCGACTCGCGCAAAGTAGTTACACTATAACAATAGCCATCAGTTTGACACTCTGTCATCACGCCTACGCCGACACGCCCGCCGAAGCGGTGCAACTGCCCGCCTCCACCGTCACCGCACGCATGACGCAGGAAGACCCCAAGGACGTGCCCATCAGCCTCAGCGTGATCAGCGGCGAACAGTTGCGCGTGCAACGCCTGGACACCCTGGAAAGCGCCCTGCGCAACACCTCCGGGGTCAGCGTCAACTCGTCCGGTGGGCCGAATGACTTCAACGTGCTGATCCGTGGCGTGGGCTCGCTGTACCAGATGTCGATGGATGACAGCTCCGTCGCGTTCAACATTGATGGCGTGCCGGTGTCGTCGCGCAGCCTGGGGTTCGAGACGCTGGACGTGGAGCGCGTCGAAGTGCTCAAGGGCCCGCAAGGCACGCTGTCCGGGGCGATCGGCCAGGCCGGCGCGGTGAACATCACCACCCGCCAGCCGACCCGCGAACTGCAAGGCTATGTGCGCGGCGAAGTCGGCCAGCAAGGCCAGTTCCTCAGCGAAGGGGCGATCGGCGGCCCGCTCAGTGACCAGCTCAGCGGGCGCCTGGCCGTGCGCAGTGCGGGCTACGACAGCTGGATCGACAACGACCAGAACAATCACCCCCTGACCAAGCCGCGCAACGAAGCCTTCCGTGGCAGCCTGCTGTGGGACGTCAACGACGACACCCACGTGCTGTTCAGCGCCGAGCGGCAAAAGACCAAGCGCGCCACCAACTCCCTGGTGCTGCGCCCCTACGGCAGCGACCCGAGCCTGGACCTCAGCCCCGGCCTGTTCGATGACAACTACAAGACCACCGAGCGTTATGCGATCAAGCTCGATCATGATTTCGCCAACAGTCGCCTGACCTCCACCACCGCCACCAGCACCGCCGACTTCGAAGGCCTGATCGCCTACGACAGCAAGCTGATGGGCGCCCTCTACGGCACCCCGAGCGAGTTCTGGGTGGTGGATAAATCCTTCGAGCGCAGCTGGAGCCAGGACGTGCACCTGAGCGCCCTGCCCGACGCGGACGTGTTCTGGGTCACCGGCCTCGCCGCCTCGCGCAACGAACGCAGCTACGACACGCCGCGCAATACCTACGGCACCTCCGGGGCGAAGTTCCGCGATTTCACCACGACCACCTATGCGGGCTACGGCGAAGCCACCTTCCCGCTGACCGAGCGCCTGAAGTTGACCACCGGCTACCGCCATTCCTGGGACCGCAAGACCTACGACGGGCAGTATTTCGCCGGCAGCGATGCGGTCAACGACTCGCGCAAACTCACCGACCACTACGGCACCGGCCGTGCAGCCCTGAGCTACGCCATCAGCCCGCAGACCAATGTCTATGTGCAGTTGGCGCGGGGCTATAAGTCCGGAGGTTTCAATGACTACGCCTCGCAGGTCAGTGACAGCCAACCGTACAAGGCCGCCATCAGCAAAACCGCCGAGCTGGGCTTCAAGAGCGAGACCGCCGACCGCCGTGGCAGCCTCAATGGCGCGCTGTTCTTCACCCGCGTCCACGACGACCACCTGCTCGGCTACGATGCCGCCACCTTTGCCACCAACGCGTTCAACGCCGACACCCGCACCCGTGGTGCCGAACTGGAAGGCAGTTGGCACTTCGACCACGGCCTGACCCTGGCCGCCAGCGCCACCTACCTCGACGCCAAGATCACCAGCGCGGTGCTGGGCATCCAGGCCGGTGACGTCAACGCCGGCAACCGCACCCCGGACGTGCCGCGCTGGAGCGGTAACTTCAACGCCAGCTGGAAACACCCGCTGGGCAGCGTCGCCAGCCTGGGCGACACCACGCTGAACACCAGCCTCAACTACCACCTGGTGGGCGAACGCGCGGCCGATCCGCAGAACCATTTCAACCTGGACAACTACGAGAAACTCGACCTGCGCGCCGGCCTCGAAAGCCGCTTCGGCGAGGTGTATGCCTTCGCCGATAACCTGCTGAACCAGACCTACGACACCTACGGTTTCTACAGCGACCCGGTGGCCTATGGCGCCCCCGCGCGCCGCCGCACCCTGGGCGTCGGCTACACCTATCAGTTCTGAACAAACCGGGGAGCCGGCGTGCCGACTCCCCGCGCCTCAAAACGCGTAGCTGTAACCCACCCCCGCCGAGCGCCCGCGTGCCGGCATGCCGGTCAGCACCGCGTCGGTCGAGTAGGTGCCGTACAGGTCATAACGCGCATCCAGCAGGTTGTCGCCCCACAGGTAGACTTCCGAACCGCCGCTTTCCAGGCCCAGGTGCAAATCCAGCTTGGCGTGGCCCTTGAGGTCATAGTGGTTTTGCGCGTCGGCCGGGCGGTTTTTCTGCACACGGTAGTTGAGCAAGGTGTTCAGGCGTGGCGCGGGCAAGCCCAGCAGGTTCGGCAAGTCGCGCGTCCACGCCACACTGAAATTGCCACTCCACAACGGCACATCCGGAACCCGGCTGCCAGCGGCCACATCGCCGCCGGACACGCCCGGCGCATCGGACGTCACCACCGCGTTGGTGTAGCTCACGGCACTGCCCAGGGTCAGTTCATCGTTCACATGCCAGGTCGTCGACAGCTCAGCGCCCTTGCTGCGGGTGTCGGCGTTCACTGCGCTGACGGCCAGGCTGGTGAAGTCGTAACCGAGCAAATGGTCATCGGCGACACGGGTGATAAACAACGCGCCTTCCACGCTCAGCGCACCACCGGCACTTTCATGCTTGAAGCCCAGTTCGGCGGCATTCACCTTCGCTGCTTTGTACGGCTCGCTGTCCTTGACCGTGGTGGCGTAATCGTTGAACCCCGCCGATTTGTAGCCACGCGACACCACGGCATACAGGTTGGTCTGCGCGGTCAGCGCATAGGCCAAGGCCACGCGGCCGGTGCTGTAGTTGTCCTGCAGCTGGCGGCTGTCGCCGGTCACCGCACCGCCACTGGCGTAGTCGGCGCCGTAGGTCTTGCGGTCCCAACTGTGGCGCAGGCCGGTGGTGAGCTTCCAGCGCTCGCCAAGCGGCACGGTGATCTCGCCATAGGCCGCGTAACTGTTGGTACTGAAATCGCGCTGTTGCCAGGAGCCGTTGGTGAAGTTGTCCGAATCGAAACTGCGCTCGGACCGCGCCAGGTTCACCCCGCCGACCCAGAACACCTCGGCGTCCGGCAAGGAGCCCAGGCGCAGGTCCTGGCTCCACACCTGCTCGCGGGCCGTGTCTTCGATCAAGTATTCGAACGGCGCACCGTAGAGCGCGCGGGTGATGTTGCGGTCGTAGCCCTTGACCGCATTGAAATCGGTGCGGGTGTAAGCGCTGATCGAAGTGAGGCGCGCCTGCGCCAGGTCGTGGTTGAGTTCGAAGGAGTAGCGTTCGTTGGTCTTCTGGTTGCCGTCAAACACACCGGGGGTGTAGTCCAGGCTCGGGCGGCTGCCGAACGGGCGCAGCATTTCCAGCCCGGCGTAATGCTCGGCGCGTTGGCGCTCGGCCACCAGCAGGCCGGTGGTGCCGCTGTCGTTGTCCCACAGCAGGCTGCCGCGCAGGGCCAGGTCGCGGGGACGGGTCAACGGGTCGCCGTCCTGTTGGTCATCGACCCAATTGTCAAAGCCTGAGCGGCGCACGGCGATGCGCCCGGCCAAGGTGTCGGTCAATGGCCCGCCCACCGCGCCCTCGGTCATGAATTGGCCTTGCTGGCCGACTTCGCCGCGCACATAGCCTTGCACGTCGCGGGTCGGCTTGCGCGTGGTGACGTTGATCGCGCCGGCTTCGCTGTTGCGCCCCAGCAACGTGCCCTGGGGGCCCTTGAGCACTTCCACTTGTTGCACATCCAGGGTGGCCATGGCCGCGTTGCGCACCGACATCGGCACGCCGTCCACATTCAGCTGCACCGAGCCGTCATCCATGCTCATCTGGTTCAGCGAACCGACGCCACGGATGCGCACGTTGGCATCGTTGGCGCCGCCCCACGAATTGACGTCCACTCCCGGCGTGGCGCGCAACGCGTCTTCGAGGGTGCGCAGGCGCCGGGTCTCCAGGGCCTGGCCGTCGAGCACCGACAGGCCGAACGGGATGTCCTTGGCGCTCTCCTGATGCAGCCGCGCGCTGACCGTCAGCGGCGCCAGCTCGAGGGTCTCGGGGCTGGGCAGGTAGTCGGCGGCAAACGCGCTGCACATCTGGCTGGACAGGGCCAGGGCCAAGGCTTGGGTGAGCACGTTGGCGCGCCAGCCTGGCGGTCGGCGCAGGGGTTTGAGGGTCACTTGGGCAGGCATGGAAAACTCCAGGGATAAGGGTTTCAGGACATTCATCGCGGTGCTCCCCAGCGCTGGCGCGCCTGGGTCACCACGGCTTCCGAGGGCGCGCCGAGCAGGCCCTGGATCGAAACGGGCCATCCCTGGCCAGTGCGCACGGCGGCAGTCATTGCCAGCAGTTGTTCGGGGCTTTGGCGAGCGACCCAGTCGAGGCTGGCCAACGGCGCATAGAACGCCGCCCAGCCCTGTGCACGGGCGCTGGCCAGGGTGCCGACGGGCTCGCCGTCGCTGGCCAAGGCGCGGGTCAGGTCGTCGGCCATCAGCGTGATCAAGGCGGCGCGGGCCTGTGGACCGTCCACCTCGCCCACACAGAGCAAGCCCACGGCCCCGGCCACGCCTTGACTGAGCCACACATGCCCCGGTTGTTCGCGCAGGTCGCTGGCACTGAGCAGTTGCTGGCGGGCCAACAGTTCGGCGATCTGCGCGCGCCGTGCCCAGCGCCCGACGCCGCTGGCAGCCACGTCCCAGTCAGGTGACTGGGCCAGCAGCAGGTGCGCGTTGCTCAGGCGACTGGCGCCCATGCCGCTGGGCCACTGGCTCAGTTCGCTGACGATGGGGCTTGCGCCCAGGCGCCGGGCCACGCACGCGGTCATCGCCGTGAGGTCGTCGCGCACTTCGCGGGCGGTGTGCTGGCGGCTGGCATCGGCCAGCACCTGCACACCGTCGAGGTGTTGGGCCGAGGCCAGTGGCGTCAGGTGGTAAGCGAAGTCCAAGGGATGCTGGCTGTGGCCGCTGAACGGCTGCCCATCCAGGCTGATCGTCCATTGCCAATCCCCGGCTGGGGCCACGGCTTGCGCCGCCACGGCCGCGCCCACCGGCAGCGCCGGCGTGAGCGCGGGCAACCCAGCTTCAGTGCGTTGCGAGGGGGCGCGTACGGCGCGCTCCGGGTCCAGGCCCAGGCGCGGCAGCACCCGGCGCGCCTCCAGCCACGTGGCCTGGGGTGTCAGCCACAGGCCGTCACCGTCGGCGGGCCAACCACTGGCGCTGAGGGTCCAGTGCAACGTCACGCTGCACCCTGCCACCGCACACTTACCCAAGGGGATGCGCAGGTGGTCGCTGGCCTGTTCGACGGCGACCGCTTGGCCCATGACGCTGGCGCCGGTCACGTGCAACCCCGGCGGCAGTTCGGCGTCCAGATGGCCGTTGTCGGCGATTACTCGGTCCAGGCGCCACAGCCCTTCTACTTGGCGACGCAGGCTGTCGATCTGCACCTGCACCTGCCCACCGGCGACTTGCCACGCGCCGGCATCGGCCAGCCAATGCTGTTCCCAGGCGGCACGTTCGGCCAATTCGTCGGCGCTGGAGCGGTAATCGCCCTGCTCCACCAGATGGCGATGCAGCAACACACCGCTGCCGAGCAGGCCCAGCACACCCAGTGCCAGCAGCGCCGCGGGCACACGTCCCCAACCACGGGGCGCAAACAAGGCCGCCAACGCCACCATCACCGCACACCCCGCCAGCTTCCAGCCCGCCAGCGTCGCCAGGTACGGCCACCACGGCGCCCAGCCGGTCAACGCCGACAACGCCACATGGGCGGGGATGGCCATTTCATAGGGCGGGTAACTCACCAGCCCCAATTCATGGTTGAGCACCAGGAAAAACGTCAGCAGCATCGACGTCGCGTAAGCCAGGCCGGCGCGGCGGATCAGCGTGTGTACCAACAGCGTCAGCATTGCCAATTCCAGCAACGGCGGTGCGAACACCAGCAGTTGATAGGTCAGCACAAAACCCGGGGCCAGGCTTTGCGGTGCCGCAAGCGCACTGATCAGCAGGCTGGCGGCGCCCGGCACCAGTGCCAGCAGCAACGTCGCCACCGCCACACACAGCACCCGACCAAAGAGGCGCACCCACGCCGGGGCCGGCGTGGCGTGCAGCATCGCGCCCAGGCCTTCGACGTCATCGCGCCGGCACACCAGCCCCACCAGCGCCGCCAGCACAAACGCCAGCACCAGGAACAGCGCGCTGGACAGCAACGGCAAGCTCAAGTCCGCCCTCGGCACCATCGGCCCACGGGCGTGCCACACCCCATGGACAAAGCCGCTGAGCACACCCATTACCATCAGCAGCGCCAGGGCCAGCCACCACACCTTGCGGGCGAAAATTTGGCGTGACTGCCAACGGGCTTCGTACCACAGCGCCCGAGGCCAATAACTGCGCAGCACGGGGCCGGGCACAGCGGTACTCTCGGCCCAGCGCACCGGCGGCTCTGCCAGTACTGCACCGGAACGGCGGCCCATCAGGCCCTCGCGCGTGGTGCGCGCCAAGACCCAGGCCAACAGCACCAATGGCAGCGCACACCAGAGGCTGCGGTTGAGCCAGAAGCCTGGGGTCAGGGCCAGCAGGGCCTGGGATTTCTGCGCGGCGGTCCAGGTTTCTACCTGGGCCTGGGCAAAGGTAAACAACGACGGATCGAGGCTGGCCGCCAACAATGGGTTGATCTGCCCGCCCTTGAGCACCACCACCGCAAACATCCACAACAGCATCAGCACGGTGGCCAACGCAAACGGCGCCGCCAACCCGCGACTGCGCAACGCCAGCAGGTAATACAACGCGCCGATGCCGGTGCTCACCGGCAACAGCAAGGCCACCCAGGCGAACCCCAGCGCCGACCAGGCCGGCGCGCCGATGCTCGCCGCCGGCACCCAGCCCAGCCAGGCGAGGATCGGGCTCAGTAAAAAGCCCACCACCAGGGCACTGGCGAGCAAACCGCCGACCACCGCCGCACCGATAAAACGTCCCCACAGCAGCGCCGGCAGCGACACCGGCAACGCCAGCAGCACCTCTTCCAACTGCGCCTTGCGGTCGCGCAGGGCCGGCTGGGCAAACACCCAGGCCCAGGCAAAAAACAGGAAGAACATGCAGCCGCAGGACATCAGGTAGATCAGGCTCGGGGCGTTGCGCGGGATCTCACTGGCGCCCATTTTCTGCACGTAGTCGGCGTTGGTCAGGGACATCAGCAAGTAGCCGGCCAGGCCGAGGAACACCAGCAAGGGAATCCCGCTGCGCAGCCCGGCACGCAGTTCCACCCAGGCTTCGCGGCGCATCAGGGCAAAGTTGTTCATGCGTCGGGCGCCTCGCCGGCCTGGGCCAAGGCCAGGTAATAGATATCTTCCAGGCGCGGTGCGTGGGGCGTGAAACGCGGATCAAGGGGCCGCTCGCCGTGTACGATCACCCGGCTGCCTTGCGGGCTGGCCGCCACATGCAACGCGGCCGGCAAGGGTTCGCCACGGCCAAACGGCGCTTGCCACAGGCGCCCCTGCTCGGCCGCCAGCAGGTCCGCCGGGCGGCCTTCGACGATGATCCGCCCAGCGGCCAGGACGGCCAGGCGACTGCACAGGTTCTCGACGTCTTCGACGATATGGGTCGACAGCAGCACAATCGACTCGGCGGCAACGTCCGCCAGCACTCGGTGGAAACGATTGCGTTCCGCCGGGTCGAGGCCCGCCGTCGGCTCATCGACAATCAGCAAGCGCGGCGCGCCCACCAGTGCCATGGCAATGCCAAAGCGGCGCAGCATGCCGCCCGAATACGTGGCCAGCGCACGGTGTGCGGCGTCTTGCAGGTTGACCTTGCTCAGCAAGCCTTCAATTTCCTCGCGGCGTTGCCGGGCATCGGTGCGGCCCTTGAGCCAGGCGAAGCGGTCGAGCAGGTCACGCGCGCTCACGCCGGGATAAGCGCCCAGTTGCTGCGGTAGATAACCGAGGCGCTGGCGCAGGTGATTGCCGTCAGCCAGTACGTCCACGCCATCCAGATGAATACTGCCGGCGTCTGCCGGTTGCAGCGTCGCCAAGGTGCGCATCAGGCTGCTTTTGCCGGCGCCATTGGGCCCCAGCAAGCCATACATGCCTGGGCCCACGTTCAGGTCCACGCCGCGCAGCGCTTCGACGCCATTGTTGTAGCGCTTGCGCAGGCCGCGCACTTGCAAACCTGAATCGACTGACATCTGCCACTCCAAGAACACCGGTTGAGGGAAATACCTGCCCGCGAAACAGGCAGCCTGGAACGGTAGCCAGGGCCACCGGTGGGCCTCTACCCGATTCAAGTCATTTTCCAACCGTATCGCGCCACCGGTGCGCCCCGGCACATGGATGCGGGGCTAAATCGACCCGATGCGGGTAGCCCACCCTTCAGGAATGGCTAGCATCGTTGGCCCCGCCATGGCCCTACGGAACCCTGATGACAACCGCCCTGGACACCTTGAAACGCCCGGTCAACCCGCTGATTCGCCTGGGCGTGCTGTTTGCCGCGATTGGCGCGCTGGTCAACCTGGTGCCCTTTGTCGGCCTGACCGAATTGGCCCGGCTGCTCTTGGCCGGCAACGTCGCGCGTCACACCTTGTGGTCATGGGCCGCGCTGGTGGTGATCGCCCTGAGCCTGGGCTGGGTGGCCAACGGCGTGGCACTGTGGCTCACCCACGTCGCCGACCATCGCCTGCAAGCCGGCTTGCGCGACGCCATGGTGCGCAAGCTCGGGCGCGTGCCCCTCGGCTGGTACAGCGACACCACGTCCGGCGCGGTGCGCAAAGTGGTGCAGGATGACCTCGAAGACCTGCATCACCTGGTCGCCCATCACGCCGTGGAACTCACCGCCGCGATCGTCACGCCCCTCGCCGGGTTGGTGTGGCTGGCCAGCCTCAACGGCTACCTGGTGGTGCTGGCGGTGCTGACCCTGCCGGTCTATGCGCTGGCCTATGCCCTGATGATGCGCGGCTTCGGCAGCAAGATGCAGTTGCTGGACCAGAGCATGACCCGGGTCAGCGCGGCGATTGTCGAGTTCGTCCACGGGATCGCGGTGGTCAAGGCCTTCGGGCGCGGCGGCCAGGCCCATCGCAGCTATCAGCAGGCGGTCAGCCAGTTCAGCCAGCAGTACGCCGGTTGGGTGCGCCCGTTGCTGCGCCTTGAGGCGTTGTCGTCAATGGCCCTGAGCGTGCCGGTGATTCTGCTGGTCAGCCTGGGCGTGGGCAGCCTGCTGTTGGCGCGGGGCTGGGTCACGCCGCTGGAGTTGTTCGCCGAAACCCTAGTGGCGGTGGTGATCCCGCAATCGTTATTGGTGATCAACCAGAGCCTGACCGCGCAACGCACCGCCCTGGCGGCTGCCGCACGCATCGAGGCCCTGCTGGATATCGACGAACTGCCAAGCCCGGCGGCCTGCCAATCGCCCGAGGGCAGTGCCATCACCTTCGACAACGTGCAGTTTGGCTATGACCCCGCCCACTTGATCCTCGATGGCATCACCCTGCATTGCCCGGCGGGCACGGTCACCGCGCTGGTGGGGGCATCGGGCGCAGGCAAGTCGACTCTGGCCAAGTTGGTGCCGCGCTTTCACGACGTCACCGCTGGCCGCGTATTGGTCGGGGGTGTCGATGTGCGCCAGATCGACCCGCAGCAGCTGTACCGGCACGTCGGCTTTGTGCTGCAAGACGCGCAACTGGTGCATGGCAGCGTGGCCGACAACCTGCGCCTGGGCCGCCCGCAGGCCAGCGACGAAGACATGCAGGCGGCCGCGCGTGCGGCGCAGATCCACGCGCGTATCGAGGCGCTGCCCCGTGGCTATCAGTCGGTGATTGGCGAGGACGCGATATTCTCCGGCGGCGAAGCCCAGCGACTGTCCATCGCCCGCACGCTGCTGGCCGATACGCCGGTGCTGATCCTCGACGAAGCCACCTCCCACGCCGATCCAGAATCCGAAGCGCTGATCCAGGACGCGTTGTCGGCGCTGGCCAGAGGGCGCACGGTGCTGGTGATCGCCCATCGCCTGGCAAGTATCCGTGGCGTCGATCAAATCGTCGTCCTCGATCATGGCCGCGTGATCGAGCGCGGCCGTCACCCTGACCTGCTGCACGCCGATGGCGCCTACGCCCGCTTGTGGCGCGCCACCACCCCCGACCTGGAGATGCCCTTGTGATCCGCAGCCTGCTCACCCTGTTGGGCCCGGCCCATGCCCCGCGCCTTTACCGTTACCTCGCCTGGCTGGTGACCAGCGCCGTGCTGCAAGGCTTGGCCGTCGCGTTGTTGGTGCCGATCCTGCGCACGCTGTTCGCCGGCGACTTGCCGACGGCACTCGCCTGGCTGTGTGCCCTGGCGGCGATGGTGGTCCTGACGTGCATCGCCCACTATCAGCAGGCGATGCAAGGTTTTGCCCTGGCACTGCTGGTGCTGACGACCCTGCATGATCGCCTTGGCCAACACCTGATGCGCCTGCCCCTGGGCTGGTTCAACACGGAAAAGGTCGGGCGCCTGTCGCGCAGCGCCACCAGTGGCACGTTGATGGTCACCGGTCTGTTTGCCCATTACCTGGGACCGGTGGTGTGCGGCGTGGTGGTACCCGCCACGGTGGCCCTGACGCTGTTTGTGTTCGATTGGCGCCTGGGCCTGACCGCCGTGCTCTGTGCACCGCTGATCTACGCCACCCATCACTGGTCGGCCAACGCCATTGCGGCCAATGACCAGCGCGTCGAAGCCGCCGCGACTGTGGCCGGCAACCGTGTGGTGGAGTTCGCCCGCTACCAGCCGGTGCTGCGCGCCTTTGGCCAGGCGCGGGGCGGCTATGCACCGTTGCATGCGGCCAACCTTGCGCAGAAACACGCCGGCGGCTCGATGCTGGCGCAGACCTTTCCCAAATTGCTCGCCGGTGGCCTGACTGTGCAACTGGCCTTCGCCCTGCTGGTAGGCGTCGGCATTGCCCTGGCGGCAACCGGTGCAATCGACGCCATCCAACTGGTCGCACTGCTGGCCCTGGCCGCGCGTTTCGTCGGCCCGCTGGCCGAAGCTGCCGCACGCAGTGGCCTGCTGCGCATGGCCGGCAACGACCTCGATCAACTGGTGAGTATCCTGCGCGAGCCCGGCCTGCCAGAACCGGCAAGCAGCCAGCCACTGACGGCGCCCGGCAGCCTAGCGTTTGAACACGTGAGCTTTGCCTATCCCAGTGGCCCATTGGTGCTCAAGGACCTGACCTTCAACGTCCCGGCCCATTCCATGACCGCCATCGTCGGCGCCTCGGGTTCGGGTAAAACCACCATCACCCGTCTGTTGATGCGCTTCTTCGATGCCAGCGAGGGCCAGGTCAAAGTGGGCGGCGTGGATGTGCGCGAGCTGTCCAATGCAGCGTTGATGGCGCAACTGTCCCTGGTGATGCAGGACGTGTACCTGTTCGACGACAGCCTGGAAGCCAACATCCGCGTCGGTAGCCCCGATGCCAGTGCACAGCAGGTGGCCGAAGCGGCGCGCCTGGCCGGGGTCGATGAAATCGTCGCGCGCCTGCCCCAAGGCTGGCACACCCCCGTGGGCGAAGGCGGCGCCAGCCTCTCCGGCGGCGAACGCCAGCGCGTGTCCCTGGCCAGGGCCCTGCTCAAGCGCGCGCCGATCCTGTTGCTGGACGAGGCCACCGCAGCGCTCGACCCGCAGAACGACGCCTACGTGCAAGCCGCGCTCCGCACGCTGATGCACAACGCCACGGTGCTGGTGATTGCCCATCGCCTGCCGACCATCATGGCGGCCGACCAGATTCTGGTGCTGGATGAAGGGGGTTTGGTGGAGTCTGGTACTCATGCGCAATTGCTGGGGCGGAACGGCCGGTATGCGGGGTTCTGGAAGGAGCGTCAGCGGGCGGGGGGATGGCGGCTGGAACGAGCGACGCAAGGCGCTGACCGTGGGTAAACCGCTCAACGCATGGTCAAACCACCATCCACCGCATATTGGCTGCCGGTCACGTACGACGAATCATCAGACAGCAAAAACAACGCAACTGCCGCGGCCTCGGCCGCCGTGCCGACCCGTCGAAGGGGCAGTTGATTGACCAGCCCATCCTCGAACTGCTGCCGCACGTCATTGGCCATGAAGTTGCGGAAGTTGGTATCAATCGGCCCGGGAACCAATACATTCACACGGATCCCCCGCTCCCCCAATGCCGCCGCACAACACCTGGCCATTGAAATCATCGCTCCTTTGGTCGCGGCATAAACGCTGGCCATCGGGGCCGACTCGTAGGCTGAGGTCGATGAGGTCAAGACAACCGAGGCGTGGGGAGACAACAGGTCCTTCAATTTCGCGATCTGTAGCAAAGGCCCTCTCGCATTGGCATTCATCATGCGATCAAAAAACGCTGCATCTGTGTCTTCAATGGCGCCCACTTGCGCGTAACCGGCATTCAGCCATAAGCCATCCAGACCGCCCATTTCTTTAACCACGTCCACCAACTGCGCAGTGGCCGCTGGATCCGCTGCATCGTTTTTAAATACCCATGCATTGGAAGGCAGAATATCCGCAGCTTCTTCAAGGTGTTCCTGGCTATAGCCGGTGACAGCGACCCGACCGCCCTCATCCGCAATTCGCTTGGCACCTGCCAGCCCCATGCCACTCGTACCACCGGTAATCAAGATCCGTTTACCTGAGAATCTGCCCATAGGTTTGCCTCCATTGCCGACATGAAAAATCTCAATGCGGGGGCAGTATTGCGTAATTGGATCCATTTGATAATGCGCTAATATCCGCATGACCCATTAAGGAAGTGGACACAATGCGCGGCAACGAATACGCCCAACTCCAAGCATTCGCCGCGGTTATTCAGCAAGGCAGTTTTGTCCGCGCCGCAGCCCACCTGGGGATGTCTGCCTCTGCACTGAGCCAGACCATCCGCAATGCCGAAGAGCGACTGGGTGTTCGCTTGGTCAACCGTACGACACGCAGCGTCTCGCCAACCGAGATCGGCGCACGACTCCTTGAGGAGCTGCTCCCCGCCCTGGCGTCGCTTGATTCGGCAGTCGCCCGGCTAAAAGAGTCCAGCGAAGGCCCTAGCGGACTGTTGCGCATCAACACGACCCGCGTTGCAGCCACTCATTACCTTGCGCCTCTGATCGGACCCTTTCTGCGGGCTTACCCCGGTATTCATTTCGATATCGTCACTGATGAACGCCTCGTGGATATTGTCGCCGGAGGGTTCGACGCCGGAGTCAGGCTCGGCAAAAAGCTGGACCGCGATATGGTCTCCCATGGTCTCGGCGGCCACCTGGAAATGATGGTCGTTGCCTCTGCCGACTACCTCACCCGCTACGGCACCCCGCACACCCCGAGAGACCTGGTGAACCATCAATGCCTGACGTACCGATGGCCTACGGACGGAAGCCTGTATCGCTGGGAGTTTGAACGCAATGGCGAGCTTCTCGAAATAGATGCCCAGGGGCCATTGGTGGTGACAGAGCCGGAAATGCTGACGCAAGTCGCTCTCGACGGGGTGGGCATTGCGTATCTGTTCAGGCACCAAGTGGCAGACCTTATCGAGACAGGCCAATTGATCCACCTCCTCAAAGAGTGGACGCCGACCTTTCCGGGGTTCTATTTGTACTACCCCAGCCAACGCCAAATGGCCCCGGCCCTGCGCGCTTTTGTGGATTTCGTGGTGCAGTATCAACAGCCGGACCCTGTCGCTCTCGACACGCCCGAGGCGGGCTCGGCATCACGCGTTTAGGTGCGTTGCTGTGGGCCAACTCAAATTTCAGGCAAAAAAAAGCCACTCTATTGAGTGGCTTTTTCTTAATGCTTGGAGCGGGAAACGAGACTCGAACTCGCGACCCCGACCTTGGCAAGGTCGTGCTCTACCAACTGAGCTATTCCCGCTTGGTGATGCGCATTCTATACAAATCTCGTAACCGGTCAACCCTTTGATTCAAAAAAGTTTTATTTCTTTTCAACGGTAGTGCGCAGATGAGGCCAGGCAGCGCGCAGGTACTGGAGCATGGACCACAGCGTCAGGCCGGCCGCGATCAGCAGCAAGGCGTAGCCCGTCAGGACCCAGAACGAGAAGTCCGACGGGTTGGCCAGCAGGATCACCAGTGCGAGCATCTGCGCAGCGGTTTTCCATTTGCCCATGTTGGACACGGCAACGTGGGCGCGGGCGCCGATTTCGGCCATCCATTCGCGCAGGGCCGAGACAACGATCTCGCGGCCGATGATCACGGCGGCCGGCAGGGTCAGCCACAGGTTGCCGTGTTCTTGCACCAGCAGGACCAGGGCCACGGCCACCATCAGTTTGTCGGCCACGGGGTCAAGGAACGCGCCAAAGGGCGTGCTTTGTTCCAGGCGGCGGGCCAGGTAGCCGTCGAGCCAGTCGGTGGCGGCCGCAAAGGCGAACACAGAGCTGGAAGCGGCATAACTCCATTCGTACGGCAAATAGAACAACAGAATGAAAATCGGAATAAGCAGGACGCGTAGAACGGTGATCAGATTAGGGATATTCATCGGCACAACTGGCTACGAGGTGGAAAGGCATTCTATTCGCTGTGCAGATTTGCATAAATCAGCTCAGCGAGCTTTTTACTGATACCGGGTGCTTTGGCTATTTCGTCAATGCTGGCACGGGATAGCTCCTGCAAGCCACCAAAATGTTTAAGCAAGTCGCGACGTCGCGTCGGGCCAACCCCCGCTACCCCTTCCAGGGTTGAGGTTCGCCGGGTTTTGCCGCGACGGGCGCGGTGCCCGGTAATTGCAAAACGGTGGGCTTCGTCACGAATCTGCTGGATCAGGTGCAGTGCAGGTGAGTCGCCCTTCAAAGTGAACTCATGGGCGGCATCATTCAAGTACAACGTCTCGAAACCGGCCTTGCGCGTGGCGCCCTTGGCGACACCGAGCAGGATGAGGTCGGGCACTGCCAGCTCGTTGAGCACGTCACGGGCCATGGACAGCTGGCCCTTGCCGCCGTCCACCAGCAGGATATCCGGCAACTTGCCCTCGCCGTCCTTCAACTTGCTGAACCGTCGTGTCAGGGCCTGGTGCATGGCGGCGTAGTCATCGCCGGCGGTGACGCCTTCGATGTTGTAGCGCCGGTAGTCAGACTTGATCGGCCCTTCCGGCCCGAACACCACGCAGGAGGCGACGGTGGCTTCGCCGCTGGAGTGGCTGATGTCGTAGCACTCCAGGCGCTGCGGTGGCTCGTCCAGGTTGAGGACTTCGGCCAGGGCGTCGAAGCGTGCGGCGACGTGCTGTCGATTGGCCAGGCGTGCGCTCAGGGCCTGCTCGGCGTTGGTCACCGCCAACGTTTGCCAGCGGGCACGGGTGCCGCGTACGCGGTGGCTGATGTCCAGTTCGCGGCCACGCAGCTCGTGAATCGCCGCGATCAGCGTAGGGAAGTCTTCGTGCACCACATTGACGATCAGCTCCGACGGCAAGTCGCGCTCGGGGCTGCTGACGTAGTACTGGCCAAGGAACGCAGCCATGACTTCGGCGACGTCCTCATCGATACCGGTCTGCGGGAAGAAGTTCTTGCTGCCCAGCACCCGACCGCCACGCACGCTGATCAGGTGCACACAGGCACCACCGGGGTTGACGAAGGCGGCGATCACATCCACGTCGCCGGTGCCACCTTCCATGCTCTGCTGGTCCTGTACGCGGCGCAGCAGGGAGATCTGGTCGCGCAGCTCGGCGGCGCGCTCGAAATCCAGGGTGCTGGCGGCCTGTTCCATGGCGGCGGAGAGTTCATCGGTGAGCGCATTGCTACGCCCTTCGAGGAACATCACCGAATGGCGCACATCTTCGGCGTACTCGGCGGGCTCAACCAGGCCCACACAAGGCGCCTTGCAGCGCTTGATCTGGTATTGCAGGCACGGCCGGGTGCGGTTCTTGTAGAAGCTGTCTTCGCACTGGCGCACAAAAAAAGTCTTTTGCAGCAAGCTCAGGCTCTCGCGGATCGCGCCAGCACTGGGATACGGGCCGAAGTACTTGCCCTTCTGCTTCTTCGCCCCACGGTGAATGCTCAGGCGTGGGAAGTTGCCGTCGGATAAAAACACGTAGGGGTAGGATTTATCGTCGCGCAGCAGGATGTTGTAGGGCGGCCGCCATTCCTTGATCAGCGTCTGCTCAAGCAACAGCGCTTCCGTCTCGTTAGCGGTGATGGTGGTTTCGACCTGGGCGATACGCGCGACCAATGCCGCCGTCTTGGGCGCCAGGCCGCTCTTGCGAAAATAACTCGCCAGACGGTTCTTCAGGTTCTTGGCTTTACCGACGTAAAGCAGGCGGGCCTCGCTGTCGAACATGCGGTACACGCCAGGGCGGCCACTGCAGGTTGAGAGAAAGGCACTTGGATCAAACGGCGTGGTCATGTCAGGCGCTGGCGTCCACCATGCCGTGGCGCACCGCGAGCAGGGTCAGTTCAACATCACTGCTGATGGTGAGTTTCTCGAAGATGCGATAGCGGTAGGTATTGACGGTCTTGGGCGACAGGCACAGCTTGTCCGAGATCGTCTGCACCTTCTGGCAGCCAACGATCATCAAGGCAATCTGGATTTCCCGCTCCGACAGCGCATCAAACGGTGAGTCACTGACGGGCTGGAAGGATTTGATCGCCAACTGCTGGGCAATCTGCGGGCTGATGTAGCGCTGACCGGCAAATACCAGGCGAATGGCTTGCACCATCTCGGCCAAGCCTGCGCCCTTGGTCAGGTAACCCGCCGCCCCGGCCTGCAACAGGCGTGTAGGGAACGGATCTTCCTCGCACACTGTCACGACCACGACCTTGATGTCCGGGTGGCTGCGCAACAATTTGGTCGTTGCGCCAAGACCGCCGATCCCCGGCATCTTGACGTCCATCAACACCACATCGGGTTTCAACTCCCGCGCCTTGATCAGGGACTCTTCCCCGGACTCAGCCTGGCCGACTACTTGCAGGCCATCGATGTCAGCCAGCATTCGTGTAATGCCTGTACGAACGAGATCATGGTCATCGACTACTAGCACCCTAATCAAGCAGACACCTCGCGATATGGTCTTATAGGTTGCTGAACACCTTAGCAAAAAACCAAGGCGTAGACCTAGCTGCACGCGTCATATATGTAGTGTTTGAATGCACCGCACTCGCCCGCAGAATGGCAGGCGGCCCGGTTTGCGGAGTAAAAGCTCAGGAATCCTGGGGTTGCACCTTGGCTTTGCCATTGAAAGAAGATGAATGCTCGGCCAGGGTTGAAGTCAAACGGCGAATAGCAGCCTGGTCCTCCTTGAACATTGCGCGATAATCGCCCAATACCTTTTCTTCAACTTGGCTCAAATTTTCCAATTGAATCGGCGTGGCATTCCCGGTCAACACGTACAGGATATCCACACCTCTTTCGGCGACACGAGACAAGTAGTCCGCTTTAGGCGCACGCCCTCCACTTTCGTATTTACCTTGTGCGTTGGCTTCAACCCCTCCTATCTCACCAAAAACTTTCTGCGACAGGCCAAGTCGCTCTCTTTCTTGCCTCAAACGCGAACCGATTCCACTCATTTGGATGTATGATCCTATTTGGCACACCCCAAGAGGTGACACACTCATCTCTTTGTTAAACGAACTTGAACGGTTTTGAACTATGCCCGGAATCCGTACTGCTGCACAAGCCAAGGCCTGGCTGGAACATCAAGGAAAGTCAGTTCAAGCGTTCGCCCGTGAACATGGCGTTGATCCGGCAACCACCTATCAAGTGCTCGCTGGGCGCAAAAAGGGACGGCGTGGTGAGGCCCACAAGGTAGCGGTCCTTCTGGGCATGAAAGAAGGGATCATCCTTTCTGAGGCTGATGGCCAAAACAACGATCAGGAAGTCGTCTCCTAAAGGCAGTATGCGCTTATTAGGATTTGGTGCAGGTTTAGCTTGAGAGGCAAACGCGCTCCATACGCCAGAAGCAGTCTTCCTCTCCGACGATGCTCAGCCCCATGCGCTGATAGAGCCGTTTCGCCGGGTTGGTCTTGAATACGGTCAAGCGCAACAAACCCTGAGCGCATGCCTTGAGCGCCATCTGTTCCAGCACCCAACTGCCTGCGCCCTGCTCGCGACAGCTTTCGAGCAGATGCAGTTCGCGGATATACAACGCGTGCCTGTCACGACTCAGGCTGATAAAGCCCAGAACACAGTCGTCGCGGCAAATCAGCCAGTTTTCCCGACCGGCCCACGCCGTATCAAAACCATCGTTGGACCACAGCAGGCCATAGTGCGCGTAATAGCCGCTCATGGCCTCGTGGGTCAGTGTGCGTGCGAATGTCAGGTCGCGATCCGTCGCCGCGCGCAGGTGGAATGCCATTTACAGAGCCACCACTTGGCCAGACCACTGCCCGCTTTCGCGGCGGGCTATCACCAATGCGTCCCCCGCCCCCGGCACCGCAGCCAGCAACCTGCCATCATCGGCCCAGATCGCACTGCGACCCGCGCACACGTATCCGCCGGATGGGCCACCATGATTGGCCATCAACACCAACAGGTCATGCTCGGCGGCGTAGCCTTGCAGCAGGGCACTGTCTGTCGCGTAGCCGCCTTCGCTGATCAAGACACCAGCGGCGTACACATTTGCCCGCGCTTCGACAGCAGCAAGCGGATGACTCGCATGGGAAAAGTCTGCACACACCGCCAGCGCAATCCGCTCGCCACCCAACTCAAGTACAGCGCCACCCTGCCCTGGGACAAATGCAACTTCTTCACCCGGATGCAGGTGCTGCTTGGTGTACACCGCCAGGGAGCCGTCCGCCCCCAACACCAATGCGCCGATCAACACACCGGCCTCGGGCGCCAAGCGGATCGGCATCCCCACCACTGCCGTCAACCGCAGCGCCTGCACCATCTCGCGCAGCGGCGCCAGTACCGCGTCATCCGGGGCGATTGCCAAGCCGGCAGCCAATGACGGTTCATAGCCCGTCAATGACAACTCTGGAAACACCAACACCTGCACACCGTGCTCCGCTGCCACGTGCATAAACGCCAGGTGTCGCTGAAGGTTGGCGGGTATGTCGCCGGCAATGGTGATTGATTGAGCAGCAGCAAGGGCAAAGGCAGTCATGGTCGCGTCCAGGCAATCATTATCAAAGTGTTACAAGCATATCTTGGTCCATAGCGGTAAGTACCCCCACGCCATAGAAATTACTGATTGAATCCTCCTGCGTGCCTCTAGTAAGCTCCCCTCCATTACTTGGAGACACAACATGTTGCAACTCACCCACACTCAGGTTTGCCCTGCTGCCAGCGCCCCGCGCTCGGTGTCGGCTACCCGTGTGAGCGGTTCGAGCGCAGCTGTAAGCTTTTATTTTGGGTATTGGTTTAGCCACTGGCGCGCCTGATACCTGAAATCGGCGCCCACTACTCAAGGGGTCGCCTACCAGAGAAATCTAACCCCCGGTCGGCTCCCCGACCGGGGGTTTTGTTTTTTCAGGCTCTCAAAAAATTTCGTAAGAACACTTAAGGAATCACGACATGAACTACGCCACCTATTACCGCTACGACACTTGCACTGCATGGCGATTTAGCAAGCTCCGTTCGGGACAGCCTGCCGCCTCCGATCGGTCACCTATTGGTGGCAAGCCAACACACGTAGCCGATACGGCCAATTGTCGAACACCCCAGTAGGGCCAAGCGCGCGGGAATAACCCGCCGCTTGCCCAGGAAGCCTTGAATATGAACTCTGCCACCGCCGCTCTGCCCCTGCCGAACCTGAACAGCGCCAATGAAGCCCTGACCCAGCGCCTGCCCAGCTCCCTTGAGCTCAAGCACCAACTGCCCCTCAGCCCGTTCCTCAACGAGCAGATCCAGGCCCATCGCCAAGCCGTGCGCGCCATCCTCAATGGCGAAGATAAGCGTTTGCTGGTGATTGTCGGCCCGTGCTCGATCCACGATCCGGAATCGGCCATGGAATACGCCCGCAACCTGAAGAAACTGGCCCTGGAAGTCAGTGACCAGATGCTGCTGGTGATCCGCGCCTACGTCGAAAAACCCCGTACCACCATCGGCTGGAAAGGCCTGGCCTACGACCCGCACCTGGACGGCAGCGATGACATGGCTGCCGGCCTCACCCTGTCCCGTCAACTGATGCGCGAAATGCTGCGCCTGGGCCTGCCGGTCGCCACCGAACTGCTGCAACCCATGGCCGCCGGCTACTTCGATGACCTGCTCAGTTGGGTGGCGATTGGCGCGCGCACCACCGAGTCGCAGATCCACCGCGAGATGGCCAGCGGCCTGGGCATGCCCGTGGGCTTCAAGAACGGCACCGACGGCGGCGTCGCGATTGCCTGTGACGCGATGCGCTCCGCCTCCCACCCGCACCGCCACTTCGGCGTCGACAGCCAGGGCCATCCGGCGATCATCCAGACCCCGGGCAACCCCGACACCCATCTGGTGCTACGCGGCGGCCACCGTGGACCCAACTACGATGTGCAAAGCGTGGCGCAGGTGAAGCACGACCTGGGCAAATCCAAGGTGGCGGCGCGGATCATGGTCGATTGCAGCCATGCCAACAGTGGCAAAGACCCCTTGCGTCAGCCGGCGGTGTTCAACGAGGTGCTGGAGCAGCGCCTGCTAGGCGACACCTCGCTGATCGGCATGATGCTGGAAAGCCATTTGTTCGAAGGTTGCCAGCCACTGGGCGCGTCGATGAAATACGGCGTGTCGGTCACCGATGGCTGCCTGGGCTGGGACGCCACCGAGCAACTGCTGCGCAGGGCGGCAGAGCGGTTGCGAGCAAAATAACGCACTGAGTTCAACGGGTTGATCGTTCCCTCGCTCTGCGTGGGAAAGCATCCCGTGACGCTCCGCTTCACAAAGCGGACGCAGAGCGGCCATCGCGGCGTTCCCACGCGGAGCGTGGGAACGATCAATGTGTGCGCCCTCCCACGGATCGACCAAGGCGATTCGTGATCTGCGGTAAAGAGTCCTTTTCGGACTTGGCGGTTTTTCCGAAGGAACGGCAGGCGGATACTCAGCGCCATTGTCCACACCCTTCTGGAGTTACCGATGTCTACCCCCACGCAAACCGTTCCGGCCTTCGGCCTCGGCACCTTCCGCTTGCAAGGCAAGGTGGTGATCGATTCCGTGAGTACTGGCCTGGAACTGGGCTACCGCGTCATCGACACCGCGCAGATCTATGAGAACGAAGCCGATGTTGGCCAGGCGATCGCCGACAGCGGCATCCCGCGCGACGAGCTGTTCATCACCAGCAAGATCTGGATCGCGCATTTCGCCGAAGGCCAGCTGATCCCCAGCCTGCGCGAAAGCCTGCGCAAATTGCAGACCGACTATCTCGACCTGACCTTGATCCACTGGCCATCACCGGAAGACCAAGTGCCCGTCGCCGAATTCATGGGCCAGTTGCTCGAAGCCAAGCGCCAGGGCCTGACACGCCAGATCGGCGTTTCCAACTTCACCGTAGACCTGATGAAACAGGCGATTGCCGCAGTGGGCGCAGAAAACATCGCCACCCACCAGATCGAACTGCACCCCTACCTGCAAAACCGCAAGGTCGTGGACTTCGCCAGCGCCAACGGCATCCACATCACCTCCTACATGACCCTGGCCTACGGCGAAGTGCTGAAAGATCCGCTGATCCAGCAGATCGCCGAACGTCACCAGGCCACTGCGGCACAAGTCACGCTGGCCTGGGCAATGCAACTGGGCTACGCGGTGATCCCTTCATCCACCCAACGCGCCAACCTGGAAAGCAACCTCAAGGCGCGGCAACTGACCTTGACCGCCGCGGATATGGCGCAGATTGCCAGCATGGAGCGTGGCCATCGCCTGACCAGCCCCAAGGGCATCGCGCCACAGTGGGACTAAACCCCGGCGACAGGTGTCCGGGACAGCTCCCGTAGCCAAGGCAATACCCGCAAGCCGCTGGTGGCTGCGGGCGGGTCGATGATGTCCATGAAGTGTTCGAGGTTGACGTTGTCCGGCACGCCCGGCAGCCGCACCAGCACCGCCGGCGTGACAGCGGCGGGATTGCCCAGGTCGAGGTGATCGTAGACCAGCACATGGCGCACCTGGGGCGGTGGCCCGTTGACATCGGCCGCCAGCCCCGCGTTGATGATCAGAACATCGAACGGCTCAGCCGGGATAGCGGTAAGAATCTGCACCTCGTCGAAGGTTTGCACTGGCACGATCCGGTGATATCCCAGCTGATTGAGCATTTTCTCGATGTACAGCCGCTGCAGATGCAGCTCATCGGCAATCAGGATAGTCAGTGCTTTGTTTGGCATGGCAAACCCCTGGATAGGCAGTACTCGACAGTGAGCGCAGGCCATTTTCCAGACATAGGCCGACGGCAAAATCAGGCATGTTCCCTCTTTGCGTAGGGGGTTTCCCAAACCAGCCGAACGGTGATCAAGGTTGATTGCAATAAACGCTCAATGCCTGATGCAAATCACCGATTGCCGAACTGACATCGCCAACGGCTGAACCCAGCGCCTCCCGGTCTTGTTTCTCACACACCGCCTCCAGCCCTTCACAACAGGTGATCACGCCTTGTGCCTTGACCATGCGTGCGCCCCCTTTGACGCGGTGTGCAAGGTCGTGCAGCTTGGCAAAATCAAACGCGCGTTGCAGTGCCGGCAACAAGGCGAGGTCGGCCTCCAGGCTTTCAATCAGCGGGATCAACAGCTCTTTGAGGGCGTCACGATCATCCCCCGTCAATGCCGTCAGGGTACTCAGGTCAAACGTCGCCGGTGTACCCACCGGGGCACCGCGCGCGGCGCGCGGCGCGAGTACCGAGCGCAAGTCATCCAGGCCAGTGGGCTTGAACAGGCACCCGTCCATACCCGCGAGCCGACAGCGCTCGGCCTCCTCCGGCTGGGCATTGGCGGTGAACCCGAGCAATAGGCATGGCACCAGGCCTCGCTCCCGTTCCTGGGCGCGAATGTCGCGCGCCAACTGGTAACCGTTCTTCAACGGCATGTTGCAATCGGTGATGACCACGTCAAAGTGTCCTGCTTGCCAGAGTTGCCCCCCTTGAACACCGTCGTCGGCAGTGGTGATGTGGTGGCCCAGAAAACTCAGTTGCCGCGCCAGCAGCAGTCGATTGGCGCGATAGTCGTCGACCACCAGGATGTTCAACGCCAGGTTCGGCAAGTCATCCTCCACCACCGTTGACGCCTGGGCCGGCAACTGCGCCGACAGCGCCAGCACCAACCGCACATCGACCCGCGTGCCCTGGCCCATCACACTGCTCAAGTGCAACTGGCCACCGAGCATTTCGCACAAGCTGCGACTGATCACCAGGCCCAGGCCAGAGCCACTGCGTGCCGACTGCTCGGTATTGCTCCCCTGGATAAACGGGTTAAACAACCGCTGCTGATCCTCGGCACTGATGCCGATGCCAGTGTCTTGCACCCATAACCGCAGCGTCAGTTGACCTGCGGTCACAACCCCTTGGGCACCGAGTTGCACCTGTCCGCTGGCCGTAAACTTGATGGCATTGCTCAACAGGTTCGACACCACTTGCTTGAAGCGCAGCGGGTCGATCAGCACCGTACAGTCAATCACTGGATCGAGCTCAACCTGCAACGCCAGGCCCTTGGCTCGCGCTAGCCCCTCAAACACCCGCGACACCGACGCCAGCAACTCCTGCAGGTTCGCCGGCGCCAGGGCCAAGGACAGATGGCCGGATTCGATGCGGGCGATATCAAGAATGTCGCCAATAAGTTCCAACATGCTGCGCGAGGCCACCGACGCCACTTCCAGCGCATCGCGGTCGGCCCGGCCCTGCTCGGCGTTTTTCAAGGCCAGTTCGATCATGCCGATCACCGCGTTCATCGGCGTACGGATCTCATGGCTCATCGTCGCCAGAAAGGTGGTCTTCGCACGGTTGGCGGCGTCGGCGTCGTCCTTGGCCTCCTGCAACTGGCCCAACAGACGCTGGCGTTCACTCACATCCACCCAGCCCGCAATCATGCCCACCACACTGTCTTGGCCATCACGGTACGGCAGCATCCACTGGTAGATGGTCAGTACTTCACCACTGGGTACCCTGAGTATGCGGTCATGAATCTGCGGCTCGCCGCGCGCCATCAACTGCATATAGTCGTCATGAAAAGACTGGGCCTGAGGTGGGTTGCCGGTGTCCGTTTCCATTACGGTCTTGCCGATCACATCCTCCAGCTTGAAGCCGAACACATCGAGGTAGGCGTTGTTGCAGGCCATTAATCGGCCCTGGCGATCTCGCACATAGATCGGATGGGGCGTGCCATCGATCAACACACTCATGAAGCGCATCTGGTCGCTCAAAGCACGTTCAGCCTGGACTCGCGTGCGAATCAGGCGGCGCAGGTAAATGGCCCAGCCCAGGGTAACCAACAGCAACAACGCCGCCAGGCCGAACGCCTGGACGATTGCATTGCGATGACGTAGCCAGTAGCTATCACCGATGATCACTTCGCCGCGCCAGTGATTGGTCAGCTCATCCATTTCTTCGGGCGTGATGCTCAGCAGGGCCTTGTCGAGGATTGAATACAGCTCCAACTGGCTGCGATTGACACCAAAGGCAATCCGCGCGGACTCCGTACCCACCGTGCTGGTGATATGCAGCCGATCACGGTAATCACGCGCGATCATGTAGCGCGCACTGATCAGCGAAACAACGGTTGCATCGACACTCCCTTTGGCGACCAGCTCCAAGGCCTGTTCGGGGTTCTCCACATCGACAAACCCAATACCGGGATAGTCCGTAGCCATCTGCGCGGCGAGGCTGTTGCCACCGATAAACGCCACGCGCTTGCCGGGCAGATCCTCCAGCGTGACCACGCGTTCATCATCAGCACGCACCACCAACACGTAAGGATTGGACAGGTAAGGCCGAGTAAAACGCAGCTTCTCGGAGCGCGCGACGCTGGGGGTGATGACCGCTATCATATCCAGCTGGCCGACGCTGACTTGGTCAATTTGCCGAGGCAACGAACTGCCCTGCTCCACCTCGAACTTCAAGCCAGTGCGCAAGCTGATCCGTGACAACACTTCGGCACTCAACCCTTCGAACTGCCCTGTCTCATTGAAAAAAGACAGCGGGACGAACTTGTCGAGCACCGCCACCTTCACCCGTGGATGCTTCTCCAGCCAGCGCTGCTCACTGTCACTCAAGCGCAACCGGTCAGCCTCAAGGAAACCACTGCCGCCGGCACTCCATCGGCGCAGAATTTCCATCTGCTGGCCGGCCGGTATAGCAGCCAGCGCAGTATTGATGATGTTAAGCAGACGCTCGTTTTCCTTGCTGAAGGCGAACCCGAACGGGTTGACCTCCAGGGCAGAGAAATCTGCCATGCGTACGTTATTGAGATGATTCTTGTTGATCAGGTAGCGAGTGCTGATGACATCGCCCAGGTAGACGTCCGCCTGGCCAAATGCCACAGAGCCGATAGCCTGGTGGGTCGAGCCGTACAACAGCAATTGCGCCTTGGGGTAAAAGGCCTGGACAGCATCGGGTTGCATGTAGTGGTAAAGCATCGCTACGCGCTTGCCCGCCAGGTCAGCGGGCAACGACTGGCTGTCACCTGCACGGGTCACCAGCACCGGTTGATCACTGGCGTAGGAACGAGACAGGGCCAACTGTGGGTCGGCGGCCTCATAACCATTGGCCGACCCGACGAAATCCAACGCGCCCAGCTTGAGCGCCTCAATCAATTCATCACGGGTGTCGTAACGTCGCACCTCAATGGTGATATTCAGCGCCTGGGCGACCAACGCCGCATAATCAGCGGAGATGCCTTCAAGCTCATTATCATTGCTCATGTCGAATGGCGCGTAGTCAGGTGCCGAAACCCCCATCACCAACGTGCGCCGCTCACGCAGCCAGCGCCAATCCGCCTCAGCAAGCTGTACATCAGGTTTTTCAAGGGTGGAATGGCCGAGCAGGCGCAGAGTGTGTGGTTCATCCAGGGCCATCGCTACGGAGGGCAACAGCCCTATCAGCAGGATAGCCGTGAGTTTCACCAGCCGAAGGGTATTCATTTAGGATCAGATCAGATGGTTGCGCTGGGCGAATTTTGACAAATGCACCACCGACGACATACGCAACTTCTCCTTGAGGCGTGTCTTGTACGTACTGATCGTCTTGTGACTAAGCAACATGTCATCGGCGATTTCCTTGTTGCCCAGGCCCAGGGCCAGCTTCTGCAACACCATCAACTCACGGTCCGACAACGCGTCCACCAGCTCACGCTCAGTCGTTTGCAAATCATCTCGGCGTACCGAGCTGGTCGGCAGGCTGGGAAAGCAGCTGTAGTTGGACATTACGGCCTTTATCGCCTTTTGCAGTTCGTCCAACTCACCGGTCTTGGACACATACCCCATGGCTCCCGCACGCATGCAGCGCGTGGAAAAAAACACCGCCAGGTACGACGTGAGCACCAGGATCTTGCATGGCAAGCCCAACGCCTTCATCCGACTGATCACCTCCAAGCCTCCAAGCTTGGGCATCGCCAGATCGAGAATCACCAAGTCGGGGCGCACCTCGCGTGCAATCTGCATGGCATCAGCACCGTTGCCCGCCTCTAAGATTTTATCGAAGCCTTCCTGCTTCAGGAGATAGCGGACCGTGGCGCGAATAAACGGGTGATCATCCACAATTAAAGCTGTGCTCATAAACAAACCACCTGAGAGGACTAAGTAACCTGACACATCACACGGGAGCCAGGCACCTGTTAAAAATGACAGTTCCGACGAACGGCGCTGCACTCCATCGAGGCGCATGCCAGGCAGAGCCTGGTCCCTCCAATTCCACAACACCCTCGAGAACGCGAGGCCGTGCCATTGCTGCCGGGTAGCGGCAAGCGCGCAACCTTAACAACGGCGGGATGTTTGAATTGAAGGGATAGTCCTGACTGCATGTAGGACTTTTCCTCACAAAAGCATAGTCAACGCTATGCCCGACAGCCGGCGTACTAGTCGGTGGTACTTGGGCTCCAGAACGCCTGCACCACCAGGGTCGAGGTGGAAATACGCGCCACCAGCGCGTCCAGCTCATCACCGTCAACGGACGTCACGGCCAAGGTGGCTTCGATCTCCACCTCATCGCTGCCAAACGGGCGCACGTCCACATCACTGGCGGGGTAGTTGCAGCGTGCAAGTTCTGCCTCCAGCAAGGCCAGCACCGCCTTTTGCTGGGTACGCCGCGCGATGACATACAGAATGTTGGTCACCTCGGCCGACACCACATCCAGCGGCTGGCGGTTGATGTTATTGACGATCGGCCGCAGCAGAGTATTGGCCGCCAGCACAAACAAGGTGCCCAGCAACGCTTCGAGAATCAGGTCGGCACCGGCACAGGCCCCTACCGCGGCCGACGCCCATAGCGTGGCAGCGGTGTTGAGGCCACGCACATTGCCTTCCTCGCGCATGATCACGCCGGCACCCAGAAAGCCGATGCCCGACACGACGTAGGCCACCACCCGCACCGCACCTTCCGCGCCGCCCAGGCGGTTGGCCATATCGACAAAAATCGCCGCGCCCACTGCCACCAGCACATTGGTACGCAAACCCGCCGTGCGCTGCCGGTACTGGCGCTCGAAACCGATGAGGCCACCGAGGATAAACGCCGCGGACAGGCTGACCAGGGTATCGACCAGGGAATTGAGGTTGATGTTATTGATTGCTTGCATGAAAAAACTCCATGAATGCGGCGGCAAATGGGAGATGCCGCCGCACGGCTTTGCAGAAACGGGAGTTTCGGGCAGCAGGTCACACACCGGGGTTACCCAGGTGTTGGTCAGCGTCGATGAGAGGGATTCAGGCAGGCGCCAGGACTGGCTGCTGCCGGGATGCCGCTTCTCGCTTGCAGGGCGAGACAACGGCATCGAAAGATGCGCGTTACCTTGCCAAGGCTGTGCCGGTTACCAGGACCGGCCGACGACTGTCGCTCGAACAAGTACCCACTGAGGGTCTCCGCTATTGATAAAAACGCGCGAAGCTTACGCCCCGACTGCGCGAGAGTAAACCGTAGGAAAGTGTCCGTATTGTGAACAGGAAACTTCTTCAGAATGGGTTCAGGAACCACGCTCTTGAACCCAGACGGATCAGGGGCGATCCCTAACCACCAACGCCAGGTAATCCTCGACCTGACCACCCGCCAGCGCCTTGACCTGAATCGACACCCTGTTCACCTGCCGCCCCATCGTGATCCCCTCACGAGTACGCACTTGCACGTACCCAAGCCTGGGCCAGAAGCGCTCGGCCTTGGTATTGCCG
Organism: Pseudomonas sp. B611; assembly: GCF_055407965.1. NCBI lineage: Bacteria > Pseudomonadati > Pseudomonadota > Gammaproteobacteria > Pseudomonadales > Pseudomonadaceae > Pseudomonas > Pseudomonas sp. B611. Next base: position 49,118 of record NZ_JBUZST010000011.1, read on the forward strand.
ATGACTACCGTCAACCGCAGCCACTGAGCCCCTTGCTCGGCAGCCCAGCATTCGAGATCCGCGTGCAGCCGCTGAGCCAGCCCAGTGCCATGCAAATGCGCACCCACCAGCAGCAAGCCGATATGCCACACACCGACCGCCAACAAATCCGCCGCGATGTTCACCACGGCAACCAACCGGCCTTCGGCATCGCGATAACCCAGCCAGTACATCCGAGTACAACGCCACCCCGCCGGCAACGCGCCCTGCAACTCTTCACGCGCCTCGGTCGGCGTGGCGGCCTCGCCGTTGACCGCGATGAAATACGCCGGCGCCTGCTCAAAAAACCGTTGCAACTCGGCTTCATCGCGATCGCCCAACTCAACCACGCGAATGCCCTCAGCGGTGCAACTCGGCAACACCTGTCGATCAACGTCCATGTTCACCCCGCCTCATTCATCCCGCGTCAGCACTTCCAACAATTCGATCTCAAAGCGCAGATGGCTGCCGGGCTTGATATGCGCGCCCATCGAGCGCTCGCCGTAGGCCAGGTGTGCCGGCACAAACAGCGTGCGTATGCCACCCACCTGCATGCCCATCAAGCCTTGATCCCAGCCTTTGATGACACGTCCGGTGCCGATCACACACTGAAAGGGTTTACCGCGCTCCCAGGATGAGTCGAACACCGTACCGTCTTCCAACGTGCCCGTGTATTGGGTGGTGATCAGCGCGCCCTTGACCACGGTTTTACCGTCGCCCAGACGGATATCGGTGATCTGGAGTTCGTCGTTGCTCATGGGGGCCTCGCTGGATGTGTGGAGGGTGGGTTTTTCCCAGAACTGAGTGGGTTTGGCAAGCGTAGAGAATGTCGGCGTTGTGGCGCTCCCCTTTGGCTCGCATGCAACCTACCAAGGAGAGAATCATCTCTGGATAAAGCGCAAACCAGGAAATGCACCACAACACTACAAGAACCATCTGACTCCCATTTAAAAACTCCGTCGCCTCTTATAAACATTCAACCACTTTGGGTTGCATAACAATAAGAGGTCACCTTCCATGAGCGAACCTACAAGCCCTGCCCGCGTAGCTGTCATCCAGTTTGACCCTCAGGTCGGCATGGCCAATCGAGCAGATAATTTACGCCAGAGCCTCGCCTTGGCAACCGAAGCTGCAAATGGCGGCGCCAATCTGATCGTACTGCCAGAACTCTCCAACTGCGGCTACTTCTTCAGTAGCCGCCAGGACGCTTACGATCATGCGGAGCCGGTTCAGAATGGCGCGAGCGTGAGCGCTTGGATTGAGTTCACGCGTAAGCATCAGGTGTATCTGGTGGCTGGCCTGAACGAAGTCGATGGCGTGCAGCTATTCAACACTGCCGTGCTATTAGGACCCGATGGGTTCATCGGCAAGTATCGCAAAGCGCATTTGTGGAACTTGGAAAAACTCTGGTTCACTCCCGGCGATACCGGTTTTCCAGTATTTGAAACACCCATCGGCCGCATAGGTTTATTGATCTGCTGGGACATCTGGTTCCCGGAGGTGCCGCGAATTCTCAGCCAGCAAGGCGCGGATATCATATGCAGCCTGAACAACTGGGTGTGGACACCACCGCCACTGTTCGACGAGGCAGGCAAATGCATGGCGTCCTACCTCACGATGACCGCAGCCCATGTGAACAATGTATTTATCGCAGCCGCCAGCCGTATTGGCGAAGAGAGGGACGCTCGTTATCTCGGGTGTTCGTTGATTGCCGGGACAAATGGCTGGCCGATCGGCGCCGTGGCTTCCGCCAATCGACAGGAAATCCTGTTTGCGGATATCGACATCACCAGTGCTCGGAGCGCGCCTATATGGAACAGCTTGAATGACCTGCAACGTGATCGACGCATTGATCTCTACGATCAAATGCTCGGGTATTCCCAGCATCGCGCCCTGCCGCGCTAAGTTGAGGAGTGATCATGGAAACGCTCCTTCCACCCAGCAAAAACAGCCGATCAGTAACGGACATGATAGTTCTGACCGCGGGATTTATCAGTGCGTTACTCGTGATCTTGGTTGCATTCAATCACCGGGATTCCTGGCCAGATTATGGTGAGATGGTCGAGAGCCTGCCTCATCCCGTTGCGTGGCTAAGATGGGTACTCGGGGATATCAGTGAAGTTGCCTTCTACAAACATGAACTCGCATCACTCGGCCTACTCAGCGGCGCATATCTGGCTTGGTGGGCAAATAAGCGCGGGAAAGCCTGGCAAGGCTTTGCCATTTCCTACGGTACCGGGTTATGGCCCTGGCTCATCACCAGTTCACTCATGGGCCTGCTGCTAAGCAATTTGCTGTGGGGCTGGAGCGTCACCGCCGAGACGTGGCAACCGACATTCGCAGCATTTGTTTCCTTGCCCGCGGCAATGGTGCTGATGTTTGGTGGCGGCTGGAAGGTCACGCTCAATGGTGCCGTGTTGGGGGCTTTGCTCGTAACGCCGATGTGTTTGTTGATCGTGAACTTCGTGTGTACGCCATTGGGTTTGCCGGCGGTGATTGGCAATGTGTTGGGCATGGCTGTGGGCAGCGTCATAGCGTTTGCGCTGTGTCGTCGCGTTCCCTCAATAGTGCGCTCGGACTACATCACACTAGTCAAATCCCCGCCTGCGAAACCGTCCAACTACGGTGTCGTCTGGAGCCTGCGCCGGGTTCTCGCAGACTTTTCTGAAGCGCCATTTTTCGGAAACGAGTTAGCCAGTATCGGGCTGCTGGCAGGCGTGCTGCTCGCCTATGCTCTAAACCCCACGAGCCCGGCTTATGGATCGGGGCTGGTATTGCATCTGATCAGTGCGCAAGCCCTGACTTCAGCGCTGGGCGTCGTCATCTGGCGGCATCAGTGGATCAAGCGGGGCTGGTATCCGACTTATGTGCCATTGGTGTCGGTAGTGCCTGCAACGGTGTTGACCCATGGCGGCAGTTGGATGGTGATCGGCTCAAGTGCGCTGCTGGGTGCACTCATCGCACCGCCGTTGGCCTGCGCCATTTCAGCGAAATTGCCAGCACACTTTCACCCCTATATCGGCAATGTGCTGTCCATGGCGCTAAGCACGTTACTGGTAGTGCCGACGGTAGGCTGGCTGATCTTAGCCTGAGACCATCACTTTGCCTGATCCGAATGCACCCATTGCGTTGGTGCATTCACCCCCCCATGCGCAGCAATTGCGCTGCACTATCCTGAACCCCAAGTGTCGTACTCCCATGCGCCCAACCGCCGGAGCCCCCATGACCCAAGATGTCCTCGCCAAAGAAACCAACCGCCGCCAGTTGCAGCAGATCATCTCCGGCCTGTCCGACGGGATCATCCTCGCCGAGGTCGACCAGACCATCCTCTGGGCCAATGAAGCCGCACTGAGCATGCACGGTGTTGATAACGTCGAGGCGCTGGGCGCCAACACCCAGGAATACGCCGAACGCTTCGCCCTGCGTTATCGCAACAACCACCCCGTGCTGCTGGAAAACTATCCCCTCGCCCGTGCAGCCGCGGGCGATGAATTCAGCGATGTGGTGGTGGAAGTCACGCCCACCGACGATACGGACAAGACCTGGGTTCACCGCTTGCGCAGCCTGGTGATCAGCGACTCTCGCGGCGATCCTGAGTTGCTGGTGCTGATCCTCAGCGACGCCACCGAATGGGCCAGCGCCGAGCAGCGCTTCGAAAAAACCTTTAATGCCAACCCGGCACCCGCCGTGATCTGTCGCCTCAGCGACCTGCGCTACATCAAGGTCAACCAGGGGTTTCTGGAGATGACCGGCTACAACCGCGACCAGGTCATCGGCAAATCCGTCTATGAGCTGGACGTGCTGGAACAGGCCGAGCGCAAGGACCTGGCCATCCAGCGCCTGGGCGAAGGTGCCACCATCCCACAGATGCAGGCCGAGCTGAGGCTGCCCGAGGGCGGCAGCAAGCTGGTGATCGTCGCCGGCCAGCCGCTGGACATGAACGAGGAAGACTGCATGCTGTTTTCCTTCACCGACCTGGAGCCGCGCCGCAAGGCGGAAATCGCCCTGCGCCAGAGTGAAGAACGCTTCGCCAAGTCGTTCCGCCTCACGCCCGTCCCCACCCTGGTGTGCAGCGCCGACAATCGCCAGGTGGTGGACGTCAACGAAGCCTTTATGAGCATCACCGGCTATATCAGTGAAGAGCTGATCGGCAAAGCCATCGAAGACATCGACTTTATCGACAGCCCCCAAGCGGGGGCGCAGTTGTTTGCCACCCTGGAAAAGTCCGGCAACCTCGACGGCCAGGACCTCAAGGTGCGCAAGAAAGGTAACGAGGTGATCGACTGCGTGGTGTCTGCCGACACCGTGATCATCGAGGACGTGCCCTGCTACCTGCTGGTGCTGATGAACATCACCGAACGCAAACGCTCGGAGCTGGAACTGGTGGCGGCCATTGAGGAAGTGATGCAGGACGCCTCCTGGTTCAGCCAGACACTGATCGAGAAACTGGCCAACGCCAAAAGCGTCAACAGCCCCAATCTGCCGAACGTCGCCTTTACCGACCTGACTGCCCGCGAGCGCGATGTACTGGGCTTGATCTGCGAAGGCCTGGCCGACAAGGAGATCGCCTCGCGCCTGAAACTGGCGCCCAACACTGTGCGCAACCATGTGGCCACGGTGTACTCCAAGCTCGGCGTACACAGCCGCAGCGCGGCCATCGTCTGGGCCCGTGAACGCGGGTTGTTTGCCGGTGAACTGCGGCTTAAAAAGTAAGCCCTTGAAGTGCAAATGCACTAGTACGCCTAGTGCGAATTCGCCTTATGGCGCACACGGGCAATCAATAACCTTCAGGTGTCGAAGTTCATGCCCTGAAGGAACCCGCATGTTTACCCTCTCTCAACTGCGAAATTGCATCGAAGAAGGCCTGTCGCCACTGACGTGTGAATTCACCCTGTGCCGGGACGCGTCGCTGACCCTCAAGGTCTACGACCTGGATACCGGCCGGGTAGACCTGGTGGTGACCGGGATCAGCACCAACCGGCTGCAGACCCCGCAAGAAGTGGAAAAAATGGTGGAGGAGCTGCGCTACGAACTGCACAGCAACACCGTCGGCAAGCTCACGCTGGAGGACTGGCCTTCAGCGACGCCCCAATGAAATAGAACACCCCGCCGCCCACGATAAACGCCCCCAGCATGTAGAACATGTAGTGGGCCGGCTGGCTGGCCAGTACCAGGCCACACAACACCGGCCCCAGGGCGGCACCGAGGTTGGACAGGTTCTGCGCGCCGTAGTACATGCCGCGCAGGTGGTCCGGGGCGATACGGTCGATAAACATATACTCGGCCGGGAACACGATAATCTCCCCCACCGTAAACACCGCCATCGCCAGCACCCACCACAGCACGCTGGTGGACAGCGCAAAGCCGATCAACCCCAACATGAACATGCTCAAGCCGAAAATCAGCCACTGGCTCAGGTGGCGGTGGGAAATTCGTCGGCCAATCACATACTGCAAGGCAATCACCAGCACGGCGTTGGTAGTAAGGACGGCGCTGATGACGGTGTAGGTGTATTCCGCAGTGGTGGTGGTCACCAGATATTGCGACAGGTAGGCCGTGAACTGGCCGAACACCACGGCACTGAGCAGCCCGCCCACGGTGAAGCACACCAGCCGGTGATCCTTCAACAGCACGCGGCCAACGGCCACAAACGACACCGGCTTCTGCGTCGCGTCAACCGTGGTCAGCGTGCGGTCGCCCCAGCGCCAGTACAGCAGGAAAAAAACCACCCCCAACAGCGCCGACAGGATAAACGGCAGGCTGATATCCAACTTGGCCACCACTGCCCCGAACGCCGGCCCCACGGCATAGCCAATGTTGGTCAGGGTGTACTTGATGGAAAACACTTCACTGCGCGCCTCTTCCGGCAACAGGCTGGCAAAGCCGGCCTTCACGGCGATGTCGATGACCGCATAAGCCAGGTTGATCAGGATCAGGCAGCTGTAGAACGCCCAGATGTTCTGCGCGAGCAGCGTACCGATAAACCCCAGCACAAACAGCACACTCAGGCCAAGCAGCAGCCGGTAGCTATTGATGCGGTCGACAAGAAAGCCGCCGTATACGCTGAGCAATGAACCGACGATCAATGAACTGCCGATCACCAGGCCGACCTGGGTGATGTCCAGGGCGAAGTGGCTGGTCAGGTAAATCACAAGATAGGGAAACGTGATTGCCTTGGCCAATGTCAGCATCAACGTGGCGGACAGCAACAGGTTCACGGTACGCGGGTAGTTTCTTATTGTGGCAAGCATCCTGCTCTCGTTCTTTCAAGGTGAAGCGGTCAGTAAGGTCGATCACCTTAACGCAGTAGCGCGCGAGCACGTAAGTGCTACCTCACGATGTCGCTCATTGAGCTACCTGTGTATGGCATTTGAGGGCCAGCGATACGACAGGATGACTGCTCAATCCTCTCTACTGGTCCCGCCCATGCAATCCCGATCAGCCCCATCGTCCCCACTGCTGGAATCCTTGAACGCCAGGGATGCGCTGTTGAAATCCCGACTTACCGAAAAAATCCTCGCACTGAATGACGAGGTACTCGACAAATTAACGCAACAGCCGACCTTTTCCCTGTTTGTGCAACGTGCCTTCAACCGAACCTTTGCAACACTGCCAACCCCTCTGGATGTAAATAACACATTCATCAAAGTCGGCGCCGATACATCGCTCACGAGCCAACTCTCCAATACGGGAAAACTGACACCGATACTGCCTACGCTGATGGAGGCTGTGGCGCAAAGGATCGTGAGCAACACCCCCACCACCTATACCCATCGTGCGGTGAGCTTTCACCTCTCCCTTAATACCGAGGACGAGGCTGAACCCGTCACAGGCATCACCGCTGACGCATTCGCAGACTTTCTCAACACCCTGGCGAGTGGGCTGGACACACAGTTCAACGCGTACTTGGACGAATTCTGGAACGGCCCAGTCAACCTGACCGAGGTCCGTACCTGCAAGGAATGGGTGGCCGAAAAACGCCTCGAAATAATGAAAAACGAAGTAGCGCTGCTCAAGGCCGACGGTGTGCTGGAGGCCTCGGATGAATTGTTGCTCACCCAGCTCACACAACATCCGGATGCGCTATCGCGCGCGGCTTTACCCGGCTACCGGCCTTGCGCTTACGGGCTGGCCATCAACGATAAACTGTCCACTGACATTCCTCTGTACGGCGCGTTCGTCATCACCTCGCGAGACCAGGATGACGCCACGGTTCACCCCGAAGCTGACCGCCCCGCTCCACAGGTGCGCGACATCGTTGTCGCAACCAACGTTGGCAGCGTCATGCTGTTTCTTCCAGGCAGCGGCTTCGAGAGATTCGACTCCCTGGCCAGCCTTGACCAGGAACTGCATCGGCGGTTGAACAGCCCACTGGAATTCCCAGGCTTCATGGAACTGATGGAAGAAAAGGATCGCGCGACGGGCCTCGCGTTTCATCAACAACCGAGCACACGTGATCGGTTTCGCTACATCGAAAAGCTGGAGTCGATTTTCACCTACAGCCTCGATTCGCTTTACGTGCAGCTGCAGGCGCAATTCACCTGGATGGTGGCCCACTATCAAAGACAAAAAGATGACATCGACAGTGCTCACCTGCCTGCAAGCCTCGACCGCGTGGCCGACTTTGCTCGCGCCTTCGACGCCAGTGGTGTTCTAACCGCCAGAGTGCGAAAACAGATCCAACGGGACCTCCGACAGTTTCTCAAAGACGCCACCCCCACAGAGAAGCAGGAGTGGGAGGCCGCCGTGCGCGACTACAGCGACTATTTGCGCACGCTCGACACAGCGGGCGGGCTTCCCTCGCTGTCGCAGTACAGTGACCGGCAAACCTTGCTGGCCTACAGCAATGATCAACTGCACCAGGAACTGGAGGCTGAATACGGCCTTACCGTAAACCCGGACGACATAATCGTCCACACCAAAAGCTACGTGATTCGGCAAACGGGTGCCTACGTGGTCGGCTCAAAGCCGCTCCCGCCAGAGCCGGGTTCCAAGGTATTCAAATCGCGTAAGCGAACATTGACCCAACTGGCCCTGGAAAACGTGGAATGGATCGACCTCAACTTCATCAACTTCTCAAGGCTGACCAATAGAGACCAAACACCCTTTACTGCGTTGTCCGTCACCCAGGTCAAAGATTTGATACGCAAAGTCAACATCGGCGACAGCTACGACCGTTTTTTGAAAGAACGCCTGATGACCTCCGAAGCGGCAAAGATCGAGCAGCAAAGCTTCACGCAGGTGATGGCTCTGCAAATACGGGTCGATGCGCTGGAGGCGAAAATTGCTCGCGACTTCCTCCCTGACAGGCTCGACCGAGGTTTCAACTGGGTAATGAGTGTGCTCGCGGGGCCCACCGATGACGACAAGCGGCGTAAGGTCGAAGAACATCGAATTACCGTCAGCAGCTTGAGATTACGCGGCGAGAGAGTCCGCGGCGTATTGGTTTTTTCAACCGCCTCCCAGAATGTCGCCTCAAAGGTGGTGTACACCCCGCAAGCCAGCGGCGGTCGGTTGTTCCATGAGTACGCCGACGCTTCAAGCATGCACCGCGACTTCATTAACCACAGTGCCTGGCGTGAGTACCTGATTGAACGCACAACGCTGAGCGCCCGAACCAGGATTCGCAGCGTATTGAACGGCGGTGCCGGGGAGTCCGTCATAGCGCTTACGCGGATCGCCGATAATTTCCTGGAAGAAGCCTATGCAATAGAAGCTTCGACCATCATCAACGATGCCGGCGCCCAATCCACCAGCACACAGGAGGCCAATGTCGCGTCCGCCACGACCCTGATCACTGCGGCATTGGACGTCGCAACCATGCTTTTCCCGGTCAAGATCATGCTGCCAATCGGGTTGGCCAGAAGCATTCTGTCGGTGATCAACGCCGTAGAAGCCGCGCAACTGGGTGATCGTGAGACGGCGGCCCACTACGTCGTGCGCGCATTGGGCGAGCTGCTGGGCGCCGTGATCGACGGTGCCGTGGGTGCTGGCACTTTACGTTCGACCCCAGCCCTGCGCCCATCACCCTCCGGGCTAGACCCCAAACTGTCACTGGCAAAGAAGCCAGAAGGTATAACCCCCCTTACGGGATGGGAGTCACATCAAATCTACGTGCGCGATGTGGTCGAGCCAAACACCTTTCAAGCCCCACAGCATTTCCTGCTGGAGAAAAGCCGCTGGTATTCCATACGTCGTGACAGCGACGCCGAAATATGGCGGCTCAGGGACCCACGTCGTGCCCAAGGCACCTACAAAGGCGATCCGTTGTATCGCAACAGCGGGGGCTCGTGGGAAATCCGTTCGCCCGGGTTAAGTGGCGAAGGCTTGGGACTACTGGGTGGCGCGCCAACACCGACTGCTGCGCAAAGGGCATTGATGGACCTGTTCCCGTATCTGGACCAAGAGCAGGCTCGGCACGTGTTTTCTTCGTTTATTTTCCCTGTCGCCCGTGTACAGGAACTCGAAATGTCATTGGTCCATCATTTGCGAACATCGCTGTCCGTGCCGAGCGGCTATCAACGCTATCTTTTTCTCGTTACCCCCGAGCAGTTTATTGCACGGGTCAGAGGGCGGCGGCCATCGAGCACGGTAACGCCAAGCCCAGTGGAGCCGACGCCTGGGCCAAGCCGCTTGGCTACCGGACAGCCGAGACGTTCACGGCCTGACGAAGAGCGCTTTGTGGATTGGGGGCAAACCCTGGATGCCACGGCGCTGGCTGCGGTACCAGAACGCCCGCAGATCTGGCGCGGGACGGCGCCGCAAGCAGGCGCTAACGCGCCAGAATACATTCAGATAGATGGCCGCCACTACGCAATCCTGCCGGGCGGCAGTATGCAAACTGGCGCAGTGTTGGTGCCAAACAACCTCCGATATTCCAGGTTCATTGATTTTGAGGACATCCTTCACTACAACCTTTTCGATCAGCCCCGGCCTGTGGGGTACAGCGCTTCGCTGTCAACCTGGATGATCGGGTTCGTACCCTTTCGCCGTACGCTGACCACCTACATCCGGGAGGCTTTCCCTTTCTTTTCCGATCGAAGCGCGAGGCAAATCGCCGAGGCTCTATTCACCAACACCAACCCGTCAGGGCTATCCTCCAACGGCTATTCACGCCTGTTGAACACCATACGGGACTGGAGAACCTGGTCGATCAGGCCGTCGGTGACACCGAGCGATCCGCTCTTGTTGCTCAACCGACACCCACTTGCATACAACCAAAACTTTTGGACGTTAACCCCCAGTCCAAATCGGTTCACCCTGCTGGAGTTGAACACTTCTCGCGTCCCGGGAGTCCTCGCAGCCCAAGCGTTCCTACATCAAAACGATGTGACAACCCGGGCACTCATGAGCACCATTTTGAGGAACAGCGGGTATGAAGTATTTGAGCTCGCAGCACCGGACCACTTCCTCTTCAGGCGCACCGGGCACACCACCGTCTATTGGCTTTCGTTGCGTAGAACACCGTCGAACACGCTCGCTTACCGGAACTACATCGAACCAAGTCCGCAACGCAACAGCTTTCAGAATTTGCCGACAGGGCTTCGGGCAATGGCGTCACTGGCGCATGCCAACGGTAGCTTTGTACCCTTGATCGGGGTCTTGCGGGTCAATCGAAGAGCACACGTGGTGACACCCTTTATTTTTATGCCTTAAGGTCAACTGAGCAAAACCGATCAGGGCCTACCGACTCCGCCCCCCTGATCGGCGACCCGACATCATGTCACTGTAAACACCTCACTTTTTGACTGGGGTGATCTCAAGGATCGTACCGTTGGTGGTCTTGAGCAGTACGAATTTATCCCCCACCCGCGCCCATTGGCTGTCGGCTTCTGGCTGCTTGAGGCCACGTTTTTTCCAATCGCTGACGGCCGATTCCTTGCGCATCAGGATATCCGGGGCGCGGTCGCCTTCTTTCAAGTCACGGGTGTTGATGTTGGAAGGCTGCACGGTTTCCTGCGGGGTATCACCGGCCTGCGCGACAAAACTGGCAGTGGATAGGCTGGTGGCGACCAGCAGGCAGGCAACGAGGGATTTGGCTTTCATGGGTGCTCCTTCAATGAATGGTGCGTACCCAGGTTCCGACCGCTGCTGCGCGGGATCATTCAATCAAGCCTCTGTGGCGAGGGAGCTTGCTCCCGCTGGGCTGCGCAGCAGCCCCAAAAACCCCCACCGAGAACTGCCTGGAAAACCTCGGCGTATGAGTTGGGGCCGCTTCGCGGCCCAGCGGGAGCAAGCTCCCTCGCCACAGGGGGGTAACCGTCATAACCAGGATGCATCCCACAATGGGTAGTCGCCAATATGCTCGACCAATCCCCCTCGCAAGGGGTTGCCGATGATGTAGCGGGCGATTTGAATCAGGTCTTCTTCAGCACGCGCCGCGCGGTCATGGTATCCGCTTTGCCAAAAAGCACCCCACGTACCACTGGCCCGATTGATCGTTAAAGTACTTCTGGATTTCACTCGCCGCATAACCTGGGGTAACGCCGCCTCTCGTAACTCAAACAGCCAGTGGAAATGGTCCGGCATGATGACCCACGCGAGAGAGCTGACCAGACCAAGGTCATGGGCCTGCCTGAACTCTGCAACCAGTAATCGTCCCAGGTAGAAGTCGGTAAACACTGGCCGCCGTTGATAAACCACCGCGGTCACCAGATAAGCACGACCTGATTCTGAATAACGGCCACGACGTAACAGATGAGAGTTGGGTTTCTGAAGCAATTCACTGCTCCCGTGAGTTGATGAGTGGTCACTTCACGCTAGCAACCACCCTCAATCCCCCCACCCAATTCAATATCCCCATGTTTCCACCCACCAATGTGGCGAGGGAGCTTGCTCCCGCTGGGCTGCGCGGCAGCCCCAAAAGCCCCCACCGAGAACTGCCTGGAAAACCTCGGCGTTTGAGTTGGGGCCGCTTCGCGGCCCAGCGGGAGCAAGCTCCCTCGCCACAGGAGCTTGAACAAACGCAGATATTTCATTGCCCATATGAAATAATTCATGTAATTTTTCATGAAATTATTCGACATAAATTTCATGACACCTCAAGAAGAACTCGCCACCCTCGCCGCGCTTATCCACGATCTGCGCAAGCACAAGAAGCTCACCCTCGCCCAGCTCGCGCAAAAGATCGAGCGCTCGGTGGGTTTCCTGTCCCAGGTCGAACGCGGCCTGTCACGCCCGACCGTGGCAGACCTCACTGCCATCAGCCACGCCCTCGACGTGCCCACCACCTACTTCTACAGCCAGCCCAAGCCCAAGGCCGTGGACTGGATCACCCGCCCCAACGAACGGCGCACCGTGTATTACGCCAACGGCATCACCGACATCCTCGTGTCGCCGAGCATGAACGGCGCCTTCTCGATGCTCGACAGCCTGCTCGCCCCAGGCGCCAACAGCGGTGAACAGACCATGAGTGACCGCGCCGAGCAGGCCGGTTTTGTGCTGGAAGGCGAATTGACGCTGTGGGTGGAGGGTGAAGCCGATTCGGTCACCCTCGGCCCCGGCGACAGCTTTCACCTGGCCAGTTTCGCCCACTGTCGCTACGCCAACCTGACCGACCTGCCCGCCCGCGTGCTGTGGGTTTACAACTAGGAGCTGCACCCGTGAAAAGCCATTCATCCACCCTGCTGGCCGAAGTACGGACCTTTCGCCAGAACCACCCCGACGTGCGTTACGTCGACCTGATCGCCCTGGACATTCCCGGGCACTTCTACGGCAAGCGTTATCCCATCGAGATGCTGGAAAAGGTCGCCGCCGGCAGCCCGCTCAAGCTGCCGCAGAACGCAGTGCTGCTAGGGGTTCAGGGTGGTTTGTTCAAGATTGGCGATTACTGCTTCAACGACGGCGACCCAGACGCCAACCGCCGCCTGGTACCGGGCACACTCAAGCCGGTGAGCTGGGAATCGCAACCGCTGGGCCAGATGCTGATCACCTCGGACGGCACCGAAGCGCCCATCGAATTCGAACCCCGCGAAGTGCTGGCCAAGGTGCTGGAACGCCTGCACCACAAAGGCATTCACCCGGTGGTGGCGTTTGAGTTGGAGTTCTATCTGTTCGACAAGAAACTCGACAACGGCCTGCCGCAATTCGCCCGCGACCCGCTTAGCGACGACGCCGACGACCAGCCCAACCTGCATATCGAACGCCTGTCGCGCTTCAGCGACGTGCTCGATGACATGGCGCAGACGGCAAAGGACCAAGGCATCGACATCACGGTGATCACCGCCGAAATCGGTCCCGGCCAGTTCGAGATCAACTTTGGTCACTTGGACGACGGCCTGCGCGCCGCCGACTGGGCCGCCCTGTTCTGCCGCAGCACCCGTGGCGTGGCGCTGAAACACGGCTACCGCGCCAGCTTCATGGCCAAGCCCTACCTGCAATACCCCGGTAGCGGCATGCATGTGCATGTCAGCCTGTATGACGCTGCGGGCAACAACCTGCTGGCGGCGCACCAGCAGCAACCCCTGCGCCATGCCGTGGCCGGTTGCCTGGAGTTGCTGCCGCACTGCATGCCGATCTTCTCGCCGAACCACAACGCCTTCCGCCGCCTGGGCGGCACGGTCAACGCCGCGACCCGCGCCAGCTGGGGCTTTGAAGACCGCGACGCGTGCGTGCGCATCCCCGAATCAGACCCACGCAACCTGCGCATCGAACACCGCCTGGCCAGCGCCGATGCCAACCCGTACCTGGTACTGGCGGCGATCCTTGTCGGTTTGGAACACGGCCTTGAAGCCAAGCGCGAACCCATCGCCCCACTGAACGACGACCGCAGCAGCGGCACCGATTTCCCCGTGGAGATGCTCGATGCGGTGCGCGCCATGCAGCATCAACCGGTATTGCGCGATAAGCTGGGCGCCGAATTTGTCGACGTGTACTGCGAGAACAAGCGCCAGGACCACTTGGCGTTCCAGCAAGAGATTCACGCCAGGGAATACCGCTGGTTTCTCTAAATCACCCCCATGGACTCACCGATGACCGACCACAGCGCCCCGGCCCTTAAAGAAATCTTCAATGTCGAACGCCTGCAACACATCGCCAGCGAAATGACCGCGGTGTACCCGGCGTTCGACGCCAAGGGCTTTCTCAAGCATGCCAAGGCCGGGCTGGCCGAGTTGTCGGTGCTGCAGCGCATGGCGCGGGTCAGCGAGAGCCTGCACGCGGTGATCCCCCTGGATTACCCACAAACCCTGGAGCTGCTGTATGCCCTGGCACCGCGCCTGAACAGCAGCTTTGTCAGCCTGTTCCTGCCGCATTACGTGGCGAGCTATGGAATGGATGACTTCGAACGTTCCATGGCCGCGCTCAAATATTTCACCACCTTTGGCTCCGCCGAATTCGCTATCCGCCCCTTCCTGCTGCACGACTTCCCGCGCACCCTGGCGGTGATGCAAACGTGGTCGCTGGACGCCAACGACCATGTGCGCCGCCTGGCCAGCGAAGGCTCGCGACCGCGCCTGCCCTGGTCCTTTCGCCTGGCCGACGTGCAGGCCAATCCCCAGTTGTGCGCGTCGATCCTCGACAACCTCAAGGCCGACCCCAGCCTGTACGTGCGCAAGTCGGTGGCCAACCACCTCAACGACATCACCAAGGACCACCCGGACTGGGTCCTCACGCTGATCGAAGGCTGGTCACTGGACAACCCCCACACCGCCTGGATCGCCCGCCACGCCCTGCGCAGCCTGATCAAGCAAGGCAACACCCGTGCGCTGACGATCATGGGCGCAGGGGCCAAGGCCGAGGTGACGATTCATCAGTTGAGCGTGACACCGGCGGTGATCAACCTTGGGGAGCGGATCAACCTGTCATTCAGCCTGGAGTCCACCGCTGACACCGCGCAAAAACTGGTGGTGGACTACGCCATCGACTACGTGAAAAGTGCGGGGCACAACGCAAAAAAGGTGTTCAAGCTCAAGGCGTTTACCTTGGGCGCGGGTGAACAGCACAGCATTCGGCGCGAGCAACATATCCGTGAGCTGACCACGCGCAAGCACTATCCCGGCAAACATGCAGTGCACATATTGATCAACGGCGAGCAGCTCGCCAGCGCCGAGTTCGAACTGCTAAAACCCTGACACAAATCAAACAAAAGGCTCTATCTCGGGCCTTTCAGCCAGATAGATTGTCGAACAATCCTGGCATTCTCCGTTGCGATCCATTATCATCCGGCGCCTTCTCGCTACCTGTCAGGTAGCTGTTTCAATGTGTCACCCGAGGCGCCCATGTACCGTTTTTCGTTTCACCGTCCCTTGCTTGCCATCAGTCTGGGGCTCGCAGCCCCTACCGTTTTCGCCGCGCTGCAACCCTTGGCCGAAGCCCCACTGGCCAGCGACACCGAGCTGCATTGCCACTTCAATCGTGACGCCAGCACCGACTGCACCACCACCTACCACTACACCATCCTCAAGCCCAACGGCCGTGAGATGCTCTCGCGCATCGACTTCGATTACGCCGAAGGCGACACCTTTGAAGTGATCAGCGCGCAATCCACCCAGCCCGGCGCCAAGCCGGTTGCCCTGGCCGATACGCAAATCGATACGCGCACTGCGCCCAACCCGGACCAGGGTTTCAGCCGCGACAAGCAGACGTCCCTGGCCTTCCCCAACCTGCGCGTCGGCACGCAGATTCGCTACACAGTGCGCGAACATCGCCCGGCCAAACCGCTAATGACGCAGTTTCACTACGCCCTCAAGTTCGGCCCCAGCGCGGCCCGGCGCGACCGCTTCAAGGCGCGGTTCACCGCCGAGCGGCCGATCCAGTGGCGCACTGAGCTGTTTGATGGCTTCAAGGTGACGCCATCGGCCAACGGCAAGACCCTGGACGTGGTGCAAAAAAAACCGACCTTTCTGAACTACATCAACGAATCGTCCAACGCTGCGCTGCTGCGCATCCCCCGCATCGAAGTGGGCAGCGCCGTGGAGCAACAGGCGTACTTCGGCGATTTCGCCCAGCGCTACAACCAGATCCTCGGCGCCAGCCTGCCGCCACAAAGCGCGGCTGCCGTCGCCGCCGCGCGCGACTTGGCGCCCGCCGAACGGGTCGGGGCGTTGATGCAGCACCTCAACGATCACTACCGCTATCTCGGCGATTGGCGTGCCACGGAGCGCGGTTATGTACCGTTCAACCTGGCGGAAATCGAGCAGCACGGCTATGGCGACTGCAAGGATCTGGCGATTCTGCTCACCGCCATGCTCAAGGCCAGCGGCATCCCCGCCGAATCCGCCTGGGTCAGCCGTGGCGATGTGGTGGAGTCGCTGTTGATACCTGGCACCAACGCGCCCAATCACGCCATCGTGCGTGCAGAAGTGAGCGGCCAGGTCTGGTGGCTGGACCCGACCAACCCGGTGTTTGCCCCGGGCCAAACCATGCCCGACATCCAGGACCGCTGGGTACTGGTCAACGACGCCCAGGGCCAGGTGCGCAAAGAACATATCCCGCTGGAACGCCCCGAAACCAGCCTGCGCCTGGACAAACAGGTGCACTACGACACGCAAGGCAACGCTGCAATCCAGGCCACCCTCGCCTTCAGCCGCCTGCCGCTGATGCAACTGAGCGTCGCCGATCGCCAGCAAGGCAGCACCGCCACCGACCAGAACATCTGCGCCAACTTCGGCCATGAAATCAGCGACTGCCACGTCACCCGCGCGGCCACCGGTTTTGTCGTACACGACGGGTATAGCGTCAACGCAACCATGAACGACCAGCGCGCGCTGGAGAAACTGGCGGATGGCTACGTCTACACCGATGAGTCGCTCAAAGGCCGCTGGGATGCCTTCGTCTACTACCGCCGCCAAGGGCAGCAGGCCGACCTCGACCAGGGCAACCCGGAAACCAATGACTACACCATTACTCTGAGCGGTGGGCAGATGGAAAAAGCCATCCCCGGCTGCCAGGTGCGCTCACCGTGGTACGACCTGGGCCTTGAAGGCCAGCGCGAAGGCGGTGCACTGCGCTATCACTATCGCCTGACCCAGAAGATGCGCTGGCTGACCCATGATGAAATGGTCAGCGCGGCGTTTGGAAAGATGGTCGACGAGGCACGGGCCTGTGCGGAGCAGGTGCATCAGGTGGTGAAGCTCTAATACCTTCCTGACACACCAAAATCCAAATGTGGGAGCGGGCTTGCTCGCGAAAGCGGAGTGTCAGTCAGTACAGGTGTGACTGATTCACCGCTTTCGCGAGCAAGCCCGCTCCCACACAAACCCACACAGGTTTATCCAATGTGGGTCAGTTGGATTCGCCGAGCAGCAACCCCTGCTCCCGCGCGCACAACTCCACCACGTAATCCCACAACACCCGCAACCGCACCGATTTGTGCAACTCCCGCCGCGAGCTGATCCAGTAGCTGCGCATGATCCCCTCCCCCGGCAGCAACGCCACCAACTCCGGGTCTGCCGAGGCCATGAAGCACGGCAACACGGCAATCCCCAAGCCCGAACGCGCCGCCTGGTGCTGGGCGATCACGCTGGTGCTGTGGAACACCACCTTGGGGTTGCGGCAGAAGCTGCTGAGGAATTTCAGTTCCTGGCTGAATAGCAGGTCGTCCACATAATCGATCCACGCGTGCGCCGCGAGGTCTTCGCGCTTTTCAATCGGCGGATTGCGCTCCAGGTAGTCGCGGCTGGCGTAAAGCGCGAGGCGATAGTCGGTGAGTTTGCGCGTGACCAGTTGGTCGACGCTGGGGCGCTCCAGGTGGATGCTGATCTCCGCTTCGCGGTTGAGGATGCTGACGAAGCGTGGCACCGCCACCAGTTCCACTTCCAGGCCTGGGTAGCGATCAAACAGCCCACCCATGCGGCTCGCGAGAAACATCACCCCCAGGCCTTCGGCTACGCCCAGGCGAATCTTGCCTAACGGCGCGGCGCTGTGGGTGAGTTCGTCCTCGGCCAAGAGCGCGACGTTTTCCATGGCTTCGGCGTGCTTGAGCAGCGCTTCACCAGCGGGCGTCAGCTCGTAGCCCTGGGCATGCTGCACAAACAGCGCAGTGCCAAGGCTTTTCTCGATGGCCTCGATATGCCGGGCGACGGTGGCGTGGGTGGTTTTCAGGCGTTGCGCGGCGGTGAGCAGGCGGCCGCTGCGCTGTAACTCCAGAAAGTAGCGCAGGTCATTCCAGTCGAACATGTCGCCTCCCTCTCCATGGTCCCGGGTCGCGTTATTTAAACTCACTGTTTAAAAACGCACAGCAGCTGGGTAAAAACTAACATTTTTAAGACGAAAACTAACAACTAGGATGAGGGCAATAAGAAAAACAAGCGAGACCCCAGATGCCCACTGCAACTGCTGAATACGATTACATCGTCGTAGGCGCCGGCCCCGCAGGCTGCCTGCTGGCCAATCGACTGTCCGCCAACCCCGCCCACCGCGTGCTGCTGCTCGAAGCCGGTGGCCGCGACAATTACCCCTGGATCCACATCCCCGTCGGCTACCTGTACTGCATCGGCAACCCGCGTACCGACTGGTGCTTCAAGACCGAAGCGCAAGAAGGCCTGCAAGGCCGTGCGCTGAGTTATCCACGGGGCAAGGTGCTGGGTGGCTGCTCGTCCATCAACGGCATGATCTACATGCGCGGCCAGGCCCAGGACTACGACGGCTGGGCGGCGGCAGGCAACCCGGGCTGGGCGTGGGACGATGTGCTGCCGCTGTTCAAGCAGAGCGAAAACCATTTTGCCGGTGGCTCGCAATTCCACAGCGATGGCGGCGAGTGGCGGGTCGAGCAACAGCGCCTGCACTGGCCGATCCTCGACGCGTTCCGCGATGCAGCCGCGCAAAGCGGCATCGCCAACATCAACGATTTCAACACCGGTGATAACGAAGGTTGCGGCTACTTCCAGGTCAACCAGAAGGCCGGCGTACGCTGGAACGCAGCCAAGGCGTTTCTCAAGCCGATCCGCCAGCGGCCCAATCTCACCGTGCTGACTGAAGTGGAAGTGGACCGCGTGCTCCTGGAAAACGGCCGCGCCACTCAAGTCGTCGGCCGTCAGTTGGGCCAGTCGCTGAGCTGGAGGGCGCGTAAGGAAATCGTGCTGTGTGCCGGCTCGGTGGGCTCTCCGGGCATCCTGCAACGTTCCGGGATAGGCCCGTCCAGCGTGCTAAAACCGTTGGGCATCGAGGTCGTGCGTGAACTGCCTGGTGTTGGCGGGAACCTGCAGGACCACCTGCAATTGCGCCTGATCTACAAACTGGAAAACGCTCGCACCCTGAACCAGGTCGCCGGCTCCGTATGGGGCAAGCTGGGCATGGGCCTGCAGTATCTTTACAACCGCAGCGGCCCGCTGTCGATGGCCCCCAGCCAGCTCGGCGCGTTCGCCCGCTCGGGCCCGGAACAGACCTCGGCCAACCTCGAATACCATGTGCAGCCGCTGTCACTGGAGCGTTTTGGCGAGCCGCTGCACGCGTTCCCGGCATTTACTGCGTCGGTCTGCGACCTGCGCCCGCAGAGCCGTGGCCGCGTGGATATCCGCTCGGCCAACCCGGCGGATGCGCCGCTGATCCAGCCCAATTACCTCAGCCATCCCGAAGATTTGCGCGTGGCCGCCGATGCGATCCGCCTGACGCGCCGCATCGTTGCCGCACCCGCCCTGCGCGCATTCAAGCCGGTGGAATACCTGCCCGGCGATTCCCTGCAAACCAGAGATGAACTGCACGAAGCCGCCGCGCGTATCGGCACGACGATCTTCCATCCAGTGGGCACCTGCCGCATGGGCAGTGATGCCGATGCGGTGGTCGACGCCCAACTTCGCGTGCATGGCGTGCCCGGCCTGCGCATCGCCGACGCCTCGATCATGCCGCGCATCACCTCCGGCAACACCTGCTCACCCACGCTGATGATCGCGGAAAAAGCCGCGCAGCTGATCCTTTCGCCGAACACAAGGAGCCTCACTGCGCAAAGAGAACTGGTCCATGCAATCTGAATAGCGGCGCCACACCTGGCGCCGACAGTGGAACAACAATAAATAATCACTGTGAGGGCTACCCGATGTCAGAACATGCTCAACCCCTGGGTTCGGTCATAGACGCGAGCACCAACAACGACTCAAAGAAAGTCATCTTCGCCTCGTCCCTGGGGACGGTGTTCGAGTGGTATGACTTTTTCCTCTACGGCGCGCTGGCAGCGGTGATCAGCAAGCAGTTCTTTGCCGGGGTCAACGACACCACGGCGTTTATCTTTGCCTTGATGGCCTTTGCGGCCGGCTTTGTAGTGCGGCCCTTCGGTGCGCTGGTGTTCGGCCGCCTGGGCGACATGATCGGGCGCAAGTACACCTTCCTGGTGACCATCATCCTCATGGGCGTGGCGACGTTTTGCGTGGGTCTGTTGCCGACCTACGCCAGCATCGGCATTGCCGCGCCGATCATCCTTATCGTGCTGCGCATGCTCCAAGGCCTGGCGCTGGGGGGCGAATACGGCGGCGCGGCGACCTATGTGGCCGAGCATGCGCCTGCGGGCAAACGCGGCTTTCATACCAGCTGGATTCAATCCACCGCGACCATCGGCCTGCTGCTGTCGTTGCTGGTGGTGCTGGCCTGCCGCTACTTCACCGGCGACCAGTTCGAAGTATGGGGCTGGCGCATTCCATTCCTGTTTTCCATCGTGCTGCTGGGCATTTCCACCTGGATCCGCATGAGCCTGCACGAGTCGCCGGCCTTCTTGAAAATGAAAGAGGAAGGCAAGGCAAGCAAAGCGCCGATCAGTGAGTCGTTCGGCAACTGGGACAACCTCAAGGTGGTGCTGATCGCGCTGTTCAGCATCAACGGCGGGCAAGCGGTGACCTTTTACGCGGCGCAGTTCTATGTGCTGTTCTTCCTCACCCAGTTCCTCAAGATGGACCCGGCCCTGGCCAACATGCTGCTGATCATCAGTGTGGTGATTGGCGCGCCGTTCTTTATCTTCTTTGGCTGGCTGTCGGACAAGGTCGGGCGCAAGCCGGTGCTGATGCTCGGCCTGCTGTTGGCCACCGTGCTGTACTTCCCGATCTTCAAAAGCCTGGCGCACTACACCAACCCGGCGATGGACCAGGCCAGCCAACAGGCACCGATCACCGTGCTGGCCGACCCGGCCACCTGCACTTTCCAGTTCGACCCGGTGGGCAAGGCGAAATTTGACAGCCCGTGCGACAAGGTCAAGACCTTCCTGGTCAAGCAGGGCCTGCCCTACAGCAGCGCCGCCGCCCCAGCGGGCAGCCCGGTGCAAGTGAGTGTGGGTGAAGTGCGTATCGACGGTTTTGACGAAGCGGCCCTGCGCGGCGCAGTGACCCTGGCCGGCTACCCGAGTTCGGCGGATGTGGCCCAGGTCAACAAAACCATGGTGGTGGTGCTGATCGTCGCACTGATCCTGATCGCAGCCATGTGCTACGGCCCGTTGGCCGCGTTGATGGTGGAACTGTTCCCGACGCGCATCCGCTACACCTCGATGTCCCTGCCCTACCACATCGGCAACGGCTGGTTTGGCGGGTTCCTGCCGACGGTTTCGTTTGCGTTGGTGGTGTACACCGGGGATATCTTCTATGGCCTGTGGTACCCGGTGGTGGTGACGGGGGTGAGCCTGGTGGTGGGGATGTTCTGCCTGAAGGAAACCCGGCACGTGGACATCGATAATAACTAAGCCAATCTGCTGTGGGAGGGGGCAAGCCCTTCCCACACTGGTTTTATGGCTGCCACACAAATTGCTGTACATCCATACAGATAATGGTTGATCAATGCCGGTTTACTGAGCATTCTGCACAGCATCAACCCGATCTGATGTGATAACCATGCGGCTGTACCTCTGTGAAAAACCCTCCCAGGCCAAGGACATTGCGGCCGTGCTCGGCGCCAGCCGCCGCGGCGACGGCTGCTGGCTGGGCAATGGGGTCACAGTCACCTGGTGCATCGGCCATCTGCTGGAAACCGCCCCGCCCGACGCCTACGACGCCAAGTACAAACGCTGGGTGCTGGCCGACCTGCCGATCGTCCCGGAAAAATGGAAGATGCGGGTCAAGCCCAAGACCGCCAGTCAGTTCAAGGCGGTCAAGCGACTGCTAGGGGAAGCCCAGGAACTGGTGATCGCCACCGACGCCGACCGCGAAGGCGAGATGATCGCCCGTGAGTTGGTGGAGCACTGTCGCTATCGCGGGACGATCCAGCGCTTGTGGCTGTCGGCACTGGACGATGCGTCCATTCGCAAGGCCCTGGCCGCACTCAAGCCCGGCGCCGAAACCTTCAGCCTGTACCACTCGGCCCTTGGCCGTTCCCGCGCCGACTGGCTGATCGGCATGAACATGAGCCGATTGTTTACCTTGCTCGGCCGCCAATCCGGGTATCAGGGCGTACTGCCCGTGGGCCGCGTGCAAACCCCGACCTTGCGCCTGGTGGTGGACCGCGACCGCAGCATCGCCGATTTCGTACCGGTGGCGTACTGGGCCATCGACGTAGACCTGCAACATCAGCACATGACCTTCACCGCCCAATGGCGCGCGGCCGAGGATGCCTGTGATGACCAGGGCCGTTGCCTCAACCTGCAACTGGCACAAGACGCCGCCGATGCGATGCGCCATGCGGCCAGCGCGCGCCTGGTCAAGCTACGTACCGAACGCATGCGCGAGGTGGCGCCCCTGCCCTTCGACCTCGGCACCCTGCAGGAAATCTGTTCCAAAAAGCTCGGCCTCGGCGCCCAGGAAACCCTCGACATCGCCCAGTCCCTTTACGAAACCCACAAGGCCATCACCTACCCGCGCAGCGATTGCGGCTACTTGCCGCTGAGCCAGCACAGCGACGCGCCGAAGATTCTCGCCGCCCTGGGCCGGGCCGATGCGGCCGTGAATGAACTGATGCCCCATCTCGACCCGCAACGCCGTTCGCGGGCGTGGAACGACGCCAAGGTCAGCGCCCACCACGGCATCATTCCCACCGGCGCCGGCAAGGACGCGGGGCAACTCACCGGCAAGCATCGCGCCGTGTACACACTGATTCGCGCACGCTACCTGGCGCAGTTCCTGCCCAACCATGAATACGATCGCACCCAGGCGGATTTCGACTGCGCCGGGCAAGCGCTGAGGGCGGTAGGCAAAGTGGTGATCGAGCCCGGCTGGAAACGCGCCCTGCCCGAAGCCCTGGCGCCCGCCAAGGGCCGCGAAGCCCCTGCACCGCAAGCCTTGCCCACGCTGGTACAAGGCCACGAGTATGCGGTGGCCAAGGTCAACCTCAAGGACCTGTGGACCCAACCGCCCAAGCCCTTTACCGAGGGCGACTTGATCAAGGCGATGAAAAACGTCGCCAAGCTGGTGGAAGACCCACTGCTCAAGCAAAAGCTCAAGGACACCACTGGCATTGGCACCGAAGCCACTCGCGCCGGGATTATCCAAGGGTTGCTGGACCGTGGTTACCTGGTGAAAAACGGCAAGGCCTTGTCGGCGACTCCGGCGGCGTTCAGCCTGATCGACGCCGTGCCCCGCGCCATCGCCGACCCGGGCACCACCGCGATCTGGGAGCAAGCCCTGGACATGGTGCAAAGCGGAGAGATGAGTCTGGAAGAGTTCGTCGCCAAGCAGGCGGCCTGGATGAGCAAGCAGGTGGCGCGCTGCAATGGCCTGCGCATGACCATCACCGGCCCGCCAGGCCAAGGCGCTGCTGCGCCGAGGAAAAAGAAGCGCAAGAGCGCCCCACGCAAGGCGGCTGCCAGCCCCCGGCGCGGCAAAAAACCGGCGAATGCCGGGTAAAACCGAAAAAAAGTCCGGCGAATGACGTTTTTCGACGGGTTTCACGCCGCTTTGGACCTTGCCCTCGCGTGGGCCGTCTAGGATTCTGTAGGGGACCCGCTGACTTCCTAACAACAACACCGGAGTGGCCGCCATGAAAACCGTTGCACAAGTGCTCAAAGCCAAGGACCAAAAGAATCAGGAAGTCCATGTCATCAAACACGACCACACCGTGTTTGAAGCGCTGGTCCGCATGTCGGAGAAAAACGTCGGGGCCTTGCCGGTCGTCCAGGATGGCGTAGTGGTAGGCATCATCAGCGAACGTGACTACGCGCGCAAAATCATGCTCAAGGGGCTGTCATCGGTCACCACGAAGGTCCACGAGGTGATGAGTTCTCCGGTGATCACCGTCGACACCCACAAAAAAGTCGATGAATGCATGAACATCATGACCGACAGCCACCTGCGCCACCTGCCCGTTGTCGAAGACGGCAAACTGCGAGGGCTGCTGTCCATTGGCGACCTGGTGAAAGAGGCCATCGCCGACCAGGCAGACCTGATCAAGCAACTGGAGCAATACATTCGCGGCGAATAGGGGAAACCCATGCTCGACAGCCTGGAACATCAGGATGACCACCTCGACACCCTGCATCGGGCCATGGCCGAACGGCGCTTTCTGGTGCTGACCGGTGCGGGAATCAGCACGTCCTCGGGAATACCCGACTATCGCGACAGCGAAGGCGTGCGCCGGGGCAAGGCGCCAATGATGTACCAGGAATTCCTCGCCACCGCGCAAGCCCGCCGCCGTTATTGGGCGCGGGCGATGCTGGGTTGGCCGAGGGTGCGCATCGCCCTGCCGAACCCCGCCCATCGAGCCCTGGCGGCCCTGCAACAACACCAACGCATCAGCGGGTTGATCACCCAAAACGTCGACACCCTGCATGACCAGGCCGGCAGCCATGACGTGATCGAACTGCACGGCAGCCTGCACCGGGTGCTGTGCCTGGACTGCCAGCAGCGCAGCCCGCGTGATGTGATCCAACAACGGATGGAACACGAGAATCCCTACCTGGCCGGCGTCGACGCCGTGCAAGCGCCCGATGGCGATACGCTGCTTGATCCTGCCTTTGAAGAACGCTTCCACATCCCTCACTGCCCCCATTGCAACGGTCAACGCTTGAAACCGGATGTGGTGTTCTTCGGCGAGAACGTCGCCCAGGCTACGGCCGCCAAGGCCATGGTGGCGGTGGAACAGGCCGAGGGGTTGCTGGTGGTCGGCTCATCCTTGATGGCTTATTCAGCGTTTCGCCTGTGCAAGGCGATGGTGGAACAAGGCAAGCCGGTGATTGCCATCAACCTGGGCAAGACGCGGGGGGATGAGTTGTTGCAAGTGAAGATCGAGGCATCGTGCGAACGGTTGTTGCCGTTGCTTGTTGAGCGCCTGACATAGCAACACCACCCCCATCTAAAATATGGCCCGGGCTTGTGTGGGAGCTGGCTTGCCTGCGATAGCGGTGGTTCAGTTGCAGAAATACCAGCTGACTGGCCGCCATCGCGAGCAAGCCCGCACACATTGATCGTCCCCACGCTCTGCGTGGGAATACCGCCAGTGACGCTCTGCGTCACGCCTTAAAAAACGGACGCAGAGCGTCCAAGGATGCATTCCCACGCAGAGCGTGGGAACGATCAACATAAAATCTCCCACAAGGTTTTGCAGTGAATCAGTCAGCTACGAGCCACGACCCGCAACGCCAAAAAATGACGCCCAAGTCACAATTTCACGCATCCCCCCGCCCCCACGGCGATTCATGTAGTGACCAAAAATAATCACTACATAACCGTTGACGTAACGTTTTTGTCCTTGCATTATCGAGACGTCTCCCGGATCGGGAGCGTTGGTAACAAGCGTTTTGAAAGAGCTCGTCTGACCGCCGAGCTGTTTTTTCCGGATGTGCACTGCCCACAAGGCAGATTGATGAAGCTGACCGGCCCGCAAGGATCGGTACAAGGAGCTCAAACGCTGCTTGTCTTCGTTATGAAACCATTGCGTAGCAGTTCATCAGCAAGACTACATGCATCAGGTTCAAGACCCTGCCCGTATTCGGCAGACCGTCACTGACGCCCGGTTTTCGCAACCGGAGACAACTAAGCAGTTTTAACGAATCAATTGATAGATCGCCAACTGGTCAAGGGGCTTACACATGAATCTGAACAACCAACCAACTATCGACGAATTGGCTGAGATGTTCGCAGCGCAGAAAGACACACTCGACGACCATATCCTGTGGATTGGTAAGTCGGGCGAAGTGCAACTTGACTGCCTGGCGCCCAATACCCAAGAAGCCGAATTTGACCGCAATAACCGTGAACTGGCAGCGCGCCTGAAGGTGTACCGCCGTGGCCAGGGTTATGTCGGCAAGAAGGCTGCAGCTGATCGCAACTTTATCGAACAAGTATTCGACACACTTAACAATGCCTGGGCAGCCGTCAAGGACAGCTCGCAAGTTAAAGTGATTGATCGCTACTACTAGAAAGTAACTTGTGCACTACTTGTGGGAGCTGGCTTGCCAGCTCCCACACTTGTTTGTGGTGTATTCAGAAAGTCGGAAAACGCCCCTTCGCCGCCTCATCCCGAAAAATATCAAACAGCACTTGTGCCGCCGCCGAGAGTTCATGCCCCGGTTTGGTCAGCACACCTATCGGCCGTTCGATCACCGGGTCGCGTAACGTAATGCAATGGGCGCCCGCCTCTTCCATCTGCCGCGCGCATAACGCGGGCACGGCGCTGACACCCAAACCGCTCGCCACCATCTTGCCCACCGTCGCCAGTTGATGGCTTTCCAGCGCCACCGGCAGCTTCATCTGCAAGGCACCCAGGTGTTCCTCCAGCATCACCCGCACGGTCGAAGGCCGTTGCAAGGTGATGAAGGGATGTTCCAGCAGGCTTTTCCAATCGACTTGACTGCATCGCGCTAGCGGCGAATCGCCCGGCACCACGGCAATGAAACGGTCCAGATACAGCGGCGTAAACGCCAGCGAAGAACCTTCAGAGGGCTCGAACGCCACGCCCAGCTCCACCTGGCGGTCGCGCACCATCTCCAGCACCTGCTCGTTGATCAAGTCATGCACGGTCACATTCACCTGAGGGTAACGCGCACGGAATATCTTCAGGATCGGCGGCAGCAGGTTGCCGGCAAACGAGGGCATCGCCGCCACCGTCACGCGCCCGCGTTGCAAAGTGAAGCGCTGGCGCAGTTCGTCTTCGGCGTTGTCCCAATCGGCAATCAACCGGCGCGCCAGGGGCAACAGGGATTCACCTTCAGGCGTGAGCGCGACGTTGCGGGTATTACGACTGAACAGGCGCCCGCCCAGCCCTTCCTCCAGGCCCTTGATGGTCAGGCTCAACGCCGATTGCGAGAGGTGCAGACGCTCGCAAGCGGCGGCAAAACTCAGGCTCTGGGCCACGGCGAGAAAGGCGCGCATCTGTTTAACGGTCATGAGGCTGCTCCGGACGACTGCTCGACTATGCTGTTTTTTAAATCAATCAACCTTAAAAAACAACTTAACAAATCAATCCGGCAGCGCAACACTCGGTTCATTGGCTGGCCCACAAACAATAAAAGAGGTGCATATGGCAGGTTTCGATAAACGCGTGGCGTCCTATGAAGAAGCGCTGGCGGGCCTGGAGGACGGCATGACTGTGCTCTCCGGTGGTTTTGGCCTGTGTGGCATTCCAGAAAACCTCATCGCCGAGATCAAGCGCAAAGGCACCCGCGACCTGACCGTGGTTTCCAACAACTGCGGCGTCGATGGTTTTGGCCTGGGCGTGCTGCTGGAACAAAAGCAGATCAGCAAGGTAATCGCGTCCTACGTCGGTGAAAACGCGCTGTTCGAGAAGCAGTTGCTCAGCGGCGAGATCGAAGTGGTGCTGACTCCCCAAGGCACCCTCGCGGAAAAAATGCGCGCAGGCGGCGCCGGTATCCCGGCCTTCTTCACCGCCACCGGCGTCGGCACGCCCGTTGCCGAGGGCAAGGAAACCCGCGAATTCAAAGGCCGCCCGTACCTGATGGAAGAGTCCATCACCGGCGACTTCGCCATCGTCAAAGGCTGGAAAGCCGACCACTTCGGCAACGTCATCTATCGCCACACCGCCCAGAACTTCAACCCGCTGGCCGCCACTGCCGGCAAGATCACCGTGGTCGAAGTCGAGGAAATCGTCGAACCGGGCGAGCTGGACCCGGCGCAGATCCACACCCCTGGCATCTACGTCGACCGGATCATCTGCGGCACGTTCGAGAAGCGCATCGAACAGCGCACCGTACGCAAATAATCCGCCTCCAGCCCGAACAATAAGGACTCAGAACATGGCTCTTACCCGCGAACAAATGGCTCAACGCGTCGCCCGCGAGATGCAGGACGGTTTCTACGTCAACCTCGGTATCGGCATCCCGACCCTGGTGGCCAACTACATCCCCGACGGCATGGAAGTGATGCTGCAATCGGAAAACGGCCTGCTGGGCATGGGACCGTTTCCGACCGAAGACACCATCGATGCCGACATGATCAACGCCGGCAAACAGACCGTCACCGCGCGCATTGGCGCGTCGATCTTCTCCTCTGCCGAATCCTTCGCGATGATTCGCGGCGGCCACGTCGATCTCACCGTGCTCGGCGCCTTTGAGGTGGACGTACAGGGCAACATCGCCTCGTGGATGATCCCCGGCAAGCTGGTCAAGGGCATGGGCGGCGCCATGGACCTGGTGGCCGGCGCGGAAAACATCATCGTGATCATGACCCATGCGTCCAAGGACGGTGAGTCGAAACTGCTCAGCCAGTGCAGCCTGCCGCTGACCGGTGCGAACTGCATCAAGCGTGTGCTGACGGACCTGGCGTACCTGGAAATCGAAGATGGCGCTTTTGTCCTCAAGGAACGCGCACCTGGCGTCAGCGTTGAAGAGATTGTGAGCAAGACCGCCGGTAAACTGATCGTCCCGGACCACGTTCCAGAAATGCACTTCCAGTGAGGACAGATTCCATGCAAGACGTCGTGATTGTTGCTGCCACCCGCACCGCCGTGGGCAGCTTCCAGGGTTCGCTGGCAAATATTCCGGCACCGGAACTGGGCGCCGCCGTGATCCGTCGCCTGCTGGAGCAGACCGGCCTCGACCCGGCCCTGGTCGATGAGGTGATCCTCGGCCAGGTGCTCACCGCAGGCAGCGGCCAGAACCCGGCGCGCCAGGCTTCGATCCTTGCCGGCCTGCCCCATGCGGTGCCGAGCCTGACCCTCAACAAAGTCTGCGGCTCCGGCCTCAAGGCCCTGCACCTGGGCGCCCAGGCCATTCGCTGCGGCGATGCCGAGGTGATCATCGCCGGTGGCATGGAGAACATGAGCCTGGCCCCGTACGTATTGCCCGCCGCGCGCACCGGCCTGCGCATGGGCCATGCCAAGATGATCGACAGCATGATCACCGACGGCCTGTGGGATGCGTTCAACGACTACCACATGGGCATCACTGCCGAGAACCTGGTGGATAAATACGGCATCAGCCGTGAAGCCCAGGATGCGTTCGCCGCTGCGTCTCAGCAAAAAGCCGCGGCAGCGATCGAAGCCGGACGCTTTGCCGACGAAATCACCCCAATCCTGATCCCCCAGCGCAAAGGCGACCCAGTAGCCTTCGCCGTGGACGAACAGCCCCGTGCCGGCACCACCGCCGAATCGCTGGGCAAACTCAAACCGGCGTTCAAGAAAGACGGCAGCGTCACCGCCGGCAACGCTTCCAGCCTCAATGACGGCGCCGCCGCAGTGCTCCTGATGAGCGCCGACAAGGCCAAGGCCCTCGGCCTGCCGGTGCTGGCGCGCATCGCCAGCTACGCCAACGCCGGCGTCGACCCGGCGATCATGGGCATCGGCCCGGTCTCGGCCACCCGCCGCTGCCTGGACAAGGCCGGCTGGAGCCTGGGTGACCTGGACCTGATCGAAGCCAACGAAGCCTTCGCCGCGCAAGCACTGGCGGTGGGCAAAGAGCTGGAATGGGATGCGGACAAGGTCAACGTCAACGGCGGCGCCATTGCCATCGGCCACCCGATTGGCGCCTCAGGCTGCCGCGTGCTGGTGACCCTGCTGCATGAAATGATCAAGCGTGATGCCAAGAAAGGCCTGGCGACGCTGTGCATCGGTGGCGGTCAGGGTGTGGCCCTGGCTCTCGAACGTAGCTGATTGGCAAGAGCACTATTGAAAAGGCCCGGTTCCACGAAAACCGGGCCTTTTCTTTGCCCGCTCTATCTGAATAAACACAGTCCAACTGTGGGAGCTGGCTTGTGTGGGAGCGGGCTTGCTCGCGAAGACGGAGTGTCAGTTAAAAATCAAGTGACTGACACTCCGCTTTCGCGAGCAAGCCCGCTCCCACACAAGCCCGCTCCCACATTTGATCTCTATCGTTCATCAGAGCGAGGCACCGCAAACACCGCATTCGCCCGCACCACCACCTTCTCCCCCACTTGCACACTCACCGTGGCAAACGCCATCTGCCGCCCACGCTTGTGATGTTCCAACTTCACCACCATCCACTCCCCCACCTGCACCGCGCCCAGGTAGTCCAAGGTCATGCTCGCCGTAATCAACGGCAGCGGTGGGTCACTGGAAAACGCCATCGCATACCCCATGCCGACATCCGCCAACGTCGCCAACACTCCGCCATGCACGGTGCCGCGGCCATTGGCGTGGCGATTGTCGGCGCGCAAGCCGATCTCCAGTGCCAGGCCTTCACCCCGGCAGTATGCCGGGCCCAACAAGTCGAGCAGCGGGCTGCTGCGGGGCAGTGAAACAAAACCTTCGGGGGCAGCGATCATGGCGGGTTCTTCCTTGGCGTCAGACCTGAGGTGTACTCCAGCCCGTCTGCGCCAGCCATCACCATCAGCCACGCAAATCCTGCACGATGCTTTGCGTTAATCCGCCAGACCCGCTTTAATCGCCGTCCAAATTTCCCCGCACCTCCCAAGGAACCGCAATGCGCCATCTGGACGGCAAAGCCACACCGCTTATTTTGATCTTGCTGGCAGGCCTGACCCTCGCCGGTTGCTCGCCCAAGGATCACTCCCGCGCACGGGCGATCAACGGCGAACAAAGCCAGGCCGGCGCGCAATTGGCCTATGAGCACGAACTGACCCTGGCTCTGCCCGGCGCCCTGCTAGCGCCGCGTATGCAGGCCACGCGCGAGGCCTGTGAAACGGCACGCTTTGGCGCCTGCAACATCCTCGGCATCACCGAAGACGGCAACGGTGGCGAGATCATCCTGCGCATCGCGCCCACCGGTGTGGAGCCGATGGTCGCCATGGCCACGGAAGGGGGCACGCTCGGCCAACGCATCACCACCGCCGAAGACCTGGCCGACGCCGTCGCCGATGTACGCCGCCGCCAGGATCGCCTGCAAGCCCAGCAACAGCGCCTGGACGAATTGGCCAAGCGCAAGGACATCACCGTCAGCGACTTGATCGCCTTGAGCAAAGAGCAAGCCGCCATCGAAAACGAGTTGCAGGAACTGGCGCAGGTCTCCGCCAACCAGCAACGCCGTCTCGACACCAACCGCGTGACCCTGAACTTCCGCTCCTCCGACGGCGCCAACCAACCATCGCGTTTCAGCCGCATGTTCAGCAACCTCGGCGACAACCTGGTGAACGGCACCGCCGACGCCCTGGAACGCGCAAGCTATGTGCTGCCGTTTGTGATCCTGGCGTTCCCGGTGGTGTGGTTGTGGGTGTGGCTGTGGCGCCGGTTTATTGTGGCGAGGGAGCTTGCTCCCGCTGGGCTGCGAAGCGGCCCCAAAAAAGTAGAACGCGGTGGATCAGACACTAATCAGTGACGGCCTTGGGGCTGCTGCGCAGCCCAGCGGGAGCAAGCTCCCTCGCCACAGTCAGCGCTTCATGCAGCGCTGATAGCGCTCATCCACGCGCTTGGCAAACCACGCGGTGGTCAGGTTGCGGGTGATCTTCGGGCTCTTGAGTACGATGCCCGGCAGAATTGCCCGTGGCATCGGCTTGCCGGCCGCTGTGTCAGCCAGCGCAAACACGCGTTTGTAGAGGGTGGTGTCTTCAAAGTCCAACTGCTCGCCCTGCTCCAACTGGCTGCGGATGCTGGGGTTGCGCATGTCCAGCTTCGCGCCCAGTGAGCGCACGGCCAGCTCGGTGGTACCGGGCAGCAACGAGCCGTAGCGAATCAAATCCCCATCCAGCGCCAGCTCGGTGCCAGAGACACGGCTGACCGCCGCCTGGAATGCCGCGTTGCGACTGGCGTACCAACCCGCGTTGAAGTCGGCAAAACGATACAGCGGCTGATCGTAGTTCACCGGGTAACCGAGCAAGTGGGCGATGCCAAAGTACATGCCGCCACGGCGGGTGAAGACTTCGCGTCGGATCGTGCCATCCACCGTGTAGGGATAACCCCGTGCCTGTTTCTGCGCAAACTCGATGCTGACTTGCATGGGGCCAGCGGTGTGTACGGGGTTGAAACCACCGAACAAGGTGTTGCCCAGGGGCACCATGCTGATGAAATCGTCGAAGATGCCGCTCAAGTCCTTCTCGGTGCGCGCGGCCTCCAGGCGCTCGGCGTAGGTCTTGCCGGTGGGCGAACGCAGTTGCAAGGTGCTGCGTACCACTACCGCTGGCACATACACCTTGGCGGCGCGGCGCAGCATTTCGTCCCTGGCGATCTTGCCCATATTCGGCACGGAAGGATCTACCTGGTAGGTGGACTCCTGCTCAGTCACCGCCAGTACCGCGCAGATGTTCTCGGTGCTTGGGTAGATCTTCTGGGTGTCAAAGGCCGTGTAGATGTCCTGAGCCCAGCCCTTGCGATCCGCCACGGTCGTCGGCAGCAGGCGCACGATCTGCGCCTTCACCTCGGCTTCGTCGCGCTCAGGCTGCTGCGGGCCGCGCGCGGTGGAGCAACCGGCCAATACCAGCAATGGGGTGAGGCACAGGATCAAGCGGCGTAGGGACATGGGGCTTCCTTGAATAACGACAGACCGGGTATATCGACCGGTAAGTGTAACCAGGGTTCGCTGACCGGGTGCGCTCGCCAACCCGCGTCTATCGTGACAGGATCTGACATCGACCATTCCTACACGGAGTTTGAATGCCATGCTCAGCCTGAATTTTCTTGTCACTTGCCTGATTGTCGTACTGATTCCCGGCACCGGCGTGATTTTTACCGTGTCCACCGGCCTCACCGCCGGCAAGCGCGCCAGCCTGTTCGCCGCGCTGGGCTGCACGGCCGGGATCATCCCGCACCTGCTGGCCTCGATTCTCGGCCTGTCCGCCCTGCTGCACACCAGCGCGTTGGCGTTCGACATGCTCAAGTACGCCGGTGTCGCCTACCTACTGTATGTGGCCTATGCCACCTGGCGTGATCGCTCGGCCTTTGCCGTCAGTGACTCGCCCGTGGTTGCCAGTGCCAGCAGCCTGATGCTGCGCGGCCTGCTGATGAATATTCTCAACCCCAAGCTGACGATTTTCTTCCTGGCCTTCCTGCCGCAGTTCGTCGCGCCAGGCAGCACGGCGCCTACCGTGCAGATGCTGGTATTGAGCGGCGTGTTCATGGCGATGACGTTTGCGGTGTTCGTGATGTATGGCCTGCTGGCCAATGTGTTTCGGCGTGCGGTGATCGAGTCACCACGGGTGCAGAACTGGCTGCGACGCAGTTTTGCGGCGGCCTTTGCGGGGCTGGGGTTGAATCTGGCGTTTGCGCAGCGCTGATCTTGGTGGGAGCCAGCTCCCACACAAAACCAGCACCTACATCTTTAGATCCCGGCCAGGGCCAGGTCCATCGCAAAGTAGGTGAAGATCAAATCCGCACCGGCGCGCTTGATCGAGCCGAGGGTTTCGCGCACGACGCGGTCCTCATCGATCGCCCCCGCCTGGGCGCCGAACTTGATCATCGCGTACTCACCGCTCACCTGGTACGCCGCCACCGGCAAGCGCGAGGCTTCGCGGATGTCGCGGATGATGTCGAGGTAGGCCCCGGCCGGCTTGACCATCAGCGCATCCGCGCCTTCCTGTTCGTCCAGCAGCGATTCACGCACGGCTTCGCGGCGGTTCATCGGGTTCATCTGGTAGCTTTTGCGGTCGCCCTTGAGCGCACTGCCGCCGGCTTCGCGGAACGGACCGTACAGCGCCGAGGCGAATTTGGTGGAGTAGGCCATGATCGGGATGTGGGTGAAACCGGCATCATCCAGGGCGCGGCGGATCGCCTGGACCTGGCCGTCCATCGCCGCCGACGGTGCGATCACATCGGCGCCGGCGCGGGCGGCGGCCACGGCTTGCTTGCCGAGGTTGACCAGGGTCGCGTCATTGTCGACGTGGGCGCCGTGCATCACGCCGCAGTGGCCGTGGTCGGTGTATTCGCAGAAGCAGGTGTCGGACATCACGATCATGTCCGGCACGGCGTCCTTGATGATCGAGGACATGCGCGAGACCAGGCCACGTTCCTTCCAGGTGTCGCTGCCGCTGGCGTCCAAGTGGTGGGACACGCCAAAGGTCATCACCGACTTGATGCCAGCGCGGGCGTAACGCTCGATCTCGGCGGCCAGTTTCTTCTCCGGGATTCGCTGCACGCCCGGCATGCTGGTAATCGGCACGAAGTCGTCGATTTCTTCTTCGACGAAAATCGGCAGTACCAGATCATTGAGGGTGAACTCGGTTTCCTGGAACAAGCCACGCAACTCCGGGGAGCGGCGCAGGCGACGTGGGCGGGCTTGGGGGAACTGGCTGGTCATGGCGGTCCTGAAATAGGGTGAAGGCTTTGGGGCGAAAGCTTATGCCCACCGGCATAGGCAACACAAACGCCGAGGGCCCAACAGTGTATTGCGAGGCCCGCAACAATTCATTGATCTAGAGCCGTAGACGCCCTTCAATGCACACCGCGACCGCACCGCCCACCCAGATGTCATCGCCCTGGCGCTCAATACGAATGCGCCCCGCACGCCCCAAGGCCGTGCCCTGGCTGACCACATAGCGCTCAGGCGCCAAGCCTTCGCCCAGCAGCCATTGGGCGATACCGGCATTCAAGCTGCCGGTGGCGGGGTCTTCCGGGGCGCCATCTCCGGCGATAAATCCGCGTACTTCAAACTGCGTATCCACCGCGTCGCGCGCGGGGTCGCAGGGGGCAATCACGCCTACGGCCAAGCCGAGCAACTGCGCATAGTCCGGCTGTAAATTCAGAACCTGATCGCGATCGGCCAACATCAGCGCCAGCCATCCAGCGCCATTGTCCACCCATTGGCTGCGCACAACGTCTTCGGCGCGCAAGCCCAACCCTTGGCACACACGCTCCAGCACCGGCGCCTCCACTGAACCGGCGCGCAGTAAAGGCGGCGCAATAAACGCCAGTTCATCGCCCTGGCGGCGCACGCGTACCAGGCCGATCTCGCACTCCTGGATGATGTCCTCGCCCTTGGGCACACCGCCTGCTTGCAGCCACGCATGGCATGAGCCCAACGTCGGGTGCCCGGCGAACGGCAGTTCCTGCACGGTGGTGAAAATTCGCACCCGGTAGTCAGCACGGGGATCACGGGGCGTCAGCAAAAACGTGGTTTCACTGAGATTGGTCCAGTTGGCGAAATCGGCCATCTGCTGGTCCGTCAGGCTGTCAGCGCCCAACACCACCGCCAGGGGGTTGCCCTTGAGGGGCACGTGACTGAATACATCCAGTTGTTTGAAATCGAAAGTCGGCATGCTTCAGCTCGGAATATTCAGACCACGAATCACCGCCGGCCGGGCGACAAAGCCATCCAGCGCACGCAGCACATTAGGGAAGTCGGCGATGCCCACCAGGTCGCCGGATTCGTAGAAGCCAATCAGGTTGCGAATCCACGGAAAGGTGGCGATGTCGGCAATGCTGTAGTCGTCGCCCATGATCCAGGTGCGGCCCAGCAGGCGTTTTTCCAGCACGCCCAGCAAGCGCCGGGATTCAGCGGCGTAGCGGTCGCGCGGGCGCTTGTCCTCGTAGTCCTTGCCGGCAAACTTGTTGAAGAAACCCAACTGGCCAAACATCGGGCCGATACCGCCCATCTGGAACATCAGCCATTGCAGGGTTTCGTAGCGCGTGGCCGGGTCTTCGGACAGCAACTGGCTGGTTTTCTCGGCGAGGTAGATCAGGATCGCGCCAGACTCGAACAGCGCCAGCGGCACACCGCCAGGGCCATCGGGGTCGATGATCGCGGGGATCTTGTTGTTGGGGTTCAGGGACAGGAACTCGGGGGACATCTGGTCCTGGGTCTCGAAACTGACCTTGTGCGCCTCGTAGGGCAGGCCCAGCTCTTCGAGCATGATCGAGACTTTTACCCCGTTGGGCGTGGGTAGCGAGTACAGTTGCAAGCGTTCGGGATGCTGCGCGGGCCATTTGCTATTAATCGGGAAAGCGGCGAGTGGGTTCATCGGGAAATCCCCTGAGCAGAAAGGCCACATGATAGTCATCTACCCGGTGTCCTGCATGGGTCATCAATGCGCAACATCCGCGGCTTATTATCCCGCATGGGCGAACCAATACGCCCTTGGACACTCTTAAGTGCGCTTTAACGGTGAATGGAGGCACCTTGCTATAACGACAGGAAAACCGCAGGACGCCCTAGGCGTCACTGGGGCCGGGCGTGTCGGCCCTCACCCGATGCACTGAAGACTCTAGACCAATGACAATCAAGCCTCTGTGCCTTGCGCAACGCCTGAAACGCTATTCATACATTATGTTGCCGCTGTTGCTGGTGGGCGGTGCCATCGGCCTGACCCTGGAGTCGCGCACCAGCCGTGCCGAACAGGCCGACGGCGTGCAAACCCTGGTGTTCCTGCGCCACGGTGAGAAACCGGCCGGCGGCCTGGGCCAACTCAATTGCCAGGGCCTGAACCGGGCGATGAACCTCGCCACCCTGTTGCCGGAAAAGTTCGGCAAGGCCGACTTCGTGTTTGCTGCCAACCCGACACGCAATGTCGAGGAAGGTGAGCTGGACAATTCCTACAGCTACATTCGCCCACTGATGACCATCAGCCCCAGCGCCATCAAATTGGGCCTGCCGGTGAACATCAACTTCTCGGCGAATGACACCAGCGACCTGGCCGATGAACTGGTGGAAGACAAATACCACAACGCCACCATCTACACCGCCTGGTCCCACGGCTACCTGCCGGAGTTGATCAACAAGGTGGCAAGCGAAGCCTCGGGCGAGAAACACACCATCACCGACGACTGGTCCGGCAGCGACTACGACACCCTGTATGTGCTGACGCTGACCTGGCACAACGGCAAGGCCTCGCTGCTGAGCCGCAACTACAAGCAAGGTTTGAACAACGGCGAAGAGTCCTGCCCGGAGCCGACGCAGGTCAGCGCCGAATCCTGAGATCGCAGTTGATCGTTCCCACGCTCTGCGTGGGAACGCATCCTGTGACGCTCTGCGTCACCCTTAGTTAGCGGGGTGGCATTCCCACGCAGAGCGTGGGAACGATAAGGCCGGCTGCGCTCTTGGGAGCGCAGCCGGCCTTTGTGTTTCTGCGGTTACTGCCGGGCGGCGAGCAAACGCTTGTGACGGTTGCGGCGGGCGATGTTCAAGCACTCGATCGCTGCCGAGAACGCCATGGCCGCGTACACGTAGCCTTTCGGTACATGGGCGCCAAAGCCTTCGGCGATCAGCGTCATGCCGATCATGATCAGGAAGCCCAGGGCCAGCATCACCACGGTCGGGTTATCGTTGATGAACTTGGCCAGCGGTTCGGCCGCCACCAGCATCACGATCACCGAGGTCACCACGGCGATGATCATGATCGGCAAATGCTCGGTCATGCCCACGGCGGTAATGATGCTGTCGATGGAGAACACCAGGTCCAGCAACAGGATCTGGCCGATGGCCGCCGCAAAGCCGATGGCCACAGTGTTGCCGACGCTGGCCTTCTCCTCGGGCTCCGGGTCCATGCTGTGATGGATCTCGGTGGTGGCCTTCCACACCAGGAACAGGCCGCCGGCGATCAGGATCATGTCCTTCCACGAGAACGCCTGGCCGAACACTTCGAACACCGGCGCCGTCAATTGCACGATGAACGCGATGGTGCTCAACAGGCCCAGGCGCAATACCAGCGCCATGCTGATGCCGATGCGCCGCGCCTTGGCCCGGTGTTGCTCGGGCAATTTGTTGGTGAGGATCGAGATAAAGATCAGGTTATCGATGCCCAGCACGATCTCCATGACGATCAAGGTCGCCAGGGCAACCCAGGCGGTGGGGCTGGCGGCCAGTTGTAAAAGGTAATCCATAGGTCAGTCCTGACGTTGTGCTGGGAAATTAGGTTTCTTTGGTGTCGGAAGCTTCTTCAGCTTCATCTTCTTGCTTCTCAGGCTTGATCAGCCCTTGCGTCGCTTCACTCAACGCCTGCTCGGCGGCCTTGTGGGTGTCGTCGATCGCTTGCTTGGCCGACTCGGTCGCTTTGCCCAACACCTGCTGCGCGCTTTTTTCGACCTGATCACAACCGCTGACCACTACCAATGAAAGCGCAAGCAACGCTGCCGTGCCCAGGGAATTGAGTTTCATGATGTATTCCTCGTTAGAACCATTGGGTCCAAGTAGTGGCCCCGCGATAGCGAGGCATTCTATGCAGGTGAACAGTTCAGGAAAATTCGTATTTTTCTCGCGTATACTTCGGTTTTTACGAAGTGACGGCGCGTATGCTCAATTACCGACAACTGCATTACTTCTGGGTCGTGGCCAAGACCGGCAGCATCGTGCGCGCCTGTGAGCAACTGAACCTCACGCCGCAGACCATCAGCGGGCAGATCAGCTTGCTGGAGCAGACCTTTGGTATCGCGCTGTTTCAGCGGGTCGGCCGCCAGCTTGAACTGACCGAGGCCGGGCGCCAGGCCCTGCCCTACGCCGAGCAGATGTTCCAGACCGGCAATGAATTGGAAGCGATGCTGCGCGCCCAGCCCAATGAACAGCAGATCGTGTTCCGCGTCGGGGTGGCGGATGTGGTGCCCAAATCCATCGTCTACCGGTTGATCGCGCCGACCATGGAGCTGAGCGAACCGATCCGCATCACCTGCCGTGAAGACAAACTCGAACGTCTGCTGGCCGACCTGGCGATCCAGCGCCTGGACCTGGTGATCTCCGACAGCCCCATGCCGACGCACCTGGACATCAAGGGCTACAGCCAGAAGCTGGGCGAATGTGGGATCAGTTTTTTCGCCACCCAAGCGCTGGCTGACCGCTATGGCGGCGATTTCCCACAGTGTTTGCAGGGTGCACCGTTATTGATTCCGGGGGCGGAGACGGTGGTACGCAGCCGCTTGCAGCGTTGGTTTGCCGAACAGCAGATCCAACCCAAGATCATTGGCGAGTTCGACGACAGTGCGTTGATGCAGGCATTCGGCCAATCCGGCAGCGGGATTTTCATCGCACCCAGCGTGATTGCCGATGAGGTGGTGCGCCAGTACGGCGTGGCGCTGATCGGCCAGACCACGGCGGTAACCGAGTCGTTCTACGCGATCTCGGTGGAGCGCAAGGTCAAGCACCCCGGCATCGTGGCGATTACCGAAGGGGCAAGGCGGGAGTTGTTCACCGCCCTGCCCTGACACTTCAGGCGCTGGCTGCGACCGGTTGCTTGGCGGTCATCAACCACAGTGCCAGCAGAATCGACACCAGGATAAACCCGGACGCCGCAAAGCCCAGGCTGCCCAGGCCAAGGGTGTCGATCACATGCCCACCGACCAGCGCGCCCAGGCCAATCCCCAGGTTGGCCCCGGCGATATTCAGCGACGCGGCAAACGCCGGCGCATGGGGCGCGGCTTTCATCAAGCGCACATGGCTGACCAGGAACATCGCCGCCTGGGTCACGCCCCACACCGCCATCGCGGCGGCCAGGCCAATGGTGGAGTGAATCGCCGGCACCAGCGCGACCATCCCCGCAATCATGAAACCGCAGAACACCATGGACGCGATCAACGGATGGCGATCCACCGCGCGCCCGCCCAATGAATTGCCGATCAGGCCGACTGCACCGAAGCCCATCAGGCACCAGCCCACCAGCGTGCCGTCAAAGCCGGCCAGACGCTCGAGGATGTCCGCCAGGTAGGTGTAGGCGGTGAACATGCCGCTGAACACCAGGATCGACAACAGGATATGGCCCTGCATCAGCGGGTTGCGCAGGATCTTGAACTGCGAGCGCAGCGACACCTGGTCGTTCTTCGGCTGGGTCACCGGCAGGTAGATAAACAGCAGCAACGCCTTGGCCAGCGCCACGACCGCGAGGATGGCAAACGCGCTGCGCCAGCCGAACATATCGGAAATCAGCGTGCCCACCGGGATGCCGAACACCGTGGCGCAGACAATGCCGAAGCCGATCTTCTCGATGGCGCGACCGGCGAATTCCGGGCCGACGATATCCACCGCCGTTTCACTGGCCAGGGCCCAGAACACTGGCAAGCCCAGCGCCGGAATCAACCGCGCCAGGGCCATCACCCAGATATTCGGCGCCAGCGCAGCCACGGTATTGGCCACCCCGAACAGGATCAGGATGCTGATGAACAGGCGCTTGCGTGGGAAGCGCGCGCAGTAGGCCGTGAGAAACGGCCCGAATGCCGCGACGGTAAAGGCGAACAAGGTCACCAGCAGCCCGGCCTGGGACACGCTGACATTCAGGTCCCGGGCGATGGACGGCAGCAGGCCGACGATGACGAATTCTGTGGTCAGCACGGTAAAACCGGCGGCCGACAGCAGCAGGATGGGGAACAGCATGAAAACTCCAGAAACGACGACAGCAACGACAGCCCAAAGGGCCCGCTGATAGAGAGGAAAGGTGAGAGGCGAGAATATTAACAGAGTATGTCTGGCTTTGCCGAAGCCCTACGGGCGCGGGTGACGGAATGCCGCAGCGCCAGGGAGCTTTCCTACAGCATGCTAGACTCTGCGCCTGTTTCCTACAGCCCTTTCTGCCTGCAATGCTGCGCCCTATTAAAAAAATCAGAGACAACTGTTTATGACTGCTGCCCCTTCCCTGCTCCAGCGCCTCACACGCGTCAGCCTGGTTACACAAATTGTCATCGGCTTGATCGCTGGCATTCTGCTCGCGCTGTTGGCGCCCCAAGCGGCCCAAGCCAGCGGGTTTGTCGGCAAAGTGTTTGTTGCCGCGCTCAAGGCCGTGGCGCCGATCCTGGTGTTTGTACTGGTGATGGCGTCGATCGCCAACCATAAACACGGCCAGGAAACCCACATCAAGCCGATTCTGTTCCTGTACTTGCTCGGCACCTTTGCCGCTGCCGTGGTGGCGGTGATTGCCAGCATGTGGTTCCCGTCCTCGCTGGTGCTGATCACCCATGACGCCGCGGTCAGCGCCCCCGGCGGTATCGGCGAAGTGTTGCAAGGCCTGCTGTTGAGCGTGGTGGACAACCCGGTCAGCGCGCTGATGAACGCCAACTTTATCGGCATCCTGGCCTGGGCCATCGGCATGGGCATCGCCATTCGCCATGCCGGCGAAACCACGCGCACCGTGCTGGACGACCTGTCCAACGGCGTGACGCTGATTGTCCGAGTAGTGATCCGCTTCGCGCCCCTGGGTATTTTCGGTCTGGTCGCCTCGACCCTGGCCACCTCCGGTTTCGGCGCCCTGCTCGGTTATGCGCACCTGTTGGTGGTGCTGATCGGTTGCATGCTGTTCGTGGCGCTGGTGATCAACCCGGCCATCGTGTTCTGGAAACTGCGCCGCAACCCGTACCCGCTGGTGCTGATGTGCCTGCGCGAAAGCGGCATCACCGCCTTCTTCACCCGCAGTTCGGCAGCGAACATCCCGGTCAACCTGGCGTTGAGCAAGCGCCTGGGCCTGCATGAAGACACCTACTCGGTGTCGATCCCACTCGGTGCCACCATCAACATGGCCGGCGCCGCCATCACCATCACCGTGCTGACGCTGGCCGCCGTACATACCCTGGGCATCGCCGTCGACCTGCCCACCGCCGTGCTGCTCAGCGTGGTCGCCGCGATCTGCGCCTGCGGTGCTTCGGGCGTAGCCGGTGGCTCGCTGCTGCTGATCCCGCTGGCGTGCAGCCTGTTCGGCATCCCCAGCGAGATCGCGATGCAGGTGGTTGCGGTCGGTTTCATCATCGGCGTGTTGCAGGACTCGGCGGAAACTGCACTGAATTCGTCCACCGATGTGCTGTTTACCGCTGCGGCCTGCCTGGGCAAGGAAGAGCAACCGGCCTGACCTGCGCGCACAAAAAAGCCGGGGCGGTTCTTGAGTGAACCGCCCCGGCTTTTTTTTGGCTGCTTAGAACGCGCCCATATAGTCGCGCTTGCCCACTTCCACACCGTTGTGACGCAGCAGCGCGTACGCGGTGGTGACGTGGAAGAAGAACTGCGGCAGGCCGTAGGTCAGCAGATAGGACTGGCCGCTGAAGCGCTTCTCTTTCGGCGTGCCTGGACGGGTGATGATCTCGATGCCTTCCTTGCCGTCGATTTGCTCAGGCTTGATGGTGTCGACAAAGGCCAGCACCTTGGCGATCAGAGCTTGCAGGTCAGCGAAGGTCACTTCGCCATCTTCGTATTTCGGCACTTCGATCTCGGCCAGGCGCGCGGAAACGCCCTTGGCGAAGTCCACGGCGATCTGCACTTGGCGTACCAGTTGGAACATGTCCGGGAACAGGCGCGCTTGCAGCAACGCGTTCGGTTCGATGTTCTTGGCGGTGGCGTGGGCTTCGGCCTTGGTCAACACACCGCTCAAGGCGGTGAGCATTTGCTTGAAGACTGGGATGGAAGCGGCGTACAGGGAAATGGTCATGGCAGTCTCATGGTTATGGCACGGTTTGAACAGGCAGCGATTATAGACCGCCCGGTCGCTTGTCTTTTATTTTTTCCGGCTTACGCTAGGCACTTCACTGCATAGGGAAAGCGCGATGACCGCCGAGCACGACACCGACACCCCTGAGCCGCGCCTGAACAGCACGGAAATCCGCATCCTGGGCTGCCTGATCGAGAAACAGGCGACCAACCCGGAAACCTACCCCCTGACCCTCAACGCCCTGGTGCTGGCCTGCAACCAGAAGACCAGCCGCGAGCCGGTGATGAACCTCAGCCAGGGCCAGGTCGGCCAAAGCCTGCGTGTGCTGGAGGGCCAAGGCTTTACCCGCCTGGTGATGGGCAGCCGCGCCGACCGCTGGGAGCATCGCGTGGACAAGGCGCTGGAACTGGTGCCGGCCCAGGTGATCCTGATTGGTCTGCTGTTCCTGCGCGGCCCGCAAACCGTGAATGAGCTGCTGACCCGCAGCGGGCGCATGCATGATTTTGAAGACGCCGAGCAGGTGGTGCATCAGCTGGAACGCCTGATAGCCCGTGGGTTGGCGCTGCTGGTGCCGC
This sequence comes from Pseudomonas sp. B611, assembly GCF_055407965.1. Classification (NCBI taxonomy): domain Bacteria; kingdom Pseudomonadati; phylum Pseudomonadota; class Gammaproteobacteria; order Pseudomonadales; family Pseudomonadaceae; genus Pseudomonas; species Pseudomonas sp. B611. The sequence continues at coordinate 92,172 of NZ_JBUZST010000011.1, forward strand.
GCCAGGCGGGGCAGCGGGAAGATCGCTATACCCATGCGCTGGGGGACCCGGCGGATATCGAGGTGATTATGGCGGCTCGGGGTAATCCGGTTGAGCGTGGGACCGGCGGGGTTTCAGCCGAGCGCATCGAAGAACTGGAAGCAAGGATTGCTGCACTGGAAGAACGCCTGACTCAGCTGGAGCAGGCATAACACCACCCTAAATGTGGGAGCGGGCTTTTTGTGGGAGCGGGCTTGCTCGCGAAGGCGGTGGTTCAGCCACCTTCTCCAGCGACTGACACACTGCATTCGCGAGCAAGCCCGCTCCCACACAAACCCACTCCAACATGAGAGCTTCGGTGGTCTTTAGCTTCGGGCGAAGGCCACTGCCGCCTGGAACTGTTCATCGGTCGGCCGCACCCCGGTGTACAACACAAACTGCTCCAGCGCCTGGATCGCAATCACTTCCAACCCGGTAATCACCTGCTTGCCCTGGGCCCGACCGCGCACGATCAACGGTGTTTCGGCGGGGATCGCTACCACATCGAACACAGTGTCCGCCGCATCGACAGCCGCCGCGTCAAACGCCAACGCATCCGCCTCTGCCCCACCGGTCATGCCGATCGGCGTCACGTTGATCAGCATCTGCGGGCGTGCATCGCCCAGGTCTGCTTGCCATTCATACCCCAGGTTCTGCGCCAACGCGCGGCCCGCCACCTCGTTGCGCGCCACGATCAGACCATTGGCGTAGCCGCCGTCACGCAAGGCGCTAGCCACGGCCTTGGCCATGCCGCCGCTGCCGCGCAGGGCAAAGGTCGAGTCTTTTGGCACGGCGTGCTTGACCAGCAGTTGTTCGATGGCGATGTAATCGGTGTTGTAGGCCTTGAGATGGCCGTTGGTGTTGACGATGGTGTTCAGCGAGTCGATGGCTTGAACCGAATCGTCCAGTTCATCCACTAAGGCAATGGCGGCCTCTTTGAACGGCATGGAAACCCCGCAACCACGGATGCCCAAGGCACGGATACCACCGATCGCGCCAGGCAAATCCTGGCTGCTGAAGGCTTTATAGTAGAAGTTCAGCCCCAGCTGTTCGTACAGGTGGTTGTGAAAACGCAGGCCAAAATTCCCCGGGCGCGCCGACAGAGACATGCACAGTTGGGTGTCTTTGTTGGGGTGCATCTGCATGGGTAACTCCTTGAAGTAAGCAAATCGGTACAGACCTTACACAACCTTTACCAATCGGCCGTGCTGTTTTCCAGAAATACGTTGTCTTAAAAGTATCCCCGCGACAATCCTTGAGTCTATTGATTGCAGACCACAAGCGCAGGGGCTAACCGAGGAATGACCATGATTCGTACAATCCCCAAAATCGCCCTGCTGGTTGGCGCACTCGCGATGGCAGGCCAAGCCTCCGCCCACGGTGGTGGTTGGGGTGGCCCGGCCGTACTGGGTGCTTTAGTCGGCGCCGCCGTCGTGGGCTCCGTGGTTGCCAGCCAGCCGCGTGAGGTCTATGTGCAGCAACAGCCGGTGTATGTGCAACCGCAGCCGGTGTATGCCGCCCCGCCGCCGGTCTACTACGCACCGCCACCGCCGGTGTACGTGCAACAACAGGTTTACTACCGCCCCGCGCCGGTCTATTACGGCCCACCGCGTGGCTACTACGGCCCTCCCCACGGCTATTACGGTCGCGGCTGGTAAGCGCCAATCGTCTGAAACAGGCCCCGCCCATCCTGCGGGGCCTTTTTTTTGCATGAAAAGTCTGGATTTATCGCACCAAGGTCGCTGTGAGAACAATGGCCGAGGCGTAATCCCACATCATCGACACCATTGTCTACTTGCTCGACCGGGCTTCGCGCTGTCATGTTTGTGTCACGCCACGCTCTCACTATCGAGCCTGTCCACCCAATAACAACAAGGACGACTGACCATGCCCACGCAACACCCACACCGCACCGCTGGCCTGTGTACCTCCAGCAAGGTCTATAGCGCCCTCACCGAACTCAAGCACCTGGAAGGCCACCGCAGCGCCAAATTCCTCGCATTGCTCGCCGAAAACCTGGTGCGCAAGGGCTTGCTCAATGAGCCGGAAGTGATGGCGATGCTCGACCAAGTGGTGGACTGACGCGTCACGTCAATGTCCACTATCGAGACAGGTGATTTTTCCTATATCACGCTGCCGCGTAAGGTGACTTCCATAGCAATTGGAGGTTCTTATGCCCACTGTTCAAATCATGTCTGTCATCGGCAGCGCCGTCCCCGCCCCCCTGCGCGAGCTGGGCTTGCTGGCCTGCTGGTACGTGGTGCGCGATGGCGAGGCCATCAGCGGCCCGCTCACCTCGCTGTCCGCCGCCGAAAAACAACTGCAACGTGCCTCGAACTTCAAACTGCACGCCTGAACCTCACGGCAATGGCAACTTGACCCGCGGCTTGCTCTCCACAAACAGCGCCCAGCTGGACATGAACAACGCTGCCACCAGCGGCCCGATCACAAAACCGTTCAGGCCAAATACCGACAGCCCGCCCAGGGTCGAGATCAGGATCAAGTAATCCGGCATCTTGGTGTCCTTGCCCACCAGGATCGGGCGCAGCACGTTGTCCACCAGCCCGATCACAAACACGCCAAACAAGGCCAGCACCACGCCCTGCCAGATCGAACCGCTCAACAGGAAATAAGCAGCCACCGGCCCCCATACAATGCCGGCGCCCACTGCCGGCAACAGCGACAGAAACGCCATCAGCACCGCCCAGAGCAACGCACTGGGAATGTCCAGGAACCAGAAGATCAACCCGCCCAACGCGCCTTGCGTCACGGCCACCAGCACGTTGCCCTTGACCGTGGCACGCACCACCCGGTTGAACTTGAGTTGCAAGCGACGCTTCTGCGGCTCGGCCAACGGCACCGCCGTGCGCACTTTACGCACCAATTCGGGGCCGTCGCGCAGCAGGAAGAACAGCAGATACAGCATGATGAAAAAGCTCACCAGGAAGTCAAACGTGCCCTGGCCAAAGCTGAACGCCTGGGACGCAAAGAACTGGCTGCCTTGCATCGCGCCCTTGACGATCTTCTCGCGCAGCCCCTCCAGGTTGCCCATGCCAAAGCGATCCAGCAGGTGCTGGAAGTACGGCGGCAGGAAATTCTTGAACTGCTCGATGTAACCGGCCACGTCCAGCTTGCCGCTTTCGACGTTTTTATAGAGCGTCGCCCCCTCTTGCACCAACAAGGCGCTGGTGATGATCACCGGCAGGATCGCGATCACCAGGCACACCGCCAAGGTGGCCAGGGAGGTCAGGTTGCGGTTCCAGGCAAAGCGCTGCTGCAAGCGGCGCTGCATCGGCGCAAAGATGATGCCGAGGATCACTGCCCAGAACACTGCGCCGTAGAACGGCAACAAGATCCAGATAAAGGCGACGGTCACCAAGACCAGCAGTAACAGCAGGGTTTTGAATTGCAGGTTGGTTTGATTCATGTCCGGTCCATGTCAGAAAAGCAGAAGGCCTGCGTAGGCCCCTGCTGCTTAGTCCACACCCGGCGCTACGAGTGCCCTCTTTGTTGCAAGGCTAGACCCAGATCAATAAACCCCGCGCCGGCTTGCTCTACCCTGCCGCACTTTTTTGACTCAAGTACCGACCATGTCCCCTGTTATCGCCCCCGAACTGCTCGCCCCCGCCGGCACCCTGAAAAACATGCGCTACGCCTTCGCCTACGGTGCCGATGCGGTCTACGCCGGCCAGCCGCGCTACAGCCTGCGGGTGCGCAACAACGAATTCGACCACGCCAACCTGGCCCTCGGCATCGACGAGGCCCATGCGCAGGGCAAACGTTTCTACGTCGTGGTCAACATCGCGCCGCACAACGCCAAGCTGAAAACCTTCCTCAAGGACCTGGCGCCGGTGATCGCCATGGGCCCGGATGCGCTGATCATGTCCGACCCCGGCTTGATCATGCTGGTGCGTCGGCACTTTCCACAGATGCCGATCCACCTGTCGGTGCAAGCCAATACGGTGAACTGGGCCAGTGTGGAGTTCTGGCAACAGCAAGGGATCTGCCGGGTGATCCTGTCGCGGGAATTGTCCCTGGAAGAGATCGGCGAAATCCGCGCGCAAGTGCCGGCCATGGAACTGGAAATCTTCGTCCACGGCGCTTTGTGCATGGCCTACTCCGGGCGCTGCCTGCTCTCCGGCTACATGAACAAGCGCGACGCCAACCAAGGCACCTGCACCAACGCCTGCCGCTGGAAATACCAGGCCACGCCGGCGGTGGAGAACGCCACGGGCGAGATCGTCCAGGAATTCCAGCCGACCCTGGGCATTGGCACGCCGACCGACCAGGTATTCCTACTACAGGAAGCCAACCGCCCCGAAGAACAGATGCCCGCCTTCGAAGACGAGCACGGCACCTACATCATGAACGCCAAGGACCTGCGCGCCGTACAGCACGTGGAGCGCCTGACCCATATGGGCGTGCACTCGCTGAAAATCGAAGGCCGGACCAAATCCCACTTCTACTGCGCACGCACCACCCAGGTGTATCGCCGGGCCATCGATGACGCGGTGGCCGGCCGCGCCTTTGACCGCAGCCTGATGACCGATCTCGAATCCCTGGCCCAGCGCGGCTACACCGAAGGTTTCCTGCGCCGGCATGTGCACGACGAATACCAGAACTACCAGAACGGCAGCTCGGTCTCTGAACGCCAGCAGTTTGTCGGAGAATTGACCGGCGTGCGTCGGGGGGAGCTGGCCGAGGTGAAGGTGAAGAACCGCTTTGCCGTGGGCAATCACCTGGAGTTGATGACGCCTGCGGGCAATTTCCACTTTGACCTGGGGATGATCCGCAACGCCAAGAACGAGGCTATCGACGTGGCGCCGGGGGATGGACACACGGTGTATGTGCCGATCCCGATCGAAATGGCGCTGGGTTTTGGCCTATTGATGCGCGACGTTTAAATCTGGAACTGTTCGAGGCGTTGCCCCAGGCGTTGGCCCGGTTTCGCCAGATTGCCCGAGGTCTTGGCGCCCAGCGGGGTCTCATCCGGCACGATAGCCAGGTACTGGGCTTGGGCATTCAGGGCCGATACTTTTCCACCAGAGCCAATGCAATGGCTTCAGTCTGGGCGTCGGGAGTACCCGAGATACCATCAGGTCGGAAATGCATTTGAAAGGCCCGGATGACTTGGCGGGTTTCGTCGTCCAATACGTCGGTCTGCGGGATCTTGTAACCATAAGCGGCGAGGGCCTTTTGCAAAGGACCTACCGCAACCACTTGAAACGGCGGACGTTCGCCAAGGTATGTTTGTACCGTCACCGCGTCAGGCCATGCACCTATGCCCTGTTCGGCAAACGCCTGCCAGGGAAACAACGGTCCGGGATCAGACTTGCGCGCGGGGGCGATGTCACTGTGCCCGACTACATTCTGCGGCTCGATGGCATAACGCTTGATTACATCCGCTGCGAGCTGCTTGACCAGCTCCAACTGCGCAGGGGTGTAGGGAAACCATAGTTTTCCGGTCGGGCCTTCGATAAAACCTGCATTGACGATTTCGATGCCAATGGATGTGTCATTGAGATTGGTGCGGCTTCCCCATTGACTGACACCGGCATGCCAAGCCCGCTTTTCTTCCGGCACCAACTGCAGCGTCACCGGCAATTTGTCGTACAGGGTCGGAGTAGTGAGCGCTAGATAGTGAGCACTCGCAGTACCCGTGGTGAGAGCTGCAAGGGATTGGCTGTCATCAAAAACCGTGTAATGCAGAACCAAATAACGAATCCGTTCGTTCTGACTTTGAGAGCTGTGCGTAGTGTCGATCACGTAACCGTTTTTCGAGATGAGATTTTGCGGACCTGTGGCGCAGCCGACCATCATCAAAAGCGGTAGGCAAAGGGCAAGTTTCTTCATCGGAGCACCTACCATAAAGTGGGGAAGCTCCAGACTTTAACGATCAGCAGGCGCTCAACCAACGCGTTGCAGCTCATGAACGTCAAGTAGAGAAGGGCCCTTCACAAACTGCAGATTTTTCCGAAAAACATCGCCAGCAAGAGCCGGCTAGCCACAGGTCTGGATATTAAAAGCGGGTCAAAGGGTCATCGCCGCCAGCCAGCCGAATATCAGCAACGGGATGTTGTAGTGCAGGAAGGTCGGCACCACGGTGTCCCAGATATGGTGGTGCTGGCCGTCGATATTCAGGCCGGAGGTCGGGCCGAGGGTGGAGTCCGAGGCCGGCGAACCGGCATCGCCCAAGGCGCCCGCCGTGCCGACGATGCACACGATGGCCATCGGGCTGAAACCCAGCTGCACACACAGCGGCACGAAAATCGCCGCCAGGATCGGCACCGTGGAAAACGACGAGCCGATGCCCATGGTCACCAGCAAGCCCACCAGCAACATCAGCAACGCGCCGACGCCACGGCTATGGCCGATAAACGCCGCCGAGGTTTCCACCAGCGAACGCACGTCGCCGGTGGCCTTGAGCACTTCGGCAAAGCCCGACGAGGCGATCATGATGAAGCCGATCATCGCCATCATCTTCATGCCTTCGGTGAACAGGTCGTCGGTGTCGCTCCAACGCACGATGCCCGACACCGAAAAGATCAGGAAGCCTGCCAGGGCGCCGATGATCATCGAGTCCAGCCACAATTGAATGATGAACGCCGAGGCAATCGCCAGGCCGGCCACCAGCAAGGTCAGCGGGTTGTATTGCACCGCCACTTGCTCGACGCGCTCGATTTTCTCCAGGTCGTACACGCGCTTTTTGCGGTAGCTGACAAACACCGCCACCAACAGCCCGACCACCATGCCCAGCGCCGGCAGGCCCATGGCGTGGGTGACGTTGACCTGACTGATGTCGACGCCGCTCTTGGCCACGTTGGCCAGCAGGATCTGGTTGAGGAAGATATTGCCGAAGCCCACCGGCAGGAACATATACGGGGTGATCAGGCCAAAGGTCATCACGCAGGCGATCAGGCGGCGGTCCAGTTGCAGCTTGGTCAGCACGTACAACAGGGGCGGCACCAGCAACGGAATAAACGCGATATGAATCGGCAGGATGTTCTGCGAGGCAATCGCCACCACCCACAACAGGCCGATCAACAGCCATTTGACATGGCTACCCCCGCTGGCTTCCTGGCGATCCACCAGCATCAACGCCTTGTCGGCCAGGGCGTGGGCCAGGCCGGACTTGGCAATCGCCACGGCGAAAGCGCCGAGCAAGGCGTAGGACAAGGCCACGGTGGCGCCGCCGCCCAAACCGCCGTTGAAGGCTGTGAGCGTGGCATCAATGCCCAAGCCACCGGTGAGACCACCCACCAGGGCGCCGACGATAATGGCGATGACCACATGCACGCGGGACAAACTGAGCACCAGCATGGTGCCGACCGCGGCAATGACTGCGTTAATCATGGATACCTCAAGCAGAAACATAAAAAACAGGCATGCCCGCGCCACGGCAGGCCAAAGGCGGCTGTCAGCGTGCAGGCTTGGAGGAGGTCTTATTAGAGGGCGCGCACTTTGCCGCAGGCGGCTTCGCATGTCAAAACTGCGGTGTCAGCAAACTGTGGCCAGAGGGCTTTCGTGGCGAGGGAGCTTGCTCCCGCTGGAGTGCGCAGCGCTCCCAAAAATCTTGGGGCCGCTTCGCAGCCCAGCGGGAGCAAGCTCCCTCGCCACAAAAAACGAGATTCAATTGAACGTTTAAACAATAAAGAATCATAAACAGCGGCCGATAACCTGATTCACTGTGTTTTCAGGTTAAGGATGCTCCTCGATGTCCCTCAGACAGCTGTCCATTCAATGGAAAATCACCCTGCTCGCCGGCCTTTGCCTGCTGGGAATCGTGACCCTGCTGGTGGGTCTGTCGCTGTATCGCATGGAGCAGAGTTCCGCGCAGGTCAAGGCGTCCAGCATGCAGATGCTCGACGAAGCCGCCCAGGCGCGCATCGAGGCCCAGGGTGAAGGCCAGGCGCTGGGTATTCGTCGCCAGTTCATGGACGCCTACCAGTACGGCCACGGCTTTTCGCGCCAGGTGCTGTTCTTGCGGGAACAGGCGGAAAAGCGCTTCCTTGACGCCTTCGACACCCGTGAAGACCTGACCCGCCAGGTCAAGGCCGCCTTGCAGGCCAACCCGGACCTGCTCGGTTTGTCCCTGGTCTTTGAAGCCAACGCGCTGGACGGCAAGGATGAACTCTTCGCCAACCAGGCCGAGCTGGGCAGCAACGACAAGGGCCGCTTCGCCCTTTACTGGTCGCAGCCGACCCCAGGCAAACTGGAGTCGATGGCGCTGCCGGAAAGCGACATGGCCGACACCAGCGTCGGCCCCAGCGGTGAAAAAGCCAACGCCTGGTTCACCTGCCCGCGCACCACGCTCAAGCCCTGCGTGATAGAACCCTACTTCTATGTGATCAACGGGCAAAACGTGCTGATGACCAGCATCGTGTTCCCGCTGATGGTCAACGGCAAAGTCATCGCTTCGCTGTCGGTGGATATCAACCTCAACAGCCTGCAGGCCGTGAGCCAGCAGGCCAGCCGCAAGCTGTACGACGGCCAGACCCAAGTCAGCATCATCAGCCCCACTGGCGTGCTCGCCGGCTACAGCCCGGATGCGAGCAAGCTCAGCCAGCGCCTGGACCAGGTCGACAGCACCAGCGGCGCGCAACTGATCGGCTTCCTGGCCAGCGGTTCGCAGATCCGTAGCCTGCGCACCGAGCATCAACTCAAGGTGCTGGCGCCCTTCGCGCCGATCCCCGATGGCAAATTGTGGGGCGTGTTGCTGGATGTGCCGGAAAAAGTCCTGGTCGCGCCCGCCGAGGCGCTGAAAACCCAGCTGGATGCCGACAATGCCAAGGGCACCCTGCTGGAACTGGGCCTGGGCTTGTTAGCCGCCGTCGTCGGCCTGATCCTGGTGTGGCTGATGGCGCGCAGCGTGACCCGGCCGATCCTCGGCGTGGCGCACATGCTCGAAGACATCGCCAGCGGCGAAGGCGACCTGACCCGCCGCCTGGCCTACGACAAACAGGACGAACTGGGCCAGCTGGCTGGCTGGTTCAACCGTTTCCTCGACAAACTGCAACCGATCATCGCCGAGGTGAAGCGCTCGGTGCAGGACGCCCGTGGCACCGCCGACCAATCCGCCGCGATTGCCACTGAAACCAGTGCCGGCATGGAGCAGCAGTATCGCCAGGTCGATCAGGTGGCCACCGCCTCCCACGAAATGAGCGCCACCGCCCAAGACGTCGCCCGCAGCGCGGCCCAAGCAGCGCAAGCCGCCCGCGATGCCGACCAGGCCACCCGCGAAGGCCTGACCGTGATCGACCGCACCACCACCAACATTGGCCACCTGGCAGCCGATATGAGCACCGCCATGGCCCAGGTCGAAGGCTTGGCCGCCAACAGCGAGAAAATCGGCTCGGTGCTCGAAGTGATTCGCGGCATTGCCGAGCAGACCAACCTGCTGGCCCTCAACGCCGCCATCGAAGCCGCCCGCGCCGGTGAAGCCGGTCGTGGTTTCGCGGTCGTCGCCGACGAAGTGCGCAACCTGGCACGCCGCACCCAGGAATCGGTGGAAGAAACTCGCCTGGTGATCGAACACCTGCAAAGCGGCACCGAGGAAGTGGTGGGTTCCATGGGCAACAGCTATCGCCAGGCCCAGGGCAGCGTCGAACAAGTCGGCCAGGCCGTCACCGCCCTGCGCCAGATCGGCGAGGCGGTCACGGTGATCAGCGACATGAACCTGCAAATCGCCAGCGCCGCCGAAGAGCAAAGCGCCGTGGCCGAAGAGATCAACAGTAATGTGGCGACCATTCGCGATGTGACCGAGTCACTGTCGGAGCAAGCCAATGAATCGGCGCGGGTGAGCCAGGCGTTGAACAGCCTGGCGAATCAGCAACAGGGCTTGATGGACCAGTTCCGGGTCTGAAGACTGGAAAAAAAACACTGCGAGAGCAGGCTTTTGTGGCGAGGGAGCTTGCTCCCGCTGGGGCGCGAAGCGGCCCCAAAAAAGCTTGGGCCTGCTGCGCAGTCCAGCGGGAGCAAGCTCCCTCGCCACAGCAAGCTCACACACAATTTGATCGGCGTTCTATCCGTTCTGGCGCTTGGGCAGCTCGATCAGCACTTTGAGCCCGCCCAACTCGCTTTCCTGCAACTGCAATACCCCGCCCCACACCTCGACGATGTCCCGCACGATCCCCAACCCAAGGCCATGGCCATCGATCTGTTCGTCCAGGCGCGTGCCACGGCTGAAGACCTGGTCGCGCTGGGTTTCGGGGATGCCGGGGCCGTCGTCTTCCACCACCAGCCAGAAACTGTGCTGTGTTTCGCTGACCGTCAGGCGCACGTCGGCGTCCGCCCATTTGCAGGCGTTGTCCAACAGGTTCCCCAGCAATTCCAGCAGGTCGGAACGGTCCCACGGCAATTTCAGGCCGGGCGCTGCGTGGCAGCTCAGGTCCAGGTGTTCGCCGTGGATCATGTTCAACGTGGCCAACAGGCCAGGTAACTCCGTCTCACAGTCGAACAAGGCGCCGGGCAAGGTGTCACCGGCCAGGCGGGCGCGGTTGAGTTCGCGGTTGAGGCGCTGCTGCACGTGTTCCAGCTGGTCGCGCAGCAGTTTGGCCAACTCGGGATGGTCCTTGAGTTGTTCGCTGGAGGCCGCGCTCAACAGCACCGCCAATGGGGTTTTCAGCGCATGGCCAAGGTTGCCCAGGGCATTGCGCGAGCGTTTGAGGCTGTCTTCAGTGTGCGCCAGCAAGTGGTTGATCTGCGCCACCAGCGGCTCCAGCTCCAGCGGCACCTGGGTGTCGAGTTGCGAGCGCTGGCCCTGTTGCAGTTGCGCGATCTGGTTACGTGCGGTTTCCAACGGACGCAAGGCCCGGCGCACCGTCACCCGTTGCAACACCAGCACCAGCAGCAGTGCCGCCAGGCCCAGCACCAGACCGATCTGACGCATCAGGCGAAAGCTTTCGCGCACCGGCGTGTAGTCCTGCGCCACGCTGATGGAAATCGCCTGGCCGAAACGCTTGTAGTCCTCACGCAGCACCAGCAATTGCTGGCCGTCCGGGCCCAGCTGCAGATTGCCCTTGAGCCCCGCTTCAGGAAGATGGGGCAGATCCTGGTCCCACAGCGAGCGGGAACGCCAGTGTTTATCGGCAAAATCGATACGGAAATAGTGCCCGGAAAACGGTCGCTGATACGCCGGCGACAGGCGATTCTCATGCAGTTGCAAACCCTCGGGGCCGCGCACCAGCGCCACCAGCAGGCTCTCGCTGTCGTTGCGCAGGCCCGCTTCCAGGTAACGCTGCAGGCCGGTTTCGAACAACCACAAACTGGTTTGCGCCAGCGCGATGCCGACGATCACCATCACACTGATCAGGCCCAGGCTCAGGCGCCGTTGAATCGACCTCATGCGGGGCTGGCGCCAAACCGGTAACCCTGGCCACGGCGAGTTTCAATCACACTGCGGCCCAACTTGCGGCGCAAGTGGTTGACGTGGACTTCCAGCACGTTGGAGTCGCGCTCGGTTTCACCGTCATACAGGTGTTCAGCCAGGTGGCTTTTCGACAGGATCTGCTCGGGGTGCAACATGAAATAGCGCAGCAGGCGAAATTCGGCGGCGGTCAGCTGGATTTCCGCGCCATCGCGCAGCACACACTGGCGCCCTTCATCCAAATGCAGGCCAGCCGCTTGCAGGGTGGGCTGGTTGGCCTGGCCGTGGGAGCGGCGCAACAGCGCCTGGATGCGCAAGTACAGTTCTTCCGGGTGAAAGGGTTTGCTCAGGTAATCGTCAGCGCCCGCCTTGAGCCCTTCGATGCGCTCGGCCCAGGAATCACGGGCGGTAAGGACCAATACCGGGATGGCCAGCGCGGCGGCGCGCCACTGCGCCAGCACATCAAGCCCCGGCAGGCCCGGCAGGCCGAGGTCGAGGATGATCAGGTCGTAGGGCTCGCTACGGCCCTGGTACACGGCGTCGCGCCCGTCGGCCAGCCAATCGACGGCGTAGCCTTGGCGTTGCAGGCCGGCCAGCAGTTCATCGGCCAACGGTACGTTGTCTTCCACCAGCAGCAGGCGCATCAGTCTTCCTCGTCTTTGATCAACACACCCGTGGAGGCGTCCAGCTTGATTTCACGCACGACACCCTCGTTGGTGACCAGCTCCACCTCATAGGCGTACTTGCCATGCTTCTTTTCAAGTTCGGCTTCCAACAAGCGGGAACCGGGGTGGCGCGCCATGGCTTGTTGCAACAGCTCTTCCAGCGGCAGGATCACGCCCTGTTGCCGCAGCGCCAATGCCTCATCCTGATCGAGGTCACGGGCCGCCAGGCTTGAGCAAAAAGCCAGGAGCACCAATGCTATTCGACTGCCGGCACGTAAATTTACCTTCATTAGGTTTCCTGATGATTCTTGAGAACCTGCCCGGTGAGCGCGTCCAATTCAATTTCCCACTCGATGCCGTTGGCATCTTCCAGTTCGACTTGGTAGAGGTACTTGCCGTACTCCTCGTCGAGGTCGGTGTCCAGCAGCGTCGAGCCAGGATGCAAGGCCAGGGCCGTGGCTTCCAGCTGATCAAAGGCGACAATAGTAACAGTGCCGGGTAACTTCAGCGGCTTGTCGGGGTCCACTGCCCAGGCCTGCAGCGCCGAGGAGGCAATGATACCGGCGGCGACCAGCGCTGTGAGGCGCTTCATAATAAGTCTCCGTTTCAGGATATTGTTCCTACGCCAGCCACCGTAACCGCTGCAACTTAACTGAAACTGAATTGCCACCATGGCATTTTCGCCCCAACCCCTGCTGCCACAGAGATCGGAATGACAGCCATCCACATCAAGTTTCCCGCGCTGACGCTCAAGGCCGGCAAACGGGCCTTTGCGCGCATTCGTGAGCTGGGCCTCAAGCCCGCCGATGTCGGTATCCTCCCCGGCGCGGCTGGCGGGCCCAAAGCGTTGGGCATCCAGGGCCTGGACCTGGCCCTGTTTGGCGACTGGCTGCCCCGCGCGCCACGGGAACGGGCGCTGATCGGCGCGTCCATCGGCTCCTGGCGGTTCGCCAGTGCCTGCTTGCCCGACCCCGTGCAAGGCCTGCTTGACCTTGGCCGCCTGTACAACGAACAGCGTTTTGCCAAAGGCGTGACCATGGCCGAGGTCAGCCGGAGCTGCCAACGCATGCTCGACGACCTGCTGGCCGGCCGTGATGCACGGGTGCTGGACAACCCGGACTATCGCCTGAACATCATGGTGGTCAAAAGCCATGGCCTGCTCGCCGACGACCACCGGGGCCGTTTGGGCCTGGGCCTGTCATCGGTGATTGCCGATAACCTGCGGGGCCGCGCGCGGCTGGCGCGGCATTTCGAGCGGCTGATCATCCACGACCCGCGCCAGGCGCCGCCGGTGCACCCGTTGACGGACTTCCCCTCGCGCTTTCTCGCCCTGGAACCCGGCAACCTGCGCCAGGCCCTGCTGGCCTCCGGCTCGATCCCCATGGTGATGCAAGGCGTGCGCGACCTGCCCGGCGCAGGCGCTGGCACCTACCGCGACGGCGGCCTGCTGGACTATCACCTCGACCTGCCCTACCACGGCGACGACATTGTGCTGTACCCGCACTTCACCGACCGGGTGATCCCCGGCTGGTTCGACAAGGGCCTGCCGTGGCGCCGCAGCAATCAACAAGGCTTGCAAGATGTGTTGCTGCTCGCGCCGTCCAGGGACTACCTGGCCCGCCTGCCCCACGGCAAATTGCCGGACCGCAGTGACTTCAAGCGCTTCCTCGGCGATGACGCAAGCCGCAACAAATATTGGCAAACCGCAATGAGCGAGAGCCAACGGCTGGGGGATGAGTTCCTGGCGTTGGCCGATAACGGCCAGTTGGGCGAACACCTGCAAGCCCTTTGACCCAGCGGTATGCGCGGCGACGGAGCAAGCTGTTAAACTCGCCGCCTGCCAGATACCTGAACGAGCTGAAAACACTGTGGAAATCTTCAAGGAATTTACTTTCGAGTCCGCCCACCGCCTGCCGCATGTGCCGGACGGCCATAAATGCGGGCGCCTGCATGGGCATTCGTTCAAGGTGGCGATCCACCTGAGCGGCGACCTCGACCCCCATACCGGCTGGATTCGCGACTTCTCGGAGATCAAGGCGATTTTCAAGCCGCTCTATGAGCGCCTCGACCACAACTACCTCAACGACATCCCCGGCCTGGAAAACCCCACCAGCGAAGTGCTGGCCAAGTGGATCTGGACCGAGTTGAAGCCCCTGCTGCCGGAACTCAGTGCGATCCGTATCCATGAGACCTGCACCAGCGGTTGCATCTATCGCGGTGAGTGAAGCGCCGCGGTGAAAAAGCCACCCTTGCGGTGGTTTTTTTATGCCCGGCTCCCGTACAGTCGTGGCTTCCAGCCGCCAAGGAGCACGCTGCAATGATGCGCCCCGCCACTGCCGAGGATGTCGCAGCCATCGAAGCTATCGTCCAGGCTGCCTACGCGCCTTATATCGAACGAATCGGCCGCCAGCCCGGCCCGATGCTGGAGGATTATCGCCGGTTGGTCGACGCCGGCGGGGTCCACGTGCTGGACAACGCCGGGCGCGTGCAGGGTTTTGTCATCCTGATAGAGGAGGACAACGCCCTGCTGCTGGATAACCTGGCCGTCGCCCCGGATGCCCAAGGTCTTGGTTTGGGGCGCCAGTTGATGGATTTTGCCGAACGCCAGGCATTCGATGCGGGCCACGCGGCCATCTTCCTGTACACCAACGAAGCCATGACTGAGAACCTCACGCTGTACCAACGTCGCGGCTATGTCGAAACCCATCGGGCCGAAGAACACGGCCTGCGCCGCGTGTACATGAGTAAATCCCTTTAGGAGACCCCATGGAAAACACTTGGCTGGCCCAAGCCAAGCGCCTGCAAGCGCTGGCGTCTACAGGCCTGCACTTTTGCACCGACGACTTCGAACGCGAGCGCCTGGAAGAAATCGCCGAGATTGCCCACAGTATGCTCGCGCAGTTGGGCAACGTGCCGCTGGAACGTATAACCGGACTGGTGCCGGACTTTGCCCAGCGCTATTCAACGCCGATGCTCGACGTGCGCGGTGCGGTGATCGAAGGCAACCGGATCCTGCTGGTGCGTGAATCAACCGATGGCTGCTGGGCGTTACCGGGCGGTTATGCCGACATCGGTCTGTCGGCCGCAGAAAACATCATCAAGGAAATTCGCGAGGAAGCCGGGCTGACCGTCACCGCGCGGGCGCTGTATAGCGTCACCCACAAGGCCAAGGGTCTGTATCGACCGGATGTGCGGGACTTCTACAAACTGTATTTCCTGTGTGACCGTGTGGACCAGTTGGCGCCGATGGCGGGGTTCGAGACCACCGAGGTGGGATTTTTCCGCCAGGATGAACTGCCGCCGCTGTCCCGTGGACGCACCATCGAAAGTGATCTGGAAGCCGCCTTTGCGTTCCATCGCGGCGAGACTACGCAGACGCTGTTCGACTGATCTCATTTACTGGTTTTGCCCAAGAGGAACTTGCCCATGCACATCATCAATGCCCGCCTGCGCAACCGTGAAGGCCTGCATGATCTGCACCTGGAACACGGCAGGATTGCCAGCATCACCCCACAAACCAGCGTGCCGACGCCAAGCGCCAACGACCTGGACGCCGCCGGCAACCTGGTGATCCCGCCCTTCGTCGAGCCGCATATCCATCTCGACGCCACCCTCACGGCCGGCGAGCCACGCTGGAACATGAGCGGGACCTTGTTCGAGGGTATCGAGTGCTGGGGCGAGCGCAAAGCCACCATCACCTTTGCAGACACCAAGACCCGCGCCAAACAAACCATCCAGGCCCTCGCCGCCCACGGCATCCAGCATGTGCGCACCCACGTCGATGTCACCGACCCCAACCTCACGGCGCTGAAGGCCATGCTGGAAGTGCGTGAGGAAAGCACGCACCTGATCGACCTGCAAATCGTCGCCTTCCCCCAGGAAGGCATCGAGTCCTACCGCAACGGCCGCGAGCTGATGGAAGAAGCCATCCGCCTGGGCGCCGATGTGGTCGGTGGCATTCCGCATTTTGAATACACCCGCGACCAGGGCGTGAGTTCGGTGAAGTTCCTGATGGACCTGGCCGAGCGCACCGGTTGCCTGGTGGATGTGCATTGCGACGAAACCGACGACCCGCACTCGCGCTTTCTTGAAGTGCTCGCCGAAGAAGCCCGCAGCCGTGGCATGGGCGCGCGCGTCACCGCCAGCCACACCACGGCCATGGGTTCCTACGACAATGCCTACTGCGCCAAGCTGTTTCGCTTGCTGGGGCATTCCGGCATCAGCTTTGTCTCCTGCCCGACCGAGAGCATCCACCTGCAAGGGCGCTTTGACAGTTTTCCGAAACGCCGCGGCGTGACCCGCGTCAACGAGCTGCTCGAAGCGGGCATGAACGTGTGCTTTGGCCAGGACTCCATCGTCGATCCCTGGTACCCGCTGGGCAACGGCAACATCCTGCGTGTGCTCGAAGCCGGCTTGCATATCTGCCATATGCTCGGCTACCGCACCCTGCAAAGCGCCCTCGACCTGGTCACCGATAACAGCGCCAAGGCCATGGCCCTCGGCGACCGTTACGGCTTGAAGCCAGGGCGGCCGGCCAACCTGTTGATCCTCTCGGCAGACAGCGACTATGAAGTGATTCGCAGCCAGGGCCTGCCGCTGTATTCGATCCGCAACGGCAAGGTGTTGATGAAACGTCAGCCGGCGCAGGTGGCGTTCATGATCAGCTAGTTTGCCGACGCGCTGTGCCGAACAGGCTGACACTGAGCAACGTGTCGGCGTTGGCCTGCAAGCGCACCGGCGCCGTACCGCCCGGCATCACCACCGCGACCTCACCCGCCGCTACCCAGCCGGCGCGCCACGCCGCACAGGCCACCGCGCTGGCACTGGTGCCGGACGACGCCGTGGGCCCTTCGCCGCGCTCAAAGACACGGGCAATCACGCGGTTGTCGGATTCCCGGGCGGCCCATTGCAGGTTGACGCCGGCGGCACAGGGCTGGCCACGGCCAACCGGCGGCGCAAAGGCAATCGCCTGCAAGGGTTCGAAGAGCGCGGGCTGCTGCATCTCTGCGTTGTCCGGCAACGCCGACGCGTGCGCCACCAATGTCACGCAATGGGGGTTGCCCACCCGCACAAATTGACTCTGCAGCCAGTGCGGGTTGATCGCCGCCAATGCGCTGACGTGGCTGAGTCCGGCGTTGCCAACCTCCGATGCGCCAACCGCCAGCGGCCCAAACGCAGGCTGGCCCAATGCAAGCCAAAATCCCGCTACCTGTTCATAGACCGCAGGTTCCACCCAGGTGGTCACCGGTGAGGCACCGCCGGGTTGGTCGTGATGCACGCGCAACTCACTGGCCGCCGTCATCAAGCCCTGGTCCGTGAGGGCCTGGGCAAAGATCGTCAGGCCATTGCCACTGCGCTCGGCGAGAGTGCCGTCGGTGTTGACGATCAACAGGTCAAACGGCGGCTCGACCTGGAATGGCCCGACCAGCAAACCATCGCAACGGTGGGCCTTGGCCGCTGGCGGGCGCGGTGTCGAACCCCAGCCGCATTCGGACGCGATCGCCGCTGCTGCCCATGCCTGGCGATCACGCGCGGCCTGGGCGGCAGTGTCGGCGAGGTCGATGCCTTGTTCGCGTAAAAAGGCCGGGCTGACCACCCCATAGACATTGCCCCGGGCATCATAGAAGTGGGTCATGGCAGCGCCTGCCAGGAATTTTTCATCGGTTCTTCCGCTCGTTTGCCTACACACTGGGACAGCAGCGTATTACAGAATGCCGTGTCGGTGGGAGGCGGTCTGGAAGGTGCGCAACCATTGCGAGAAGCCTGGGGTTCGCCAGTTCCCGCAAGGACTACGCACCTTCCAGACCGCCTCCGCTGGAACCGATACACCTTACGTGGCGAGTAACACTTAAAGCGTTCCGGGTTTGTAAAAATAAAATTCACCGCTGCCACCTCTACGGGAACCCGGCTCGCTCACCACGGCCTGATGTGCAAGGATGTCGCGCCGGACACCGTTCGTTGAACGCAAAACCAAGGATTTTCCATGACCGCCATCCCCACCCCTGCGCCCGTGATTCCCGGGCGGCTGGAGCAAATGTCCACCCGCATCGCATTTTTCATCGCCGGTTTCGGCATCGCGGCCTGGGCGCCGCTGGTGCCCTATGCCAAGGCGCGGGCGCAACTGAACGAAGGCACGCTGGGCCTGTTGCTGCTGTGCCTGGGCGTGGGCTCGATCATCGCCATGCCGGTGGCCGGCGCACTGGCGTCACGCTATGGCTGTCGGCGCGTGTTGAGCGCCGGTACGATCCTGATTTGCCTGGCCCTGCCGATGCTGGCCACCGTCAGTTCGATCCCGTGGCTGATAGCCGGCTTGTTCCTGTTTGGCGCAGGCCTGGGCACGGTGGACTCGACGGTCAACCTGCAAGCCGTGATCGTCGAACGGGCCAGCGGCAAAACCATGATGTCGGGCTTTCATGGCCTGTTCAGCCTGGGTGGGATTGTGGGCGCCGCCGGTGTTGCCGGGTTGCTGGGGCTGGGCTTTACGCCGTTGCAGGCGACCCTGGTGGTGGTCGTGATCATGCTCGTGGCCTTGCTCAAGGCCGGGCCGCACCTGTTGCCCTACGGCAGTGAAAGCGCGGGGCCGGCGTTTGCCGTGCCCCATGGCGTGGTGCTGTTTATCGGCTGCCTGTGCTTCATCGTGTTTCTCGCCGAAGGCGCCGTGCTCGACTGGAGCGCCGTGTTCCTCAGCGCCGAACGTGGCCTCGACGAAGCCTACGCCGGCCTTGGCTACGCCGCATTCGCCCTGACCATGACCGCCGGGCGCTTGACCGGTGACGCCATTGTGCGCCGCCTGGGCGCCACCCGCGTGATCGTGATCGGCGGCGCGTTGGCCACGGCGGGCATGTTATTGGCAACACTGTTCCCTGCGTGGCAAACCGCGCTGCTCGGCTACGCGTTGGTCGGCGCCGGCTGCTCGAACATTGTGCCGGTACTGTACAGCGCCGTCGGCAAGCAAACGGTGATGCCGGAACATATTGCCGTGCCAGCCATCACCACCCTGGGCTACGCCGGTATTCTTGCCGGGCCTGCAGTCATCGGTTTTATCGCCCACGGCAGCAGCCTGAGCACGGCTTTTGTGCTGATCGCGCTGTTGCTCGCCGGCGTGGCCGTCAGTGGCAAAATCCTCAGGGTGTAACCCAACCAATTGGCCAGGTATTACCTGGCTTTGTGCATCTTGTCCTGCTCAAGCCAGCGCTCCACGCCTTTATTGCTGATCCAGCCTTCCTGGTGAGCCGGGCCGAACATCCGTGTGCCACTGGCACGCTCCAATGAACGCGACAGGCCCGGGCGCTCGATGATGTTCTTCGCCGTATACACGCTGAGTTCGCTGTACTGCTTGCCGGGCAAGCCGGTGGCAGGGTCCAGCTGCGACTGGCCGTGTGAGCCGACAGCGTCGGGGTCGCGCATCACAGCCCTGAGCCCGGCGACTTCCACGTACTGGTGCTTGTCAAAAAAGAAGGCCCGATCCCTAGTCTGGTCACGCAACTGCTCGAACAAGCCCTGAAAAGCCTTGACGACATGGGCGTTATCTTGCGCATGGAATGGGTCTTGGCTGAATGCACTCGGCGAGCTGTTGCCCTGCAAAGCAGTGGCGGCGCTCGCCAGGCTGTCACGGGTGATGTCGCCGTCGATACTCAATATTGCATCTCTCAAGGGCGGGCGGTTGTTGATCTCCCGGGCCACCAGGATTAAGCCGTCCAGCTTATCGTTGTCGCCCATCGTGGCTTCTGCGACCTGGCGCAAGGCTGACAGCGTCAGCCGCCCGTCCTTCAGGAAGGGGTGTAACAAACCGAAGCTTTCCCGCAGCGTTTCGGCCAGTTGCCTATCTTTGGTGTTGACGTCTGGTGGCAACAGGCTCGCACGCGTAACGGGCGGGTTCTGCAAGGCGCGGTGTTGCAGGCCAGACACGCCACCGCGTAACAGCGTCGGCCGGCTGGGCAGGTTATCCGGGCGAGACCGGGGCGCATGATGGGGTTCGCTCCAGGCATCATGATGGATAGCTGATGTGCGCTCAGCGGATCGCATGTCCGTATCTGCCAGCACCGCTGGCCGTGCGTGATGTAGTGCGCCATCGATTGTCATGTGTCTTCTCCCACTTTTCTCAGATCCACACTTGATTCCTTGAATGCAAGCAAACCTCTGTGGTGAGCAGGGCACGACGGTTCCAAATCCGCGCACAATACCAATGACAGTATGTAAAAAAGGCGGCAGCCCCCCGATCAGTCGGCCTTTTGCAGGCCCAGACTCGCGATCAACACAGCCAAGGCACTGACGATGTATCGCAAGGGTGAGGCCGCGGTACCGCTCCCCTTCACTGGCGCCAGCATGCCCCGGGCAAAATCATCGGCGACCGGCGCCTGAAATTGCCGTTGTGCGGCAAAGGCTTTCATACGCAAGGCTTGAGCAGCGTAACGGTTTGCCGACGCGCTGCTGGGGAGGCCTGCGGATGCTCCAGCATCGTCCAGCGTCGACTGTGAATCCGAAAAGTCAGGTGGATAACATCCTTGGCGAGATTGAAATGAAGTTGTAGTCATGTCTGGACCCCTGGCTCGGTTCCTGAAAGCGACCCGTACCATCAGAGTCGCCGAGGTTGTATGACGTGAGTGGCGCCCCGCTGGAAATGGTTCCTGACACATTTCTCTTAGGGCATGAGGCGCCGCAAGAACACTCACGGAGCCCCAAGCCAGCAGGCTTTTCAATCAGCGGGATAAGCGCTGGATTTCCCTTCGACTCAGATGCCCATCTCCATTGCGGTCCATCGCCCCCAGCAAGTTGCCGCGGCTGAGAACGGCCTGTGCCAACTGGATGAGGTGATCCTTGGACGAGTCACCCGTCAGCGGCTGGCTAGCCAGTTTTTTCAAGTCTCTGATGCTGATTTGTCCGCCCCAGCGCCGCGCCAACTCATCGAAATGACTGAGCATCTCCCCGGCGATCTCCTTGTCACTCTTGTATCTGAAATAGTTCGTGTCATTAAGAGCGTCGCGCAGATCTTGTTTGCTGAACCGGCCGTCTGTCGCACCGGTTCCGTTGTTGCGGTCCAGGGCCTGCATCAAGTCGGGGCGGTTCAAAAGTTCTTTGGCCAAGCGAATATTGTTGTTCATGACGGGATCGTTACCTGGCTGCCTGTTGGCCATTGCCCTGATGTCGCGGGTGGTCATGTGCTTCCCATGGGCGGACCCCGTGAACGCGTTGAAATTATCCAGCAGTGCCTGCGTCAACTGCTCATGATTCTGCGTTGAGTAATCCGGCTTCGGGTGAGGCCGGCCGATCGATGGGTTTGGCCGCGGCGGCGCACTGTTGCAGGGAGGGCAGGCAGGCGGGCGGCAACCGCCAAACCATTGGCTGCCCCACTGCTTGAACTGTTCGAGGAAAGTTGGATGGCGCGCCACACTCGCCATCGCCAAAGGGTCGGGGTTGTGCCGCGCGTGATGGGGATCGCCACCTCGATTGACCGGCGGCTGGTGATCTCCAAATACCGGGCCGGACGCTTGTTCTCGCGAGTTGAAGTTAACATTCGCCTGGTTTTTCCCCTCTGAAGAGGGCGTGGAAGGCGCCGTGCGCTTGGCCTGCGGTGTGAGTGGCGAAGCATCGAGGGTGGCTGATGACGGTACAGGTGAGTCCAGGGTCGATATCGACATAGATGGCTCCGAAGCGAGAGGTTGAGTCGTGAACCTGCTTGCCCAACAAATGTCCAGGCAAATCAGGTATCCCTCTGTGTGGTGCTCTTGTCGGAATCGGTTCCTATGCAGGCAGCCGGCGGTCGTATGAAAGCGTAGGAAAACCCCAAAAAGAAATCGCAGCCCTTGAGCTGCGATTTTTCCTATCCGTTATGGATCAGAACCCGACGCTTGCCTGTACAAAGAACGTACGCGGCTCGCCCAGGTACAACCCGGCGTTGTTGTCGCTGGAACGGGTGTAGTGCTGCTGGTCGAACAGGTTTTTCACCCCCACGCCCAGCTTCAGGTTCGACAGCTGCTCGCCAAAGTCATAGCCACTGCGCACGTTGACCGAGACATAGCCCGGAATATCACCGTATTGGCCATCGGCAGTGCCTTGGGTGATGTAGGTGGTACCCGTGCCCGGTGCGCGCTGGCCGGACTGGGCGTAGACGTCCAGGTTGTGGGTCCAGTGATTGACGTCATAACGCAGGCCCAGGGTTGCCACTTCACGGGAATACAGCGGCAGGTCGCGCCCCTTGAACGCCACATCGCCTTCGGCGGTGGCCTTGGTGTAGGTGAAACCGGCGTTGGCGGTCAGGCCGTCCAGGCGCGGGTCGAGGTTCGACAGATCGTAGTGGGCCGAGGCTTCGATACCGGTGTGCTTGGTGGCGCCGAGGTTGGTCCAGCCCACCGCATTACTGACATATTGCAGCTCATCCGAGAAATCGATGTAGAACAGCGTCACTTCGCCACCCCACACGCTGTCGTTGTAGCGCGTTCCCACCTCGTAGGTCTTGGCTTTTTCCGGGTTCAGGCCGCTGGCAGTCTGATCACCCGAACCGCCCTGCCCTAGCTGGAAATATTGCAGGCTGCCGAAGGACGTTTCGTAGTTGGCAAACAGTTTCCACGCGTCGGAGACGTGGTACATCACGCTCAAGGCCGGCAACGGTTCGTTGTTGTGCACCTCGCGGCGTTTTTCCAGGGTACGCGGGCCGGTCAGCGGGATCACCGGGCGATCGTGCCATTCGGTGCGGATGTCTTCGAAGCGAATGCCGGGGGTAATGGTCCACTTGCCGATGTCGATCTTGTTATCGACATAGAACGCATTGGCCTCGGTGCCGCCCGTGCGGTCCTGGTAGACGTGACCATCGCTGCGCCCGCCAGGAGTGGGCACGTTGTTGACCAGGTTGAGGCTGGTGGCCTGCTCGTGCATGCCTTCCTTGAGGTAGCGATAACCGACGCTGACTTCCTGGGTGCTCGGGCCCACGTCAAACACATGGCTCACCCGCGGCTCGATGCCAAAGGTGTAATAAGTACGCGGGTAAGAGCCCAGGGTGAGCAAGTCGCGGTTGGCGATATTGCTGCCACGGAAGCTGTCGGAATAGTACGTCAGCACTTCGGCCTGGGTGCGGTCGTCGATCTGCCGGATGTACTTGAAGGACACATCCTTGCGGCGCCCGGTGAAATTGTCCCAGTCGCGCACCGATTGGTAGGGGTTGGCGTCGAATTGCTTCTGGGTCAGGCCGCCGGGCATGTCGGCGGTGGCGTCGTAATAGTGGAAGTTGAGCGAGAAATCGTCTTGATCGGTCGGCGCCCAGTGGGTCTTGAGGATCACGTCATTGATGTCATTGGAATTGTTGCTGTTGCGATAACCGTCGCCCTTGACCCCGGAGTACAGCAGTGCGGCGCCGATGCCGTTGTCTGCGGTACCGCCGAGAAAGGCGTTGTCCAGATGTTTCCAGCCACCGTGGGCCGAGGTTTGCAGGGTGGTGCCGACTTCACCGGAGAACTTTTCCGGGATGGCGCGGGTCACGAAGTTGATCACGCCGCCGACGTTTTGCGGCCCATAACGTACGGAACCGGCACCGCGTACCACGTCGATGCTGTCCAGGTTGCCAGCGGAAATCGGTGCCATCGACAGCTGCGGCTGGCCATACGGAGCAAACGCCGCCGGTACGCCGTCGATCAATACCGTGGAACGTGGCGACAACCGCGAAGTAAGACCACGCACGCCGACGTTGAGGGAAATATCGCTACCACCGGTGCCGTTGGACTCCTGCACCTGCACGCCCGGCACCCGGCGCAACACGTCGCCGACGTTCATCGCGCCCTGCTCCACCATGGCCTCTCGGCGGATCACCGTACGCGCGCCGGGGTGGTTCTGCACCACTTCGGCATTGGCATCGCCGAGCCAGTCACCGACCACCTTGATGTCGGTGGTGCCCAGTTCCAACGGCGAGCCGGCTTCACCGGTGCCGCTGCTCAGCGGGCGCAACGTCACCGAGCCGGCATCGATCTGGTAGTCCAGGCCGCTGCCTTGCAGCAATTGGCGCAGGGCCTGTTCCGGCGAGAGGTTGCCGTCCACCGCCGGGGCTTGTTTGCCGGCGACCATGTCCGGGCTGAAGAACACTTGCAAGGAGGTTTGCTGGCCCAGCTGGCTCAGCGCCGCACCCAGGGGTTGGGCCTGGATATGGATGGCGTCGGCGGCGTACGCCGCGCTGCTGACGGCAAGTGCCAGGGCCAGCGGCGCCCAGCGGGAGATTTTATTGTTGTGGCGAGCAAGTTTTTTCACGTCGAATCGAGTCCTGTGATCGCAAGCAAGTGCGGCCGTTAATGAAAACCAGTTGCAGTTGCAGGAGAAGACGACGAGCGCAGAAAAAACCTGAATGTCAGCGTGAAATAATTTCCTGGCTGCCGTCCGGCAAGGCGCGTACGGCCACCGGCAGGATGTGTGGCAAGGCCTTGAGCAAGGCGTCGGTGTCATTGGACTTGAATACGCTGGTCAGGCGCAGGTCGCCCACCGCCGCCGAGCCAACCCGCAGCGGCTGCTCGCGGTAGCGTGAGACTTCCCGCGCCACCTCACCCAAGGTGGCGTTGTTGAATACCAGTTTGCCGGTGCGCCAGGCGGTCAGCTCTTCAGCGTTCACCGCGTAGGCTGGCACCACGTTGCCCTGGCCATCGATGTGCGTGCCGCCCCCCGCCGTGAGGGTGACGATGGCATCGCCTGCATGCCCTTGCACCTTGACGGTTCCGGCCTCGACCACCACGCGTGTCTGGTCATCGTCGCGGCGCACGTCAAAACGGGTGCCGGTCACGGTGACTTGCCCGGCCCCGGCGGCGACCACAAACGGTCGGTGGGTGTCATGTTCGACGCTGAACATCGCCTCGCCCCGCTTGAGCACCACGTCACGCCGGCCTTTCTCGAAATGCACCGCGACCACGCTGCGGCTGTTCAACTCCATCATCGAGCCGTCGGGCAAGGTCACTTGGCGATGTTCTCCCAACCGCGTGCTGAACTCGGCACTGTAGGGCTTTGGTTGAATGCTGAACACGCCCAGGCCAATGGCAACGGCCACCACACTGGCAGCCACCGCATAACGCAACACCGCACGGCGCTTGGGACGCTCGGCCGGCGCCTCGCACAGCGCCTGCAGGCGCGCCTTGGGCAGCAGGTCGGCGGCACTCCACATGCCGCGCAGCACATCGAATTCGTATTGGTGGGCGGGATGCTCTTGGCGCCACGCCTCGAACTGCTGGCGCTCGGCGGCGTTCAGTTCGGCGTCTTGCAGGCGCACAAACCATTGCGCGGCCTCGTCTCGGGCACGGTTATCCATCATGGAAGATCCTTGGTTCATGGGGCCAGCGCGTCCAGGCGGTCACGCAGATGCCGCAGGGTGCGGATCATATACTTTTCCACCATGTTCTTGGACAAGCCCAGGCGTTCGGCGATTTCCTGCTGGGTGAGGCCTTCGATTTTCTGCCAGATGAAAATCCTGCGGCAGTTGAGCGGCAGCTCCGCCAGGGCCCGCTCGATGGAATCCGCCAACTGGATCGCGTGCATGAAATGCTCCGGGTCGCCACTGTGGGGCGAACTCTGCTCAAAGGCGTCCAGCCCCAATGCCTCGCGCCGATCTTCGCGGCGATGGGCGTCCACCGCGATATTGCGCGCGGTCTGATGCAGATAGGCGCGCGGTTGCTCAACCTCAGTGGAACGGGCCTCCAGCACCCGCACAAAGGTGTCGTGCGCCAGGTCTTCGGCCTGCTGACGGTTTCTCAGGCGGCGCGTCCAGGTGCCGATCAACTCTTCGTAATACTCGAAAAAGCCTGTTCTGCGGGGCGGCTGGGGAATCATCGCGGAGGCACTGGGGAGGCGGGGCGTGAATAGTAATGCTTCCTATTAAGTCGGGCAATTGCTTCCGGTCGAGTCATTGAGTGTCGTCATTCAAAAAAGATGAGACTTTTTTCAAATAAATGATCCAAACGTGCTCCTAACTGATTGATTTTCTGTAAAGCGTGCGCAGAGGAATGAATCGCCCCGGGTTCTTTATACACCCCCAAGCAATCGATACCTCCCACTTGATCCCCCTATCCAGTGAAGAGATCCAACGTTTCGATCCCTCTGGCTACCCTGGCCCGAGCCGTCGAGTCCCTCATTACATAGATAATTAGCTATAAGTTGGATGAGTGAGACCTTGTAAAAGCGCCTGTTCCTTTTCCAAACCGATGCCTTCCTAGGCTCATCGCCCCTGAAAATCAACGCGAATTGAAGACCTCGGCGATAGCTACTGCACCGACAATATTCTTCGAAGGCAAAATACTTAACCATTCTTTCAGACAACTGTGAATGTCAGTGCCTCCACCGTTACTCCGAATATTCCAATATGTCATTGAATTCCAGGCAGAGGGATGTTCTTGAAAAATCGGCAGAAGCTCAATCGCTACAATAGCGTTTTTATCACGAAGATATGGATCTGCCTCAAGAAATGGGAGATTCTCTTCAAACCAATCAAAAAAACCAACATTCTCAGGGAGATTATTCCTGAAGTCTGAAATTAACTTTTCTGCATACGTAGAAAAGTTTCCGGCAAAATCTCTCCAATTCGGATACGGAGGTTTAACTCTCCAAGTCCGAGACACTTCTATAAGAGTATAGATCGAGGCCAGCTCACAGATAGCCTCTTCAAACCACTGCGTCCGATAGTTACTCATAGCGTGATTCGTGCGAACATGACAATATTCATGCGAAAACTGATATATGTACTGTGACCAAAATCGATCCGTGGCAGTTATATTTATTATATACGCACCACTGGGTGACTTAGCAAACATAGCTTTCGGCGTATCAGCCAAACCTTTGTAGATGTAAATATCGCCAGGAAAACTCCGACCAAAAAAAATATCCATCACCTTTTTTGCAGAATTCAAAACCTTTAGCACATCATTTTTTTGAGCAACACCCCACTCATCCGACTTTAATATAATACTAATTTTTCATTACTCCATTACCCAGCAAAAAAACCCAATTAAAAGCCTCTAAGAGCTAAATACATTGTAAGTAATCGACTTGCTATGCACACACTATCTCCCGCCTACTGCACTATACTTATATCGAACTTATCAGGCTTGAGTTGTATCACTTGCATCTTCGTCTCCAACGCACTCTGTATTCTTCACGCTGAATCAGATCTCGCGCTGGCTCGAGAGCGTTGTTCCACCACTGCATCATATATAAACTACACATCCTCGCTCACACGTTGCTTTAGCTGTTTGAGCGACACCAGAGCTTTACCTTGCGCCAATTCCACCTGATTAAGCGCGGAGATCAGAGAGGTATCAAGATGAAGGTGCCTTCAACGGTAAGTAGTCCTCGAACAATTCCAATGTTCATACTCTCCGCAGCGTCAGATGAAAGCTCCGACCAGACGGCTCAACTTCACCTTATATGCCTTTGCAGCCACAAAATGTCAAACTGACTGCACGCCGGGAACGGATCCGAGCAAAGCCAACTACCTGCATAGTTCGGGTGCAGCTTTCGAGCTATCCAATCGACTCCACCAGAAAGAGAGGATGATAGATCCAGCGCTCCTGCTTGAGGCAAGCCAACGTTTGGAAGAAGCCCCCCTTTCACAGGCTCAATTCATAGCGCTCCCCAACATGGTCAGCTCCGGCGTTGACGTTCAGCATTGCCCCCAGGCCTAAGCAAAAGCGGAGCTCGAAGCGTTACTCAAACACATCCCGGGCATCCAACCCAACCGGCACGCTGAACTTACCGGGTGAGGCAACATAATCGCTGAAATCCGCGCTGAACTTACACCCCACCCCACCAGTCAGCTGACTGAACCCTCCAGCAATGGTGCTTGGCCCATGCTTCTCTCGTTGCAGCAACAAGTCGCCCTGGTCACCGGCGCCAGCTCCGGCATCGGCGCAGGTGCCGCCAAGGCCCTGGCCGACGCCGGCGCGGCCGTGGTGCTCAATTACAACGCCCAGGCGGCCCCCGCCGAAGCCCTCGCCGCACAGATCAACGCCAACGGCGGCCGGGCGATTGCCATCGGTGGCGATGTGTCCAAGGAGGCGGACGTGGAACACCTGTTCGCCCAAACCCTCGACGCCTTTGGCCACCTCGACATTCTCGTCGCCAACTCCGGCCTGCAAAAAGACGCCAACCTGGTGGACATGAGCCTCGACGACTGGAACACCGTGATCGGCGTCAACCTCACTGGCCAGTTCCTCTGTGCCCGCGCGGCCGTGCGTATCTTCAACCGCCAGGGCGTGCGTGAAGGCGTGTCGCGGGCGGCGGGAAAAATCATCCATATGAGTTCGGTACACCAGTTGATCCCTTGGGCCGGGCATGTGAATTACGCCGCGTCCAAAGGCGGCGTCGAGATGTTGATGCGCACCCTTGCCCAGGAAGTCAGCGAGCAGCGCATCCGCATCAACGGCATTGCGCCGGGAGCGATTCGCACGCCGATCAATCGGGCCGCCACCGAGGGCGCAGCAGAAAAAGAACTGCTGAAGCTGATCCCCTACGGTCGCGTCGGCGACGTGGAAGACGTGGCCAACGCCGTGGTCTGGCTGGCCAGCGACGCCTCCGACTATGTAGTCGGCAGCACCCTGTTCATTGATGGCGGCATGAGCCTTTACCCGGAGTTTCGTGGCAATGGTTGAGTTGAACAACGAACCCCAAAGCACCATCGACGCCCACGGCATCATCGGCGACATGCGCAGTGCGGCCCTGGTCAACGACAAAGGCAGCATCGACTTCTTTTGCTGGCCGGAATTCGATAGCCCCTCAATCTTTTGCGCCCTGCTGGACAGCCCCGACGCCGGTATTTTCCAGCTCACGCCGGACCTGCCCGACGCCCGCCGTGAGCAGATCTACCTGCCCGACACCAACGTGCTGCAAACCCGCTGGCTTAGCGATGCAGCGGTGGTAGAAATCACCGACCTGCTGGTTATCAGCGATGAAATCGACGACCTGCCCTTGCTGGTTCGCCGTGTGCGGGTGGTCAGCGGCAAGGCCGATATCCACCTGCGCTGCGCCGTACGCCATGACTACGCGCGCGCGCCGACCCACGTCGCGCTCGATAACGGCACGGTGTGTTTCAACGCCGACGGCCAGCCCGGCCTGCGCTTGGCCGGCAGCCAGCCGCTGCTGATCGACGACGGCGCAGCGGTCGCCCGTTTCACCCTGAACCAGGATGAAGGCGCCGACTTTGTCCTCGGCGGTCTGGATGACGACCGGGTAGACAGCCGCTGCACCGACCTCGCCCTGGCCCACACCTTGAAATACTGGCGCGGCTGGATCGCGCAGTCGAATTACCGTGGGCGCTGGCGCGAAATGGTCAATCGTTCCGCCCTGGCGTTGAAGCTTCTGACCTCACGCAAACACGGCGCAATCATCGCCGCCGCCACCTTCGGTCTGCCGGAAGCACCCGGCGGCGAGCGCAACTGGGATTACCGCTACACCTGGATTCGCGACGCTTCGTTTACCGTCTACGCGTTCATGCGCCTGGGTTTTGTCGAGGAAGCCAACGCCTATATGCGCTGGCTCAAGGGCCGGGTCAGTGACTGCTGCGGCCAGCCGATGAAGATCAACATCCTCTATGGCATCGACGGTCGCCAGGAACTGCCGGAAACCGAACTGGCGCACCTCGCCGGCCATGGCGGTGCCAAGCCCGTGCGCATCGGCAATGGGGCCGTCGGGCAGATCCAGCTGGATATCTATGGCGAACTGATGGACGCGGTGTACCTGGTCAACAAGTATGGCGAAGCCATCTCCCATGACGGCTGGCAACACACGGTGGAAGTCGCCGATCAGGTCTGCGAAATCTGGAACACCCAAGACGTGGGCATCTGGGAGATGCGTGGCGAGCAGCATCACTTCCTGCACTCGCGGCTGATGTGTTGGGTCGCGCTGGACCGCGCGATCCGCCTCGCGTCCAAGCGTTCACTGCCGGCGCCGTTCGCGCGCTGGGACCAGGCACGCCAGGCGATCTACACCGACATCTGGAGCAACTTCTGGAACGAAGAACGCGGGCATTTTGTGCAGCATATCGGCGGCACCGCCCTCGACGGCTCGATGCTGTTGATGCCGCTCGTGCGCTTCGTCGCGGCCACCGATCCGCGCTGGCTGTCGACCCTTGAAGCCATCCAGAAAAGCCTGGTGCGCGACGGCATGGTCTACCGTTACCGCAACGACGACAGCCAGATCGACGGCTTGCAAGGCACCGAAGGCGCGTTTGCCGCGTGCTCATTCTGGTACGTCGAATGCCTCGCGCGCGCCGGGCAAGTGGAAAAAGCCCACCTGGAATTCGAACAACTGCTGCGCTACGCCAACCCGCTGGGCTTGTACGCCGAAGAGTTCGACGGCCAGGCCCGTCACCTGGGCAACACGCCCCAGGCGTTGAGCCATCTGGCGTTGATCAGCGCGGCGACGTTCCTCGACCGCAAGCTCAGCGGGGAGAAGACGACCTGGCAGCCCTGAGGCACAATGAGCAGCCCCTCGGCTACGGACAGGAACCCCATGCGCCAGGTACTGCTGATCATCGACGTGCAACTGTCCTTCAATCCACCGACGTGGCTGGTGGACGGCATCAACGCCCTGCTCGGCCGCCTGCCGTCGGTCGCCACCGTCGAGCGCCACGACGAAAGCGTTACCCCTTTTGCCCGCCAGCTCGGCTGGCAACCGGCACCGGATGACGACAGCCTGATCGCGGCAGATCGCATCTTCATCAAGCACGGCTATGCGCCCACGCCCGAGACGATTGCCTACCTCAAAAGCCTGGCGCCGGCGCGTGTGTTGGTGTGTGGCATACAAACCGACACCTGCGTGCTGGCGGCGGGGTTTGCCCTGTTTGATGCGGGGTTGCAGCCGACGTTGATCAAGGATTTGACGGTGGGCTCGTCGCTGGATCGGTCGGGGCAGTTGGGGGTGGAGTTGTGGCGGCATCACTTCAAGCATGTAGTAAGCAGAACCGACCTTGAATTGGACATGGCCGTCTAAGCACTAGCAGACAAAACAGCAACCTGTGGCGAGGGAGCTTGCTCCCGCTGGGTCGCGCAGCGGCCCCCGCTCTTCCTGTGGAAAAGCTGGGACTGCTGCGCAGTCCAACGGGAGCAAGCTCCCTCGCCACAAACACAACGTCGCTCAATCGGAGGTTTTGCTCAGTTGATCCCCATCATCTCAATCCTCATTCATGTCCCGGACTGGCGCGCAGCAACCGCGTGGTACGCCGCCGCCTTTCCGCAGGCGACACGCATTCGTCATGCCCCTGACGACTTCGGCCATTTGGATGTAGCAGGCGTCGCCCTCGAGATCGTCAACGCCGATGACAAGGTGGCGTCTGGAGCCGCTGGATCAGTGGTGTACTGGGGAGTAGACGACTTGCAGCAGGCATTGCGACGGTTTGAGGAACTGGGTGGGACGTTGTATCGGGGGCCGATGGAGATCGAGGGTGGTCACTGGATTTGCCAGGTCCGCGACCCTTGGGGAAATTGCATCGGGCTTCGACAACCAACCCCTGTGCCACACACGTGCCCTGCTCCCGCCGCGGCAATCGGCTAGAGTTTCTGCACCCTCGCCAGCAGGTAATCAACCACCATGACCCTCACCGCCCCGCTGCACTACGTGCGCACCACCCTGCTCGATGTGGCGTATGAAGCCCACGGCCCCCTCGACGGAGCGCCTGTAATCCTGCTGCATGGTTTCCCCTATGATCCACGCGGCTATGACGCCATTGCACCGGCGCTGGCCGAGTTGGGCTATCGGGTATTGGTGCCGTACCTGCGCGGGTACGGCCCGACGCGGTTTATCAACGAGCAGGTGATGCGCTCCGGGCAGCAGGCGGCGTTGGCCAAGGACTTGCTGGATTTCATGGATGCGCTGTCGATCCCCCAAGCCACCCTCGCTGGGTACGACTGGGGCGGGCGCGCCGCCTGTATCGTCGCGGCGCTGTGGCCCGAGCGCGTGCGCGGGTTGGTAACCGGGGATGGCTACAACATCCAGGACATTGCCAAGTCGCTTACCCCCCGGGCGCCGGAGACGGAGCATCGTTTGTGGTATCAGTACTACTTTCATACCCAACGGGGCGTGGACGGTTTGACCGCCAATCGCCGTGAGCTGTGCCAGTTGTTATGGACGCTGTGGTCACCGTCCTGGGACGAGGGGGCGGGCCTGTTTGAGCAGAGTGCGCCATCGTTCGACAACCCGGATTTCGTCGAGGTGGTGATTCACTCCTATCGCCACCGGTTTATGTACGCGCCGGGCGACCCGGCACTGGAAGCGATCGAACAGGCGTTGGCCCTGCAACCGCCGATTTCGGTGCCGAGCATCTCCCTGTGCGGTGCGGACGACGGGGTGGGGCCGCCGCCCGTGGAGGATGACGACGCGGAGCATTTCAGCGGTTGTTACCGGCGCAGGATCTTGCCCGGCGTCGGCCACAATATTCCTCAGGAAGCGCCTCAGGCCACGCTGGACGCACTGCTGGAATTGCTCGGCGAAAACCGCTCACGGTAGGCCTGCGGCGTTACCGACAAGGCCCTTAAAAAACTGCGGCGCAAGGTTTCCTCACTGCCAAAACCACATTGCACAGCAATGCGCTTGATCGACGCCGTGCTGTCCGCCAATTGCCTGCGCGCGGTTTCGACGCGGATCAGTTCCACCGCCCGCGCCGGGGTCTGGCCGGTTTCGTTGCGGTAGTGGCGCACGAAGCTGCGCTCGCTCATGCCGGCCTGGGCGGCCAGGGTCGGGATGTTCAGGTCGAGGGTGAGGTTTTCGGCCATCCAGGCATGGAGTTCGGTGAAGCGGCTGTCGGCCTTTTGCAGGGACAGGGTCACGCTGAATTGGGATTGCCCGCCCGGGCGCTTGAGGAACACCACCAGGTGCCGCGCCACTTCCAGGGCCACTTCGCTGCCCAGGTCGTCTTCCACCAGCGCCAGGCACAGGTCGATGCCGGCAGTGACGCCCGCGGAGGTCCACACCGCGCCTTGGCGGATGAAGATCGGGTTGGCCTCCACCGTCAGCGCGGGGAATTTGCGCGCCAGTTCTTCGCAGCGCGTCCAGTGGGTGGCCACGCGGCAGCCGTCCAATAAACCACTGGCCGCCAGCAGGAAGGCGCCGGTGCACACCGAGGTCATGCGCCGCGTGTGCCGGGCTTTTTCCCGCACCCAGTCGACCAGTGCCGGGTCTTCGGCGGCGCCGTACACGCCCCAACCGCCAGCGATTACCAGGGTGTCGCACGGCGCGTCG
This sequence comes from Pseudomonas sp. B611, assembly GCF_055407965.1. Taxonomy (NCBI): domain Bacteria; kingdom Pseudomonadati; phylum Pseudomonadota; class Gammaproteobacteria; order Pseudomonadales; family Pseudomonadaceae; genus Pseudomonas; species Pseudomonas sp. B611. Next base: position 125,406 of record NZ_JBUZST010000011.1, read on the forward strand.
ATGGCCGGCAGCGGCTCGGCCACCAGCGCCAGACCGGCGGAGGTCATCACCGGCTCCGCTTGCGCGGCGATCACCGTGACCGCGTAAGGCAACGGCAAGCCGCGCTGGCGCGCCAGGTCATTGGTGGAGGCGAACACCTGCAACGGCCCGGTCACATCGAGCACCTGGGCATTGGCAAAAGCGAGGACATGGATGATTCGCGGCATGATTGGCGTGATCTGTGGGCTGAATGGCGTATGCGCCAAAGCCTAGGCCCCTAAAGTGAAGCCGTCCACCCCTTTCTCGGAGCGCTGTCCATGACCTTGCAGATCGGCTTTGTGTTGTTCCCCGGCATCCAGCAACTGGACCTGACCGGCCCCTATGACGTCCTCGGTTCACTGCCAGACGTGAAGTTGCACCTGGTGTGGAAAGACCTGGCGCCCGTCACCTCCAGCACCGGGCTGGTGTTCACCCCGACCATGACGTACGCCGACTGCCCGCCGTTGGATGTGATCTGTGTACCAGGCGGTTCCGGCGTGGGCGCATTGATGGAAGACCCGCAGACCCTGGATTTCCTCACGGTACAGGCGCAGACCGCGCGGTACGTGACGTCGGTGTGCACCGGTTCGTTGGTGCTGGGCGCGGCGGGCCTGCTGCGCGGACGTAAGGCCACCACGCACTGGGCGTACCACGACATGCTCGCCCCGCTGGGCGCGATCCCCGTGCAGGAACGCGTGGTACGCGACGGCAACCTATTGACGGGGGGCGGTATCACCGCTGGCATCGACTTCGCGCTGACCTTGGCTGCGGAGCTGTACGACGAAGCGACGGCGCAACTGGTGCAGTTGCAGATTGAATATGCGCCGGCGCCGCCGTTTGACTCGGGTCGTCCGGATACGGCGCCCAAGGCTGTGCTGGAGGAAGCGCACAAGCGCACGGCGCAGTCGCGCAAGACCCGTGGCGAGATTGTCGCGCGAGCCGCCGCTTTGCTCGGCTGACAACACAATCCCCCTGTGGAGACTGGCCTATGTGGGAGCGGGCTTGCTCGCGAATACGGAATGTCAGGCACTGAATATGCTGACTGATCCAACGCCTTCGCGAGCAAGCCCGCTCCCACATTCAAGCAGCGTTGTCAGCTGCACGCGGTGAGCGACTTCCCGACGCCATCGTGCACGCGATCCGCGAGTAACTGCGCCAGTTCGATCAACTGCGCAACACCCAACAACTCCTCTCGCTTCGTTCCTTCCAGATTAAACGCAAGTTCACAGCTCAGCGCATTGGCCGAGGCGAGTGTTTCGCAGAGGTTGACCAGCAGGTCTTCGGTACTGATTCCATCCGCTACGGCAAATAGACGGACAGGGGGATTGGGGGTGGGTTTGATCATTGTGAAGCTCCTAAGGAAAGTGGAGCTGCCATTGATCGCCGCGACGCGATGGGGGTGGCAGCTGTACGCAGGTTCGCGGACCGGTCCTTAGGAAACCCGGCATACCCGAAGGTATCCCGCGCACAGCCGCCATAGCGCCGCACAGTAGACGATAAAAAAGCGCCAACTGAAAGCAGACGATGACGCTTAGCGTCCATAGGAAACCGGGCCGCGACGCCCGACCGCTGAGTGTGCAGCGGTGTACGGAGACTAGAGACCGAGTTTCCTAGGGGCAACCGCAAATAGGTGTCGGAAGTTTCTGTTTCTTCGCTTACCTAGCCGAACGGTCAGTTGTTTGGACTTCCTTCATTCAGCAGCATTCTTCTCGCGCCAGTTAGGCGCGATCTTCACCAGCAACGCGATAGCCCGCAAAGGCTGGCGCAGGTGGAGGCTTCTGCAGCCAGGCTTGCACGCGGAGAATGAGGCATGAGGCGTTACAACCTAACCAACGGCGCCAAGACAACGGCCGGTGGCACGGTCTACACCGGGTACACGGGCGGTACCATTAACGGGTTGGGAATGGTCAGACAGGGCGATCTCATCTTCTGCCCCGCCTGCTCCAGCCAAGGTGTCGTCGTATGTGTCGGGCCGCGACTGGGTGAAATATGGGACGGTGCAGAGGCCGCGTTGGACGGCGACGTGTGCCGCTGCAAATGTGACCCGCCACCTAAACTCATCGCCAACCAACTCATGGAGTTTCAGGACATAGACCCTGAAAAGTCGCCGTCTTTTTTGCCACCGCCGGGAACCGCTTCAGCTCGCAGCACGGCCGCCGAGGCTTTCGCGCCGAACGCACAACCTGATGCGCTGAATGTGTGTGTATTCGCAAAATCCTGTGTCTCAGTGCCCGCCGGCTCCACAGCAGCGGGACAAGCGCCCGAACGTGCAGACAATTTCGGCAAAACTGCTCTGATCGCTTCAACCGGCACCGCTGGTACTGTCGGGCGTGTCGCGGGGACGCTCGGCAGTGACCTCGGTACTTGGACAGTACGTGGAGTAGCGGGCGCAAGCGCCGCATTGAACGTAGTGTTGCTGGCCTTTTGGCCGAGAGATATTGGCGATTCGACGCTCTACACCCCAGCGCAATTGGCAAACCTGCAATCGGCAAGCACACGGGTGCGGTTCCAGTTCCGTCAGGATGACGCGGGGGAATTGAGAGCTTATGGCATCCACACCTCGCCGGGCAGTGGTTCGGATCGGGTACCTGTTGCACACGCCCGATGGAACGCCGACAAGAGCGCGATGGTGGCGGTTCTGGATGGCATCAGCATTACTTGGACGCCCAACAACGGGCCGGTGGTCAGTGCGCCAAGTCCTTACCCAGGCACACCGGAGCGGCTGGATAACCTGCTCGTTCATCCGATTGCGGTAGGGCCTGATTCAGCCATCACTCATTATCCAGGCAGGGATGCCGAGGATGTGACCTGGCAGGATACGATCATTACGTTTCCTGTTGATTCGGGTGTGGCGCCGTTGTATTTGGTGTTTGCCAAGCCCGCTGTCAGGCCTTTAGAAGTAGACACTTATGGCGCGTTCAATGGGCGGCTTCGAGAAGAAATGCATTTGGATCACATGCCCTCTCAGGCAGCCCTGGAGCATTACTTGCTTGGGCACTATCCGCATCTGGGAGAAGCTGATCGCAAACAAGCCATGAAAAATGCCGCAAGCATCGCCATACCCGCTCGAGTTCACCAGAAATTCAGCGAGACCTATGGGTGGAGAAATAAGAAAGCCAAGCAACATGCGGATGCTGCAGATTTACGAGATGCGGTAGAACGAAATTTTGATGCAATAAAGCCCTACATGCTCGAAGAGGGATTCAGCAACGCTGACCTTGAAGATGCGCGGGCCAGAATGCACAAAATCAATGAAAAACAGGGGTGGTATTGATGGACGCGCAAACGATTCGATTGTGGGTCACGAGTTTGGGGGCGAATTATGCAGAATTGATAGCCGCCCGGAAGATCCCAAATCAACCACTCACAAAGCCATTTGAGGGCAGTAATTGGCCAGCGATGCACCCAGCTGATGGACTTGAGTTGGTTTTCAATGACGAAACCAAGTGCCTGGAACAGGTCCTGATCACTCTGGTTCCGACGGTCGGTCAGCCGACTTACTCGGGAGATTTGCCGGCTCCATTTTCACTAAAGATGAATCAGCAAAGTGCGCGTAGCTTTCTGGGAGAACCCATGGCATCGAAAGGTCCTGAAAAAATTCCAGGAGGGCTGGGTGTACGAGGTGGGTGGGACGCATATCGGCTGTCAGGCGACATTCATCCGAATGGCAAAGTCATAATTTGTTATCTTGAGGATCTCTCTGTAAACAACATCTGCTTCTCTCTGGTGATTTCAAATAAACGCTGAACACAATACAGCCTACCCATTAATCATCGAGCCAAATGCAGTTCAAATGTGGGAGGGCGCAAGCCCGCTCCCACATTTGATCTCCGTCGATCATGAGGTCGCAGGTGAGTCAATTGGGACGCGACATCACCGCCAACCGCACCGCCAACACCGTCAGCACCGTCGCCAGCCCCCATTTCTGTAGCCAGGCGCTGCTCGGGCGCTTGGCAAAGAAGCGGCTCAGTACACCACCAAACGCGCCCAGCAGTCCGTGAAATACCGCTGCGATCACAGTCAAAACGCCGCCAAGCACCAGCAATTGCACGGCGATCGATCCCGTCTCTGGCCGCACAAACTGCGGCAAAAACACCACAAAAAACAACAATGCCTTGGGGTTGAGCAAACTGTTGAGCATCGCTTGCACACACACCCGCCCCAGGGGTACGCGGTGAGCGTGAGCGGTGTCCAGACGCGGACTTTTCTGCAAGGTCTTGAACACCAGCCACAGCAGGTAGACCACCCCCGCATAACGGATCAGGTCAAACGACGGCGGCCAACTCGCCACCAGCGCCGTCACTCCGCTGGCGGTCAGCGCGGTCAGCAGCAGGTCAGCCACGCCAATGCCCAGGGCGCAGGCGATGCCGCCGCGCCAGCCGTGGCTCACGCCGTGGCTGATGACAAAGGCCATGTTCGGCCCCGGCGATAACAGCAACAACAGCACCGCACCGCAAAAAATCGCCAGGGTCGCCAGGTCGATCATGCTCAAGCCATCCATCGGGAAAACCTGGAGCGTAAACCGCACGCCGTGGGCCAACAATAAATTGTGCTGGATACATTGCGTGCCAGTGATTGCTCATTGCCATAACCAACGACTAGAATGCGAAACATTATCAATTATGACTGCTGTGCCAGGATGCCCATGTCGAGCGATCACCCACTGGACCCTGCCGCCATCGGCCAACTGTACCTGGCCCATCACTCCTGGCTGCACGGCTGGTTGAACCGGCGCACCGGCTGCCGCGAGCATGCCGCCGACCTGGCGCAGGAGACGTTTGTGCGCTTGCTCAACGCGCGCAAGCAGCAGACCTTGCAGCAACCGCGCGCGTACCTGAGCAGCATCGCCCGCAGCCTGATGATCGACCAGTACCGACGCCGCGAGCTGGAACGCGCCTACCTCGAAAGCCTCGCGCATTTCCCACAGGCTGAAGTGCCGTCGGAAGAAACCCGGCGGCTGATCCTCGACAGCCTGGAGCGCATCGACCGTCTGCTCGACCAACTCAAGCCCCGCGTGCGCGAAGCCTTCCTGCTCGCCCAATTGGACGGCCTGACCTGCTCGCAAATTGCCCAACGCCTCGGCGTGTCCAAGGCCACCGTGGAGCGCGACCTGTCCAAGGCGCTGCACGCCTGTTATCGGTTGCGCTATGAGGAATGCTGACCCGCGCCTGGTGGACCAGGCCATCCAGTGGATGATCAAGCTGCGCTTCAATGTCGCCGACGACGCCAGCACCGCGGCGTTTGAACGCTGGCTGCACAGCAGCGCCGAACACCAGCAGGTGTGGCAGCGCGTGGCGACCATGAATGACGATTTCAACCAACTGCCGGCACAGCTCGGGCGCCGCACCCTCAGCGGCGCGCGGCAACGCATCAGTCGCCGTGAAAGCCTCAAGCTGTTGGGCCTGGTGGCCGGTGCGGCCGGGTTGACCTGGTTTGGCCGCGACTACACGCCGCTGCCCGCCCTGGTGGCCGACTACCGCACCGCCACCGGCGAACAGCGACGGGTGACGCTGGACGACGGCAGCCAGGTCCAGCTCAATAGTGCCACCGCGTTCGATAGCACCTTCAATGCAGAACGCCGCAAGGTGCAGTTGCGCCAAGGCGAAATCGTGGTGCAGCCCAGCGGCGACAGTCGCCCGTTCTGGGTCCTGACCCGCAACGCTGACCTGCGTGCCCAAGGCGCACGCTTGCTAGTCCGTGAAGAAGCCCAAGGCACGTTGATCGCGGTGCAGCAGGGCAGCGTGGCGGTGTTTGCCGACCGCCACGACGCCAACGCCCGCCAAGTGATCCCGCCCGGCGCGTCGGTGCTGATCGACCGCCACAGCATCCGCGCACCTATCGCCAACGGCCTCGACCCCTGGGCCTGGAGCGACGGCGTAATCAGCGCCCACAACATGCGCCTGGATGATTTCCTCAGTGAATTGGCGCGCTACCGCAACGGGCTGGTGCGTTGCAGTGAAGCGGTGGCCGGGTTGCGGGTGTCGGGTACCTATCAGTTGAGCGATACCGATCAGGTGCTGACGCTGGTCGCGCAATCGCTCAATGTCGATGTCACCTACCGCAGCCGTTATTGGGTGACCGTCACCCCTCGGGTTTAAACCGTCGAAAAATAAATGAGGTGAATTCGCATTGCCGCTCGACCTGTAAGGAAAGGCCGATCAACAGCCTAATGCCAGTCAGTTAAGCGCTAGTAAGAGCAAAAAATAACCTGTGGCGAGGGAGCTTGCTCCCGCTGGAGTGCGAAGCGCTCCCAAGATTTTTGGGGCCGCTACGCAGCCCAGCGGGAGCAAGCTCCCTCGCCACAGGTGCAGTGCTCACCTTGACTGACTGGCATTGGTTCAACAGGCCAGTCTTTTCCACGTCCTTCAGGAGCAGCCCACGGTCATGCAAGCGTTCCCCTCCCCCCGTTCCCCCCTCAAGCGCGCGGTCCAGGCCGCCCTGCTGGGCGCCTGCCTGAGCGGCGGCGCCCTGCCCCTGGCCGTGCTGGCCGAAACACCGGCCAGTGACAGCCAGGCCCGCGACTGGAACATCGCCGCCGGTTCCCTGGCCAGTGCCCTGGACCAGTTCGCCCGCCAAGCCGGCATCAGCCTGTCGTATGACGCCAACAGCGTCGCCGGCAAGACCAGCGCCGGCCTGAATGGCCGCTTCGACCCCGCGCAGGCCCTCGACCAGCTGTTGCGCGGCCAAGGCCTGCAAGCCCAGCGCCAGGGCAACAGCACCTGGTTGCTGCTGCCGCAGGTGGCGGACAGCGGCGCGCTGAACCTGGGCGCCACCACCATCACCGGCGACCGCCTGGGCGCCACCACCGAGGGTACCGGTTCCTACACCACTGGCGCGGTGACCATCGGCAAAGGCCAACACAGCCTGCGGGAAACGCCGCAATCGGTCAGCGTGATGACCCGCCAATTGATGGACGACCAGAACGTCACCACCATCGACGACGTGATGGAGCGCACACCCGGCATCACCAGCTACGAGTCGCCCATGGGTGGCAAGTATTTCTACTCCCGTGGCTTCAAGATGCTCGGCCAGTACCAGTACGATGGCGTACCGCTGGACATGGGCAAGGACTACGCCCAGGCCGACAGTTTCAGCGCCAACATGGCGATTTATGACCGCGTGGAAGTGCTCAAGGGTGCCGCTGGCATGCTCAAGGGCGCCGGCACCGCCAGCGGCGCGGTGAACTTCGTGCGCAAGCGGCCCCAGGCCAAGCCCACCACCAGCCTGTCGCTGTCCGCCGGCACGTGGGACAACTACCGCGCCGACCTCGACACCGGTGGCCCGCTGAACGACAGCGGCACCGTGCGGGGCCGTGTGGCGATCAGCCAACAGGATCGCGCCTCGTACATGGACATCGCCAAGCGCAAGGACCAGGCGTTCTATGGCGCGCTCGACATCGACCTCAGCCCCGACACCACCCTGGGCATTGGCGCCAGCTACGAAGACGTCGATGCCACTCCGTGCTGGGGCGGCCTGCCGCGTTATGCCGACGGCAAGAGCGCCAACCTCAGCCGCTCGACGTGCCTGGGCCAGTCCTGGAACGACTGGCAAAGCCGCCGCGCCACGTACTTCGTCGACCTCACTCAGCAACTCAACGACGACTGGAAACTCAAGGTCGCGGCCGTGCACAGCCGCAACCTGCAAGACACCAAGTACGCCGCCAGCGAAGGCACTATCCAATACGGCGACCCGGCGCCCACTGCGCTGTCCTACGCCGCGCTGATGGACTACGACCACCGCGACTACGGCCTCGACGCCTACCTGGACGGCAAGTTCGAAGCCTTCGGCCTGGAACACGAACTGATCCTCGGCGCCAACGGCAGCCGTGGCACCCAGGACGATGTGTACGCGATCCAGAACCTGCCCACGCGCCAGGGCATCTACACGCCCAACCACCACTTGCCGGAGCCGGCCGACAACACCTTCTGGCCGAACATGTACCGTGGCAGCACGATCAAGGAAACCGCCACCCAGTACGGCGCCTACGCCACCTTGCGCCTGCGCCTGGCAGAACCGTTGATGTTCATCGTGGGCAGCCGCGTGAGTTGGTACGACAACCGTCGCCAGTCCTACAGCCTGGGCTGGGGCGAGTGGTCGCTGCAGGATGCGCACTCCAAGGAAACCGGCGAAGTCACGCCGTTCGCCGCGCTGATCTATGACCTCAACGAGCACCTGTCGGTGTACGCCAGCTACGCGGATATCTTCCAACCGCAAAGCGCCTACGCCACCGCCGATGGCGCCGCGCTCAAGCCGAAGATCGGCGACAACTACGAGCTGGGCATCAAGGGCGAATGGTTCGACGGCCGCCTCAACAGCTCCCTGGCGCTGTTCCGCGCCATCGAGAAAAACGGCGCCGAAACCGACTACGCCAGCTTCTGTGCAACCTCCGCCGATGGCTACTGCTACACCGACACCGCCCGGGTGCGCGCCCAGGGCGTGGAGGCCGAAGTCAGCGGTGAATTGCTCGAACGCTTGCAGGTTTCTGGCGGCTACACCTACACCCAGACCAAATCCCTGAAGAACATCGACAGCGCCCTCGAAGGCGGCTCATCCAACACCTACGTGCCCAAACATATGCTGCGGATGTGGGGCGACTACCAGCTCGACGGCGCGCTGTCGAAGTGGAGCGTGGGCACTGGCGTCAACGCCCAGAGCAGCAACTACCGCATGCAGACCATCAAGCTGGAACAGGCCGGTTATGCGGTGTGGAACGCACGCGTAGCGTACCGCCTCGACGACACTTGGACCGTGGCCCTCAACGGCAACAATCTGTTCGACAAAAGCTACTACAACACTGTCGGTACAGCGTCGTGGGGCAACTTTTATGGTGAACCGCGCAATTTAACGGTGAGTTTGAAAGGCAACTTCTGATCCCGCGAACGTCCCGGTGGCCGGGCACTTAACGTGCCTTGCCACCCCCTCTTTGTCCCCCTTTCCTACTTCCATTTGAAAAAGCTTTCCCCGTTCGGCAGGAAAATTCTCACATTTGTTCCTACACTCAAAATCACACCCCCAGACCGAGTGTCAAGACAAGGAATGTCAAAAAAATGCCGAAAAACCTGCAAATCAAACGCTCTAAACGGCGCATCCGCATCACGGTCAATTTATTGACAAGGCAGATCAAGGAAACACTCCCTTAAGTCACCACCCCGCAAATCCCGTCAAATGACGCGCCGCATTTGAAGTGGATAGTTGCGTATTACCCAGAGTAGCCGTAGTTCGACTGGCCTCTAAGCAGCCTGCTGCCTTATTGATCAAACAGCCGAACAGAACGTCTGGAGTGCAATGAGGGATGCTGTATGCGAAAGAAGTCGTCCGTTGACAGTTTGTTTTTAACACGTGCCGGTTTTGTTGAATTTTTTGTTGTTTTCGTCAAATTCATTCATGGCTTGAGTGCCATCCTGCCCCCGCTCGTCCTGGTGTATTTCATCGACCCGGTGGCCCCCGAACAGCGTCCTCATTTTCTTGGGCTGCTGCTGTTTTTCGCGGTGCTCACCATCATTCTGTTCCAGGCCCTGGGCATCTATTCCGAAGAATTGTTCAGCAACCGCCTGCGCCTGAAAACCAAGGTCAAGGCCTGGTCTGCGGCGTTTTGCATCCTGCTGTTCATGTACCAGATCCTGCAATCCTTCCCACAGCTGACCCCGCGCAATCTGGTCGCCTGGTACTTCGCCAGCCTGGCGCTGTTCTGCCTGGAACGGCTGCTGATGCTGCGCCTGTATCGCAACCTGATGCGCAAGGGCAAATACCTGCAACGCACGGTGATCCTGGGCTTTACCGACACCGCCGTGCACGTCGCCGACCACCTGCAACGCAACGGCGATATCCGCTCGGGCCTGGTCGGTTTTATCGACGACCGCACCGAGCGCATCCCCAAGGAATTGAGCAACCTGCCCTTGCTGGGCAACTCCCGCGACCTGGAAAAACTGATCCGCTCCGAGGAGGTCAACCAAGTGATGATCTGCCTGCCCTGGGCCGCCGAGCAGCGGATCCACGGGCTGGTCAACCGCCTGCGGCAGATGTCGGTCAACGTGATGCTGGTGCCCGACATGGCCGCCCTGCGCTACGGCCACAGCAAGATCACCGACGTCGGCGGCATCCTCATGTTCAACACCTCGCAGTTGCCGCTGCGGGGTTGGTCGCCGGTGATCAAGCGCCTGGAAGACTTGCTGCTGGCCAGCCTGGCGCTGGTGTGCCTGTCGCCGGTGATGGTGGCGACGGCGATTGCGATCAAGCTCGACTCCAAGGGCCCGGTGCTGTTTCGGCAGAACCGCTACGGCTACAACGACAACGAAATCCGCGTGTTCAAGTTCCGCTCGATGTACACCGACCAGAGCGACTTCACCGCCGAACGCCAGACCACCCGCCAGGACCCGCGCATCACCCGCGTCGGGCGGATCATCCGCAAGACCAGCATCGACGAGCTGCCACAGCTGTTCAACGTGCTGCTGGGCAATATGTCGATGGTCGGCCCACGCCCCCACGCCACCGCGACCAAGGCCGCCGGCGTGCCCTTTGAAGTTGCAGTGAGCGAGTACAGCTCGCGCCACCGGGTCAAGCCAGGGATCACCGGCTGGGCGCAGATCAATGGTTACCGGGGCGAGACCGACACCCTCTACAAGATCCAGAAACGCGTGGAATACGACCTTGAGTACATCTCCAAATGGTCGGTGTGGTTTGACCTGTACATCGTCTTCATGACGGTCCCCGCCGTCCTGTCCACCAAGGAGGTCTATTGATGAACACCCTCAACGGATTGATCCCCTGCATCGTCTCCGGGGGGTCGGGCACGCGGCTGTGGCCAGTGTCGCGACAGAACATGCCCAAGCCCTTCATGCGCATGCGCGACGGCCAGAGCCTGCTGCAAAAAACCTTCCAGCGCGCGGCCAAACTGCCCGGCGTGGAAAGCGTGCTGACGGTGACCAACCGTGACCTGCTGTTTCGCACCCTGGATGACTACCGCAGCGTCAACAAGGCCCACTTGCCCCTCGACCTGCTGCTGGAACCGTTCGGGCGCAACACGGCGGCGGCCATTGCGGTGGCGGCGCTGCATGTGCAGGAGCATTTTGGCGATACCGCGCAGTTGCTGGTAATGCCCGCCGACCACTTGATACTCAACGAAGTGGCGTTCGCCGAAGCCGTCACCCGCGCCCGCAACCTCGCCGAAGCCGGCTACCTGGTGACCTTTGGCATCCAGCCCGATCACCCCGAAACCGGCTTCGGCTACATCGAGCAAGGCGAAGCGCTGGGCAGCGGCTACCGGGTCAAGCGCTTCGTCGAAAAACCCGACCTGGCCACCGCCCAGGGCTACCTCGACGGCGGCAAGCACCTGTGGAACGCGGGCATGTTCTGCTTCAAGGCCGGCACCCTGGTGGACGAGCTCGCCGCCCATGCGCCGGACGTGCTCACCGCCGCCAGAACCGCGCTGGAACACAGCCAGAGCCTGCAAAACAAAACCTCGCGCCAGCGTGAGCTGGACGCGGATGGCTTCGCCAGCGCGCCGGATATTTCCATCGACGTGGCACTGATGGAGAAGTCCCGCCAAGTCGCCGTGGTGCCGTGTGACATCGGCTGGAGCGACATCGGTTCGTGGGAAGCGCTGCGCCAGCTCACCCCCAGCGACGCCCACGGCAACCAGGTCAATGGCGAAGCGATCCTGCATGACGTGCACAACTGCTACATCGACTCGCCCAAGCGCGTCACCGGCGCGGTCGGCGTGCGCGACCTGATCATTGTCGATACTCCCGACGCGCTGCTGATCGCCGACGCCCATCGCAGCCAGGATGTGCGCTACATCGTCGCCGAGCTCAAGCGCCAGAACCATCCGGCGTACAGCCTGCACCGCACCGTCACCCGGCCGTGGGGCACCTACACGGTGCTGGAGGAAAGCAGCCGCTTCAAGATCAAGCGCATCGTGGTCAAGCCCCAGGCGTCGCTGTCGTTGCAGATGCATCACCACCGCAGCGAACACTGGGTAGTGGTCAGCGGCGCGGCGCAGATCACCAATGGCGAGCGCGAGTTCCTGATCAACGCCAACGAGTCCACCTACATCCCGGCCGGGCACAAACACCGGCTGACCAACCCCGGCATCATCGACCTGGTGATGATCGAGGTGCAGAGCGGCGAGTACCTGGGCGAAGACGACATCGTGCGCTTCGACGACATCTACGGGCGCGCCCCGGCCGACGTGAAAAAATGACATGCGCACTTCATTGATCATCCCGACCCGTAACGCTTCCAGCCACCTGGCCCGCCTGCTGCCGGCGCTGGCCATGCAAACCCTGCAACCGGACGAAACGCTGGTGGTCGACAGTGCCTCCAGCGACGACACCGTGGCGCGCTTTCGCGCCTTCGGCGCCAGGGTCGAGGTGATCGATGCCCGCGATTTCAACCACGGCGGCACCCGGCGCTGGGCCAGCGAGCAAGTGGGCGGCGACGCCTTGATCGTGATGACCCAGGACGCCATCCCCGCCAGCCCCGAGACCTTTGCCAACCTGCTCGCCGAGCTGCAGCAAGACCCGCTCAACGGCGTCGCCTACGGCCGCCAATTGCCGCACCCCGGCGCCGGGGTGCTGGGCGCACAGTCGCGGCACTTCAACTACCCGGCGCAGAGCCGCAGCAAAAGCCTGGCCGATGCGCCGGAGCTGGGGATCAAGACCTGTTTCAGCTCCGACTCGTTTTCCGTGTACCGGCGCAGCGCCCTGCACGCGGTGGGCGGTTTTCCCGCCGACGTGATCGGCAGCGAAGACGCCTACGTCGCCGCGCGCCTGCTGCTCGACGGCTACAAGGTGCGCTATGCCGCCAGCGCGCAGGTGTATCACTCCCACGATTACACGCTCATGGATGAGTTTCACCGCTACTTCGACATTGGCGTGTTCTACGGCCGCGAACCGTGGATCCGTGAAGCGTTCGGCGATGCCGGTGGTGAAGGTAAACGCTACGTACTGGCTGAGCTGGCGGCACTGCGCGCAGCCGGTGCGTTGCACCGCGTCCCCGAAGTCCTGGTGCGCAGCGCGTTCAAGTTGTTCGGCTATCGGCTGGGCCATCAGGAACGCCGCCTCCCCCTCGCCCTCAAGCGGCGCATCAGCATGTTTCCCGGTTATTGGAGGTGAGCAGCATGACCCACAGGAAGTCCCCCTTGATGAAACGAACCGTGCTCGTCCTGGCCATGCTGGCCCTGGCCGCCTGCAATACACCCGCGCGCATCGTCGCGCCAGATGGCAAGGCTGTGGAGGACGGCAAGCGCGCCCTCGAACAGTTGGCGCAATTGCCGCCTGCCGTGGAACGCATCCGCGTCGGCGACCAGTTGCGCATCGTCCGTGATGCCGGCGAGATGCCGACGCTGTCGGCGTTCAACGTCAGCACCATCTATGAGCTGACGCTGTACACGGTGCAGACCGACGGCAAGATCAACTACCCGTTCCTCGGGCCGGTCCAGGTCGCTGGGCGCCAGCCTTCGGAACTCGCCGCCGAGCTGACCAACAAGCTCGCGCCGACCTACCGCGAGCCACGGGTGACGGTGAACATCAACCAGGCGCCGGGCAACTCGGTGATCGTCGGCGGCGCGGTGAACAACCCGACGGCGGTGCAGATCGCCACGGCCAACACCCTGGAACAGGCGATTCTCGGCGCGGGCGGGGTGAGCCCGGCAGGCAATGCGAGCATGGTCGCCCTGCTGCGCGAAGACGCCCAGGGCGCCTACCGCGCGTACTTCCTCGACTTCAGCCAGTTGCTCAAGACCGGCCCCAACGGGCGCAAACCGGTGCACCTGCAACGCGGTGACGTGGTGTTCGTGCCCAAATCCAACGTGGGCGAGCGCATCCAGGGGGTGGATACCTACATGAACCAACTGATCCCGTTCACCAAGTCCATTGGGGTTGGCTACAACTACACCCGAACCAGCGGCGGCAATAACTAAAGGAGCGACATCCCATGATCGAGATCCGTTCTTTTCGTGATCTTCTGCGCCTGTTCTTCATCTTCCGCCGTGAGTTCAAACTGGCGGCGGTTGCCGCGCTGGTGATCATCCTGCTCGGTGCGTTCCTGCTGCCGGCCAAGTACGAATCCACCGCGCGCCTGCTGGTCAAGCCGGGGCGCGACTCGACCTTGCCGATCGAGATCAGCAACCGCCAGGCCCTGGTCATGCCCAGCACCCAGCGCGACCCGATTGTCGATGAAGAACGCCTGCTCACCGGGCGCCCCATCGTGCGGGCGGTGGCCGAGCACTACCTGGAAGTCATCGAAAACGCGCCGCCGCCCGAAGGGTTCTGGAAGCGCACCAAGCACTACGTCAAGGAAGGCATCGGCGCCATTTTTGGCGGCGTGCGCGTAGTGCTGGAAACCGTGGGCATCGTCGAAAAAACCACCCCGGTGGAACGCCTCGCCGCCAGCCTGGAAAAGAGCTTTGAAGTAAGCCACGCCGCCGGCTCCACGGTGATGGACATCAGCTTCACCTGGGGCGACCCGGAAATTGCCCAGGCGGTGGTCAAGGATTGGGTCGAGACCTATATCAACGAACGCACCCAAGCCCTGGGGCGCAAGAGCCTCTATGTGTTTTACGAAGGCCAGGTGGCTACCAGCGCCACCGAGATCCAGAGCTACAAGCAGCAGATCCTCAAGCACCTCAACGAGATCGGCGCGGCGAGCATCACCGACCGCCTGGAAGACTTGTCCGAGCGCATCAACGTGCTGCGCGGCGAAACCTTCAACACCACACGCTTGATCGCCTCTTCGGACAGCGCCATCGCCAGCACGCGCACCCAGCTCAAGGGCCAGCCCAAGGAAGTCACCACGGTGCGCCAGATCGCACTGAACCCGCAGCAACAGGACTTGCGTCGCCTGCTTAACCAGAAGCTGCTGGAAAAGGCCGACATGATGCGCACCTACACCGACAACGCACCGCCGGTGAAAGCCCTCGACGCGTCGATCCGTGCGATGCGCGCCGAGGTCGCCAGCGAAAGCAACACCGTGCAAGCCTCGGAAAACCGTGCGCCAAACACCCTGGAAATCCACTTGCAGCGCGTGCTGCTGGATGAGACCAGCAACAACCAGGCGCTGCGCACGCAGCTGGTGCAACAGCAAAAACAACTGCTCAACCTCGAAGACCAGCGCAAGCAAGCGCTGGAGATCGAACCGGAACTGGCGCGCCTGGCCCGCGAGTTGAACACCACCGAGCGCAACTACGCGCTGTACGTGGACAACCTGGAAAAATCGCGCATCGACCGCGAGCTGGACAACAGCCAGATCAGCAACATTGCAGTGATCGAAGAAGCCACCCTGAACCCCGGCCGTATCTTCCCGAAAACCCTGGTGATGCTGGTCCTGGCGATCCCGTTTGCCATCGTCGTCGGCTTGCTGGTGATCTACCTGTGCTACCTGCTGGACCAGCGCATTCACGACGGCGGCCTGGTGGAGCGCAAGTTCGGCCTGCGCCTGTGGACCACCCTGCCGGAGCTGGACACCAGCACCGTGCAAAGCACCAACGCGTTCCACGCCAGCATCTACCGGCTGTACAGCCAGCTCAAACCCGACCGCATTGCGCAGAACGGCCTGACGCTGGGGCTGACCTCGGCGCGACACGGGGAAGGCGTGACCTTTGTCGTCGAACAGCTGCGCCAACTGCTGCAGGAAAACGGCGTCAACGTGCGGGTCGGCGGCCTCGCCCCGGCGGAGCCTGGCGAAGTGGTACTGCTGGATGCCTCGGGCCTGCTGGACAACCGCGACGCGTTTGTCACCCTGCGCCGCGCCGACCTGATTGCGCTGGTGGTGGAAGCGCATAAAAGCACGGTGCCGGTGGTGGAACATGCGCTGTCGATCCTCAATACCGCATTCGGCAAGGTCGACGGCATCATCATCAACCGGCGCAAATTCGAAGTGCCGGCCAAGGTGTTGCGCACCATCGCCAAATACCGGGGGGCCTTCTGATGCGCATCGCCCTGCTCGCGCCTTTGCCGCCAGAAAAGAACGGCATCGCCGACTACGCGAACCATTTCAAGACGGCATTGGAGCAACTGGGCGTGACGGTGGCGACACCGTTGACCGGCGTGGATGGCAACAGCGCAGCGATCCAACAGGCCATCGCCCGGTTCGACTGGCAGCGTATGGACCTGGTCCACGCCGAGCTGGGCGGCGGGCGCCTCGGCGAGTTCCTCGCCCTGGGTGAATTGCGCCGGGCCCACCCCTGCCTGCCGCTGACCGCCACCGTGCATGACCCGGAGCGTATGGTCTGGCGCCGTGAGCACCTGCCCTTCCCGCTGAACCTGTTGGCGCGTTTGCCCAGCCCGTTGCCGCAGGCGGCGGTGGTGCTGGCCGACCCGTTGACCCTGCGCGAAGAACGCCACGTCGCCCAAGGCCTGACGCGGCTGATCACCCTCACCCGCCTCGGCGCCGACTGCCTGAGCCAGCGTATGCAACTGCCGGCCGGCAAAGTGGCTGTGATCAACCACGCCAACCTGGCCATCCCCCCCGCGCCACTGCCGGCGCTGGACACCCTGCACCTGCTGTACTTCGGTTTTATCTACCGCGGCAAAGGCATTGAAGACCTGCTGCAAGCCTTGGCCGATGTGTTCAAGCAAGCCCCCGAATTGCGTGACCGTGTGCGCCTGACCCTGGCCGGTGGCACCGCCGCCGAAATGGCATTTGGCGCGGGCGGCAATTACCTGGAGCAGTTGAACAGCCAGATCGCCGCACTCGGCCTGAGCGGTTCCATCGACTGGCGGCTGAACCTGCCCGCCAGCGAGATTGCCCAGACCATCCAGGCCCACCATGTGATGGTGCTGCCCTATCGCGAATCGAAAAAACTCGGCCTGCTGGGGCGCCAGCGCGGCACCAGTGGCGCGCTGTCCTGGGCCGCCGCGTGCGGGCGCGGGGCGATCACTTCGGATGCGCGGGCGTTTGCCGAAGAAGTCGCCAGCGGCAACGGCGCGATCTATCCCCAGGGCGATGTGGCGGCGCTCGCAGCACAACTGTTGCGCCTGGCGCGCACGCCGTCGCTGGCCCGGGATTGGGCCGAACGCGCTGGGGAAATCGGCCGCGAACGCCTGTGGCCGTTGACCGCGCAAAAATTCAAGCAGCTCTTTGAACAGGCGATTGCCGGAGCCCCTTATGGCGCGTAAACGCACGTACCTCGCGACCCTGGCCGTGGTCGCAGCCTTGGGCCTCACGGCCTTTATGTGGGGGCGCCAGGCCGACGCCGAGAACCATGTGCTCAAGAGCAACAAGGTCGTGGTGTGGAAGGATTTCCTGGGGGTGAACGCGCAGTTCCTGTGGTTCGCCCCTGCGCGCTATCAACTGCAGATCGACCGCCTCAAGGCCCTGGGCCTGCAATGGGTGCGCCTGGATTTGCACTGGGACCAGCTGGAGCCGGTGGAGAACCAATACCAGATCGCGACCCTTGATCAGTTGGTCGGCAAGCTGCAGGACAACCAGCTCAAATCGGTGTTCTACCTGGTGGGTTCGGCACCCTTCGCCACCACCGCACCGGTCGGTGCGCCGTATCAGGACCAGTACCCGCCCAAAGACCCGAACGTGTTCGCCACGCGCATGGCGCTGCTGTCCCAGCGTTACCCCAGCGTGGATGCCTGGCAGGTGTGGAACGAGCCCAATCTGCTCGGCTTCTGGCGCCCGGTGGCCGACCCCGCAGGTTTTGCCGCGCTGTTGACCGCCACGGCTGGGGCCTTGCGCGGGGTCAATCCGAGCAAGCCGGTGGTTGCCGCCGGCATGGCGTTCTTCAGCGAAATGCCCAACGGCCAGACCATGTTCGATGCCCTTGGCGCCCTCGGCGTGGCCAGCCTCAACACGGTGATTTCCTACCACCCGTACACCCAGCTGCCCGAAGGCAACGACCCGGCCAACCTGGATTTCATCGCCAAGACCAGCGCACTCAACACTGCCCTGCGCAACGGCGGTGTGCAGACCCTGTGGAGCACCGAATGGGGCTGGTCCACCTACCCCGGGCCCAAGGATGCGCAAGACCTCATCACCCAACAAGGCCAGGCCGACTACGTGCTGCGCCGCCTGGCGCTGATGAGCGCGATGGATTTCGACAAGATCTTCCTGTTCACCCTCAGCGATCTCGACCAGCGCGCCAGCGTGCGGGACCAGTTCTACGGTTTGCTCGATATCGACGCCAACCCCAAGCCGGTGTACACCGCGCTGAAAAACTTTCTCGACTTCAGCGGGCCCAGCCTGAGCCCCGGCGACCCACCGCTTGCCGACTCACTGCCCGATGGCCTGTTCAGCATCGGCTGGACCCGCGCCGACGGCCACAAGCTGTGGTTCTTCTGGTCGGCCGCGGGCGGCAACGCGCACTTGCCAGGCCTGGCCAACGCCACGCTGTACGACCCGCTGCTCGGTACGCAAACCCCGCTGACCGGCACCAGCGGCCTGACCGTGACGGTCAAGCCGACCCTGCAAATTCTGTTATGGGATTGACGCGGCCATGCGCATTTTATGGATCCTGCCCTACTCACCCTGGCCCGCCACCAGCGGCGGCAAGACGCGCCAGTTTCACCTGCTGCGCAGCCTCGCGGCGCGCGGGCACCAGATCACCTTGCTGCTGCATGACAAACACCCGGTAACGCCGGCCGACCGCCAGGTGCTGGAGGACTTTCTCGAGCAATTGATCGTGCTACCGCGCCGCCCGCTGCGCAGCGTCAAAACGTTGCTGGCCGGGCTGTTCGCGCCCTACCCGCTGCTGGCCAGCGTGAATGGCCTGTCATGGGAGTTGCAGGACACGTTCGAGTGGCTGTTGGGTGAACAATGGGACGTGGTGCAGATCGAACACAGCTACACCTTCCAGCCTTATGAAGACGCCCTGGCGCGTAACGCCCAGCCGTTTGTGCTGACCGAACACAACGTCGAGTCGGCCCTCGGCGCCGCCACCTATGACCGCTTGCCGCGCTGGGCGCTGCCGTTCATTCGCTACGATCAATGGCGCTATGCACGCTGGGAACGCCGCGTGATGCGCCAGGCCACCCAGGTGGTGGCAGTGACCGAAAGCGACGCAGAGGTGCTGGAAAAGATCGTCGGCAAACGGGTGCCGGTGGTGGTCAACGGGGTGGATTGCGATCACTTCGCCAAGGCCCGCCCCGACCCCACCAGCCGCCGCGTGCTGTTCCTCGGCAACTACGAATACGCGCCGAATGTGGACGCCATCGAGTGGGCCCTGGATGAAATCCTGCCCAAGGTCTGGGCGCGCTGCCCCGATGCGCGCATGAGCGTGTGCGGCTTTGGCATGCCCACCAGTTGGCGCACGCGCTGGCCAGACCCGCGCATCGAATGGCAGGGCTTTGTACCGGACCTGCTGGCGCTGCAATCGAGCAGTGCGGTGTTCCTCGCCCCGCTGCGCCATGGCGGCGGCTCCAAGCTCAAGGTCCTCGAAGCCCTGGCCGCCGGCCTGCCGCTGGCAAGCACCGCGCAAGGGGTGTCGGGCCTGGACCTGGTGGAAGGCCTGGACTACCTCGGCGGGCAAACCGCGACCGCCCTGGCCGATGCCGTGGTGCGCCTGCTGCAATTTCCCGAAGCCGCCGCGCCCATGGGCGAAGCCGGCCGTGCTTATGTGCGTCGCGCCCATGACTGGAGCGTCGCCGCCAGCCAATTGGAGCAGGTGTACGCCAGCCTCGCGCCGCTCAAGCACAAGGAGCCCGCATGCGTGTAGGCCTGGATTACCGCACCGTCGGCACCTCGCCGCAATCGGGGATCAGCCGCCAAGTGTATGCCCTGGAAAACGCCCTGCGCACGCTGCCAGACCTTGAGCTGGAGCGCTTCACTGTGGCCCCCCTGGGCGATGAAACCCGTTTGCAGGCGCATTGCCCGCATTGGGGCTGCGCAAAAACCGCGATGCACCAACCGCAGAATCGCCTGCGCTTCGAGGCCGGTTTTCTGCCGCGTGCACTGCGCGAGCAACATATCGACTTGTACATCAGCACCTTCAACATGGGCCTGCCGCTGCCGCCCAAACCCAAGGGTTTGCGCACGGTGGTGCTGTTGCATGACCTGTTCCAGATCACCTTGGACAACTACCACGCCAACCGCCTGAAGGCCCTGGTCTACAAGACCAGCGATCGCCTGTCGATCGCCTATGCCGTGCACAGCGCCGACCGCGTGTGGACGCCGTCGCAGTACAGCGCCGATGAAACCGCGCGGCTGTTTCCAAAGGCGGCGGGCAAGATCCGCGTGCTGCCCAATCAGGTCGATGGCTTCGCCGGGCTGCCCGCCGACCTCAGTGCACGTCAACTGCCCGAGGGTTACTGGCTGCTGGTGGGCACCCGGGAGTTGCGCAAGAACGTGCCGTTCCTGGTGGACGCCTGGCAGCAGGCGCGGCGCCAATCCAGCGAGGTGCCGGAGCTGGTGCTGGTGGGCAGCCTCGAGCATCTGCCCGAGGCCCAGCGCACGCTGCCGGGGATTCGTGCCTTGAGCGGTGTGTCGGATGCCGAACTGCACGCGCTGTACCGCCAGGCCTCGCGCCTGTGGCAACCCTCTTACGCCGAAGGTTTCGGCTTGCCGGTGATCGAAGCCTTGAGTGTCGGCACCCCGGTGGCGGTGGCCAGCGGCACCTCGCTGGATGAAATCACCCCGCCGACGGCGCCGCGTTTTTCGCCCACCGATGGCCCGGCGCTGGTGCAATTGATGCTAGAGCTGGCGCAGCGCCGCGCAGAAGATTCGCCGGAGCAACGCCGCCTGTGGGCTGAGCGTTACAACCCTGGCGCCTATCGCCGCCGCCTGGCCGACCTGATCGAGGAGCTCAAGTGAGAATAAACCTGGCAAGCCTCGTCCCCATCCTCTTCGGCGTGCTGTTCGGCGCGCTGGCCTTGTTGCTGTCACCGGCCAAGGCATTTGTCGCCGTAATCGGCCTGGCGGGCGCGCTGACCATCCTGCGCTTTCCGCTGTGGGGCCTGCTGCTGTTTGCCCTGGTGGCGACGTTCATGCCGTACTCCACGGTGAACCTGGGCATCCGTACCACCGTCAGCGAAGCGATCCTCGCCCTGACCTGGGGCGCGGTGGTGTGGCAGCGATTTTTGTCGCGCATGCCCGAATCACCGCGCTTCACGCAACGCCCCACCGACCAGATGTTGCTGTGGCTGATGCTGTTCAGCGTGTTCCCGTTCATCGTCGGCCAGGTCATCACCCACGCCGACAGCAGCGGCCTGGCCAACTGGCTGCGCTGGTTGCTGAACCTGTCGGGGGTGTTCCTCGCGGCCAAATTGCTGGTGGAACGCAAGCACCGCGAAGCCCTGGTGATCGCCTTGCTGTTGGGCAGCCTGGCGATGCTGGTGCTGTCGATCGCGGTGTTTGTGCGCACGCGCTCGGGGGCCGGGATTGCGCCGATCCTGGGGCTGTTCAACTACGCCAACTTCGACACACTCAAGTTCGGCCTGGAAGCCATGTCCTCGCGCATGGGCTCGCCGTGGACCCACCCGAATGCCATCGGCGGGATCATGGCGCTGCTGCTGCCGTTGGCGTTCTGCTACGGCATGACCGAGCAAGGCTGGAAGCGCGGCCTCGGCCTGAGCGTGGCGTGCCTGGGTGCGGCGGCGCTGCTGTTGGCCAGTAGCCGTGGCGCGATGGTCAGCCTGGCGCTGGTGCTGCTGTGGATGGCCACGCGCCGCGTGCCGTACACCGGGCGCCTGCTGATGATCGGCGCGGCGCTGACCGTGGCGCTGGTGATGGCGTATCCGCCGTTGCAGGACCGCCTGGCGACGATTTTCTCGGCGAGCAACGCCAGTACCGAAGTGCGTTTCGACGAATACCGCATGTTCCCGCAGGCGATGGCGGCGTATCCGCTGGGCATTGGCTTCAAGGTCGATCCACCGGTGCCGGGCACGCAGTTGCTAGGGATTTCCAACCTGTGGCTGAACTACATCTACAAGATCGGCATTGTCGGCATGCTGCTGTTTGTCGCGGTGACGGTGCGCTGGTGGCGGGAAGCGCGCCCGGACAAAGGCCCGATCCGCCTGACCAAGGACAACGCCCTGTGGCTGGGCACCACGGCGGGCATTCTGGCGGCGTTGGTCAGTGGCTTGTTTGACCACTACTTCAGCTTTGCCGTGGTGATGGTGGCGCTGTTCTGGCTGATGGTGGGGATCAATGTGCTGGAGGCACGCCGGTTGTTTCCGGCACGCCTGCCGCAGGTCAAACAGGTTGCGGCGCCTGAGCCGCTGCTTGATGGCGTACACCCCTGATGCTCGGCTCTGCCGCCTGGCTCACCGTGGCGACCTTGCTCGGCTTGTGCCTGGGCTTTGCGCGCGAATGGTTGCTGGTGGCGGCCTGGGGCGCGGGCGAGCGCAGTGATGCGTTCCTGATTGCGCTGTTTTTGCCCGAAGCCTTGCGCATGTCGCTGGCCGGTGGCGTGCTCAGCGCCGCCGCGCTGCCGCTGTACCTGCAACGCCAGGAGGGTGAGCGCCTGAATTGGCTGGCGGTGTTGTTTCCCGCACTGCTGCTGATCGCGCTGGTGACCAGCCTGTTGCTGACGCTGTTGGCGCCGTGGCTGGTGCAACTGCTCGGCCCGGGATTGGCGGCGAGTGCCACGGCGTTGGCGGGCAGCAATCTGCAGATCGTCGCGTGGTGCGTGCCGGGGTTGATGCTGCATGCGCTGTTCAGTATTCCGTTGCAGGCCAGTGAGCGGTTTGTGCTGGCCGGGTTGGGCTCGTTGCTGTTCAACCTGCCGCCGGTGACCTACCTCGCCCTCGCCGGCACCGCCACCCAACCCCACACACTGGCCCTGGCCTGCCTCGCCGGCAGCCTGTTGATGCCGCTGGCGCTGCTGCCGTCGATCTGGCGCCAGGGCTGGCGGCCGTGGCGCTGGCAGCTGTCGCTGGCACCGCTGCGCGAGCTGGGCCAGCGCATCGGCCCGCTGCTGTTGAGCAACGGCGCCAGCCAGGGCTTGGCGCTGATCGAACGGCTGGTGGCGTCGCTGCTGGGGGAAGGCGCGGTGACCTGGGTCAACCTCGCGCGCAAGCTGATGAACCTGCCGCTGATTGCGCTGATGAGCCTCAACCAAGTGCTGCTGGGCATGATGAGCCGCCGCCAGGGCGACGAACGCCTGGCCCTGCTCAAGCGCGGCTTGCAAACCGCCAGCGTGCTGACCCTGCCCGCCGGTGTCGGCCTGGTGGCGGCGGCCCCGAGCCTGGTGGCGCTGCTGCTGCCCAAGCAGTCGGCGGATTCGCCGCTGCCGCTGCTGCTGGCGTGGTTTGCCGTGCCGCTGGTGTTCGGCGCCTGGAACGCGTTGCTCGCACGCTACGCCTACGCCGCTGGCGACACACGCCAGCCGTTGCGTTGCGAACTGCTCGGCAGCCTGGTCAACGTACTGTTGCTTGGCGCGTTGCCGTTTGTGTTTGGCCTGGCGGGCATTCCGCTGGCGGCGCTGGCCGGCGTGCTGTGCACCGCGCTGCTGTTGATGCAGCGCCAGTCCTTGCTCGCCGCCCTGCCCTGGGCGCGGCAATGGCTGCTGAGCACGCTGTTGCTGGGCCTGGCGGCGTTGCTGCTGTTTCGGATTGAAGGCGTATGGCTGCAACTGGGGCTGAGCACCCTGGCCGGCGCCGTGGTGTTGCTGGGCATGGGGCTGTGGCTCAAGCCATGGCGCAAGGCATAAAGGATTGTTGGGAGGTGGTCAGGTGAAACATCGCTGGATTCAAATGGATATCGCCAAAGGCATCGGCATCCTGGTGATCGTGTATGCCCACAGCTGGTTTGTGGCCACGTCCCTGGACCTGCTGTACCCGATCCTGGCGTCGTTCATTCTGCCGCTGTTCTTCTTTTTGTCTGGTGTGCTGTTCAAGCCGGAACAGCCGTTTGGCGAGATGGCCGTGCGCAAGGCCGACGGCCTGCTCAAGCCGTTTTTCTTCACCATGCTGGTCTACGTAATTGTGCGCGATGTGCTGCGCGGGCAACCGCTGCTGCCGGATATCGGCGGCGTGCTGTATGCCTCGGTGGACACCATCCCGTGGCAGGCGCTGTGGTTTCTGCCGCATTTCTGGGTGGCGATCCTGTTCAGCTGGTGCGTGCTGCGCTTGATCCAACGCCTGCCGCTGGCGCTGAGTTGTGTGCTGACCGGACTGATTCTGGTGGTCGGGACCTGGATACTGCCGTGGTTCTGGCAACTGCCGGTGACCGTCGGCGAACACACCTGGGTGCTGCCCGGATTGCCGTTCAGCCTGGACGTCACGCTGATCAGCAGCGCGTTTTTCATCCTCGGCTACCTGCTGCGCGACTGGCTGCGCCGGCATGAGGGCTCACTGCTGACGCTGGTGATATCGGCGGTGCTGTTTGCGGCGGTGTTTCTCTGGCGGGGTGACACCATGGACCTGGCGCAACGGCGCTATGACCACTGGTTGTGGACCAGCCTGCTGGCGGTGATTGGCGTGTACCTATGCTGGGCGTTGGCGCGAGTGCTGATGGTCTCGGCGCTGCTGACGCGGGCGATGACCTACATTGGCCAGTCCACGCTGATCCTGTTGATCTTCCATGGCGAGATCCAGCACAAGACCTTCGACCTGATGGCGCGTGTGGGGCTGCCTCCGTTTGCAGCCGCGTGCGTTGGCCTGGTGGTGGCGGTAGTGGCGCCGTTGCTGATTGGGGAAGTGATCAAGCGGGTGGCGTTCTTGCGGTTTTTCTACTTTCCGTTTCCGGTGCGCAAGAAAACTGAAACGCAAGCGCCAGCACGCAACTGAACCCAAATGTGGGAGCGGGCTTGTGTGGGAGCGGGCTTGCTCGCGAATGCGGTGGTTCAGTTAGAACATCTTTGACTGACACACCGCTTTCGCGAGCAAGCCCGCCCCCACAGGAGGGCGGCGGAGTGGCCAGATTCCCAGCCTGGCGCAAATCCAGATGTGGGAGCTGGCTTGCCTGCGAAGCAACCGGCTCCTGGCGTGGATCAATCGTCCAGTTGTTGCGGCGCAGGCTTGCTGCCGGCCTTGGCCGGTTTGGCACCTTTGGCGGGTGCGGGGGCAGCCGGCTCGGGTTCTGCGGCGGCGGCGGTTTCTTTTTCAGCCATGGGCATCTGGTCGATGGTGCTGAAGAATTCCTTCAGGTCGAGGGTATCCGGTGGCACGGTCTTCTCGAGTTTCTTCTCGCCATCCTTGCCCACCAGGATGACCTTGGTGCCGCTGCCAGCACCCAGTTTGAGGGCGCGGATCAGTGCGTTGGTTTCTGGCGGCGTGAGTTTTTTGTTGTCCTTGGCGTCCTTGGCGAACTTCTCCCCTTCGGCGCCGATGCTGCCGAACTTCACGGTGTAGAACACCATGTTGCGTTCTTCGAACGCTTGCTTGTTGGCAGGCTCGTCGAGTTGCTTCTTGAGCGTGGTCAAAGTGGCGTTACCGGAATCAAGCTCCACCACTACCAGCGGACGGGCTTTGCCCACGTCCTGCTTGAGTGGGTTGGTATCATCAGCGGCCAACAGCGGCCCCGTAAAAACCATCAAGGTAGCCAGGGTCAGCGACCGGATGAGCATGCGCACCTCCTTCTAATTCCATGCAGGGTTCTTGAGTTTCATGTCTGCGACAGTCAAATTCAAGGATGATTCCTACACCACTTTAAGAAAGCGTAGGTCAGGACGCCCGCTACGCAAGGGGTTGAGGCGCTTGCGCGGTGATTGTTTCCACTGATTGCGGAAACATCAGGTGACGTTCCACTGCGGCCAATGCCGGGCAAATACGGGCGCCACCACGGGATCGGCGTCCACCTGCGCCAGGCTCTGAGCAAAGCCCGGGGCCAGGCCGTTCAATGCCTCCCGCGACTCATCCCAGCGCGACACCGCCGCCGCCATCAGGCCCAGTGCATTCGGCGTGTCATTGGGGCCGAACAACTGCCCGGCAAACTGATCGGCAAACACCACCCAGGCCTGATGCAAGTAGCGCCGCGTGCCGGTGACCAGTCGCGCCTGCACGGTTTCATTGACGTTGCCGAGCCAGCGTTGCGGGTAGTCGATGATGCCGATGGCCGAGTAGCAATTGGCGGCGATGTACACCAGGCCGCGGATGATCTGCGCGCGGTTGCCGGCGAGCAATTCAGACGCGGGAAACTCCAGGCCGAGGTGGATCAGGATCGCTGCGCTTTCTGTCAGTACCTGGCCATCGGGCGTCAGCAACGTGGGCACTTGCTTGAGCGGGTTGATGCGCGCCAGTTCGTCACTGCCGGCGCCCTCGGCCCATGACGCGGCGTCGACCCGGCGCCATGGCACCGCGCAACGTTGCAGGGCGATTTCGATCATGCACGAGCCGGATTCGTCGATGCCGTAGAGCGTGTACATGGGCCTGGTCTCCTAGCGTTGCAGTTTGGCCTGCAAGTGCGCCTTCACCTGCGGCCATTCCGAGTCGATGATGCTGAAGCGCACCGAATTGCGCTTGCGCCCGTCGGGCATGATGCGTTCGTGGCGCACAATGCCTTCTTGCACGGCGCCCAGGCGCAGGATCGCGGCGCGGGATTTTTCGTTGAGTTCGTCGGTGGTGAATTGCACGCGCACGCAGTCGAGGACTTCAAAAGCGTAGGTCAGCAGGAGCAGTTTGGCTTCGGTGTTGATCGCGCTTTTTTGCGTGGATTGCGCCAGCCAGGTGTGGCCGATTTCCAGCTTGCGGTTGACCCGATCGACCTTCCAGAACCGCGTGCTGCCGACCACCTGGCCGCTGTCGCGGCGCACGATGGTGAACGGGATCACCGTGCCCGCGTCACGTCCGGCCAGCGCCGTGTCGATGTATTTTTCGACGGTATCGGGGCCGGGCACATTGGTGACCTTGAGGTTCCACAACTCGCCATCGGCGGCGGCGTCGAGCAAGGCGCTGGCATGTTGCGGTTGCAGGGGCTGGAGTTCGACCGTGGTGCCGGTCAGGGTGAGCTGGGTCATGGTGGCTGCGCCGTCGGGTGGTCTTCAGCGGCCAGAGTGCAGGTTCGCAGCGCGTCGAATCAAGCGTTTTAAAACAGGCCCATCTGCCCGCCGACCAGGGTGCCGAAATCGTCATTCACAAACGGCAGGATCGCATCGGCCACCGGCTGCAATTGCCGGGTGACGTAGTGGTCGTAGTCGATGGGCGCCTGGCGGGTTTCCAGGGGTTCCGGGCCGTTGACCGTGATCACGTAGCTGATCCAGCCACCGCGCTGGTACTGGCGCGGGCGCCCGAGGCGGTCGTTGTAGTCGTCCGCCAGGCGCGCGGCGCGCACATGGGGCGGCACGTTGCGTTCGTAGTCGTCCAACTGGCGGCGCAGGCGCTTGCGGTAGATCAGCAACTCGTCGAATTCACCACTCAAGGTGCGCTGCACGTAGTCACGGATGTAATCCTGGTGCGGCTGGCGATGGAAGATGCGCTGGTAGAGTTCCTGCTGGAACTGGCGGGCCAGGGGCGACCAGTCGCTGCGCACGGTTTCCAGGCCTTTGTAGACCATTTCTTCGCGACCATCGCTGTGCGTGACCAGGCCGGCGTAGCGTTTTTTGCTGCCCTCCTCCGCGCCGCGAATGGTCGGCATGAGGAAGCGGCTGAAGTGGGTTTCGTATTGCAGTTCCAGCGCGCTTTGCAGGCCGAACTCGCTGCGCAGGTGCTCGCGCCACCAGTCGTTGACGTGCTGCACCAAGGCGCGGCCGATGCGCCCCGCGTCTTCCTGGGAATGCTTGCTGCCGAGCCAGACGAAGGTGGAGTCGGTGTCGCCGTAGATCACCTCATAACCCTGGGCTTCGACCAGGGCGCGGGTCTGGCGCATGATCTGGTGACCGCGCATGGTGATGGACGACGCCAGCCGCGTGTCGAAGAAGCGGCAACCGCTGGAGCCGAGCACGCCGTAGAAGGCGTTCATGATGATTTTCAGCGCCTGGGACAACGGCGCGTTGTGTTCGCGCTTGGCTTCTTCGCGGCCCTCGGACACCCGCGCGACGATGGCTGGCAAGCAATGCCGGGTGCGCGAGAAACGCGCACCGCGAAAGCCTTCGACCGACTGGCTGTCGTCGGGGTACTTGAGGCCTTCGATCAGGCCCACTGGGTCGATCAGGAAGCTGCGGATGATCGACGGGTAGAGGCTTTTGTAGTCGAGCACCAGCACCGATTCGTAGAGGCCGGGGCGCGAGTCCATGACAAATCCGCCGGGGCTGGCCTGGGGCGGTTTGTCCCCCAGGTTCGGCGCGACAAAGCCCTGGCGGTGCATCAGCGGCATGTACAGATGGGTGAACGCGGCGACTGAGCCGCCATTGCGGTCCGCCGGCAAGCCGGTGACGCTGGCGCGTTCCAGCAGGAAGGTGAGCAGTTCGGTCTTGGCGAAAATCCGCGTGACCAGTTCACAGTCCTTGAGGTTGTAGCGCGCCAGGGCGGGTTTGTCCTCGGCGAACATGCGGTTGATTTCGTCCATGCGCTGGTATGGCGTGGAGATGTCCTTGCCTTCGCCGAGCAGGGTTTGCGCGACGTTTTCCAGGCTGAAGGATTCAAAGCTCCATGTCGCCGAACGCAGGCCCTCGATACCGTCGATGATCAAGCGCCCCGCCGCTGCGGCGAAGTAGTGGTTGCGGCTGCCGTGTTCGCGCCAGGTCATGGCTTCGCCGCCACGCCCGAGCAGCAGCGGCACGTTGAGGCGCTGGGCGTGTTCGTGGAGCACGCGCAGGTCGAACTGCACCACGTTCCAGCCGATGATCGCATCGGGATCAAAGGTGGCCAGCCAGTGGTTGAGGCGTTCGAGCAGTTGGGCGCGGGTGTCGCAGTAGTCGAGCTTGAAGTCCACCGCCGTGGTTTGGTTCGGCGGGCCGAGCATGTACACCTGGCGCTCGCCGCAGCCTTCGAGGGCGATGGAATAGAGCTCGCCCTTGGCGGTGGTCTCGATGTCCAGGGACACCAGTTTGAGCGCTGGGCGGTAGTCGGGCGCGGGTTTCATCTGCGCATCCATCAACACACCGTTGGCATCGGGCGTACCGCCAAACCACACGGGCGCGGTGATGAAGCGTTCCATCATGTAGCGCTCGGGCGGGCGCACGTCGCCTTCGTAGACGTCGACACCGGCGGCGCGCAGGCGTTTTTCCACGTCCATCGCCTGGCGGTGCTGGCGGGTGTAGAGGCCCAGGACCTTGCGGTGATGGAAGTCCAACAGTTCCAGCGGGCGCAGTTCGATCTCGCGCTCGCCCTTGAGCAGCCAGTCGAGCGGCTTGCGATGGGCTTCGGGGATGAACATCACCGAGGTCTGCACGGGGAGGCGCACAAGCCTGGGGCCTTGGTCGGTGGCCAGCCAGAAGCTGACCTCCGTGCCCGCCGGGGTGTCGCGCCAATGCCGGGTCAGGACAAAACCCTGCTGTAAATCCACCGTACCGCACCTCAGGAATCGCTATCAGGGCGTGATTCTACTCGGCTACGTGCGCACGCAGACCGCGAAAGTAAATATTTGTTGCGCGACGTTAATAACAATCACTATCATTCGCACCGGAGTCGTATCCGCGCAGCGAGGACGCGCAACATTTGTTGCCCTTTTCCTCACTGGATCGCCCATGCCCTTCCCTATTCCGTTTCGTCCGACCCTGCTCGCCCTGTGCTGCTCCCTGAGCATCACTGCTCATGCCGCCACCCCAGCCACCCCGCAGGATGCGAACAACCGTCAGGACGGCAATACCCTGGAATTGGGCGCCACCAACATCAGCGCCGACGCACCCGCGCCAAGCGCCCTGCCCCCGGTGTACGCCGGCGGCCAGGTGGCACGCGGTGGCCAGTTGGGGGTGCTGGGCAACCAGGACATCATGGACGTGCCGTTCAGCATGTCCTCCTATACCGAGAAACTGATTCGCGACCAGCAGGCCGAAACCGTCGGCGATGTGCTGCTCAATGACTCATCCGTGCGCCAGGCGTCGGGGTATGCCAATCAGGCGCAGACCTTCATGATTCGCGGCTTGCCCCTGAACGGCGACGATATGTCCTACAACGGTCTGTACGGCATCCTGCCGCGCCAGATCATCTCCACCGACGCCCTTGAACGGGTTGAAGTGTTCAAGGGCCCGAATGCCTTTATCAACGGCGTGAGCCCCACCGGTTCGGGGATTGGCGGCGGCGTGAACCTGCAACCCAAGCGCGCCGATGATCTGCCGTTGCGCCGTTTCAGCACCGACATCAGCAGCGATGGTCGGGTGGGCGAGCACTTGGACATTGGCCAGCGTTTTGGTGAAGACCATCAGTTTGGCGCACGGGTGAACCTGTCCCAGCGCGAAGGCGATACCGGCATCGATGATGAAAACCAGCGTTCGAAGCTGTTTGCGGTTGGCCTGGACTACCGTGGCGATGCGCTGCGTTTGTCCGGCGACTTTGTGTACCAGAAGGAGCATATCAACGGCGGGCGCAACTCGGTGTTCACCGGCACCGCCACCCACATCCCGGATGCGCCTTCGGCCGACACCAACTACGCGCCGAGCTGGAGCAGTACCAACCTGGAAGACACCCTGGGCATGCTGCGTGCCGAGTACGACCTGAGCGACAACTGGACGGCGTACGCGGCAGGCGGGGTCAAGCACACCCGCGAGATGGGGCGTTACTCGTCGGTGACCCTGACCGACAACCTCGGCAACGCCACCGCCAGCGGCTCGACCATTGCCCACGAAGAAGACAACAGCAGCCTGATGACGGGCCTCAATGGCAAGTTCCAGACCGGCGCGGTGAGCCATCGTCTCAACTTCGGCCTGGCCGGGACCTGGACCCAGGCGCGCAACGCCTATGTGTTTGCCAGCGGCAAGACCACCACCAATATCTACAACCCGGTGACCGGCGCGCCACCGGCCTTGAACAACCCACGCAACACCCCGGGCACCGACTTCAGCGACCCGGAAATCACCGCCAAGACCTTTGTGCGCAGCGCGGCCGTTTCGGACACCTTTGGCTTCTTCGATGACCGCCTGTTACTGACCGTTGGCGCACGTCGCCAGCAGATGGTGGTGCAGGGTTACAACTACGCGAGCGGCACCCGCACGGCGAACTATGACGAGTCGATCACCACGCCGGTCTACGGCCTGGTGTTCAAGCCGTGGGAGCATGTGTCGGTGTACGCCAACCGCATCGAAGGCTTGGCGCAGGGGCCGACGTCGCCGCTGAAATTGGGTGAACGGACGATCATCGGCGGCGGCCAAGCCTATGCGCCGGCACGCTCCAAGCAGATTGAAGCGGGCGTCAAGGTCGATATGGGCACCTACGGTGCCACGCTGGGTGTTTACCGTATCGAACAGCCTGGGGCCGGTTACTCCGAAGTCGTCGATGCAACCACGGCGCGCTACGTGCGCGAAGGCCTGCAAATCAACAAGGGCGTGGAGCTCAACGTGTTCGGCGAACCGGTCAGCGGCCTGCGTTTGCTCGGCGGTGTGACAGTGATGAAGACCGAGCTCAAGGACACGCAAAATGGCGCCAATGACGGCAACCGTGCGATCGGCGTGCCTTCGTTCCAGCTCAACGCTGGGGTGGATTGGGATGTACCGGGCCTGCAAGGCGTAAGCCTCAACGGGCGCATGCTGCGCACCGGCGGGCAGTACGCTGATGCGGCCAACAACCTCAGCCTGCCGGCGTGGAACCGCTTCGATGTGGGTGCGCGCTACAACTTCAAGGTGGCGCAGCGTGATGTCACCGTCGGCGCCACGGTGGAAAACGTCGCCAATGCCAAGTACTGGGAATCGGCGCAAGGCGGCTTCCTGAGCCAGGGTGATCCGCGGGTGGCCAAGTTGTCTGCGTCGGTGGATTTCTAGAAAAGTAAAAAGCAACCTGTGGCGAGGGCGCTTGCTCCCTCGCCACAACAAGCCCCATGCCGCCCAGGCTGAAAACCCCAAGTGCGGGCATCAGGCGCGACGGGCTTGGCCGAGATAGTTTTCGATATTGCCCATTTGCTCGTCCCAGCCCCGGGAGTTCATCTTGAAGGCTTTTTGGCGGCGGGCTTCTGGAATGCCGTCAAAACCCGACTCAACCACCCGTAGCAAAATACCCGGTGCGCGATCCTCGATAGTGAATTCCACAAGGGTCGGTGTTTCCTTGTCGTAATCGACCCCCTCCTCCACCGCATACGGGTGCCACCAGAAAGAGAACAACGTTTGCGGCAGGATGCGTTCGATCCTCGCCTTCCAGATCACATGCTCGTAACCGGGATAAGTGATCGGCGCCTTGATGGTTTCACCCGCGACAAAGCTCTGGCCCTTGAGGGCAATGCCAAACCAGCAGCCGAATTGCTCGGCATCGACAAGGGCTTCCCACACCTGTTTACGTGAAGCATTGAGCAGGACTTTTCGTTCTATTCGATCCAGTACGTGCATAAGTCACCTCCTCCATTGAAGGTAGGCGACATCAACCAATGCGCAACCTTTTCGGTCACGCATTGGTGTTGCGACTTATCTCAGAACGTCCATTTGGTGTTGACCAGCGCATTAATTCGCATCACTTATGATGCGCAGCGCGGCGGCGAACGGTAGATTGCTCCCCTCCCCTTTGAGGTGAAGCACCATGACTCAACAACTCCATGGAAGTTGTGCCTGCAAGGCCGTGCAGTATCAGTTGGACAGCCTGGACATGCCCATCAGCCACTGTCATTGCCAAAGCTGTCGCAAGGTCCACGCGGCGGCGTTCGTTGCGACTGCCGGTGTGATGCGCGAGCACTTCCGCTGGACCCAGGGTGAGGCACTGTTATCGTCGTATGAATCTTCGCCGGGTAAGTTCAGGCATTTCTGCACGCGTTGCGGCTCACATCTGATGGCCGAGCGTGGGCATCAGCCCCATGTGATTGTGCGGGTAGCAACGTTGGATGATGACCCGGGCATGCGCCCTACTTCGCACATCTGGACCGCCCACGATGTGCCATGGCTGGCACATGAGGACGTGGAGCAGTGGCCCGAATGGAAGGCGTGACTCAGACGTGTGGGTCACCAGGCGCTTTGGCCGGCGTCGCGTATTGAGGTTTCAGGTGACCATCCTGGTCGAGTAGCCAGGCGTCCATGATCTGTCGCACCACAGGGCCGGCAACCCGGCCACCCGCCTCGCCGTTTTCGATCATCACCGAGATCACGATTTTCGGGTGCTCGGCAGGCGCGAAGCCGACGAACAAAGCGTTGTCGCGATGGCGTTCCAGGGTCTTGTTACGGTTGTAACGCTCGCCCTGCTTGATCGCCACCACTTGCGCCGTACCACTCTTGCCGGCAATCCGGTATTGCGCGCCTTGTGCGGCGGCGCGGGCGATACCGCGCGGGTCGTGCATCACCAGTTGCATGCCGTGGTTGACCTGCTCCCAGTCACGCGGGTCCTTGAGGACCACGTTGGGCATCGGGTTTTCGTCCACTGGCGCCACGCCGTTGATGGTCTTGGCCAGGTGCGGACGATTCCACACACCCTTGTTGGCAATCAACGCGGTGGCCTGGGCCAGTTGCAGTGGGGTGACCTGCATATAACCCTGGCCAATGCCGAGGATCACGGTTTCGCCAGGGAACCAGGGTTGGCGACGTGTGGCGCGTTTCCAGGATTGGGATGGCATCAGGCCGGCAGATTCCTCGAACATGTCGAGGGAGACTTTCTGGCCAAGACCGAATTCGGCCAGGTAATCGTGCAGGCGGTCGATACCGAGCTTGTGCGCCAGGTCGTAGAAGTAGGTGTCGTTGGAACGCATGATGGCAGCGTCCATGTCCACCCAACCGTCGCCGCTGTGGTTCCAGTTGCGGTACTTGTGGTCGAAGTCAGGCAGTTGGTAGTAGCCGGGGTCGAACACGCGGGTCTGGGCGGTGACAACACCGCTGTCGAGGCCGGCGATGGCCACCTCGGGCTTGATCGTCGAGCCGGGCGCATAGAGCCCGCGCAGTACGCGATTGAAGAGCGGCCGGTCGATGGAATCGTGCAGTGCGGCGTATTCCTTGAAGCTGATGCCGGTGACGAACATGTTCGGGTCAAAGCTCGGCTTGCTGACCATGGCCAGTACTTCGCCGGTCTGTGGGTCGAGGGCGACCACCGAACCACGACGATCACCCAAGGCTTCCTCAGCGGCTTCCTGGAGGTGGACATCGAGGCTGAGCACGATGTTTTTACCGGGGATTGGGTCGGTGTGCTTGAGCACGCGCAGAACACGGCCCTGGGCGTTGGTCTCGACTTCCTCGTAACCGACGTGGCCATGCAGTTCGGATTCGTAGAAACGCTCGATACCGGTCTTGCCAATGGACTGTGTGCCGCGGTACTCCACCGAGTCGAGAGACTTGGATTCTTTTTCGTTGATCCGGCCAACGTAGCCGATGGAGTGGGCGAAGTGTGCGCCTAATGGATAGTGGCGAACGAATTGCGGCTCGACGTCCACGCCGGGCAAACGGAATTCGTTCACGGCCAACACGGCAATCTGCTCTTCGGTCAACTCGTAGAACAACGTGACGGGTACGAACGGGTGGCGTGCCTGCTTCAGCGCTTTGTCGAACACGGCGCGGTCTTCGGCCGGCAAATGCAGCAGGTTGACGATTGCGTCCAGCTCACCCTTGAGATCAGTGGTGCGCTCGCGGGTGATGGTCAGGTTGTAGCTGGGGCGGTTGTCGGCCAGCACCACGCCGTTGCGGTCATAGATCAAGCCGCGCGTCGGCGTGATGGGGAGGACGTGCACGCGGTTGTTTTCAGAAATAGTGGAGTGATAGTCGAACTGTACGACCTGCAGGAAATACATGCGGCCTACCAAGGCGCACGTGATGCCAATCACCAACAGCGCGCAGGCGAGCAGGCGCTTGTTGACCAGGCGGTTTTCTTTTTCGTGATCTTTGATCGGTATGGCTTCAGGCATTTCTACAGCATCTCGTTGAAGAAGGGCGACGCCGCGTCCTGCGGGTGAAAGATCAGTCCTTGTGAAAATGTGCTGCACCATACCAAAAATGCAGAAACACTTTGTATTGATTTCCCCAACGGTAGGCTCAAGGAGCCTGTCGATGCTTGGCTGGCTTTTCTCGCGCCCAAAACAAAACCCCATCTGCTTTCGCAAATGGGGTTTCGGAATTTAATCTTGACGATGACCTACTCTCACATGGGGAAACCCCA
>NZ_JBUZST010000012.1:0-160317 GCF_055407965.1 Pseudomonas sp. B611
TGAACTCACTCGAATAAGATTTACGCATATCCAAACACCTCAGATTTGGGCGCTATCATAGCGCCCGATTGAAGTGTCCAAAATCATTAGGCCAGTTCAGCTTGCTCGCGAATGCGGTGTATCAGTCACCTATTCAGTAGCTGACCCACCGCATTCGCGAGCAAGCCCGCTCCCACATTATTAATCGCATTCCAAATTGCACTGTTTCAGTGAGCCCGGGATACAGGCAAGATAAAGGCCTGCACGTCAGAACACAGGATGCTTACCGTGACCGAAGCTTTTGTTGTCGTTCAATCCGCCGAAGAAGCCGTGGACCGGCTGGCGGCTCTGCATGAGCGTGCTACCGGCGCGCTCAACCAAGCCCTCAAGCAATACCTCAAAGACCGCGTCGAACCCGACGCCGAACAACGCGCGCTGTTTCGCTATCCGGAACTGCGCCTGACCTACCACTGCCACGGCGAAGTCCCACAGACGACCCGGGCGTACGCCAAGGTCCAGTTGCCGGGGACCTACAGCGTCACCGTCACCCATCCCGCCGCGTTCCGTAAGTATTTGCTGGAGCAACTGGTGCCGCTGATGCACGACTTCACCGTGACGGTGGAGGTGGGCGTCAGCCAGCAGAACATCCCGTACCCGTACGTGGTGGAGCAGGGCGACGAACTGGCCGGCTCCGGCGTGACTGCCGCGACCCTGGCCCGCGTGTTCCCGAGTACCGACCTGTCGGCCGCCACCGATGGCATCGCCGACGGCCTCTACGACTGGGAAAACACCGACCCGCTGCCCCTGGCGCTGTTCGATGCGGCCCGCGTGGACTTTTCCCTGCGCCGCCTGGTGCACTACACCGGCAGTGACTGGCGCCATGTGCAGCCGTGGATCCTGCTGACCAACTACCACCGCTATGTGGACCAGTTCATCCTGCATGGCCTGGAACAACTGCGCAGCGACCCGCGTTTTATTCGCATGGTGCTGCCGGGCAACGTGGTGATCGACAAAGCCATGGACCATGGCGAAGCGTCTGCTATTGCGGCGGGCGTGGTCTGGCACCGCTATCAGATGCCGGCCTATCACTTGCAGGCCACTGATGGCCACGGCGTGACCCTGGTAAACATCGGTGTCGGCCCGTCCAACGCCAAGAACATCACCGATCACCTGGCTGTGCTGCGTCCGCATTGCTGGTTGATGATCGGCCACTGTGGCGGCCTGCGCCAATCCCAGACCATCGGTGACTACGTACTGGCCCACGCTTATATGCGCCGCGATGGGATTCTCGACCGGGTGGTGCCGCCGAACATCCCCATCCCGGCCCTGGCCGAAGTGCAGATGGCCTTGCAGCAAGCGGCGGCCAATGTCACCGGCGAAAAAGGCGAAGAGCTGAAAAAACGCCTGCGCACCGGCACCGTGCTGACCTACGACGACCGTAACTGGGAACTGCGCTGGGCCCAGGAGCGGCCGTTGATCAACCTGTCCCGCGCCGTGGCGGTGGACATGGAAAGCGGCACCATCGCCGCCCAGGGTTATCGCTTGCGGGTGCCGTACGGCACGTTGCTGTGTGTGTCGGACAAGCCACTGCACAGCGAGATCAAGCTGCCGGGTTCGGCCAACGCGTTCTATGAACGTGCGGTGAGCCAGCACTTGAAGATCGGCATCGAGGCGGTGGATCTGCTGCGCACCGAACTCAACTCGCTGCACTCGCGCAAACTGCGCAGCTTCGACGAGCCGCCGTTCCGCTAAGCGGTTGGGATGGTCATTTAACGGTCAGGCCACTAGCATTGTCGGTCCTGACCGTTAGATGTTCTTTTGCCATGTCCCGTCCCACCCGTCCCGATTCGCGTCGCCCTGGCGTGAAACCCCCGTATTCCGCTGCGCGTCGCGTTGCCAAGGCACCGCCGGCCGAGCCGAAGCTGATCCTGTTCAACAAGCCATTCGACGTGCTGACCCAGTTCAGCGACGAAGGTGGGCGCGCGACCCTCAGGGATTTCATCGACATCCCCGGCATCTACCCGGCGGGCCGCCTGGACCGTGACAGCGAGGGTTTGCTGCTGCTGACCAACGATGGCCAGTTGCAGGCGCGGATTGCCGACCCCAAGCACAAGCTGGCGAAAACCTATTGGGTGCAGGTGGAAGGCGAACCGAGCGAAGAACAACTGCAACGCCTGCGTGCCGGTGTGGAACTCAACGACGGCATGACCTTGCCCGCCGAAGCCCGGCAGTTGGTCGAGCCCGATTTGTGGCCGCGCAACCCGCCGGTACGCTTTCGCAAAAGCGTGCCCACGTCGTGGCTGGAATTGGTGATTCGAGAAGGGCGCAACCGCCAGGTTCGGCGTATGACGGCGGCAGTGGGCTTGCCCACTTTGCGCCTGGTGCGGGTGCGAATTGGCGATTGGACGATCGACGGCCTGGACCAGGGCCAGTGGAAGGAAGTGCCGGCGCGCCTATAGGGCGCCGGACTCGATCAGGCCGATCACCACGCTCTTGATGATGAACGCGGCCACACCCAGGCCCAGCACGAAGAACAGGATGAACGAGCCAAAGCGCCCGGCCTTGGACTTCTTCGCCAGGTCCCAGACGATAAAGCCCATGAAAATGATGAGGATGGTGACCAGGCCGGTCATCATCCATTCTTCGAAGAGGGCGGGGTCGATGTTGTTCATGGGAGGCTTCCGACAGGGCAGGCGGGCAAGTATACGGCAGCGTTACAGACGCAACATTGACCTGGATCGAAGTGCGATCCAAATGTGGGAGCGGGCTTGCTCGCGAAAGCGGTGGTTCAGTCAGCGCATGTGGCGACTGACACTCCGTATTCGCGAGCAAGCCCGCTCCCACACAAGCCCGCTCCCACAGGGGATCTTCATTGTGCTTGAGATCAGGTACGCAGGTGAGTCAGCGGCAGTTCGGTGCTGTTGAGTACTTGGTTGAGCACAAAGCTCGACCGCACACTGGTCACGCCATCAATGCGCGTGAGATGCCCCAGCAGCAGTTTCTGGTAGTGATCCATATCCGGCACCACCACCTTCAACTGATAGTCCGCATCCATCCCGGTAACCAAACTGCATTCCAACACCTGGGGCAGGGTGCGGATCGCTGCCTCGAAGTTCTCGAAACGCTCCGGTGTATGTCGGTCCATGCCGATCAGCACGTAGGCGGTGAGGCTCAGGCCCAGCATCTTGCGGTCGAGCAGGGCGACCTGTCGGGCGATGTAGCCGTCGTCTTCCAACTGCTTGACCCGGCGCGAGCACGGCGACGGCGACAAGCCGATGCGTTCGGCCAACTCCTGGTTGGAGATCCGCGCGTCACGCTGCAATTCCGCCAAAATACTCAGGTCGTATCGGTCAAGCTTGCTCATTGGGTTGGCCTTTGTCGTAACTATTGCGGCGAATTATCTATGAAGGGTTAAAAATTGCGCAAGCACTGTTTATTGACGCAATCTTCGCAATCATCTGCCGGGCGCTGGCGGGTATCTTTATCAACAGAATCACCGCCTGGACAACAGTCCACAGCAGCTCGCCCAATCAGGCCCGCTGCGGCCGCCACCCCAGCAGGGTTGAGCCGGCCTCCAGGCTGCACACTGTCCACAAGACGGCGTGAGGTGAGCCAACGTCAAAAGCGTTGAGCCAGGACGAAGTTCTCAAGGGGTGGCCGACGGGTCACCCCTTTCTTTTTGCCTGCGAAAATGTTTCTCGTGACTGATAACCTGTCCGAGAACCGGGCCGTGCTTTTCCAGTCTCATGGATAGGCCCTAATCCGCAGTGAGGAATAGCATGAAGCGCATCTGGCGTTTGACAGGTGTAGGTTTGCTGATGGTCACCGTTGGCGCGCAAGCAGTGGCCGACGAGCGTGATAACACACCACGGCCTGAAGGCGGGGGGCAGCATGAGCGCGGCCAGGGCGGCGGCCGACAGCAGGGCAATGAACAGCCACGCCAGCAGAACAACGCGCCAAGGCCTGAAAACAACCAGCCACGGCCGGAGAACAATCAGCCTCGCCCGCAGAATCAGCATTTCGAACAGCGCGGTGGCCAGAACGACCGTTGGCAGGGGCG
Organism: Pseudomonas sp. B611; assembly: GCF_055407965.1. Taxonomy (NCBI): domain Bacteria; kingdom Pseudomonadati; phylum Pseudomonadota; class Gammaproteobacteria; order Pseudomonadales; family Pseudomonadaceae; genus Pseudomonas; species Pseudomonas sp. B611. The sequence continues at coordinate 4,040 of NZ_JBUZST010000012.1, forward strand.
TCAGCCGGGCAATGAGCCGAGTCGGCCCGTGCAACCGCAGCCATCGAACAACCTGCCGATCCAGAGTCGCCCCGACACCGTGCGCCAGACCCAGGAACCGCGCCAGGGCTACTACCGCGACATCCCCCGCCGCAACGACGGCAACTCGCACTGGGAAGCTGGCGGCCCTGGCTCGCGCCCAGGCAACAACGGCGGCGGCTACAACAATAACCGCCCTGGCGACAACCGCTGGCCAGGCCGCCCCGACGGGCACGGCAATGGCTGGGGCCCCGGCCCGCAGCATCGCCCTGGGTACGTGATCGACCGCTTCCCCGACCGCAACTACCGCGTGCCTTACCGTGGCCAGGATTACTTCTTCTCCGGTGGCTACTGGTATCGCCCGCAGGGCCCGCGTTATGTCGTGGTGACGCCACCGTATGGCATCCGCGTGCAATACCTGCCGGACTACGCGCGGGAAGTGTGGGTGGGCAGCGCGCTGTTCTTCCTCGCGGCCGGTGCCTATTACACCTACGAAAGCAGTTCCCAGCAGTACGTGGTGGTGCAACCGCCAACGCAGGTGCCCGCGCCACAACCGGCGCCGCAGGGTAATGGCTACGACGTGGTGGCCTATCCCGCCAACGGCCAGTCACCGGCCCAGGTGCAGCAGGACGGTTATGACTGTTATCGCTGGGCCGTGCAGCAAAGCGGCTTCGACCCGCAACAAGTCACCTACGCCCCCGACCCGGCGGTGGTGCAAACCTACCGCCAGGCCCAGGGCAACTGCCTGAGCAGCCGTGGGTACCAGGTGCAGTACTAGGCTTTATTGCCTGTGACCACTTCCCGCGGGTCGGCGTGCACCAGCACTTCGGCACGCGGGTAGGCGTTGTGAATGGCATCAGCGGCTTGGTCGCTGATGGCGTGGGCCACCGACAGCGTCAATTCCCCCGGCAACTCCAGGTGCAATTGCACAAACCAATGGTTGCCCGAGATGCGCGTGCGCAAGTCATGGGCGCCGAGCACGCCCGGTACGCTGCGGGCCAGCTCCAGCATGTGCTGGCTGACGTCCGCCGGTAGCTCTTCGTCCATCAACACTGCAAAGCTTTCCCGGGCGATCTGGATCGCACTCCACAAAATGTAGGCGGCGATGCCCAGGCCGAACCACGCGTCTACCTGATGAAAGCCCAGGCCTGCAATCACCAGCGCCACCAGGATGCTGCCGTTGAGCAGCAAGTCCGAGCGATAGTGCAGCGAGTCGGCCCGCACCGCGTTGGAGCCGGTTTCGCGGACCACCCGGTGTTGCAGCATCAGCAACGCCACCGTCAGCACCAGTGAAAAAATGATCACGCCAATGCTCAGCCACGGCGCGCCGACCGGTTCCGGGTGCTGCAAGCGCTCATAAGCTTGCAGCGCGATTAACACCGCACTGCCGCCGATAAACAGGGCCTGGGCCATGCCCGCCAGTGACTCCGCCTTGCCGTGGCCGTAACGGTGATCGTCATCGGCCGGGCGCAGGGCGTAGTGCACCGCGATCAAGTTCAACAGCGAGGTGACGCCGTCCAGCAGCGAGTCGGTCAACCCGGCGAGCATGCTCACCGAGCCGCTGAGCCACCAGGCGATGGCCTTGGTGATAATCAGCGCGCAGGCCACGCCGACCGAAGCGCGGGTGGCCAGGCGCAGGAGCCTGGCGTGTTCGGGGCTGCTGGTCATAGACGGGTCGAATCCTTAGGCGGCGGGTTGCAGGCCGAGAGAGGCGAGTTGTTGCACGCTGCCCTTGAACTGGATCATGCGCGGGTCGTCCAGTGGCAGGGTGTGGCCGGTTTCTTTCTGGATGATGGTTTGCAGCTTGGCGTTATCGACCTTGCCGTCAGCGCCGATGGCTTCGTGGAGTTTCTCTGGTGCAACTTGCGCGGTCTTGCCCGGTTCGAAGTAGATCGCACCGGTGGCGAAGTCCACGCCAAAGGCGATCAGGCCAGGGATCACGTAGAACAGCAGGCCCACGGCGTCGAGCACGGCAATGGTCGGGTCGATCTTGCCGTCGATCTGGCCACGGCGATCCGGGTAGAAGATCGAACCGCAGGCCGTCAACTGGCTCAGCAGGGTGACGGCAAGGACACCGCCGAGGACACGGGAAGCGATACGCATGGGGAAATCTCCTGAACATGTATTGAGAGTGACTATATGCCAGATCTGCTGAACGACGCCGATCCAATGTGGGAGCTGGCTTGCCTGCGATAGCGGTGGGTCAGCCTACCAATGTGGTACTGATACACCGCTATCGCAGGCAAGCCAGCTCCCACCTTTGATTGCATTCACAATCGAAGTGGGCGGCGTTTCTGAGACCACCACCGGCACTCGGCAGTTCGCCGTTATACTCGCCGCTCTGCTTTGGAGCCAGTATGAATTCGTTGCCGATCGATGATGTTTTACCCGCCCTGCGTGACGCCTTGGCGAATCGCCATGAAGCCGTGCTGGAAGCGCCGCCCGGTGCCGGTAAAACCACCCGCGTGCCGTTGGCGTTGTTGAATGAGCCGTGGCTGGCCGGGCAAACCATCCTGATGCTCGAACCCCGCCGCCTCGCCGCCCGCGCCGCCGCCGAACGGCTGGCCAGCGAGCTGGGGGAAAAGGTGGGCGAAACCGTCGGCTATCGCATCCGTCTCGACAGCAAAGTCGGGCCCAATACGCGCATCGAAGTGGTCACCGAAGGCATCCTCACCCGCCGCTTGCAGGACGACCCGGCGCTGGACGGCGTGGGGCTGCTGATCTTTGACGAGTTCCACGAGCGCAGCCTCGACGCCGACCTCGCGCTGGCCCTGAGCCTCAACGGCCGCGACCTGTTTCGCGATGAGCAGCCGCTGAAAATCCTGCTGATGTCCGCCACCCTCGAAGGCGAGCGCCTGTCCGGCTTGCTCGACAACGCGCCGATCCTGCGCAGCGAAGGGCGCATGTTCCCGGTGCAGATGCGTTGGGGGCGGCCGTATCAGGCCGGCGAATTTATCGAGCCGCGCCTGGTGCAGACCATCCTTGAAGCCTTGCACGATGAGGCAGGCAGTGTGTTGGTTTTCCTACCGGGCCAAGCGGAGATTCGTCGGGTCAACCAGCAGCTGGCTGACGCCCTCGGTGAGCGCACCGATGTGCTGCTCTGCCCGCTGCACGGCGAGCTCGACCTCAACGCCCAACGCGCGGCCATCGACCCGGCGCCTGCCGGCAAACGCAAAGTGGTGCTGGCCACCAACATCGCCGAGACCAGCCTGACCATCAACGGCGTGCGCGTGGTGATCGACGCCGGGCTGGCGCGGGTGCCGCGCTTCGACCCGGGTAGCGGCATGACCCGCCTCGACACCCAGCGCATCTCCCGCGCCAGTGCGACCCAGCGTGCCGGTCGGGCCGGGCGCTTGGAGCCGGGAGTGTGTTACCGGTTGTGGTCCGAAGACCAACATGAAGGCCTCGCTGCGTATGGCAGCGCGGAAATCCTCGCCGCCGACCTCGCCGGCCTGGCCTTGCAACTGGCGCGCTGGGGCGTCATGCCCACGCAACTGGTGTGGCTGGATGTGCCGCCCACCGCCGCGTATGCCCAGGCCCAGGATTTGCTGGTGCGGCTTGGCGCCTTGAATGACGACAAACTCACCGCCCACGGTCAGAAAATGGCCGAACTACCGGCCCATCCGCGCATCGCCCATTTGTTGTTGCGCGGGCAGGACCTGGGGCTGGCGACCACGGCATGCGACGTCGCGGCATTGTTGGGGGAACGCGATATCCTGCGCGGTGGCGGGGCTGATTTGCACAGTCGTCTGGCGCTGCTTTCCGGTGAAGAGCGGGCCCGTGGTACCCAGGGTGGCGTGCAACGGGCCAAGCAATTGGCGCGGCAATACCGTGGCTATTTAAGAGGCAAGGCCACGCAACCGGTGGCCGACCCTGATCACCCGCGCTGGCTCGGCGCCTTGCTGGCGCTGGCCTACCCGGACCGCGTCGCCCAGCAACGTCGCCCCGGTGGCGCCGAATATCGCCTGGCCAATGGCCGCGCGGCGCTGTTCGCCGAAGCTGACAGCCTGATGAAACAAGCGTGGCTGGTGATTGCTGACCTCGGCAGCCGCCAGGGCCAGCGCGAAGAGCGCATCTACCTCGCGGCGGACTTTGATCCGGCGCTGTTCGACACGGTGCTCGCCGAGCAGGTGCGCAATGTCGACCAACTCGACTGGGACGAACGCGAAGGTGTGCTGCGTGCCGAACGCCAGCGCAAAGTCGGCGAGCTGGTACTGAGCCGAGAGCCCCTCACCGGCCTCGACGAAGCCGCGCGCAGCCAGGCGCTGGTCAACCTGGTGCGGCGCAAAGGCCTGGAATTACTGCCGTGGACACCCGAGCTGCGCCAATGGCAAGCCCGCGTCATGCTGCTGCGCCATCTCGATGCCGGCAAAACCAGCGAATGGCCTGACATCAGTGACAGCGCCTTGCTCGCAGGCCTCGAACACTGGCTGATGCCTTACCTGGGCAAAGTCTCGCGCCTTAGCCATTTTGCCAACCTGGATATCTCCAGCTTCCTGCACAACCTGTTGCCCTGGCCGCTGCCCCAGCGCCTCGACGAACTGGCGCCGCAGCATGTGAAAGTGCCGTCGGGCTCATCGGTGCGTTTGGACTACAGCGAACAGCCGCCAATTCTGGCGGTGCGCCTGCAGGAATTGTTCGGCCTGGCGGACACGCCGCGTATTGCCGGCGGGCGCCAGGTGGTCAAGTTGCATCTGCTGTCCCCGGCGCGCAGGCCGGTGCAGGTGACGCAGGATCTGGCGAACTTCTGGCGCAGTACCTACATCGAGGTGAAGAAAGATCTGAAGGGCCGGTATCCGAAGCATTACTGGCCGGATGACCCGCTGGTGGCAGAGCCCACTGCGCGAGTAAAACCACGTAAATAAGGGCAACGCTGTTGTGGCGAGGGAGCTTGCTCCCGCTGGGTCGCGAAGCGGCCCCAAAGACGGGGACTGCTGCGCAGTCCAGCGGGAGCAAGCTCCCTCGCCACAGGTTAAGTGTGTGAATCAGTTCAGGTGGGCCTTCAACTCACCCGCCGCCTGGCGCATGGCCGCTTTGACTTCGGGAATATTGCTCAGTGGGTTGAGCAAGCCATAGTCATGGATCATCCCGTTGTAGCGCACCGCCGTCACGTCCACGCCGGCCGCGTCCAGTTTGCGGGCGTAGGCCTCGCCTTCGTCGCGCAGTACGTCCAGCCCAGCGGTTTGTACCAGCGCCGGTGGCAGGCCAGTCAGTTGCGCATGGGTGGCGCGCAGCGGTGAAGCGTAGATCTCGGCGCGTTGCTTGGCGTCGGTGGTGTAGCTGTCCCAGAACCAGGTCATCATGTTTTTGGTGAGGAAGTGGCCTTCGGCGTATTGCTTATACGAAGGGGTATCGAAATTGGCATCGGTCACTGGCCACAGCAGCAGTTGGAAACGCAGTTTCGGCGTGTTTTGTTCCTTGGCTTTCAGTGCCACCACCGCCGCCATGTTGCCGCCGACGCTATTGCCGGCCACCGCCAGGCGGCTGCCATCGACGTTGATCTCCTTGCCATGCTCAGCCACCCAGCGGGTTGCGGCGTAGGCCTGGTTGAAGGCGGTCGGGTAATGCGCTTCTGGCGATGGCGTGTAGTCCACATACACCGCGACGGCGCCAGAGCCTACGACCAGGTCACGAATCAAACGGGCGTGGGTTGGGTAGTCGCCGAGCACCCAGCCGCCGCCGTGGAAGTACATGAACACCGGCAACTCACCCTTGACGTTGGCGGGGCGCACGATGGTCAGCTTGATGGTCTGGCCATCAGCCTTGATCGTCTTGTCGCTGACTTCAATGCCCGACATGTCCACCTTCACCGAGTTCTGCGCTCCGGTCAGCACCGCACGGGCATCCTTGGGGCTCAGTTGCTCCAGAGGGCGACCGCCGCCGGCTGCGAGGGCGTTGAGAAACGCCTGGGTCTGATGCTCGGGCACGGCGGTGTCAGCCGCGTAAGCGCTGCCGATGGACAGGGCAAGGAGGGTGGCGGTCAGGGCTTTTTTGAAAGTGTTCATGTCGTTTGCGCTCACTTGAAGTATTGGAATTGGGGAGCCGCTTCAGCGCCTCGGGCTGTCTGCGTGCTGGCTTGGAAGTAAATTTACGGCCCTATTGAGTGAGAGACAATTGGGCTGATTCGAGATTAATTGTCCCCTTTGAGGGGACAATTTCAGAGGTGTTACAAGGTGGGCAGTAGGAAGCGTGCAATCACGGGGAGATGGTTGGAGATGCGCAACGTATCATCCTGCCGGACCCTGGCTTCCACTCGCTTGATGCGCGGGCTGTAGAACAGATAGTCGAGTGTACGATCCGGGCCATCAATGCTCGGGTCATTGGGGAAGTTCGTCAGCCATTTCTCACGGTCAATGCCGCTGGACTGGCTGTTGCTCGGGATCATCGGGTATTTGTCCCACAGCAGATGCAGCTCGCTGTCTGGCGAATACTGCCCGCGTTTAGCCGCGTCCAGGCGTAGGAATTGCCCCAGCGGCAGCAGGTTGAAATCCCCGCCGATCAACCAGGGTGTGCCCCGGCCTTCGAATTTATCCAGCAGCTTGAGTGTGGCCTGCACTTGCCCTTGCACGGCACTGCGCCCGGGCGCGTTGCCGTCCAGGCGGGTGTTGAGCACTGCCAGTTGGCCACCGTCGCTCAGCGGCAGGTAAGTCAGCAGCAGGGCCGGCTTGGGTTGGAACTGACGGCTGAGGATATTGGCCTCGGGCGCAGGCAATTGCAGGCGCTCGGCGTGTTCGATCTGGTAGCGGCTGAGGGTCGCCAGCTTGCGGCCGACGCTGCCGAAGATGTGCCGGTCGGGGACGAAGTCGGCTTTCCAGTCGAAGGCCTGGGCGCTGCAGGGGTAGAGGTCGACCAGGCGTTCCTGCAACAAGGCAAGCTGGTCCTGATAGTGGGAGGGTTTGGCGTTTTCGTCGAGTTCCTGCAACAACAGGATGTCGGGTTGTTCGTCGCGGATCACCCGAGCCACTTCGTCGAGGCTGAAGGCCATGTCTTCGACGGTGGGGCGTTCGTCAGGGCCGCTGCCGTCGGCGGTGTCGTACCAGAAGACGTAGTTCTTGCCGGCCAGGTACTGCACGTTCCAAGTCATGACCTTGAGCGCCTGCCCCGGCAACAGGGTCGGCGCACGCGGTGCCACGCAGCTGACGGGCAGGGTTTCCTTGAGTTCGGGGCGCCAGGTCAGGCTGTAGATCAGGGCGGTGAGCAGGCCTGCGCTGATCAGCAGGCCCAGCAGGGTGATGCGCAATAAACGGGTCATCGGCTCGGCTTATGGCGTTTCAGAGGTGGCACGGAGCATATCACCGCGCGTCGGCATCGCCACCGATCAGCATGAATAAACGGAACAACACCACGCTGGTGAACAGTTGCAGGAAGCTGTGGGCGCTGTCCATCACCAACCCGAGCAGCGGCGCCGGCGTTGGGTAGGCCGCGACACTGGCACCCTTGAGCAGCCACAGCGGCGTCATCACGCACAGCAGGCACACCAGGATGCGCCAGAAATGCCCGCGGGTCAGGCGCAAGCTTTCCTTCATCGCTTCCAGTGCCGACATGCCGCGCAGTACCAGCAGGTATTCGGCAAACGCCAGCACCACCATCAACCACAACCCTGGCAGGAAATACAGCGACAGCCCCAGCAGGATCAACAGCGTGCTCATGGCCGTCAGCAGCGCAAAGCGCGGCCACAGGGTCAGGGCCATGGCCCATACATCCTTGGTGCGCGGCGACTCGCCACGGGTGCGGGCGTCGAGAAACAGGATCAAGGCGCCGGTGTACAGCGGGTACACCAGCAACCCCACCACCACGCTGTAGCCGGGGAACGCGTCCGCGCCCAGCGTGTGGTCGAGTACTTGTTGCAGCAGGGCTTCGAGGATCACCAGCGGCAGGCACAACTGGACGATGGCGCCCAGGTTGCCGAGGGTGAAACGGAAGGAGTCGCGCAGCACGTCTAACGGATTCATCAAGTTCTTCGCAGGCCTGAAAGCAAGGGCGACACTTTAACCGATCGTGACCTTTGGGACGCAAACGTAAACCTTGCGTAAAGACCATTGAAACAACTCGTAACACCCCCATAACTAGATCGCACTCAGCCTGACGTCAGGCGAGGCCACGATTTTTACCGGCAATCTAACGAGGTCGCCATGAACAGCGAAGAGCAAACCCTGATCGATGGACTGTTTTCACGGTTGCAACAAGCCGAAACGGACTCAGCCCCCCGCGACGCCCTGGCCGAAGCGCGGATCAAGGAGCACATGACGCGCCAACCGGCGGCCGGGTACTACATGACCCAGTCGATCCTGGTGCAGGAACATGCGCTCAAGAGCCTCGACGCGCAGAACAAGCAGCAGGCGCAGCAGATCCAGCAGTTGCAGGAAGAGTTACAGCGCGCCAAAGCCCAAGCGGCACCCGCCGCAGCGCCGAGCAGCGGTGGCTTCTTGTCGAGCATCTTTGGTGGCGGCGGTTCCCGTGAACAGCCACCGGCCCAAAGCGCGGCGCCATCGTCGGGTGGCTGGCGTGAGCCGACGCGTCCGTCATTCAGCCAGCCGCCTGCGCCGCAACAAAGTTATCAACAGCCACCCGCCGCCGCGCCGGTGGGCAGTGGCTTCCTCGGCGGCGCGATGAAAACCGCTGCTGGCGTGGCCGGTGGTGTGTTGCTGGCCGAAGGCATCAGCAGCCTGTTCCATCACAACCAGCAGCCGCAGGTGGTGGAAGAAATCATCGAACAACCGGCACCGGCCAGCGATCAAGGTGGCTGGGGCAACGATGACCAGAAGTTTGCCGGCAACGACAACTGGGGCAGCAACAACTCGGACAGCTTTGCCGACAGCGATTATTCCGACGATTCATTCACCGATGGCGACGACGATTCCTTCGTCTGACCCTCCCAAGCCCGGCGCGCTTCGTCGCGCCGGGCTGATTTTTCTCGGAAACGCCCCCATGGCTGGCATACTGGCGCCTTTGCGGGCGTGCGCGCCCGGCATCCAAGTGGCTGTCATGGGGAAGTGCGGTGAAGAAAATTGCAGTGTTCGCCGATGTACAAAACCTCTACTACACCGTGCGCCAAGCGTATGGCTGCCACTTCAACTACGCCGCCCTGTGGGCTGACATCAGCTCGCGCGGGCAGATCGTCGAGGCGTACGCGTATGCCATCGACCGGGGCGACAGCAAGCAGCAGCAATTCCAGCAGATCCTGCGCAACCTGGGCTTCACGGTAAAACTCAAGCCCTACATCCAGCGCAGCGACGGCTCGGCCAAGGGCGATTGGGACGTGGGCATCACCCTCGACATCATGGACGCCGCCGACCATGTCGATGAAATCGTCCTGGCTTCCGGTGACGGTGATTTCGACATGCTGCTCGAACGCATCATCAACAAGCATGGCGTCGAAGCCGTGGCCTACGGCGTGCCCGGGCTGACGGCCAATTCGCTGATACGCGCCGCCAGCCGCTACGTGCCGATCGAAGGCGCGTTGCTGCTCAAATAAATAGTTAGACGGAGTTGGAACAGGTTTGGAACGTATAGCGGTCATCGACTTTGAAACCACCGGCATCAGCCCCAGCAGCCAGTGCCGCGCCACGGAAATCGCCGTGGTCATCCTTGAGCATGGCCAGATCGTGGACCGCTACCAGAGCCTGATGAAAACCGGCGTGCACGTGCCCGCGTTCATCGAACAACTGACCGGCATCAGCAACGCCATGCTGCGCAGCGCGCCACCGGCGGAGCGGGTGATGAACGAGGTCAATGAGTTCGTCGGCACAACGCCGCTGCTGGCGCACAACGCCGCGTTCGACCAGAAGTTCTGGGACTTTGAACTGGGTTTGATCCGCCGCACCCGTTTGCAGAAATTTGCCTGTTCGTTGCTGCTGGCGCGGCGGCTGATGCCTTCGGCGCCGAATCACAAGCTCGGCACGTTGAACACCTTTGCCCAACTGCCCCACACCGGTAAAGCTCACCGGGCGATGGCGGATGCGGAGATGGCGGCGAACCTTACGGCGCATCTGGCGCAGGAGCTGCGTGGGACGCATGGCTTGCGTGAACTGTCCCATGACTTGCTGTGCAGCTTGCAGAAAGTCCCTGCGGCAAAAATCACCGAACACCTCAAGAAACATCGCGGGTTCTAATCCCACCACAATCCCAAGAACACAGAAGATCCAAGTGTGGGAGCGGGCTTGCTCGCGAAAGCGGTGTGTCAGTCGCCAGATATAGTGACTGACACACCGCTTTCGCGAGCAAGCCCGCTCCCACAGGGGTCATGTGTCGTTCATCGAGACTGTGTGCAGTCCAGCGCCTGATCCACGACCACTTTCGCCATCTCCACCAAGTCTGGTATCTGTTTCGATATTGGAAGAGGGCAAGGAGATTGGCGAAATGAGGGCTCAGATCAGCGAAAACGTCATTCAGTTGTTCGTCGATATCATTGGCTTCATCGACCATAGCCAAGTATCAGAGCAAACGGACTTCATCCATGATTTCAAGATCATCGATGACGACCTGACCTGTTTCATCATGCAGATCAAGTGGCAATTCAACCTGCGCGCGACCCAGGAGGATTGGGATCACATCACCACGATCAAGCAGATTGTCGATTTGATTGAACAGCGCTCAAGTCCGCTGTTGGGTAACTGACGTCATCGCAGGCAAGCCAGCTCCCACAGTTGGAATGCATTTCAACTGTGGGAGCCGGGCTTGCCCGCGATGGCGGTGGCTCAGCCACCACTTTTCCCATTGCCCTCCAACTGCGCCAACGGCACCCGCCGCTCTATCGCACTCGACAAGATGATCGACGTCTTGCTGAACCCGAACTTCGCCACCCGGTTGATCAGGTTTTCCAACTCCGGCATCGAGCCCACTGCCGCTTGCATGATCACGCACGGGTCTCCCGTCACCCGATGGCATTCCGTCAGCTCGGGGATTTCCGCCAGGGCGTCATACACCTTCTGGCTGCCGTGATTGGTCAACCTCAGTTCAATCACACACTGAATCGGCAAGCCGACCTTGGATAGATCCACCTTGGCTTGATATCCCGTGATGACTCCACTGGCTTCCAACTTGGCCACCCGTTCCGCCACGGCCGGTGCCGAGAGGTTCACGGTGCGCGCCAGTTGGGCGTAGGACGCACGACCGTCGGCAAGCAGGGCGCTGAGGAGCATGCGGTCGTATTTGTCCATGATAAGGCTCCAGTCACGCGTGGCTTTCGAAAGTACGGGTTATAGCCTTCATAACCATGCTTTGAAAAGTGTATGGGCGGTTTAAACAGGTTTTGTAACTTATGTTTAAGGGCCTGCCTTTTTAGAATAAGCATCCCATCTCCTGCCATAGAGCCGCCCAATGCCTGGCCCCAGTCGCTTTCCCTTACCGTTGATCGCCGCTTTTTTTGCGTTGTATGTGATCTGGGGTTCCACTTACCTGGTGATCCGCATCGGCGTGGAGTACTGGCCGCCGCTGATGCTCGGCGGGATTCGCTTTTTGGCGGCGGGGGCGGTGATGTATGGCTATCTGCGCTGGCGCGGGGTGCCGGCGCCGACGTGGGAGCAGTGGAAGGCGTGCGCGAAGATCGGCATTTTGCTGCTGACCTTCGGCAACGGAGCGGTGACGTTGGCCGAGCATTCCGGGGTGTCGTCCGGGGTGGCCGCGCTGGCGGTGGCGACGGTGCCGTTGTTTACCTTGCTCTGTGGATATTTCTGGGGTGCACGTAATACTCGTCTGGAATGGGCCGGGGTTATTTTGGGGATTGCCGGCATTGCCATGCTCAACATGGGCAGCACCTTGCAATCGAGCCCGATGGGCGCTGCGTTGCTGCTGTTCGCGGCCGCTTCGTGGGCGTTCGGTTCTGTGTGGAGCCGACGCTTGCCGTTGCCCCAGGGTGCAATGGCCAGCGCGGCGGAGATGTTGGTGGCGGGCGTAACGCTGCTGATCGGCAGCGCGCTCACCGGTGAACGCCTGCACGCCATGCCACCCGTAGAAGGCTGGCTGGCTCTGGCCTACCTGGCCGTGTTCGGTTCGATCATCGCCTTCAACGCCTATATGTACCTGCTCAAGCACGTCCGTCCGGCAGCGGCGACCAGTTACGCCTATGTGAACCCGGCGGTGGCGGTATTGCTCGGGATTGTGTTCGTTGGCGAGACCATTGGCATGGAAGAAGCCCTGGCGATGCTGGTGATCATCAGCGCCGTCCTGCTGATCAGCCTGCCCCAGTGGCGCAAGCCCAAGCCCGAAATAAGGTAAACTGCGGCGCATTGCGTGCTTGCGCTGAATTTTCCTACGGTAACTACATGACTTTCGCCTCCCTTGGCCTGATCGAACCCTTGCTGCGCGCCCTTGAGACGCTTGGCTACCAGACCCCGACGCCGGTGCAGGCGCAAGCCATTCCGGCGGTGTTGGCAGGTCGCGACCTGATGGCTGCGGCCCAGACCGGCACCGGCAAGACCGCCGGTTTCGCCCTGCCGCTGCTGCAACTGCTGACCATGGAAGGGCCGAAAGTCGCCGCCAACTCGGCGCGTGCACTGATCCTGTGCCCGACCCGCGAGCTGGCCGAGCAGGTCCACGCCAGCGTCGCCGAGTACGCGCAAAACCTGCCGCTGACTACTTACGCGGTTTACGGCGGCGTGAGCATCAACCCGCAGATGATGAAGCTGCGCAAGGGCGTCGACATTCTGGTCGCCACCCCTGGCCGCCTGATCGACCTGTTCCGCCAGAACGCGCTGAAGCTCAATCAGCTGCAAACCCTGGTGCTGGACGAAGCCGACCGCATGCTCGACCTGGGCTTCTCCGAAGAGCTGGCGAACATCTACCGCATGCTGCCGAAAAAGCGCCAGACCTTGCTGTTCTCCGCCACATTCTCCGATGACATCCGCCTGCTCGCCGGGCAGATGCTCAACGACCCGCTGAGCATCGAAGTCAGCCCGCGCAACGTCGCTGCCAACACCGTGAAGCAATGGGTGGTGCCGGTGGACAAGAAGCGCAAGCCGGAGCTGTTTGTGCACCTGATGCGCAAGGGCCGTTGGAAGCAGGTGCTGGTGTTCGCCAAGACCCGTAACGGCGTGGACGCGCTGGTGGACAAGTTGCAGGGCCTGGGCATCAACGCCGACGGCATCCATGGCGACAAGCCCCAAGCCACGCGCCAACGTGCGCTGGACCGCTTCAAGGCCAGCGAAGTGCAGATCCTGGTGGCCACCGACGTGGCAGCCCGTGGCCTGGATATCGAAGACCTGCCGCTGGTGATCAACTTCGACCTGCCGATCGTGGCGGAGGACTACATCCACCGTATCGGTCGTACCGGCCGTGCGGGCAACACCGGCGAGGCAATTTCTCTGGTGTGTGCCGATGAAGTGAACATGCTGTCGGCCATCGAGATGCTCACGCGTCAGACGTTGACCCGCAAGATGGAGCCGGACTTCGAACCGGAACACCGCGTGCCGGACACCGATGCCAGCGGGCAGGTGGTGAAGAAGCCTAAAAAGCCGAAGAAGCCAAAAGCTTCCGGTGGTGGCGGTAAGCGCAACCTGGGCAAGTGGGTGGACAGCGGTGAAGTGGCGCCGTCGGAGCCGTCGATCAAGCCGGTGCGCAAGGTGCCTGTGTTTAATACCGGACCGCGTAAGAAGAAGTGATTTTTCGGTGAGGCTGATTGATCGTTCCCACGCTCCGCGTGGGAATGCCGCCTCGGACGCTCTGCGTCCCTGTGACGCGGAGCGTCACCCGATGCATCCCCACGCAGAGCGTGGGGACGATCATCTCAACGCTTAAGCCACTCCACCATCCCCCGCCCAGCCGCTCGCCCACTGGCAAAACACCCCGTCAGCAAATACCCACCCGTCGGCGCTTCCCAGTCCAGCATCTCCCCCGCACAAAACACCCCGGGCAATTGCTTGAGCATCAAGCGCTCATCCAACGCTTCGAACGGCACGCCGCCAGCGGTGCTGATCGCTTCGTCCATCGGCCGGGTGTTCACCAGGGTCAGCGGCAGGGCCTTGATATCCACAGCCAACAGCGCCGGATCATTGAAGTGTTCAGCAGGCGCCAACTCCCGTAACAGCGCCGCCTTCACACCGTCCAGCCCCAACTGGCTGTGCAAGTGTTTGCTCATCGAACGCGAACCACGGGGTTTGGCCAGCGCGGCGTGAATCTTGTCCACAGGCTTGCTTGGCAACAGGTCGATATGCACCGTGGCTGAGCCGGTCTGGTTGATCGCCTCGCGTATCGGTGCCGACAGCGCGTAAATCAGGCTGCCCTCGATACCGCTGGCGGTGACCACGCACTCGCCGAGCCGAGGTTTGTCGTCACCCAAGCCGATGGCGACGTTTTTCAACGGTGCACCGGCGAATTTGCTGACCATCAACTCGCTCCAGGCCGACACCTCGAAGCCACAGTTGCTGGGTTGCAGCGGCGCATTGCGCACGCCTTTGTCTTCGAGCAACGTGAGCCAGGCCCCGTCGGAACCCAGGCGCGACCAACTGCCGCCACCGAGGGCCAGCAGCACGGCATCGCTGTGGACAGTTTTTTCGCCGTCGGGACTGTGGATAAGTAAATCACCGCTGGCATTCCAGCCGGTCCAACGATGGCGGGTGTGGATAACCACGCCCTGGTCCCGCAGGCGTTTGAGCCAGGCGCGCAGTAACGGCGCAGCTTTCATGTCGGTAGGAAACACACGGCCGGAGGTGCCGACAAAGGTTTCGATACCCAGCCCATGTATCCATTCGCACAACGCCTCGGCACCAAACCCACGCAGCAACGGCGCCATCTGCGGTGCGCGTTCGGCATAGCGCGACAGGAACGCCGGGTAAGCTTCGGAGTGGGTGATGTTCATGCCGCCGACGCCGGCCAGCAGGAATTTGCGGCCTACGGATGGCATGCCGTCGTACACATCCACGCGCAGCCCCGCCTGGCTCAAGACTTCGGCGGCCATCAGCCCGGCAGGGCCGCCGCCGATGATAGTGACGTGTTGAGGTGGGGTCTGGGGCATGGCAAGGGCTACGGTCAAATAAACAGGGCGAGCATTCTACCCGACGACAACACAAACAACTGATCAAAAAACGTACAGCTTCCTACAAGCTATACGGTTGCTGGCTTACAGCGGCTTACGCTCAAGTTATCCACAGGCCGTTCCACAGGCATTGTGGGTAACGCTCACAACTCAATGACAGCCTGATGACGCCCATACCCGTTGTGCGCTGTGGTGCAGGATGCCATGGCGCCGGGCCAGGGCAGGGCGGTCTTTGCTGTAGCCGCCGCCGATCACGCCCATCACCGGGATGTCGCGGCCCAGGCAGTGGCGCATCACGCTTTCATCGCGGGCGGCCACGCCTTGGTCTGTCAGCTTGAGGTAACCGAGGGCGTCGTCCTTGTGCACATCGACGCCGGCGTCGTACAGCACCAGGTCCGGCTGGTAGAGCGGCAGCAGGTAGTTGAGTGCGTCATCCACCACCTTGAGGTAATCGGCGTCGCCCATGCCCATGGGCAGCGGGATGTCCCAGTCGCTTTGGGCCTTGCGCGCGGGGAAGTTCTTTTCGCAGTGCAGCGACACGGTGATGGCGTCCGGCGTGTCGTGGAGGATGCGTGCGGTGCCATCCCCCTGGTGCACGTCGCAGTCGAAGATCAGCACGCGGTTGACCCGGCCGCTGGCCAGCAGGTAATGGCTGATCACCGCCAGGTCATTGAAGATGCAAAAGCCCGCTGGGTAGTCGTAGTGGGCGTGGTGGGTGCCACCGGCCAAGTGGCACGCCAGGCCGTGCTCTAGCGCCTGTTCAGCGGCGAGTATCGAACCGCCGACCGCGCGCACCGTGCGCCGGGCCAGGGCTTCGTTCCAGGGCAGGCCGAGGCGGCGCTGGTCTTCGCGGGACAATTCGCCGCCCATGTAGCGTGCGATGTAGCCGGGGTCATGGGCCAGGGCCAGGATCTCGGGTGGGCACAACTGCGGGCGCAGCAGTTGGCTGTCCTCGGTCAGCCCGCTGGACACGAGGTGGTCACGCAACAGGCGGAACTTGTCCATGGGGAAGCGGTGGTCCGCCGGGAACTCGGGGCTGTAGTCATCGTGGTAGATCAGTGGCAAAGGCATGGGATTTTCTGATGGGAACCTGCGACGGATCTTACCCGCGTTGTACACTCACGCACATGGCAAGGGAGGGGACCCATGGAGCCGATACTCGAACTGGAAAGCGCAAGGCTGGTGCTGCGCCAATGGCGCGACAGCGACCTGCCTGAGTTTGCGCGCATGTGCGCCGACGACCAGGTGATGCGCTACTTTCCGACCAAATTGAGCCACCTGGAAAGCGCCGCGCTGATCGGGCGGATTCGCGGCCACTTCGCCGAATACGGCTTTGGCCTGTGGGCCTTGCAGCGCAAGGATACAGGCGAGTTCATCGGCCTCACCGGGCTGCTGAATGTCAGCTTTGACGCGGCGTTCACCCCGGCGGTCGAGATCGGCTGGCGCCTGGCCCGCGAGCATTGGGGCCTGGGTTACGCGAGCGAGGCGGCCTGGACCGCACTACGCGCGGGATTCGATCGCTTGCAACTGGATGAAATCGTCGCCTTCACCACCGAAGCCAACATGCCCTCACAAAAAGTCATGCAGGCCATCGGTATGCATTACGATCCCCAGGCAGATTTTGCACACCCCAAGGTCGCAGCCGATGACCCGCTGCGCCATCATGTGTTGTACCGCATCACCCGCGCCCAATGGTTGGACACGCTGCACGGATAAGCAGCCCGGAATGCCCCATAGATTGTAGGAGTTGCTCTATGAGCCAAGTATTGGAAGATCTGGTGGACCTGCTGACCCTGGAGCCGATCGAGGAAAACCTCTTTCGCGGCCGCAGCCAGGACCTGGGTTTTCGCCAACTGTTCGGCGGTCAGGTGCTCGGCCAGTCGCTGTCGGCTGCCAGCCAGACCGTAGAAGAAGCGCGGCACGTGCACTCCCTGCATGGTTATTTCCTGCGCCCCGGCGATGCAAAGTTGCCGGTGGTGTATTCGGTGGACCGCGTACGTGATGGCGGCAGTTTCAGCACGCGCCGCGTCACTGCGATCCAGAAGGGCAACCCGATCTTCACCTGCAGCGCCTCGTTCCAGTACGACGAAGAGGGCTTCTCGCACCAGAGCACCATGCCCGTGGTGGTCGGCCCGGAAAACCTGCCGTCGGAGCTGGAGTTGACCCAGCAACGTGCGCACCTGATCCCCGAGCATATGCGCGACAAGCTGCTGTGCCCCAAGCCCATCGAAGTGCGCCCGGTCACCGAAAAAGACCCGTTCAACCCGCAGCCGTCCGACCCGGTCAAGTACGTGTGGTTTCGTGCCGATGGCGCCCTGGCTGACACGCCTGCGCTGCACAAATACCTGCTGGCCTACGCGTCGGACTTCGGTTTGCTGACCACCTCGCTGTTGCCCCATGGCAAGACCGTGTGGCAGAAAGACATGCAGGTCGCCAGCCTTGACCACGCACTGTGGTTCCACGCCGACCTGCGCGCCGATGACTGGTTGCTGTACGCCATGGACAGCCCGTGGGCCGGCAATTCCCGTGGGTTCTCCCGGGGCAGCGTGTACAACCGCGCCGGGCAATTGGTGGCGTCGGTGACCCAGGAAGGTTTGATCCGCCATCGCAAGGATTGGGCATGAGCCTGGCAGACGTTAAGCACTGGGTATTCGACATGGACGGCACCCTCACGGTGGCCGTGCATGATTTTGCGGCGATTCGCGAGGCGCTGGAGATTCCACCCGAGGACGACATCCTCACCCACCTGGCGGCGTTGCCCAAGGAGGTCGCGGCGGCCAAGCATGCGTGGTTGCTGGAGCATGAGCGCGAGCTGGCGCTGGGTTCGGTGGCCGCAGACGGCGCCGTGGACCTGGTGCGCGAATTGGCCGGGCGCGGTTATCGTCTGGGCATCCTGACCCGCAACGCACGGGAATTGGCACACATCACCTTACAGGCGATTGGCCTGGCGGACTGTTTTGCCGCCGAGGATGTACTGGGGCGTGACGATGCCAAGCCGAAGCCGGACCCGGATGGGTTGTTGAAGCTGGCGGCGGCGTGGGATGTGGCGCCGGGAGAGATGGTGATGGTCGGGGATTACCGCTTTGACCTGGATTGCGGCCGGGCGGCGGGGACGCGCACGGTGTTGGTCAACTTGCCGGAGAACCCGTGGCCGGCACTTGTCGATTGGCATGCTGAGGATTGCTCGGTGCTGCGCCGGATGATCCAGCCCAAACAATGAAGATCAACTGTGGGAGCTGGCTTGCCTGCGATAGCTAACGGTCAGTTGAAATATGTTCAGCTGACCCACCGCAATCGCAGGCAAGCCAGCTCCCACATTTTTGATTGGGTTTCTTCAGTTGTTATTGGGCAAACAACACCTTCTGCCCCTCTGGAGACGTAAACATCCCATCCCCGTTATGCCCCACCCCCGGCACTTCCACCAACTGATGCCCCAACTGCGGATGCCGCTGCTTGAGGTAGTCAAAATAGTTGTGCCCACGAACCAACCGATACGCCCCCTGGGTTTCGGCCTCACAGCCTTTGTCCAGCGCGTGATGATTCGGGTCGGTGTCCTGCTGGCCCAGCAGGTAAGTGATGTTGCGAGACACGTAAGCCTGTTCAAGCTGCGCCGGGCTCTGGCCTTTGGCGTAGGCCGGCAAGTTCTGCATGCCGTATTTCCAGTCGTTGAACCCCGGGCAACTGGCCGCATCGAACTTCACTGGCCGTTGCGGGGTGAAGTAGGCGTAGGACGAAGGGTTCGCCACCACATACTGCAGGCTGATGCCTTCGGTTTGCAGCTTCGGATGGTCGTGGCTGGTGAGGGCAAAACGCTGCACCACCTGGCCACCGCCGGAATGCCCGGCCACCACGATTTCCTTCAGTGCCGGGAACAGCTTGCGGTTGCCCAGGTGCTTGATGATTTGGTCGAGTGCGCCGTAGGAACTGATGTGACCCGGGCCGGTAGAAGGCTCGCCGGCCATCCAGCCATTGTCGGTCCAGCGCAGGATCTGGTTGTCCAGATGCTCGTGTTGCGCATCCGCCTCGATCAGAAATCGTGGGGCGATCACCAAGGTGTTGGCGCCTTGTCCGGCATTTGCGGCAGCCTTTTCGCCACTTTCCAGGTAGGTCTGTGCATCGCGCAGGCGCCCGTGCACGATGATCAACGCACGGGTCACGTGGGGTAGCGGCTGGCGCCAATCCTGGCTCAGGCCGACGCTGAGGTCGCCGGCCTCCAGGGGGAATCGATCAAGACTGGCTTGCTTGGCGCCGTGTCCGGCCGCCCAGGTTGAACAACTGACTAACAGGCCCAGCAGCAATCCCAATCGTTTATTCATTTAAAGACTCTTGGCGGAAAAGGTATCGCATTGAGTGATCTGGCCCTGGGCGAAGCCGGTCTTGAACCAGCGTACGCGCTGCGCCGAGGTGCCGTGGGTAAACGAGTCCGGCACCACGCGGCCCTGACCCTGTTGCTGCAAACGGTCATCGCCGATGGCATTGGCCGCGTTCAGTGCTTCTTCGATATCGCCGGGTTCCAGCCAGTTCAGGCGCTTTTGCGCGCGGTTGGCCCACACGCCGGCAAAGCAGTCGGCTTGCAGTTCCTGGCGCACCAGCAGGCCGCCGTCGCCTTGCATCTGCCGGCCTTGTTGGCGTGCCGCCTGGATTTTCGAAGAGATACCCAGCAACGTCTGCACATGGTGCCCGACTTCGTGGGCGATCACGTAGGCCTGGGCAAAGTCACCCGCGGCCTGGAAGCGTTGCGACATTTCGCGGAAGAAATCCAGGTCCAGGTACACCTGTTGGTCCGCCGGGCAATAGAACGGGCCGCTGGCCGACGTGGCGCCGCCGCAGGCGGAATTCACCCGGCCACGGAACAGGATCAGTTTCGGGTTCTTGTAGGCCAGGCCGTTTTCCTGGAACACCTGGGCCCAGGTGTCTTCGGTATCGCCGAGCACCGCGCGGACAAAATCCGCCTGCTCATCGTTGGCCGGCGGCGCCTGGCGCGTCTGGGTGCTGACCGACGGCGCCTGTTCCATCTGGCCGGTGAGCTGGCCGAGGATCTGCAACGGGTCCTGGCCCGTCAGCCAGCCAATGCCGACGATCAGCACGATGGCGGTCAGGCTCAGGCCCTTGCCGCCGCCAAAGCGCATGCCGCCACCGCCGCCACTGTCATCGCGGGCATCCACCACGTTGTCGCTGCGTCGGCCTTTTTTCCATAGCATGGGGGCAATCCTCTCGGTGAGCCTTTTATAAGTTGAAACTTAACTGTGGCGAGGGAGCTTGCTCCCGCTGGGCTGCGCAGCGGCCCCAAAAGCCAGGGAGCGCTACGCACTCCAGCGGGAGCAAGCTCCCTCGCCACAACCGCAGCCTGTTCCTGCAGTGTAAGGGTTGAGTATGGACGTTATTAGCGGCAGTAGCCTTCGCCGGTTGCCACGATCAGGCAGTCCTTTTTGTCCGCCAGCCACTTCAGACCGGTGGCTTCGCCGTCACCGGCGCGCAGCAGTTGCGGGCCGTCCGGGCGGGTGAAGGCGATGCCGTCTTCGGCGGCTTCACCTTTGAAGGTGCCCGAGTCGTCGGCGTCGAGGCCGTATTGCATGGTGAGGAGGTAGTGACCACGGCCGATGCTGTCGTCCTTGGCGATGGTCAGGTTCAGGCCCTCGACGCCAATCCACTTGCCGACCCATTGGTCGGTGGGCGGGGTTGCCGGCACCAGGGTGGCTTGCACGGAGGCGGGCGCGGGTTTGGGGGCTTCCTTGGCTTCCTGGTTGCAAGCGGCAAGCAGGGCAACGACAGACAGAACGAACAGGTTTTTTTTCATAGCGGCAGGCCTTGGCTAAAAAGTGTGCAACGTACGGGCAAACGTGGGACGTTGGACTCGAATCCGCTGATTTAGTGCGCTGTTCGCACAGTGTTTGGTTATGCTCTTGGGGCAGACGCAGGCCCGGCTGCTAGATTACCGGGTTGAGCAGCCCGCGTTCAGCCCGTCATGCAAGAGAACTCAATGACCGTCAGCACTCCCCTCTCCGGCGTCAACCATCCCTTCAAAGGCATTTTGCTGATTGTGGTGGCGACTTTCCTGTTCTCCAGCCACGACGCCTTGTCCAAATACCTCGCCGGGTTCTACCCGATCGTGATGGTGGTGTGGGCGCGCTACCTGGTGCACACCTTGCTGATGGCGGGGATTTTCCTGCCGCAATCGGGCCTGCGCGTACTACGCAGCAAACGGCCGGGCATGCAGGTGGTGCGGGCGTTGTGCCTGTTGGGCACCAGCCTGTTCTTTACGGCGGCGCTGCATTACATCCCGTTGGCGGAAGCCACTGCGGTGAACTTCCTCGCGCCGATCCTGGTGACAGCCCTCTCGGTGCCGCTGCTCGGCGAGCACGTCACGCGTGGCCAGTGGCTGGCGGTGATCTGCGGGTTTGTCGGCGTGTTGATCATCATCCACCCCGGCGGTGAACTGTTCACCCCGGCGGTGCTGCTGCCGCTGTGTTCGGCGATGTTCTTCTGTTTCTACCAGTTGCTCACGCGCATCCTCAGCCAATACGACACACCGACCACCAGCAACTTCTTCGCCGGCCTGTGCAATACCTTGGTGATGAGTGCGCTGGTGCCGTTCTTCTGGCAGATCCCGACGTGGTGGCACGGGGTGTTGATGCTGGCGCTGGGCACCTGCGGGATGACCGCGCACTTGCTGTTGACCCAGGCGTTCCGCTTTGCGGCGCCGGCCTTGCTGGCGCCGTTTGGCTATTGCCAGATCGTGTTTGCGGGGTTGTTGGGCTGGCTGGTGTTCAACCATACCCCCGACGTGACCACGGTGGTCGGCATCGGGGTGATCTGCATGAGCGGGCTGGCCGCTGCCTGGCAGCAGCGGCGTAGGTAGAGTTAGACGTCTACGGTAGGAATCTTGCGCGGGGCCATGAAGTACATCCAGGTCAGCGCAATGAAGTACATCGCCGGGATCAGGGTGAACAACACGGTGTAGTTGTTGTTGGTCACGGTGAGGATGTGGCCGACGATCTGGGTCATGAACATGCCGCCGATAGCCGCGCACATGCCGCCGAAACCGAACACGGTGCTCATCATGTGCTTGGGCGTGTAGTCCATTACCAGGCTCCAGATGTTGGCAGTCCAGGCCTGGTGCGCACCGATGGCCAGGGAGATGGCAAACACCGCGACCCACAGTTGGCTGGAACCGGCGGCCATGATCACGCCGACGATGCAGCAGGCGAACAGCAGCATCGACAGCAACCGCGCCTTGATCGAGTTCATGCCACGGCCGATCAGGAACGACGACAGAATCCCCCCGCCCACACTGCCGAAGTCGGCTGTCAGATAGATGATGATCAGCGGGATGCCCATCTGGGTCACGTTGATACCCAGGTTGTATTGCTGGTTCAGGAACGGCGGCAACCAATACAGGTAGAACCAGAACACCGGCGCGGTCAGTGCGTAGGCAATAGCGAAGGCCCAGGTGCCGCGCATGCGCAGGATACGGCTGAACGGCACGCCCGGTTGTTCTGGCTCGACTTCCCGTTGCACGTAGTCCAGTTCCGATTGCTTAACACTCGGATGGTCTTCCGGGTTGTAGTACTTCAAACCCCAGAACACCAGCCAGATCGCGCCCAGCGAAGCCATGCACAGGAATGCGGCTTGCCAGCCCCACACGTGCAGGATCAGCGGCAGCAGCATCGGCGTCATCATCGCGCCAACGTTGGTACCGGCGTTGAAGATCCCGGTGGCCACCGCACGTTCACCGGCGGGGAACCACAGGCGCGTGGTCTTGACGCAGGCCGGGTAGTTGGCGGCCTCGGTCAGCCCGAGGATAAAGCGGCAGACCATGAAACCAACGGCCGACGTGGCCAGGCCGTGGGCACCGGTGGCCAGGCTCCACAACAGCACGGCGCAGAAGAACACGCGTTTGACGCCGACACGGTCGATCAAGCGGCCTTGCAGCACAAAGCCGATGGCGTAGCCGACCTGGAACCAGAAGTTGATGTTGGCGTAGTCCATCGCCGTCCAGCTCATCTCCTTCGCCAGGATCGGTTGCATCACGCCCAGGGCGGCTCGGTCGATGTAGTTGAGGGTGGTGGCGAAGAACACCAGGGCCAACATGCCCCAGCGAGTCTTACCCACGGCCATGGCGCCGCGGATCTTGTCGCCGATGCCGGCGTGCGGGGTGCCGGGGCGCGCGGCCAGGGCGGAATTTTGCAGAGGCATGAGGTCGTACCCGTTTTTTGAAATTTTTATGGTGTGTTCTGGGTCAGGTTGCGTCGTTGATGGTGCGCAGCGGCTAAAAAATCGTCAATTCGCCAAAGCGGCTTAGTGTTCGATAATCGCACCAAAAACTAACCGGTTCGTACATTTTAATTGCTGTGGGTAGACTGGGGGCGAATAATTTGGCGCAAACAATAATTGCCGGGAGTCGCCCCATGCAACGTTCCATTGCCACCGTTTCCTTGAGCGGCACCCTGCCGGAAAAACTCGAAGCCATCGCCGCCGCCGGGTTTGATG
The DNA here is from genome assembly GCF_055407965.1 of Pseudomonas sp. B611. Classification (NCBI taxonomy): domain Bacteria; kingdom Pseudomonadati; phylum Pseudomonadota; class Gammaproteobacteria; order Pseudomonadales; family Pseudomonadaceae; genus Pseudomonas; species Pseudomonas sp. B611. Next base: position 27,519 of record NZ_JBUZST010000012.1, read on the forward strand.
GCGTGGAGATCTTTGAAAACGACTTGTTGTATTACGACGGCAGCCCCCGCGAAGTTAGGCAGATGTGTGCCGACCTGGGGATTGCCATCACCTTGTTCCAGCCGTTTCGCGACTTTGAAGGCTGCCGCCGCGACCGCCTGGCGCGCAACCTGGAGCGCGCCGAGCGCAAGTTCGACCTGATGCAGGAACTGGGCACCGACCTGGTGCTGGTGTGCAGCAACGCTTCCGCCGACTGCGTGGGCGATGAGCGCATTTTGCTCGACGATCTCAGCCTGTTGGCCGAACATGCCGGCCGCCGTGGCTTGCGCATCGGTTACGAGGCGCTGGCCTGGGGCAAGCATGTGAACACCTGGCAGCAGGTGTGGAACCTGGTGCGCCAGGTCGATCACCCAGCCCTCGGCGTGCTGCTCGACAGCTTCCATACCTTGTCGCTCAAGGGCGACCCAAGTGGCATCGCGCAGATCCCAGGCGACAAGATTTTCTTTGTGCAAATGGCCGACGCGCCGATCCTGGCCATGGATGTACTGGAGTGGAGCCGGCATTTCCGCTGTTTCCCAGGTCAGGGCGAATTCGACTTGGCGGGCTTTCTTGCACCGATCATCCAGAGTGGCTACACCGGGCCCTTGTCCCTGGAGATTTTCAACGACGGTTTCCGCGCCGCGCCGACCCGGGCGAATGCGGCGGACGGCCTGCGCTCCTTGCTGTACCTGGAAGAGAAAACCCGTGAGCGCCTGCAGCAGCAAGCGCCGGCGCAACCGGTGGAGATTCTGTTCGACACCCCGGCCGCCAGCGAATACGACGGCATCGAGTTCCTTGAGTTTGCCGTGGACGAAAGCCTCGGCGCCAAGCTGACCCATTGGCTGGAGCGCCTTGGCTTCGTCAAGGCCGGCCAGCACCGCTCCAAGAGCGTGAGCCTGTTGCGCCAGGGTGATATCAACCTGATCCTCAATTGCGAACCCTATTCCTTCGCCCACAACTTTTTCGAGGCCCACGGCCCGTCGTTGTGCGCCACGGCGCTGCGGGTCAAGGACAGCGCCAAGGCCCTGGAGCGGGCGGTGGCCTACAAGGGCCAGCCCTATCGCGGCTTGGTCGGCCCCAATGAGCTGGAACTGGCCGCCGTACGCGCGCCGGATGGCAGCCTGATCTATCTGGTGGACCCCAGCGAAGGCACGCTGTACGACACCGACTTCAACCTGCAAACCGCGCCGGCTGCCGGCGGTGGCTTGCTGCGCATCGACCATATGGCCATGGCGCTGCCGGCCGACAGCCTCGACAGTTGGGTGCTGTTCTACAAGAGCCTGCTGGATTTCGAGGCCGACGATGAAGTGGTGTTGCCCGATCCCTACGGCCTGGTGAAAAGCCGTGCGCTGCGCAGCCGTTGCAGCTCCGTTCGTCTGCCGCTGAATATTTCCGAGAACCGCAACACTGCGATTTCCCACGCGCTATCCAGCTATCGCGGCTCGGGCGTGCACCACATTGCCTTCGACTGCGCGGATATTTTCGCCGAGGTACGCCGGGCCAAAGACGCGGGCGTGCCGCTGCTGGACATCCCGCTCAACTACTACGATGACCTCGCGGCGCGGTTTGATTTCGACGACGAATTCCTCAGCGAGCTGGCGTACTACAACGTGCTGTACGACCGTGATGCCAACGGCGGTGAGCTGTTTCACGTGTACACCGAGCCGTTCGAAGGACGGTTCTTCTTCGAGATCATCCAGCGCAAGAACGGTTATGCCGGTTACGGCGCGGCCAACGTGGCGGTGCGCCTGGCGGCCATGGCCAAATCCCGCAGCGGTGCGGTGCGCCAGGCACGGTTGTGAGCGGTGGCGCGGTGCTTCCTTCGGGGAGCGCCGCAGCCCATAATCGGCGCCTGCACAATAAAAACGGCCGTGAGCGCACCATGACCCTGACTCCCGACCTCTCCGCTGCGTCCGAAACGCCGCGCAAGAGTCGTAAGAACAACCCGGAAAAGACCCGCGAAAACATCCTGCAGGAAGCGATCGTCGAGTTTGTCCAGCAAGGCCTGTCCGGCGCGCGCGTGGACGCCATCGCCGAGCGTATCCACACCTCCAAACGCATGATCTATTACTACTTCGGCAGCAAGGAGCAGTTGTACGTCGAGGTGTTGGAGAAGCTTTACGGCGACATCCGCAACACTGAAACCCGGATGAATCTCACCGCCCTGGAGCCCCGCGAAGCGATCCGCCGGCTGGTGGAGTTCACCTTTGATCACCATGACCAAAACGTGGACTTTGTGCGCATCGTCAGCATCGAAAATATCCACAACGCCGAGTACGTGAAGCGCTCGGAGTCGATCAAGGCGATGAACAGCAACATCCTTGAAGCGCTTGGCGCGACGTTGCGGCGTGGGGCTGAGATGGGCGTATTTCGTGCGGGGCTGGAGCCGTTGGATGTGCACCTGCTGATCAACTCGTTCAGCTTTTACCGGGTGTCCAATCGCCATACCTTCAGTGAGATTTTCCAGATCGAGCTGTCAGATGAGGCCATCAAGCAACGGCATCGGGACATGATTTGTGAGTCGGTGATGCGGTATCTGCAGGCCTGAGGCTAACGCGACTCTTCGAGTGGAATGCAACCTAAATGTGGGAGCGGGCTTGCTCGCGAATGCGGTGTGTCAGTCAACATATTCCTCACTGATACACCGCATTCGCGAGCAAGCCCGCTCCCACATTTTTTGATCCGGTTTCTACAGTTTAGTGATTCATGCTCTGAAAGTGCGCCAGCATCCGCTGCGCATCCGGCGCTTCGCCACTGAACAGCTCAAACGCCTTCACCGCCTGAAACACCGCCATGTTGCCGCCATCCAGCGTGCGGCAACCCAGGGCCCGGGCATCGCGCAGCAGTTCTGTTTCCAGCGGGAAATACACGATTTCCGCCACCCACACCTCAGCCCGCAGCAAGGCCGCCGGCACCGGTGTGCCCGGCAGCTTGGCCATGCCCATCGGCGTGGTGTTGACCACACCATCGGCCTCAGCCATGGCATTTTCCAAGTGGTTGCCGACCTGGGCGCGGCCTGGGCCGAAACGCTGGCTGAGGTTGTCTACCAGGTCTTGGGCGCGGGTGTTGTCCAGATCGAAAATGCTCAAGTGTTCGACACCTTCGGCCAATAGCGCGTGGGCCACCGCCGCACCTGCGCCGCCAGCGCCCATTTGTACTACACGCCGACGCACGACATCACTCAAGTTACGGCGAAAACCCTCCGCGAATCCCAGGCAGTCGGTGTTGTGGCCGATGCGCTTGCCGTCCTTGAACACCACCGTATTCACCGCGCCGATGCCGCGCGCCTCGTCGGACAGTTCATCGAGCAACGGTAGGATCGCCTGCTTGCACGGGTAGGTAATGTTCAGCCCGGTGAACTGCATCAACTCGGCGGCGTCCAGCAGGTCGGGTAGGGCATCGACGTTCAGCAGCAGCGGGTCCAGATCGATCAGGCGATACAGGTAGCGCAAGCCTTGGGCGTCGCCTTCCTGTTCATGCAGGGCGGGGGTGCGGGAAGCCTGGATGCCGGAGCCGATCAGGCCGGCGAGAATGCGCGGCTTCATGCGTTCAACACCTGGCTGAAATGTTCCAGGGCCAAGTGGTAGCCATGGCTGCCAAAACCGGCCAGCACGGCCTTGGCGATGGGCGACACAAACGAGTGATGACGGAACGCTTCACGGGCATGCACGTTGGACAAATGCACTTCGATCACCGGCACTTCACTGGCCACCAGCGCGTCGCGGATGGCGACGGAGGTGTGCGTCCATGCTGCCGGGTTGATCACGATACCGGCGCAACGGGTGCGGGCGCCGTGGATCCAGTCGAGCAGTTCGCCTTCGTGGTTGGTCTGGCGGAATTCGATTTTCAGCCCGAGCTTTTCGGCGCTGCGCCCGCACAGCGCGGCGATGTCGGCCAGGGTTTCATGGCCGTAGGTTGCAGGCTCACGGGTGCCGAGCAGGTTGAGGTTGGGGCCGTTGAGCACCAGCACGATAGGCGGCATGGGAGGGTCTCCACAGTTATTGTTAGTTGTGGAAGTAAAATGTACTGAATGGTTAATTTGGTCAATCGACGGCGGAGGATATGTTCGATTACCGCACGGTTATGCGCGGTAACAACACGGCATTCGACGCTTCGTTGCCCGTTACTAGTCTGTGAAACAGCTTCAGGATTTTGGAGCCGGTTGTCAGGTGACAAGGGGCGAAATTGTTACCGGGCGGAAAATTACCTAACGGATGGGTTACGATGCGAATAGGCACTTACAAGGGATTTGTGATTTCAGTGTTGCTCAGGGATGAACATTGCCCGCCGCATGTTCATGTAAGGGGCGCGGGTTGGGGGGCGCGCTTTCGTTTCAGCTTTCTGGATGACAGCGTGGAGTTGTGGGATGTGGACCCTGAACGGCGGAGGCCGTCTGGCGCAGTTCTGCTGGGTATTCGCGCGGCGTTGATGCAGCGGCATTATCTGGCGCGGGCGCGGAGGATTTGGTGGGAGAAAATTCAGACGGTTTGTTTGGAGAACCATTCCTGGGACTTGGGGGCGGATGAGGTGGTGCCGGGATTGGTCATCCGGCCGGGTGTCCATGTAATCGCACGCGCTTGGCACGATGCTGTGGGGCAGCAGACAATTTTGAATCTGGTGAGGATTCCAGTATGGGTGAAGATAAATTTGTAAAAGTCGTAAAAGCCAAAGTCCGGCCCTATGTGCCGCTCACCGAGGCCGATATCGATAAAGCGATAGCCCGTGGGCGCAAGACAAAGCATTTGCACGCCCGCGCCAGCTCGGTGAGCTATGAGGACAAGCGTATTTCCATCGGCTTCAGCGACGGCAGCCAGGTCTCGTTGCCCGTTGCGGGCCTTCCCGAGTTCGAGGGGTTTTCCTTGGAGGACTTCCAGCAATTGGAGGTCGGTTTCGGTGGCAAGGCACTGTGCTGTGAACCCCAGGACCTGGACGTGTCCATCACCGGCCTGATCGCCACGAGCCAGCCCTTGATGGACCTGGCCGTCAGCCTGGTGGCCTCGCGCAACGGCCGTAAGAGTAGCGCCGCTAAAGCGGCGGCTGCCCGCGCCAATGGCAAGAAGGGCGGGCGGCCGCGTAAAGACACTACGAAACCCGACGATTCAACTGATGCATGAAAGCTGTGTTGGGAGTGGGCTTGTGTGGGAGCCCGCTCCCACAGGGGGGATGTTGGTGGCTGTAAGATTTAGCGTCGGGTCAGCAAAACGCCTGATTCCATGTGGTGCGTCCACGGGAACTGGTCAAACATCGCACACTGGGTAATACGGTGCGTGTCATGCAGTTGCGCGATGTTCGCCGCCAACGTCTCTGGGTTGCATGAGATGTACAGGATGTTGTCGAAACGCCGGGTCAGCTCGCAGGTGTCCGGGTCCATGCCGGCACGCGGCGGGTCGACGAACACGCTGCCGAATTCGTAGCTCTTGAGGTCGATGCCGTGCAAGCGACGGAACGGGCGCACTTCATTCAGGGCTTCGGTGAGTTCTTCGGCGGAGAGGCGCACCAGGGTGACGTTCTCCACCGCATTTTCATCGAGGTTGCTCAGGGCGGCATTGACCGAGGTCTTGCTGATCTCGGTGGCCAGCACTTTGCGCACGCGGGTTGCCAGGGGCAGGGTGAAGTTGCCGTTGCCGCAGTACAGCTCCAGCAGGTCATCCGGGCGATCGCCCAGCGCTTCATAGGCCCAGTTGAGCATCTTCTGGTTCACGGTGCCGTTGGGCTGGGTGAACGCGCCTTCGGGTTGGCGATAGCTGAAGGTGCGACCGCCGACGTCGAGTTTCTCCACCACGTAGTCCTGGCCGATCACATCGCGTTTGCCCTTGGAGCGGCCGATGATGCTCACGTTCAAGTCCGCCGCCAGTTTGTTCGCGGCGGTGTGCCAATGCTCGTCCAGCGGGCGGTGATAGCACAAGGTGATCATCGCGTCGCCGGCCAGGGTGGTGAGGAACTCCACCTGGAACAGCTTGTGGCTCAGGGCGGCACTGGCTTGCCAGGCGGCCTTGAGTTGGGGCATCAACTGGTTGATACGCAGGCTGGCGATGGGGAATTCTTCGATCAGGATCGGCGTGCGCTTGTCGTCCTGGGAGAACATCGCGTAGTGGCGATCACCCCCTTCGCGCCACAGGCGGAACTCCGCCCGCAGGCGGAAGTTCTGCAGCGGCGAGTCGAATACCTGTGGCTCAGGCGCATCGAACGGGGCCAACAGGTCACGCAAGCGCGTGACCTTGTCTTGCAGTTGAGCGGTGTAGCTTGCGGCGTCAAAAGTCATGCGTTGAACCAGCCCAGCTTGATCACAAACAGAATCGACAGAATCACCAGCGCCGGGTTCAGCTCACGGTAGCGGCCCGAAAGCAGCTTGATGGCGGTCCAGGCGATGAAACCGAAGGCGATGCCGTTGGCGATGGAGTAAGTGAAGGGCATCGCCAGGGCGGTGATCACCACCGGCGCTGCAACAGTGATGTCATCCCAGTCGATTTCTGCCAGGCCCTGGGTCATCAGCACGGCCACGAACAGCAGCGCGGGTGCGGTGGCGAAGGCTGGGACGCTGCCCGCCAATGGCGAGAAGAACAGGGCCAGCAGAAACAGGATCGCCACGACGATGGCGGTCAAACCGGTGCGGCCGCCGGCGCTCACGCCCGCTGCGGATTCAATATAGCTGGTGGTGGTCGACGTACCCAGCAGCGAACCGGCCATGGCGGCGGTGCTGTCGGCGATCAGCGCACGGCCCATTTTTGGCATGTGGCCGTCCTTGCCCATCAGGCCGGCGCGCTTGGCGACGCCGATCAGGGTGCCGGAGTTGTCGAACAGGTCTACGAACAGGAAGGCGAAGATCACGCTGACCAGGCCGATATCCAGCGCGCCCTTGATGTCCAGTTGCAGGAAGGTCGGGCCCAGGGACGGTGGCATCGACACCACGCCGCCGAATGGGGTTACGCCCAAGGCGATGGACGCAATGGTCACCGCGAGGATGCCGATCAGCACTGCGCCGCGCACGGCCAGGGCTTCCAGTGCGACGATCAGCACGAAACCGAGGGTGGCAAGGATAGGCGCTGCTTTGGTCAGGTCACCGAGGCCAACCATGGTGGCCGGGTTGCTGACGACGATGTCGGCGTTGTGCAGGGCGATCAACGCCAGGAACAGGCCGATACCCGCGGCAATCGCCGAGCGCAGGGGCAGGGGGATGGCGTTGATGATCCACTCACGGATACGGAAGATCGACAGCAGGAAGAACAACACCGCCGAAATGAATACCGCGCCGAGCGCCACCTGCCAGGTATGGCCCATGTGCAGGACCACGGTGTAGGTAAAGAAGGCGTTGAGGCCCATGCCCGGCGCCAGTGCGATCGGGTAGTTGGCGATCAGGCCCATCACGGTCGAACCGATGGCCGCCGCCAGGCAGGTCGCGACAAACACCGCGCCCTTGTCCATGCCGGTCTGGCTGAGGATGCTCGGGTTGACGAACAGGATGTAGGCCATGGCCAGGAATGTGGTGATACCCGCGAGAATCTCGGTGCGCACATTGGTGTTGTGGGCTTTGAGTTGAAACAGCTTTTCCAGCATGCCGGCTCCCTGTGACGCTATTTTGCGTCGTGATTTGTTGACCTCTAAGTCAAAGCACAAATTGCGCCAAGCGCCTGTGGTTTCAGAGAGGATCGGAAAAAGCGGCGCATCATACCAGCAGCCGAGGCCCTGTGGTGTTCGGCCTCGCCCTTGTGAACAATCGCTCAGGATCATGGCCTTGAGGCATACTGCGCCGACGTTTAAATCAGGGTCATCGACAGCATGAAAAAAGCCAACGCGTGGAGTCTAGCTCTGATCCCTTGTCTCGGCCTGTGGCTCGGCGCAGCACCGGCGTGGGGCGCGACTGCACCGCCGTTGAGCGAGGTGCGGGTGTTCAAGGTCGAGTCGGCGCGCTGCACCGAAACCATTCCCGAGCGCGCGCAGGGCACGCAGATGTGTACGCACCGTGGGCCCACCAAGGTCTCGGTGATGGAAGTCGGCCTGGGCAACAACCCCGTGGGCCGCTTCGATGGTGCCGAGCTGAACGGGCAGCGTACGCCGGTGTGTCAGGTTGGCAGCGTCAGCGAGGTGTGCAACGGGGCAGGCACGTTGATGGGCTACATCTATGTGTTCGACCTGAATGTCGAAGCCCAGGGCTGGTTTGAATACAGCAACTCGTCGATCAACGGCCCGCAGAACACCCTGAAAACCCTGCTCAATATCCGCTGATCAGACCTTCGCGGTTTCCTCGACCGGCACATGCATGCGGTCGCGATTGGCCAGGGTCGGGAACAGCTTGATCCAGGTGCCGGTCACTATCAGCGTGCCGATCCCGCCCATCACTACCGCTGGCACAGTGCCAAACCAGTGGGCGGTAATCCCCGACTCAAATTCACCCAACTGGTTGGATGCGCCAATAAACAGGCCGTTGACCGCGCTGACGCGCCCGCGCATTTCATCCGGCGTCTCCAACTGCACGAACGATGCGCGGATGACCATGCTGATCATGTCCGCCGCGCCCAGCACCACCAGCACCGCCAATGAAAACCAGAACGAAGTGGACAGGCCGAACGCGATGGTCGCCACGCCGAACACGCCGACGGCGGTGAACATCACGCGGCCGACATGGCGGTCTACCGAGAATCGCGCCAACCACAACGACATCAACAACGCGCCCACCGCTGGCGCCGAACGCAACAGGCCCAGGCCCCAGGCGCCGGTCAGCAGGATGTCCTTGGCGAACACCGGCAGCAACGCGGTGGCGCCGCCCAGCAGCACGGCGAACAGGTCCAGGGAGATGGCGCCGAGGATGTCCGGGCGGCTGCGGATAAAGCGGATGCCGGCCAGCAGCGAATCCAGGGTGGCCTTGCCTTTGTTGAGCGGCGTCTGGCGGGCGGGCAGGTTGAGGGTCAGCCCGCAGGCAATCAGGTACAGCACCACCGTGGGGCCATACACCCACACGCTGCCAAACGCATAGAGCAAACCGCCGAGGGCCGGGGCGACGATGGTAGCCAGTTGCTGGGCCGACTGCGACGACGCCACCGCGCGCGGGAACAAGGCGCTGGGCACGATGCTTGGCAGCAGCGCCTGGGTGGTGGGCATTTCAAACGAGCGTGCGGCGCCGAGCAGGAAGGCGAGGATAAAGATCATCTCGCGGGTGACGTTGCCGGTCAGGCCGCCAATAGCCAGCGATAGTGCAATCAACGCCTGCAGAGTCTGGCAGATGGCCGCGACCTTGCGCCGTTCATAGCGGTCGGCCACATGCCCGGTGTGCAGCATGAACAGTACGCGCGGGACGAACTCCACCAAGCCGACCAAACCCAGGTCAAGCACGTTGCCGGTCAATTGGTAGAGGTTCCAGCCAATGGCCACGGTAAGCATCTGGAAGCCGCTGGCGGTGAAGATGCGCGCCAGCCAGAACGCGATGAAAGGGCGGTGGTGACGCAACAGCAACGCGGGTTCACTAGGCATCGGGAGTTCAGGTCAGGGCCGGAGGGAAGGCCGAGATTAGCATTAAGTTGTAACAGATAGTTGCTGAAACTGAGCTGAGGCAGTCTGTCACGCGGCAAAAGACCACGCCGTCCTACATTGAAAATGGGACTACTCTTTCAGCAATGCTTGATCCAGATCAAAACCTCCCCAGGGATTGCTCTGGCGGCCTTAGGGCCAGATTCCCTACGTGGTTGGTTAAAAAAAGAACGAAATGAAATTCGCCAGACTCCATATCCGTGGGGGCAGTGGGTGCAGGCTCCCGCCAGCAGCCGGTATTACCTGACAGAGGAAGACTTATGTTCGGTTTGGAGGCGCTAGATCTCGCCCGAATTCAATTCGCGTTCACCATCTCATTCCACATCCTGTTCCCGGCGATCACCATCGGCCTGGCCAGTTACCTTGCGGTGCTGGAAGGCCTGTGGCTCAAGACCCACAACGACACCTATCGCGATCTCTACCATTTCTGGTCGAAGATCTTTGCCGTCAACTTCGGCATGGGCGTGGTGTCTGGCTTGGTCATGGCCTACCAGTTCGGCACCAACTGGAGCCGCTTCTCGGACTTCGCCGGCGCCGTCACCGGGCCGCTTCTGACGTACGAAGTGCTCACGGCCTTCTTCCTTGAGGCGGGTTTCCTCGGGGTGATGCTGTTCGGCTGGAACAAGGTGGGGCGCAAGCTGCACTTTTTCTCCACGGTGATGGTGGCCGTCGGTACGTTGATCTCCACCTTCTGGATCCTCGCGTCCAACAGCTGGATGCAGACGCCCCAGGGTTTCGAAATCATCGACGGCCGAGTCATTCCGACCGATTGGCTGGCGGTGATTTTCAACCCGTCGTTCCCTTACCGCCTGGCGCATATGGCCACGGCCGCGTTTGTGGCGACCGCATTTTTCGTCGGTTCTTCGGCCGCCTGGCACTTGCTGCGTGGCAAGGACAACCCGGCGATCCGCAAAATGCTCTCGATGGCGATGTGGATGGCGCTGATCGTTGCGCCTATCCAGGCGGTGATCGGTGACTTCCACGGCCTCAATACCCTGAAGCATCAACCGGCGAAAATCGCCGCGATTGAGGGCCACTGGGAAAACAAAGGCAACGAGCCGACTCCGCTGATCCTGTTCGGCTGGCCGGACATGAAGGCGGAAAAGACCAAGTACGCCGTCGAAATCCCCTACCTGGGCAGCCTGATCCTCACCCACTCCCTGGACAAACAGGTGCCGGCCCTCAAGGAGTTTCCGCCTGAGGATCGCCCTAATTCGACCATTGTGTTCTGGTCGTTCCGGGTCATGGTCGGCCTGGGCTTCCTGATGATCTTCACCGGTCTGTTCAGCCTCTGGCTGCGCCGGGGCGACAAGATGTACACGTCCAAACCGTTCCTGTACCTGGCCTTGTGGATGGGCCCGTCGGGGTTGATCGCGATTCTCGCCGGTTGGTTCACCACGGAAATCGGCCGTCAGCCGTGGGTGGTCTACGGGCTGATGCGCACGGCGGATGCGTCCTCCGGGCACAGCCTGGTGCAGATGACAATCACCCTGGTGTTGTTCGTGGTGGTGTACTTCGCACTGTTCGGTGCTGGTCTGGGCTACATGATGCGCCTGGTGCGCAAAGGTCCGCAGACCCACGAAGGCGATGAGCCGACCCACGGTGGTCCTGGCCAGAAACGCACGCCAGCCCGTCCTCTGTCTGCCGCGGATGATGGCAGCGATGACGACCACACCCACATCCAGCACAAGGGGCATTGAGATGGGTATTGATCTTCCGCTGATCTGGGCCGTGATCATCATCTTCGGCATCATGATGTATGTGGTCATGGACGGCTTCGACCTGGGTATCGGCATCCTCTTTCCGTTTATCCCGGGCAAAGTTGACCGTGACGTGATGATGAACACCGTCGCCCCGGTGTGGGACGGCAACGAAACCTGGCTGGTCCTCGGCGGCGCGGCGTTGTTTGGCGCTTTCCCGCTGGCCTATTCGGTGGTGTTGTCGGCGCTGTACCTGCCACTGATCCTGATGTTGATCGGCTTGATCTTCCGTGGCGTGGCCTTCGAGTTCCGCTTCAAGGCCAAGGACGACAAGCGTCACCTGTGGGATAAGGCGTTTATCGGCGGCTCGCTGGCGGCGACGTTCTTCCAGGGTGTGGCGCTGGGGGCCTTTATCGATGGCATTCCGGTGGTGGATCGCCAGTTCGCCGGCGGCTCGCTGGACTGGGCGACGCCGTTCACGATGTTCTGCGGTGTGGCGCTGATCGTGGCCTACGCGCTGCTGGGCTGCACCTGGCTGATCATGAAGACCGAAGGCTCGTTGCAGGAAAAGATGCATAACCTGGGGCGACCGTTGGCTTTCGCGCTGTTGGCGGTGATTGGCATTGTCAGTATCTGGACGCCGCTGGCGCACCCGGAAATTGCCGCGCGCTGGTTCACCCTGCCCAACCTGTTCTGGTTCCTGCCGGTACCGATCCTGGTGCTGGTGACTCTGTACGGCCTGATCCGCGCCGTGGCGCGCAATGCGCACTACACGCCGTTCCTGCTGACGCTGGTGCTGATCTTCCTCGGCTACAGCGGCCTGGGGATCAGCCTGTGGCCGAACATCATCCCGCCATCCGTGTCGATCTGGGATGCCGCCGCGCCGCCGCAAAGCCAGGGCTTCATGCTGGTGGGCACGCTGTTTATCATCCCGTTCATCCTGGGCTACACCTTCTGGAGCTACTACGTGTTCCGCGGCAAGGTCACCCACGAAGACGGTTATCACTAGGAGGGTCGTTCCATGTCCGGCAAACCTTCGTTGCACGAGATTGAACAGGCCGAGAAACAGCCACTGTGGCGGCGCCTGGGGTGGTTGGCGATGATCTGGACCGGCAGCGTGCTGGCCCTGTTTGTCGTGGCCAGCCTGATGCGCATGTTCATGAATGCGGCAGGCCTGAGCACACACTGACATCCCAACACCGGGCTTGATGGCCCGGTCTTTCAACCCTGCCCCTCGCAAGCGCGGCAGGGTTTTTTTTATTTGCGTGCCTTGAGGATCACAAATTTTGGCGTGGTGGCGACTTGCTCTACGCCGCGAAACAGGCGTGCCAGCTTGGTGTGATATCCCAAGTGGCGGTTGCCGACTATATAAAGGGCGCCACCCACCACCAACGTTTCCCGTGCCTGCTGGAACATGCGCCAGGCGAGGAAGTCGCCGACCACTTGCTGCTGGTGGAACGGCGGGTTGCACAGCACCACGTCCAGGGAATCGGGCTCCTGGCCGGCGAGGCCATCGGCGGCGCGAACGATCACCTCACGTTGGCCGAGGGCGGTTCGCCAGTTCTCCTGCGCCGATTGCACGGCCATGTAGGACTCGTCCACCAGGGTGTACTGCGCGTCGGGGTTTTGCAGGGCGCTGGCAATCGCCAGTACACCGTTGCCGCAGCCCAGGTCCGCCACGCGGGCACTGCCGAGGTTTTTCGGCAGGTGCGGCAGGAAGGCACGCGTGCCGATATCCAGGCCTTCGCGGCAAAACACGTTGGCATGGTTGAGCAGTTCGATGGCTGGCGTGTCCAGCGTGTAGCGGGTTGGGTAGGGCGAGACCGCCAGCGGGCGATCCTCAACGGTGGCGATCAACAGTCGTGCTTTTTTTACGGCGAGCGAGGCGTGCATCGGCCCGATATAACGCTCCAGCAACTCCCCGGCGGCCCGTGGCAAGTGCTTGATCATCGCCCCTGCGATGACTTCGGCGCCTGGGGCCAGTTGGCTTTGCAGGCGGATCAGTTGTTCTTCCAGCAGCGCCAAGGTTTTTGGGACACGGATCAGGACCCGGTCAAAGGGCCCGCTCGGCACCTCGCTGGCGGGAATGAACCGCACTGCATCGAATGCCTTGCCGTTGCGTGCCAGGTTTTTCTCAAGACCCTGGGCCGCAAGAAAGGAGTCACCGCTGGAGGTCACCTGCACCTTGCCTTCCAGGCTGGCAGCCAGGGCACCAAAGCTGTCGTTGAGCACCAGCACGCGGGCGGCGGCGCTCGGCTGCTGCTGCGCCAGATGGCTGAGCAGGTACTCGTCGGCGGCATCGAAGGCTTGCAGCGGATCGTTGTGTTGTTCTGGCTGGCGGATCAGATCGAGCTGGGCGAAGGGGCTTTCGAGCAGGGGCATGGCGGGGGAGGCTCTGGGTAATCGATGGGTGTTCGGCAATGGGCGACCGAACCGTCTGAGTGAACTGCGAGGCGACACCCGGGGGGCTGCGTCATCACTCAGAATTGGCCGTAAATGTTACGTTTTTTCCGGCGCGATTACATGCGGTGTTTCTACATAAGCTAGAAAAGTCCCGCTCTGGATGCACAGAGAACCGCGGCGATCTTGTTTGTAACGCCGAGCTTCCTGAGTGCGCTGCTGACGTGAAAGGTCACTGTGCGGGGAGAAATCGAAATAATGCTGGCGATTTCTTCCGCGGTCTTGCCCATGCCTGACCATTTGAGAATTTCCGTTTCTCGTGCTGTCAGCGTGCAAGGGGCATTGATACTGGACTTGTCCGCATATTGCTGTGCAACGGCAGCGTGCATGGCATGGCACAACCACAATACGTTGCCGGCCTTTTCATACAATTCTTGCGGGCTGACTTCACCGGTACTGCGCCCCAGCGTCAGCATGCTGTAGACACCCTGGAAATCGTGTACGGGTTGTGTCCATGCCTGATGCACTCCAAACGATTGGGCCAGTGACCACAATCCAGGTGCGGCACTGAAGGCCTTCTCTTCCCATACGATAGGAAGTACGCAGCGTTTGCAGTGGGCAACTACAGGGTCTACATCAAAGAAGCGCGCTTGTTTATAAATATGATTCCATCCAATTGGATAGTTGCTGATGTGGATCGGTTTGGTTTTGTCGTCGGGTAGTTGAGAGCTCATTGTGAAGGAACAGTATTGGAAGCCGAGTTCAAGGATATGGTGGGTGACCATGTCAAAGATTGCTTCGATCTCGCTTTTATCTTCCAGTTTGGGGAGCCGAGTATTGCGCCAGTTCACCATTGGTAAATCTCCATGGGTTTCTACGTGGCTCGGGTACGTCCTCATCCCAGAGCTGCACGAAAATTAGTGTAGGACATGACTTACGGCATTAAGTGAAAAAAATGTTATGTATCCCCTGTTTTTATAGCGATGTTTTTTTGTACGTTAAGCGGTTTTTTGTATAGCTATCGAAGCGGGTGACTCTTTTTTATTAAATTTAAAGGGGTTGTAAGTAGTGTCAGGATGATGGCGGTTGTATGAGGTATTTCATCTAGCGGTGAATTGGAAGTGTGTTAATAGCCAAATAATTAGTCAGAACTAAAGCAGGTTTTTTTTTGCAAAGTGATCTCGGAAATGGGACACGCTTTCCCGCGCGCAGAGTGCAACGCTCTGGCCCGCGGCAATGCCAGTACAAATCAACGGTGTTTGCGCACACGGCTTTGAGCGACACTAGGCGCCTGTGTAAAACGGAGTTCCCCATGACGGCCAGTGCTGAGAAATTTACCCGGCAGACCTTGCTCGACGTGCAATCGCTGACCCCCAGCCTCTTCACCCTGCGCACCACCCGCGACCCAGGCTTTCGTTTCACCGCCGGCCAGTTCGTACGCCTGGGTGTGACCAAGGCGGATGGCAGCACCGTATGGCGTGCTTATTCCATCGTGTCGTCGCCATTTGATGAGCATCTGGACTTCTTTTCCATCGTCGTCCCCGGTGGTGAGTTCACCAGCGAGCTGAGCCGCTTGCAGGTGGGCGATACGTTGATGGTGGAGCGCCAGGCCACAGGCTTCCTGACCCTGAGCCGTTTTGTCGACGGGCGTGACCTGTGGCTGTTGGGCACGGGAACCGGCGTGGCGCCGTTCCTGTCGATCCTGCAGGACTTCGAAGTCTGGGAGAAGTTTGAGCGCATTATCCTGGTGTACAGCGCACGGGAGGCCAAGGAGCTGGCGTACCAGTCACTGATCAATACATTGGGCGAGCGCGAATACCTGGCCGAGTACGCGCACAAACTCACCTACATCCCCATCGTCACACGCGAGCAGCATCCGGGCACCTTGAACGGGCGCATCACCACGCTGATCGAAAATGGCGAACTGGAGCGCGCCGCAGGCGTTGAGCTAGCCCCGGAACATTCCCGGGTGCTGATTTGCGGCAACCCGCAGATGGTCGATGACACCCGCCAGTTGCTCAAGCAACGCGATATGCAACTGAGCCTGAGCCGACGCCCGGGCCAAGTGGCGGTGGAAAACTACTGGTAATAAAAAAGGCGCCTCAGCAGGCGCCTTTTTTCAAACCCGTTCCGGTTAGAGCGGTTTGTCGTTCTGTGCCTTGAGCAGATCGCGGATCTCACCCAGCAACACTTCTTCCTTGGTCGGCGTCGGCGGCAGGCTTGGCGCTACGGCCTCTTCACGCTTCAGGCGGTTGATCGCCTTCACGCCCATGAAGATCGCAAACGCGACTATCACAAAGTCGATCACGCTTTGGATGAACTTGCCGTACGCCAGCACCACCGCAGGCACGTCGCCTTGTGCGGCCTTGAGCGTTATCGCCAAGTCACCAAAGTCCACACCGCCGATCAACAGACCGATGGGTGGCATCACCACGTCGCCTACAAACGAGGAAACAATTTTGCCGAAGGCTGCGCCGATGATGATACCGACGGCCATATCGACCACATTACCTTTGACCGCGAAGGCCTTGAACTCACTGATCACGCCCATAGGTTATTCCTTGTTACAGATGAGAAGGGTGGAGGTCAGTGTAAGTCAGTCGTAGAGGGCTTGCGCGACACAACTGTTAACACTGTTAGGTTTTATCGACACATTAAATCGCAAATAGTTTGCAAAGTGCCATCAATCGCGCGCGAATTACTCGTCATTTCAACGGCTTACCACATTTTTTTCTCAATCGGCCCGGTGGTGTTTTTCTATTTATCTTCTGGCGTTCGGATCACTAGCCTCTGGCAAGCACAACTGAATGTGCATTAAAAAAACCAGAGGAAACCTCGATGAAGAACCCAATGATTCGCGGGCCTGTGTCAGCGCGATCCGTGCTGGTGCTGGTGACCGCCAGCCTGCTGTCCCTGTCGGTGCAGGCCGCCAACCTGACCCGCGACAACGGCGCGGCCGTGGGCGACAACCAGAACTCGCAAACCGCCGGCGCCAACGGCCCGGTACTGCTCCAGGACGTGCAGCTTATTCAAAAGTTGCAACGCTTCGACCGTGAGCGCATTCCCGAGCGCGTGGTGCATGCCCGTGGCACTGGCGCCCACGGCACGTTCACCGTCACCGATAACCTCAGCGACCTGACCAAGGCCAAGGTCTTCGCCGCAGGCGAGGCGACCCCGGTATTCGTGCGTTTCTCGGCCGTGGTCCACGGTAACCATTCCCCGGAAACCCTGCGTGACCCACGCGGCTTCGCCACCAAGTTCTACACCGCCGAAGGCAACTGGGACCTGGTTGGCAATAACTTCCCGACGTTCTTTATCCGTGACGCGATCAAGTTCCCGGACATGGTCCATGCCTTCAAGCCGGACCCGCGCACTAACCTGGACGACGATTCGCGCCGTTTCGACTTCTTCTCACATGTTCCCGAGGCCACCCGTACATTGACCGAGTTGTACTCCGACTCCGGTACCCCGGCCAGCTATCGTGAAATGGACGGCAATGGCGTACATGCCTACAAGTTGATCAATGCCAAGGGCGAAGTGCACTACGTCAAGTTCCACTGGAAGAGCCTGCAAGGCATCAAGAATCTTGATCCCAAGCAAGTTACCGAAGTGCAGGGGCGTGATTACAGCCACATGACCAACGACTTGGTCACCCATATCAACAAAGGCGACTTCCCCAAGTGGGACTTGTACGTGCAAGTGCTCAAGCCTGAGGACCTGGCCAAGTTTGACTTCGACCCGCTGGACGCCACCAAGATCTGGCCGAACGTTGCCGAGCGTAAAGTCGGGCAGATGGTGCTGAACCGCAACCCGGCGAACGTGTTCCAGGAAACCGAGCAGGTCGCCATGGCCCCGGCCAACCTGGTGCCGGGCATCGAGCCCTCGGAAGACCGCCTGCTTCAAGGCCGGGTGTTTTCCTACGCCGATACCCAGATGTACCGCTTGGGCGCCAATGCCCTGCAACTGCCGATCAACGCGCCACGGGTGACCGTCAACAACGGCAACCAGGATGGCGCGATGAACTTCGGCAAGACCACCAGCGGCGTGAACTACCAGCCAAGCCGCCTGCTGCCACGGGAAGAACCGCAAGCCGCGCGCTATAGCCAGTCGCCACTGGCGGGCAGCACCCAGCAAGCGAAGATCCAGCGTGAGCAGAACTTCAAGCAGGCTGGCGATCTGTACCGTTCCTTCAACAAGAAAGAGCGTCAGGACTTGATCGAAAACTTCGGCGGCTCCCTGGCCACCACCGATGACGAGAGCAAGCACATCATCCTGTCGTTCCTCTACAAGGCAGACCCTGAGTACGGCACCGGCGTGGCCAAGGTCGCCAAAGGTGACCTGGCGCGCGTGAAGGCGCTGGCAGACAAACTGACGGACTGATCCGTTGGTCACGGCTGGCGCTCTTGATCGGGCGCTGGCCTTTGGCAGGAGAACACCCATGCGTATTTCCATAGGGCTGCTGCTGGCCATGCTGGCCTTTGTCGCCCAGGCCGAGGCTCCCGAGCCTGCGGCGCTCAAGGCGCAGTTGCAGGACTACTATTTCGACGCGGCCCGCCGTGGCGATCTCGACATGCTCAACACCTTCATCGACTCTGGCTACAGCCTCAATACCCAGGACGACAAGGGCTACACCGCGCTGATCCTGGCGGCGTATCACGGCCAGGGCCCATTCGTGGAGCGCCTGCTCACCGCCGGCGCCGACGCCTGTGTGCAGGACAAGCGTGGTAACACTGCGCTGATGGGCGCGATCTTCAAGGGCGAGCTGAAAATCGCCCAGCGCCTGCTGAGCACCGACTGCAACCCCGACCAGCGCAATGGCGCCGGGCAGACGGCGGCCATGTACGCCGGGTTGTTCAAGCGCCTTGAGCTGTTGGACGAGCTGAAAGCCAAGGGCGCTGATCTCAATGCGGAAGACCCCGTCGGCAACAGCGCTTCACGCTTGGCCAGCGGTGAAATCCGGACCCCGGCGTCGCGCTGAGCTATCATCGCGGTTTTTCGGTTGGAGGTTCTCAAATGGCAAAGGCCAAGCGCATGTACGGCTGCACAGAGTGCGGCGCGACCTTTCCCAAGTGGGCCGGCCAGTGCGGCGAGTGCGGTGCGTGGAACACCCTCACTGAAACCATGATCGAAAGCGGCGGCGCCGCAGCGCCTACCGGGCGTGCGGGTTGGACCGGGCAGCAGGCGCAGATCAAGACGCTGGCCGAAGTCAGCGTCGAAGAGATTCCGCGGTTTTCCACCGCGTCCGGTGAGCTGGACCGCGTTCTCGGCGGCGGCCTGGTGGACGGCTCGGTGGTGCTGATCGGCGGCGACCCGGGCATCGGTAAGTCGACCATCCTCCTGCAAACCCTGTGCAGCATTGCCAGCCGCATGCCGGCGTTGTACGTCACCGGTGAAGAATCCCAGCAACAAGTGGCCATGCGCGCCCGTCGCCTGGGGTTGCCCCAGGACCAGCTGCGGGTGATGACCGAAACCTGCATCGAAAGCATCATCGCCACGGCGCGGATCGAAAAGCCCAAGGTCATGGTGATCGACTCGATCCAGACCATTTTCACCGAACAGCTGCAATCGGCGCCGGGTGGCGTCTCCCAGGTGCGTGAAAGCGCGGCGCTGCTGGTGCGCTATGCCAAGCAAAGTGGCACGGCGATCTTCCTGGTCGGGCATGTGACCAAAGAGGGCGCGCTGGCCGGGCCGCGGGTGCTGGAGCACATGGTGGATACCGTGTTGTATTTCGAGGGTGAGTCCGACGGCCGCCTGCGTTTGCTGCGGGCGGTGAAGAACCGCTTTGGGGCGGTCAACGAACTGGGTGTTTTCGCCATGACGGACCGGGGGCTGAAAGAAGTCTCCAACCCATCGGCGATTTTCCTCACGCGTGCCCAAGAAGAAGTCCCCGGCAGCGTGGTGATGGCAACGTGGGAAGGCACCCGGCCAATGCTGGTGGAAGTGCAGGCGCTGGTGGATGACAGCCACCTGGCCAACCCGCGCCGCGTGACCCTGGGCCTGGACCAGAACCGCCTGGCGATGTTGCTGGCGGTGTTGCATCGCCATGGTGGCATTCCGACCCACGACCAGGACGTGTTCCTCAACGTGGTGGGCGGGGTCAAGGTGTTGGAGACCGCGTCCGACCTGGCGTTGATGGCGGCGGTCATGTCCAGTTTGCGCAACCGCCCGTTGCCTCACGACCTGCTGGTGTTTGGTGAAGTCGGCCTGTCGGGCGAAGTGCGCCCGGTGCCGAGTGGCCAGGAGCGGTTGAAGGAGGCGGCCAAGCATGGCTTCAAGCGTGCGATCGTGCCCAAGGGCAACGCGCCGAAAGAGTCGCCGCCGGGGATTCAGATTATTGGCGTGACACGGTTGGAGCAGGCGTTGGATGCTCTCTTCGAATAATCCCCAATCCTTCAGGCAAGCCAGCTCCCACAGTTGATTTGTGTTGTTTGTTATGTCTCCAGCAAGGCCGCCAACTCTCGGTGCAGCTCTTCCTCATCGCCAAGGTTCAACTCGATCAACCTTCGCAAGTGGCTGATCGAATCCAGGTCAATGTGCTGGCACACAAACCCCAATTGCCCATTGTCCTCATGGGTCAGCCGCACTTGCATCTTGATCGGGGTCTTGGGGTCCAGGCGTATATCGACATCGAACGGTAAGGCCTTGTTGCCCTTCCACTCTTCGGGTCTTTGCACCAACAAACCCTTTAACGACAAATCCACCAATTGCACTGGCCATTCCCGGCCGTTTTGCCGAAGTTCGGTCTTGGCATCAAAGGCGATCCGGCGGAAACGACGGCGATCAGACGCTTGCTCGGTCATGGTGAAACCCTCTGGAGATAGGAGGATTGTAGCCCTGCGCCATCATTGGCCCGATATTTCTGCTTTTTTTGCCCGCAGAAGGCTCTAGACCAACGTAGGGGGGTGGTCTTTAAAGCCAACAGCGCTAAACTCGGAACGGCTGTCCTTTCTGTCCACCCTGGCTGGAATATAAAAATGAAAAATAATAATAGCCTGCTACGCCACCTACCCTGGCTGGTGCTGGCAATCGTAGGAGCGTGCGCCCTTGGCGTAGTGGCCTTGCGCCGCGGCGAGGCGATCAACGCCTTGTGGATTGTGGTCGCTGCTGTGGCCATCTACCTGGTCGCATACCGCTACTACAGCCTGTTCATCGCGAATAACGTGATGCAACTCGATCCACGGCGGGCTACCCCCGCAGTGATCAACAACGACGGTCTGGACTATGTGCCGACCAACAAACACATCCTTTTCGGTCACCACTTTGCGGCGATTGCCGGTGCAGGCCCCCTGGTCGGCCCGGTACTGGCGGCGCAAATGGGCTACCTGCCCGGCACGCTCTGGCTGATTGCCGGCGTGGTGCTGGCCGGTGCGGTGCAGGACTTCATGGTCCTGTTCCTGTCCACCCGTCGCAACGGCCGTTCCCTGGGGGATATGGTGCGCGAAGAGATGGGCCGCATTCCGGGGACCATCGCGCTGTTCGGCTGCTTCCTGATCATGATCATCATCCTCGCGGTGCTGGCGCTGATCGTGGTCAAGGCCCTGGCCGAGAGCCCGTGGGGCATCTTCACGGTGATGGCGACCATCCCGATCGCGATGTTCATGGGCATCTACATGCGCTACATCCGCCCGGGCCGCATCGGCGAGATTTCGATCATCGGCGTGCTGTTGCTGCTGGGTTCGATCTGGCTGGGCGGGCAGATTGCGGCTGACCCTGTATGGGCCAAGGCGTTTACCTTCACCGGCATTCAAATCACCTGGATGCTGATCGGCTACGGTTTCGTCGCAGCGGTGTTGCCGGTGTGGCTGATCCTGGCGCCGCGTGACTACCTCTCTACGTTCCTCAAGATCGGCACCATCATCGCCCTGGCCATCGGCATCCTGGTCACCATGCCAGACCTGAAAATGCCGGCACTGACCCAGTTCATCGACGGCACTGGCCCTTTGTGGAAGGGTGGCCTGTTCCCGTTCCTGTTCATCACCATCGCCTGTGGCGCGGTCTCGGGTTTCCATGCCCTGATCTCCTCGGGCACCACACCCAAGTTGCTGGCCAACGAAAGCCATGCGCGCTACATCGGTTACGGCGGTATGTTGATGGAGTCGTTCGTGGCCATCATGGCGATGGTTGCCGCTTCGGTGATCGAGCCAGGTGTGTACTTCGCCATGAACAGCCCGGCTGCGGTCGTCGGATCTGACGTGGTGACCGTTGCGCAAACCGTCAGCAGCTGGGGCTTTGCGATTACGCCAGAGGCGCTGTCGGCCGTGGCCCACGACATCGGTGAAACCACCATCCTGGCCCGTGCCGGCGGTGCGCCGACGCTCGCGGTAGGTATCGCGCAGATCCTGCACAGTGTGCTGCCGGGTGAAAACACCATGGCGTTCTGGTACCACTTTGCGATCCTGTTCGAAGCGCTGTTCATCCTCACCGCGGTTGACGCCGGTACCCGTGCCGGTCGCTTCATGCTGCAAGACCTGCTGGGTTCCTTCGTGCCGGCGCTGAAACGCACCGAATCGTGGACCGCCAACCTGATCGCGACCGCAGGTTGCGTGGCGATGTGGGGTTACCTGCTGTATCAAGGCGTGATCGACCCACTGGGCGGCATCAACACCTTGTGGCCGCTGTTCGGTATCTCCAACCAGATGCTGGCAGGTATCGCGCTGATGCTGGCGACGGTTGTGCTGATCAAAATGAAACGCCAACGCTACATCTGGGTGACCATGCTGCCAGCCGTCTGGCTGCTGATCTGCACCACCACCGCAGGCTTCATCAAGCTGTTCGACGCCAACCCGGCGATTGGCTTCCTGTCGCTGGCGAAGAAGTACAGCGATGCCCTGGCCAACGGCCAGATCCTCGCGCCGGCGAAGAGCATCGACCAGATGCAGCACGTGATCTGGAACGCCTACACCAACGCAACGCTGACGGCGCTGTTCCTGTTCGTGGTGTTCAGCATCCTGTTCTATGCGCTCAAGGTTGGCGTCGCCGCCTGGGGCAACAAAGAACGTACGGATAAAGAAGCCCCGTTCCAGGCCCAGCCGGACGCGTGATAGAGGATTGCAGCCATGTTCAATGACATCAGTCGCCTCGGTAAATACCTCGGTCAGGCCGCGCGCCTGATGGTCGGCATGCCCGACTACGACACGTACGTCGAGCATATGCAAACCAAGCACCCGGACAAGCCGATGATGGACTACAAGACGTTCTTCCGGGAACGTCAGGAAGCCCGTTACGGTGGCAAGGGTGGGCCTAAATGCTGCTAACCCGGTAGTCCGGGCTGGCGGTGATCCCATGTGGGAGCGGGCTTGCTCGCGAAAGCGGTCTGTCAGTTGATGTATGTGCTGGCTGACACACTGCTTTCGCGAGCAAGCCCGCTCCCACATTTGTTTTGTGTTCCTTCAGTTATCAGGAGATCAGTTTTGTCCTCTCCCATCCCGGTCACCATCCTCAGCGGCTTCCTCGGCGCCGGCAAGACCACCTTGCTGCGCCACCTGCTCAAAGCCGAGCACGGCCTGAAAATCGCCGTGATCGAAAACGAATTCAGTGACACCGGTATCGACACCCAGCTGTTGGGCGATGAACCGGTGCAAGTCATGACCCTGTCCAACGGCTGCGTGTGCTGCACCATCCACACCGACCTGACCAAAGCCCTGTACCTGCTGCTCGAACGCCTGGACAGCGGCGAGATCGCTTTCGACCGCCTAGTGATCGAAACCACCGGCCTGGCCGACCCTGCACCAGTGGCGCAGACCTTTTTCATCGACGAGGAACTGCGTGAGCGCTACATCCTCGACGGCATCATCACCCTGGTGGACGCGGCCCACGCCGAGCATCACCTGACCCAGACCATCGCCCAGGCGCAGATCGGCTTTGCTGACCGCCTGCTGGTGAGCAAACGCGACCTGGTGGATGACGCCACCTTTGACGCCCTCAGCGAGCGCCTGACGCGCATCAACCGTCGCGCGCCGATTCGTGTGGTAGACCATGGCAACATCGACCTGGCCGAATTGCTCGACGTACGTGGCTTCAACCTCAATGCCGGCATGAGCCTGCGACCGGTCAGCAAGGCGCCGTCTATCGACCGTATCTCCAGCCTGGTGCTGCGCACCGACCAGCCGCTGGATATTGATCGCCTCAGCGAGTTCATGAATGAGCTGCTGGAAGACCACGGCAAGCAACTGCTGCGCTACAAAGGCGTGCTGAACATTGCCGGGGAAGACCGCCGGATGGTGTTCCAGGGTGTGCTCAAGCTGTACGGGTTCGATTGGGATACCGAATGGGCCGAGGGTGAGGCGCGGGAGAGTGTGATTGTGTTTATTGCCGATGAGTTGCCCGAGGACAAGATTCGCGACGGCTTTGCTCGCATCTACCAATCCTGACTTGAAATCCGATCCACTGTGGGAGCTGGCTTGCCTGCGATAGCGGTGCATCAGGCACTGATGGGCTAACTGAAAGTCAGCTATCGCAGGCAAGCCAGCTCCCACATTTGATTGCATTTCAGCTTGAGAAAGCAGTGTTTTCAGGCACAAAAAAGCCCGGCTCAAGAGCCGGGCTTTTCATTCAAGCTACTGCAATCACGCGCCGTACACCGGCAGCTTCTTGCAGATGGCCTTGACCTTCTCACGGACCGCGTCGATCACGGCTTCGTTGTTCAGGTCAGCCAGGATGTCGCAGATCCAGCCAGCCAGTTCCTTGCACTCTGCTTCCTTGAAGCCACGAGTGGTCACAGCCGGGGTGCCGAAGCGCAGGCCGGAGGTGACGAACGGCGAACGTGGGTCGTTCGGCACGGAGTTTTTGTTCACGGTGATGAAGGCTTTGCCCAAGGCAGCGTCAGCATCTTTACCGGAAATGTCCTGCTTGATCAGCGACAGCAGGAACAGGTGGTTTTCAGTACCGCCGGACACCACGTCAAAACCGCGCTCGATGAACACGCTGGCCATGGTCTGGGCGTTCTTCACCACTTGTTGCTGGTAGGTCTTGAACTCAGGCTGCAGCGCTTCCTTGAAGCAGATCGCTTTGGCGGCGATCACGTGCTCCAGCGGGCCACCCTGGGCGCCTGGGAATACGGCGGAGTTCAGCTTCTTCTCGATGTCGGCGTTGGCGCGAGCCAGGATCAGGCCGCCACGTGGACCACGCAGGGTCTTGTGGGTAGTGGTGGTCACTACGTCAGCGTAAGGCACTGGGTTCGGGTAGACGCCAGCGGCGACCAGACCGGCCACGTGGGCCATGTCGACGAACAGGTAGGCGCCAACCTTGTCGGCGATAGCGCGGAAGCGTGGGAAATCCAGGATCTGCGAGTAGGCAGAGAAACCGGCCACGATCATTTTTGGCTTGTGTTCAACCGCCAGGCGCTCGACTTCGTCGTAGTCGATCAGGCCGTTGGCATCGATACCGTATTGAACGGCGTTGTACAGCTTGCCGGAGGAGGAAACGCTGGCGCCGTGGGTCAGGTGACCGCCGTGGGCCAGGCTCATGCCCAGGATGGTGTCGCCGCCTTGCAGCAGGGCCAGGTACACGGCGCTGTTGGCTTGGGAGCCGGCGTGTGGCTGGACGTTGGCGTAATCGGCGCCGAACAGTTCTTTGGCGCGGTCGATGGCCAGTTGCTCAACCACGTCGACGTACTCGCAACCGCCGTAGTAGCGCTTGCCTGGGTAGCCTTCGGCGTACTTGTTGGTCAGAACCGAACCCTGAGCCTCCATGACCGCTGGGCTGGTGTAGTTTTCCGAAGCGATCAGCTCAATGTGCTCTTCCTGGCGCACGGCTTCTTGCTCCATGGCGGCAAAGAGATCGGCGTCGTACTTGGCAATAGTCAAATCACGGCTGAACATGGCGGTCCTCAAGGATCGGGGGCAGAAAAGGAGGGCATTCTAACCCAATGGGTTTTAGATGGCATATGAAAGGACATCATGTCGCGGACAAGTGGGGCTCATCTGGGGATAAGTGGTGCTTGTGCTGGCCCTTTCGCGAGCAAGCCCGCTCCCACACTTGACCGAGTTCCAACATTGAAATGCGGTCGAATGTGGGAGCGGGCTTGCTCGCGAAGAGGCCATCAGCCCCAGCACAAAACTTCAGTCGAACATGAACAGCGCATCATTGCAGAACTGCGCCTCAAACCGATTCGCCGGCATCGGCCGCCCGAACAGATACCCCTGCACCTCATCGCAACCATGCTCACGCAGGAAATCCAGCTGCTCAT
This sequence comes from Pseudomonas sp. B611, assembly GCF_055407965.1. Taxonomy (NCBI): domain Bacteria; kingdom Pseudomonadati; phylum Pseudomonadota; class Gammaproteobacteria; order Pseudomonadales; family Pseudomonadaceae; genus Pseudomonas; species Pseudomonas sp. B611. Next base: position 53,346 of record NZ_JBUZST010000012.1, read on the forward strand.
GGGTCTCCACGCCCTCGGCGATCACCGCCAGGTTCAGGCTGTGGGCCATGGCGATAATGGCGCGGGCGATCTGCGCGTCCTGTTCGCCAGACGGCAGGCCATCGACAAAGGTGCGGTCGATCTTCAATACGTCGATGGGGAATTGCTTGAGGTAGTTGAGCGACGAATAGCCGGTACCGAAGTCATCCACGGCAATGCTCAAGCCCAGGTTTTTCAGGCTGTCGAGGATATGCATGGCTTCGTTGACTTCGCGCATCAGGATACTTTCGGTCAGCTCCAGCTCCAGGCACGCCGGCGGCAGGCCGGTGTCTTCAAGGATGCTGGCGATGCGCTCGCCCAGTTGGCCGTCGGAGAACTGCCGCGCCGAGATGTTCACCGAGACCTTCGGTACGCGCACCTTGTTCTGGTGCCAGGTCTTGAGCTGGCGGCAAGCTTCGCTGATGACCCAGTCGCCCACGTCCACCACCAGGCCCAACTCTTCCAGCACCGGGATAAAGTCCCCCGGCGGCACCAGCCCGCGACGCGGGTGGCGCCAGCGCAGCAAGGCTTCGGCGCCGGTCAAGCGTTTGCCATCGCCGCTGAACTGCGGCTGGTAATAGAGCACGAATTCGTTCTGGTCCAGGGCGTGGCGCAGGTCGCTTTCCAGCTCCAGGCGTTCCAGGGCGCTGGCGTTCATGTCGGCCTGGTAGAACTGGAAGTTGTTCTTGCCGCGTTCCTTGGCGTGATACATCGCGGTGTCGGCGTTTTTCATCAGCTGGCTCAGCTCATTGCCGTCCTGCGGGCTGAGGGCGATACCGATACTGGCCGTGACAAAGAACTCGCGGCCTTCCAGCACAAACGGTTTTACCAGGCTGGCGAGGATCTGCTCGGCCACGTGGATTGCGCGGTTCAGCGCCATTTCGCGGCTGATGCGCGGTTGCAGCAGCAAGGTGAACTCGTCGCCGCCCATGCGCGCCACGGTGTCGTCTTCGGCGACGCAACCGAGCAGGCGCGTGGCCATTTCCTTGAGCATGCGGTCGCCGGCGGCGTGGCCCAGGGAGTCGTTGATCGGTTTGAAGCGGTCAAGGTCGAGGAACATCAGCACTACCCACGACTTCTGCCGTTCGGCCGACTGCAACGCGGTGTGCAGGCGGTCCTGGAACAGCGTGCGGTTGGGCAGGTGGGTCAGGGCGTCGTAATAGGCCAGGCGGTGGATGCGCTGCTCGCTGGCCTTGCGCTCGCTGATATCGCTGAAGAAGCACACGTAGCTAGCCAGGTCGCCTTCGTCGTCGAACACGGCAGTGATGCCGACCCACGCCGGGTAATGCTCGCCGTTGCGGCGCTTGAGCCACACTTCGCCTTCCCAGGTGCTGTGCTGGTGCAACTGCTTGAGCACGTAGCGCAGATGGGCTTCCTGCTGCTCGTCGACGGTGAGCATGTTCGGTAACTGGTCGAGTACATCCGCCACGCTGTAGCCACTGACGCGGCTGAACGCGTCGTTGGCCTGCACGATGTAGCCGGCGGGGTCGGTGATCAGGATCGCCGAGGTAGAGTGTTCGAATACCGTGGCTGCCATGCGCAGGTCTTTCTCGGCGCGGCGTTGCTGGCTGATGTCGCGGCCGACGCCGAGGATGCCTTCGAACGTGCCGTGTTCATCCCACACCAGCACCAGGCGCAGCTCGATCGGCACTTTGCGCCCGTCGGCGCGCAGGCAGTCAAACAGGAACAGCTGGGTTTGCGCTTCGTCGCGCAGCTTGGCCAGCGCCTCGCTGTCGCCGAGGGCACGGCTGACCTGTTCCACCAGGCTATAAATGCCGGTCAGTTGCTGCGGGTTGGCGATGATCGACTGCCAGCCGTTCTTGAACACCCAATCCACGTCATAGCCCAGCACCGCGCTGACCGATGGGCTGATGTAGTTGAGGGCCAGTTGGCTGTCGGTGGAGCAGATCACGTCGCTGATGCTTTCGGCGAGCATGCGGTAGCGCTGCTCGCTGTCGCGCAGGGATTCGCTGGCTTCGATCTGGTCGGTGATGTCCTTGGCCACGCCGATGATACGCGTGACTTGCGCGGCCTTGTCACGGGCCAGGGCCTGCTCGCGGATATCGAAGCGACGCCACTGGTTATTGCGGTGACGAAAGCGCAGCTGGCATTGCAGTTGCGTCGAATAGCCGGCCTGGCGCTGCTGTTGGCGCAGGTCGTGGTAGTGCTCGGCGTCTTCGGGATGGAGCAGGATTTCCCAGAAGTACTCGCCCATTTGCTGCAATTCGGCCTTGTTATAGCCGAGGGTGTGGCCCAGGTGGTGGTTGCTGAAAATCATGCGCTGGCTGATCACATCCTGCACATACAGGTGGTCGGGCACGGTGCGCACCACGTCCGACCAGAAACTCTCGCGCTCCACCAGCGACAGCTCGATCAGCTTGCGGCTGGTGATGTCGCTGATGCTCAGGATCACGGCCTTGAAGTCGTCCTGCTGCTCCGGCAGGCGCATCACCAGCCACAGGTATTGTTCGTTGCCGGCGACGTCGTTGAGCTGGATTTCCAGCTCCAGTTGCTTTTGCTCGGTCAGGACCGCTTCGAGCACCTGGTAGCCGATGGCCGTGGCGTTGCGCGGGCAATCATCGATCAGGCGTTCCCAGGCCTCTTCGCACGAGCTGACGTTGAGCAGGCGCACCGCGACCTGGTTGACCTCGGTGATACGCAGCTCCCGCAGCAGTTGCTGGCGTTGCTCGCGGTTGCCTTGCAGCCAGTCGCGCAGTTGTTCGCGGGTCTGCAGCCGGGCCTTGTCGAAGAACGTGTTGAGCCCGGACAGGTCGAGCACGCACAGGGCCACGCCAGTGCCTTCGAAAATGTCCTGGTAGCGCCGCCGACCCTCGTGCACCTGGCGCTGGCGACGGCGCATGTTGACCAGCACGAACACCGGGATCAGCGAGAACGCCAGGCCCAGCAGGCACTTGCCGATGAACGCCGGCAGCAGTTCTTCCAGCACGGCGGTGCGGTCGAACAGCCCGCGCAATTGCCAGTCGCTTTTACTCAGGGGGGTGACCAGCACGCTTTTGTTCAGTTCGTCCGGGGTCAGCGCCGACGCCCATTGCGCCGGCATGCCGCTGTCACGGCTGACCACGCGGTGATTCAGGCGGTTCTCGATGGCCCACATCGGCCGCTGGCCCTGGCCGTCCTGGCGGGTCAGGTTGACCAGGTAGTTGGGCGCCAGGCGCAGCGCCCAGTAGACCCGCGAGCCGCCGCTGGGCTGGTGCAGCAACAGGTAGATGATCGTACCGTCGCTGCTGTTGCTCAGGTAATAAGGCTGGGAATGGCTGCGCTGCACCAGCTCTTCAAGCAAGGCTGCGTCCTGGCTGTCGCTGGCGCTGTCACTGATCATGGCGCCGCTGGGGGCGAGCAGGGCGATGCTGCGCAGTTCCGGCAGAGAGCGCTGCAGCGTGTGCATCAGCGCTTGCTGTTGTTCGTTGTTGCGCGGCGGCTCGACCATCGGCAGCAGATTCAGGGCGATTTTTGCGCTCAGGGCCATGTTCAGGCTGATCTGCTCAGCCAGGTCGGCGCTGTAGTCGATGGTGTATTGCTGCTGGTTTTTCTGGTTTTGCTGCAACTGGTCCAGCAACTGCCAGAACAATAAGGCGAGCAACATGAGGACAAGCGTCGCCAATGCGCCTTTCAAGGTGCCGTGCAGGGGTGCTCCCGGCGCTATGTGGGCAGCGCGCAGAGGAGTGGGCGGCGTGACTTTGGACAAGCTGTGATCCTGCGGGTTGGCTGGACTGGCGTGCGACACGCACTATAAGCCGGACGCCGAAGGGCGGCTAGCATGCCTTGAGTTGTGGCAAAGTGCCAGCCCCGCTTGGCTGGACTGACCAAGCGCATTCAGGTAGCTTTGCCGGTTACGCGAGGGCGTTCCAGCCCCAGACATTCAGGCTTTTTTCCGCACGCAGGCATTGATTATCGTCAACGGCCCGCGCGGCGCATGGCCTGACACGGGCTTCGCCCGCTTAATTCATCAGTCACTGACGCTAGGTTCACCATGGCTCAATACGTCTTCACCATGCATCGGCTGGGAAAAGTTGTTCCGCCGAAGCGGGAAATCCTGAAAAACATTTCGCTGTCCTTCTTCCCTGGCGCCAAGATCGGCGTGCTCGGCCTCAACGGTTCGGGTAAGTCCACGCTGCTGAAAATCATGGCCGGCGTCGATACCGAGTTCGAAGGCGAAGCCCGCCCGATGCCCGAGCTGAACATCGGCTACCTGCCGCAAGAGCCGATCCTGGACCCGACCAAGACCGTGCGCGAAGTGGTTGAAGAAGCCGTCGCCGTGATCAAGAACGCCCAGGCGCGCCTGGACGAGGTCTACGCGGCTTACGCTGACGAAGACGCCGACTTCGACAAACTGGCCGCTGAACAAGCCAAGCTCGAAGCCATCCTGCAGGCTGGCGATGGCCACAACCTGGAGCGCCAGCTGGAAGTGGCCGCCGACGCACTGCGCCTGCCGGCGTGGGACGCCAAGGTCGAATTCCTGTCCGGTGGTGAGAAGCGTCGTGTGGCCTTGTGCCGCCTGCTGCTGTCGGCCCCCGACATGCTGCTGCTCGACGAACCAACCAACCACTTGGACGCCGACTCCGTCGCTTGGCTGGAACACTTCCTTCACGACTTCCCGGGCACCGTGGTAGCGATCACGCACGACCGTTACTTCCTGGACAACGTTGCTGGCTGGATCCTCGAGCTCGACCGTGGCGCCGGTATCCCTTACGAGGGCAACTACTCCGGTTGGCTGGAAGCCAAGTCCGACCGTCTGGCTGCCGAATCCAAGCAGCAATCGGCCCACGAAAAAGCCATGAAGGAAGAACTGGAGTGGGTGCGCAAAGGCGCCAAGGCCCGCCAGTCGAAATCCAAGGCACGTCTGCAACGCTTCGAAGAAATGCAATCGCAGGAATTCCAGAAGCGTTCGGAAACCAACGAGATCTACATCCCGGCCGGTCCGCGCTTGGGTGACAAGGTCATCGAGTTCAAGAACGTTTCCAAGGGCTACGGCGACCGCGTGCTGATCGACAACCTGTCGTTCTCCATGCCAAAAGGCGCGATCGTCGGCGTTATTGGTGGTAACGGTGCGGGTAAGTCCACACTGTTCCGCATGCTGATGGGCAAGGAAACCCCGGACTCCGGCAGCATCGAGATCGGCGAAACCGTGCAACTGGCCTGTGTGGACCAGAGCCGCGAAGACCTCGACGGCAGCAAGACCGTGTTCCAGCAGATTTCCGACGGTTCCGACCAGATCCGCATCGGCAACTATGAAATCCCGTCGCGTACCTACGTCGGTCGTTTCAACTTCAAGGGCGGCGACCAGCAGAAGTTCGTCAAGGACCTGTCCGGTGGTGAGCGCGGTCGCTTGCACCTGGCCCTGACCTTGAAAGAGGGCGGCAACGTCCTGCTGCTCGACGAACCGTCCAACGACCTCGACGTTGAAACCCTGCGTTCCCTGGAAGAAGCCCTGCTGGACTTCCCGGGCGCCGCCATTGTGATCTCTCACGATCGGTGGTTCCTTGACCGCGTCGCGACCCACATCCTGGCGTACGAAGACGACTCGCAAGCGGTGTTCTTCGAAGGTAACTACACCGAGTACGAAGCGGACCGTAAAAAGCGCTTGGGCGATGCGGCTGCCCAGCCGCACCGCGTGCGTCACAAAAAACTGGCCTGATTCGGGTTGGTGGTTTGAAAAAGCGGAGCCTTCGGGCTCCGTTTTTTTTTGCTCGTTCCCACGCTCTGCGTGGGAATGCAGCCCTGGACGCTCCGCGTCTGCTGTTAGAGGTGTGACGCGGAGCGTCACAGGATGCATTCCCACGCGGAGCGTGGGAACGATCATTTGTGAACACAGTAAATGTGGGAGCTGGCTTGCCTGCGATGGCGGTCTATATGTTGGTGCATGCCTCGGGGTGAAATCCCTGTTTAAGGGCAAAAAAAGGCCTCTATTTATATCAAATGCACCATTTAAATTCACAAAGGCGACATTTTGCCCTGTCGCAGTGCGACATGAATTGATAAAGTCCGGCCCAATCTCATTTAAAAACAATCAATTTGCCGAGACTTTTCCATGATCGAATCCGTCGAATCCTTCCTTGCCCGCCTGAAGAAACGCGACCCGGACCAGCCAGAATTCCACCAGGCCGTAGAAGAAGTCCTACGCAGCCTGTGGCCGTTTCTCGAGTCCAATCCGCATTACCTGACCTCGGGTATCCTGGAACGCATCTGCGAGCCGGAACGTGCGATTACCTTCCGGGTGTCGTGGGTGGATGATCATGGCAAGGTCCAGGTCAATCGCGGCTTCCGCATCCAGATGAACAGCGCAATCGGCCCCTACAAAGGCGGCCTGCGCTTCCACCCGTCGGTGAACCTGGGCGTGCTGAAATTCCTCGCCTTCGAACAGACCTTCAAGAACTCCCTGACCTCGCTACCCATGGGCGGCGGCAAAGGCGGCTCGGACTTCGACCCCAAGGGCAAGAGCGACGCTGAAGTCATGCGCTTCTGCCAGTCCTTTATGAGTGAGCTGTACCGCCACATCGGCGCCGACGTTGATGTGCCGGCCGGCGATATCGGCGTGGGCGCCCGCGAGATCGGCTTCCTGTTCGGCCAGTACAAGCGCCTGAGCAACCAGTTCACCTCCGTGCTGACCGGCAAGGGCATGACCTACGGCGGCAGCCTGATCCGCCCGGAAGCCACCGGTTTCGGTTGCGTGTACTTCGCCGAAGAAATGCTCAAGCGCGACGGCCTGCGGGTTGAAGGCAAGCGCGTGGCGGTGTCCGGTTCCGGCAACGTGGCGCAATACGCGGCGCGCAAGGTCATGGACCTGGGCGGCAAGGTGATCTCCCTGTCTGACTCGGAAGGCACCCTGTACGCCGAAAGCGGTTTGACCGAAGAACAGTGGTCGGCCCTGCTGGAGCTGAAAAACGTCCAGCGCGGTCGCATCAGCGAACTGGCCGAGCGGTTCGGCCTGGAATTCCGCAAGGGTCAAACCCCCTGGGAACTGGCCTGCGACATCGCGCTGCCCTGCGCGACCCAGAACGAACTCGACGCCGACGCCGCCCGCACCTTGCTGCGCAACGGCTGCCTCTGCGTGGCCGAAGGCGCCAACATGCCGACCACGCTGGCGGCGGTGGATATCTTTATCGAAGCCGGCATTCTGTTCGCCCCGGGCAAGGCCTCCAACGCCGGTGGCGTGGCCGTGAGCGGCCTGGAAATGTCGCAGAATGCCATGCGCCTGTTGTGGACCGCCGGTGAGGTGGACAGCAAGCTGCACAACATCATGCAGTCGATCCACCACGCGTGCGTGCACTACGGCGAAGAAAACGGCCGGATCAACTACGTGAAGGGCGCGAACATCGCCGGCTTCGTGAAAGTGGCCGACGCGATGCTGGCTCAAGGCATCGTCTAACGCTGCAACCAGGGCCTATTGCGAACGATAGGCCCTGGCGGCATCGCGGTCTTTTTCATGTTGCCAGGCGCGCTCACGGTCGTCCCAGTGATTGTCCTTGTAGTCGCGCAGCTCTTCGTTTTCACGCATGGCCTTGCACTGGCGAAAGCCGTCTTCCCACCCTTCGGCGTACTCGCGATCTTTCAGATAACGCGGGACGTTCTTGCGAAACTCCCCGGTAATCACGCCCGCGGCCTGGCGACCGCTGCTGCAGCCGTCGTCAAAGCCATCGGCGAATGCTGGCGGATAACCTTTGGCCAATAAATCCTCATGGGTTGATTGGCAACCGGCCAGCCACATCACCGCGCACAGCAATACCGCATACCGCCACATGACAGACTCCCTGGCCGGCTACCGGCTGATGGGGAGAAGTCTAGATAGAGAATTGTCGGGCCGGCGTGAAAGGGACGTGAGAAAGGCGTTGGGTGCTAGGTGGACAGCGCCGCACTTGACCTTGATCGTTCCCACGCTCTGCGTGGGAATGCCGCCGGTGACGCTCCGCGTCACGCCTTCTAGAACGGACGCAGAGCGTCCAGGGATGCATTCCCACGCAGAGCGTGGGAACGATCAAGACAAAGCCGCATGCTCAGCCAATTCCTGCTGGATAAATGCCGCAATCATGGCGCGATAGACCTGTTCGGTGACGTCCGGGTTGGCGCCCACGGTATTGGACAGGTTGCGCACTTTGGCGATGACCTGTTCAACCCGCTGCGGGGCTTTGACGCTGTCGGCGTCTTTTTTGAAGCGCGCGGCTTGAGAAACGTATTGGCCGCGTTCGGCGAGCAGGGTGACGATTTGCTGGTCGAGGCGGTCGATGTTGCTGCGGACTTCGTCGAGGGTGGTGCAGGTAACGGCCATGTTGTTGGATCTCCTGAGGTATCTCTGAATAAACGCGGACCCAATGTGGGAGCGGGCTTGCTCGCGAATGCGGTGTGTCAGTCGCTGGAGATGTTGACTGAACTACCGCATTCGCGAGCAAGCCCGCTCCCACACAAGCCTGTTCCCACATTTGGATTTGCGGTGGGCCTTAGTAGTGATACCACTTCACTTCCAGCATCACTTCATTCACCGGCGTCGACAAGTGGCTGTACTCACGCTGCGCGCTCAAGCGTACGCCCAGGTTGCGCGACAATTCCCACTGCTGGTTCAGGCTGAGACTACGGCGCACTTCACCATTGGTGAAAAAATCCCCTTTGGCCTCCAGGCTCAAATTACCCAGTGGATTCCTCCACAGCACGCCGGTATTGAACCCTGCCGCCGGTGAGATGGCTTCGTTGAAGTCATTGTTGTGTTCCACGCGCACGGTGCCGAGGGCAAAGCCGAGCATGTCGTCGCGCAGTTGCCAGGTGCCGCCGGCGCCGCCGTTGACGTGGGCGACCAGGGTTTCGTCGTCGTGCTTGCCCGGTACGCGCTCCAGACCGCCGGTGACTTGCCAGGACAACGGTTGCAACAGGGCGTTGCGCGGCGTCAGGGAGCGGATGGTGGCCAGGTCCAGTTGCTGCAATTGCCAGTGGTTGCCTTCGTACTGGCGCAGTTTCATTTGCAGGATCTCGATCTGTGCGCCGAGGGGGAAGCCTTCGGCGTTGTCGTTGAGGTCGTGGTAGGCCATGCGCAGGCCGTATTCGCCAAAGGCCTTGTCGCCGCGGGTACCGATGCCGGCTTGCCAGGTGCGCGATTCATGGCCGTTTTCCGGCAGGCCGGGCGGGGTGATCTGGAGGTCGGGCGCGGGGTTCTGGTTGATTGCGCGCAACAGTTCGAAGCTGCGTTGGGAGCGGGCGGGGTCGCGTTCCAGTCCATTGGCGCGGTAACGGCCGAGGCGGTAGGCGGCGTCGATGATCAGGGCCTGGCGGTCTTTGGCGAGGGCCTTGAACGTCGGGTCTTGCAGTTGCTTCTGGTCATCGCTGACTTTCAGCACCCATTGCTGTTCATCACTGTCCAGCGGCTTGGCACGCTCCAGCAACTCGCGTTCGCGGGAAGGGCGGTAGTCGATCTTTTCAACTAGGCCAGCATCCTTGACGGCTTTTACGGTGTCGGTGGGGATCGCGGTCAGCGGGAACTGTTCGGTCAGGCGCAGGCCTGGACGCGCCACTTGCAGCAGTTCCAGCAGGCGGTAGGAGCAGTTTTCGTCGAAGAAGAAATAGTCGAACTTGATCTGCTTGAGCTCCCACACGTGCTCGACCATGCGCTCGGTCTCGACCTGTGTGAGGTTGAGGCGGTATTCCCACAGGTCGCGGTTCTCAAGGCTGCGGTATTCGGAGAGTTTTTCCTGGTACGGCACCAGCGCGAACAGGCCGGGGTAGCCGCCCATCAGGCCTTTCCAGGCGTAGAGGATGCTGTTGTCGGAACCCTCGATATAGGCGCCGAAGTTGATCGCGTAGCTGAGCAAGGCGGTGTTGTTGCTTTGCACGTCGGCCTGGTCGATACGCAGCAGGGTGTGGCCGAACATCGACGACGGGCTGTTGAGGTAGGCCGCGGGGAAGATCATCACCGCGCTGTGGGGGGCGACGTCCTTGAACCATTGCTTGAATTCTTTGCAGTCCACGGCGGGCAGGTCGGTTAGGTGCAACTGATCCTTGAGCCAGCGGGTACGTGCGGGGTAGACGCATTGGGCGTGTTTTTCGCCAAGGCTTGCCGGCGCGTACAGCGCGTCAACGGTGGCCTTGAGTTCGGCGTCGGGGTGGTGCGCGCCATCCGCGGCGAGGAAGAACTTCTGGTCGCTGACGTAACTGCGCCAGCCACTGATTTTGCCGGCTTCGTAATGGCCCAAAGACAGCCAGAACGGATCGTTGGCCAGTTGCTGCAAACGTTGATCATCAAGATGCGGGGCCGCGTACAGCGGGGCGCAGGCGAAGAGTGCCATCCAGGCAAAGCGTTTGAGCATAGGAGCAACTTAAGTCGGGAAAAGTGAGACCCAAAAGGGGGGCGGGTCCAAAAATACAGCCCGCGCCTGGGGAGGCGCGGGCTGGTCGAGCTTAAGCTTGGGTTGCGTATTTCGCCAAGCGGGCATCGCTTTTCAGTACAGACAGGGTGTTGTTGTGCACGTCGTCAGCGGTCACGTCAGCCTTGCTGAAGATTTGCTGGAAGTGCTCGTGGGTCACGGCCGCGAAGTGCTCGCGATCTTCCGGCGCCACGCCCAGTACCACCGCGTAGGTGGTCAGCGCTTCGCCATTGCCCTTGGCCATGTCTTCGGACAGCTCGTTCATCATGCCATTCATGGCAATCCAGGACTTGCCGCCGTAGGTCAGGGCGCTGTTGGTGCTGCAACCGTTGGTGCCCGAGGTCATGCCGAAGGTGGCGTTACCGGACGTGCCGTTGGTGGTGGAGGCCAGGAAGTGGGCTGGCGTGCCGCGCTGGCCTTCGAACAGCATGTTGCCCCAACCGCAGTTCGGGCCACCTGGCGATTCTGCCATTGCATTGAGGGAGACAACGGTGAAGAGAGTACCGAGAAGGATCCGTTTCATAGCTTTTTTCTCTTTGTGTGCAAACCAATGGACAAGGGTTCAGGCGCATCGCAGCGCCCTAGGGGCCAGTTATTAGTCCAACCCGCGCAATTTGGAGTTTAGGCAGGTTCAAGGGGTTCCGTGGTTTTTTATAAAACAATCAGAGATGTCGTGCTTTTTTTTGTAGGACCCGATCCGCGCCCAAGCTTTCCCAACGACGTGCCTTGCCAGAGCGCGCAAGCGAGAGCCAGAATGCCGACATCTGCCCCGCCTGATGTAAGGAAGCCCGATGCCTGATCCTGTTGCTGCCAGCTTGCGTCTAGCGCCCGAAGCGCTGACTCGCCCTTTCTCCGCTGAACAGTTCAGCTTCTCGACCACCAATGATTTGGAGCCCTTTCGCGGTGTGCTTGGCCAGGAACGTGCGGTTGAAGCCTTGCAGTTCGGTGTGGCCATGCCACGCCCCGGTTACAACGTGTTTGTCATGGGCGAGCCGGGCACCGGCCGCTTTTCGTTCGTCAAACGCTACCTGAAGGCTGAAGGTAAACGCCTGCAGACCCCGTCAGACTGGGTCTATGTGAACAATTTCGATGAGCCTCGCGAACCCCGCGCCCTGGAATTGCCAGGCGGCGCTGCGGCGTCGTTCATCAACGACATCAACGGGTTGGTCGACAACCTGACGGCCACCTTTCCGGCGGTCTTTGAACACCCCACTTACCAGCAGCGCAAAAGTGCCATCGACCGCGCTTTCAACCAGCGTTACGACAAGGCCCTGGACGTGATCGAGCGCCTGGCCCTGGAAAAGGACGTGGCGCTCTACCGCGACAGCTCCAACATCGCCTTTACGCCGATGCTCGACGGCAAGGCCTTGGACGAGGCGGAGTTCTCGCAGCTGCCGGAAGCCGACCGCGAGCGTTTCCACACGGATATTTCCGAGCTGGAAGAACGCCTCAACGAGGAATTGGCCAGCCTGCCGCAGTGGAAGCGTGAGTCGAACAACCAACTGCGGCAGTTCAACGAAGAAACCATCACCCTGGCCCTACAGCCTTTGCTCGCGCCGCTGTCGGAAAAATACGCGGAAAACGCCGCAGTCTGCGGTTACCTGCAAGCCATGCAGGTGTACCTGCTCAAGACCGTGGTCGAGCAATTGGTGGACGACGCCAAGACCGACGCCCAGGCGCGCAAGTTGCTCGAAGAGCAATACTGCCCAAGCCTGGTGGTGGGCCATCCGGTCAACGGCGGCGCGCCAGTGGTGTTCGAACCGCACCCGACCTACGACAACCTGTTTGGCCGTATCGAATACAGCACCGACCAGGGCGCGCTCTACACCACCTATCGCCAGTTGCGTCCTGGCGCATTGCACCGTGCCAATGGCGGCTTCCTGATCCTTGAAGCCGAGAAAATGCTCAGCGAGCCGTTTGTGTGGGACGCCCTCAAGCGCTCCCTGCAATCGCGCAAGCTGAAGATGGAATCGCCGTTGGGCGAGCTGGGCCGCCTGGCCACCGTGACCCTCAACCCGCAGATGATTCCGTTGCAGGTCAAGGTGATCATCATCGGCTCGCGCCAGTTGTACTACGCGTTGCAGGACGCCGACCCGGACTTCCAGGAGATGTTCCGCGTGCTGGTGGACTTCGACGAAGACATCCCGATGGTGGACGAAAGCCTGGAGCAGTTTGCCCAGTTGCTCAAGACCCGCACCTCGGAAGAAGGCATGGCGCCGCTGACCTCGGATGCGGTGGCGCGGTTGGCCACCTACAGCGCACGGTTGGCGGAGCATCAGGGCCGTTTGTCGGCGCGTATCGGTGATTTGTTTCAGCTGGTCAGCGAAGCGGACTTCATTCGCCACCTGGCCGGCGACGAGATGACCGACGCCGGGCATATCGAGCGAGCGCTCAAGGCCAAGGCCACCCGCACCGGGCGTGTGTCAGCGCGGATTCTCGACGACATGCTCGCCGGGGTGATCCTGATCGACACCGACGGTGCTGCCGTCGGCAAGTGCAACGGGCTGACGGTGCTGGAAGTCGGTGACTCGGCCTTTGGCGTACCGGCGCGGATTTCCGCCACGGTGTACCCGGGCGGCAGCGGCATTGTCGATATCGAGCGCGAGGTCAACCTCGGCCAGCCGATTCACTCCAAGGGCGTGATGATCCTCACCGGTTACCTGGGCAGCCGTTATGCCCAGGAATTCCCGCTGGCGATCTCGGCGAGCATCGCGCTGGAGCAGTCCTACGGTTACGTGGACGGTGACAGTGCGTCGCTGGGCGAGGCGTGCACCTTGATTTCGGCCCTGTCGAAGACGCCGCTCAAGCAGTGCTTTGCCATCACCGGTTCGATCAACCAGTTTGGTGAAGTGCAGGCAGTGGGTGGCGTCAACGAGAAGATCGAAGGTTTCTTCCGATTGTGCGAAGCCCGCGGTTTGACCGGCGAGCAGGGGGCAATCATTCCCCAGGCCAACGTTGCCACGCTGATGCTCGATGAGAAGGTGTTGCAGGCGGTACGCGCCGGGCAATTCCATATCTATGCGGTGCGCCAGGCGGATGAAGCCTTGAGCCTGCTGGTGGGCGAGCCGGCCGGTGCGCCGGATGACGAAGGGCAGTTCCCGGAAGGCTCGGTCAATGCGCGGGTGGTTGAGCGCCTGCGGGTGATTGCGGAGATGATCAGCGAGGAAGACCTGAAGGAAGCGGAGAAGGAGTTGGCGCAGCAGGCGCTGGCTGAAGCCAAGCCAACCTGAGGGGATTTTGGCGCCGACGCTGGTCCCCTGTGGGAGATGTCGAGCTTTAGCGAGACTTCGAAAGCGGTGTGTCAGTCAATACATTTGCTGGCCGAAACACCGCTTTCGCGAGCAAGCCCGCTCCCACATTGGACCTGCGTTTACATGTCATGAAATTGACTCGGGTTTGGGGCCAACGCCCGTTGGTCCCTACAACCTTGGTTTCTCGCGGTTTTCTTCTATTCTCTGCTCAAGGGATCTCCACAGGAGTCGCAGGATAGAAACAGCCTCGCCGAGCGTTGAGGTTGAACACCGATCTACCGAGGGTCGCCGCCATGCCGCGCAGCCTTTGCCTTACCCGCCAGTGCCTGGGCCTGGTCACCCGTATCGAATGTTCCATTCGCCCTCTCGCCGGGGATAACGGGCTGTGGACCTTGTTGTTTGCCGCCGGAATGACCGGTGAACAGCCGTCCACCATCAAGTCACAAGGCCCGTTTCATGGGCCGTTCGTGGCAGAAACCATGCTTGAATCAATCGTCGACAGCCTCACGCTGCATGGCTATGAGCAGGCCGGCGATCCGCAGATCTGGAGCCTGCACATGCAGGCCCATCTGCGACAGCTCAATGGCGACACCCATCACTGAGCGCTATTTGCTCTCGGGCTTGTCCAACTTGACCTCGAAACCGTACTGCACGGTGTCCAGGTCGGTGCGCTGGTAGCTTTCCAGGATAGTCGGCTGGCCGTAGAAATAGTGCACGTCAAACATCGCCGTGCCGTATTCCTCGGCGCGGTGGCTGACGCCGAGGATTTCCTTGAGGTAATTGCCGCTGGCGTCCTTGGCATAGAAGCGCCAGCTGTCGGCGGGAAACTCTTTCTGGTCAACCACCAGCGCGTTGTCCTTGAGCGACAGGCCTTTGGGCAGCTTGGCGGTGTCAATCGTGGCTTTCTCGATGGTGGCCAGGAACAGCGGGATCGAACCGACCACAAACGCCGGGTTTTCCGGGAACAGGTTGAGGTCATAGGTGAGGGTGCCGCGAGCCGGGTTGAGCTCGAAGGCTTCCGTCGGCAGCTCGATGGGCTCGCCGCGCTCGCCCTTGTCGTCGGCGGTGAAAAAGGTGATGGGCGCTTCGCTGCTGTTGCGTTCGGCGCCGACCAGGTCGTCATTGAAGGTGAACGGGTGGTCGAACACGATATGCGCAGCGCTGGCGTCTTCGGTGGACTGGCTGATGGTGACGCTGTTTTTCAGTTGGTCTTCGGTCAGGGTCGCGTCTTTCAGCCAACTCGCGGCACCGTCGTCGTATACCGTGACGGGCATTGGCAAGGCTTGCACGGTTTTTTGCAGGCTGTTCTTGTCGAAGCGCAGTACCGGCAGGTCGAGGTCTTTGCGGGTGAGCGTGGCCTTGGAAAAATCCAGCACGCTGATCTGCAGGTTATCGATCACGCCATTGAAGTAGACCTTGGCGTAATGGCTGCTCTGCTTGTGTTCGAAGTCTTTTTGTTGGTCGACGAGCTTTTTCTCGAAGGCCTCGGACCAGGCCGTCTGTTTTTGCATCTCGGCCAATTGTTTCTCGTAGAACGCCACCTGTGCGGCGCTTTCGTTGATCGAGCCCGAGCGTGTGAGAAATTGCCCGGTGCTGTCCCGCGCCTCGACCAGCAGCGGGTTGGGCGACTCGTCACCAACCTCCGGGGCCAGGGGCGCGCTGTTGCTCATCTCGATCTCGGCGTAGTTCTTTTCCAGCAACAGCAGCTTGAGGGTGACGGTGCCTTCGGTACGTGTGCGCCCGACGTCCTGTTTGCTCAGGTCAAAGTTCAGGACCTTGCCCGGCGCGACCACTTCCACCGTGCCTTTGAGGTTGACGGGCTGCGGTTGGCTTTTGTTTTCAGTCTCGATGCCGTCGATGAACGGGTAGGTGACGGTCAAGTCATCGGGGTTGGTCAGGTTGGAACTGCTGGGGCTCAACTGGATGCCGGGGTCGGTTTCTGACCATTCCGGCTGGAAGGGGATGACTTTGTTGTTGCTCAACGTTACCGACTGCCATTCCAGCCCATGGGGGAACGGGAACTGGTCCGGGCTGTTGAAGCTGAAGGGGAAGACCGGCTGCAAGTCCGTCAGGTAGTCGGAATGGGAGGCTTTGCGCAGTACGAAAAGGCCATTGATATAGGTGTCCACCAGCGCCTGGGGCGTAGGGTAATGCGTTAGCAGGGCGAGGGAGTTTTCACCGTATTCGGCTTCGATGGGCTTGTCGGCGAGTTTGACCCGCGCCCGTTCCAGCAACAGCAGCGAACCGCCAAGGTCGGCGATGGCGTCGCGCAGCTTGGGGTCCTGGATGCTGTCCAGGGATTGTTCGAACTTAGCGGTTTTCTCTTCGAGGGTGGCTTGCTTCTGCTCATCTTTGGGGGCGCAGCCGCTGGCCATCAGCAACACTGCACACAGGCCGAAGCTGGCCAAAGGCGTTCGCACATCCATCATCTGAGTTTTCCTGTCCGACGTCATCGAGCCGATTTAATGGCCTCGACACTAGCAGAAAAATTCTCTTACAGATGCGCTCAGGTCAGTTTTCTCGCGGTTACAGGTGTTTGGTAGCGGCTGGTATACTCGCCGTCATTTCTAGCCCCGCTGTGTGAGATCCCATGGAACGCTTTATCGAAAATACTATGTACGCCTCACGCTGGCTGCTGGCGCCGATCTACCTGGGGCTGTCCCTGGGCTTGCTGATCCTGGCGTTGAAGTTCTTCCAGGAAATCATCCACGTCATTCCTAATATTTTCACCATGCTGGAAGCAGAAGTGATCCTGCTGCTGCTGTCGTTGATCGACATGGCGCTGGTCGGTGGCCTGCTGGTGATGGTGATGATCTCGGGCTACGAGAACTTCGTCTCGCAGCTGGATATCGATGAAAACAAAGAAAAGCTCAACTGGTTGGGCACCATGGACTCTTCCTCGTTGAAGATGAAAGTGGCGGCGTCCATCGTGGCGATTTCCTCGATCCACCTGCTGCGCATCTTCATGGATGCCAAGAACGTCGATCCACAGCACCTGATGTGGTACGTGATCATTCACATGACCTTCGTCGTCTCGGCGTTTGCCATGGGTTACCTGGACAAGCTGACCAAGCACTGATGCACCGCGCCAGCCTTATTGCTCGACGAAGTAGTAAGGCTGGCGGCCGATCGCCATCTCCTTGATCACCTTCACCGGCTCATTCAGCCCTTTGGTGTGATCCGTCAACGCAACGTTGCCGGGTTTGGCGGTAAGGAATGCGCGCAACTCGGGCTCGGTTTGCAGGAGCGGCACGTAGCCCTGCATATAGAACACCCCGGCCCCGGCAATCCGCTCGTTCGGCTGAAATATCGCCACCTCTCGACCTTCTGCTTGCAACGCCTGGAGCTGGCTGATCACCGGCACGAACGACTCACGCTTGTCGGCTTTGGGCGCAAACACGCTTGCAGCGACCATATAGCTGGCAATCAGTACGGCGAATACACCGCCGATCGCCTGCCGATGGTAGCGGTACAGGCCAGGCTTGCGCGCTTTCAACCATTGCAGCAGGACGAGGCCATACTCCGCCGCCAGCACCGCGGCGGCCGGTGTGAGCGACATCAAGTACACGGTGCGTTTGCTGGAAGCCAGCGTCAGCAGGGTGAACTGCGCCACCAGCCAGATGCAGAAAAACAGGTGGTAGCGATTGCGCACCAGGCTCTTACGGAAATGCCACAGGCCCAGGTACACCAGGATATTCCACGGCAGGAACGCCTCGGGCAGCTTGGCGATGTAGTAGTAGAACGGCTCGTAGTGCCCGGCCTCGACAAACGAGCCACTGAAGCGACCGACGCTGTTGGTCCACAACACTTCGCCGACGGCCTGCATGCCGCCACGCTGGAACAGGAACGCCAGCCAGATCATCAGAGGCACCAAGGCCAGCAGGGTGAACCGCCCGGGCTTGAGCCAGTCGCCGATGCGCAGGCGCTTGTCCATCACACCTGTCACGGCCAAGTACACAAAAATCACAATGCCCGGCATCGCCAGGCCCAGTACACCTTTGCTCAGGGTGGCGATCACCATGCCAGCAGTGAACAGCGCCCATGCGCCGGCCTTGGAGCCCTGGTTTTCCGGGCGCATCGCTTGGTAGAACGCCAGCAGCGCGGTGGTCACGCCAAGGCTGAGCAGCGAGTCTTCACCCACGCCGCGCGCGTTGCTCCAATAACTGGCCATGGTTGCCAGGATCAACGCCGCGCAAAACGCCAAGGTCTGCGGCCGGCCGAACTTGCGCAGCATCCCGTAGAACAGCATCACGCTGAACAACCCGGCGAACGCCGAGGCCAGGCGCACCGCCCAAGTGGTGCCGCCAAACAGGCGAATCGCCCCGGCATCAAGCCACAGGCTCAGGGGCGGTTTTTCCAGGAAGGGCTCGCGAAACAACTGCGGTACCACCCAGTTGTTGTCCAGGTGCATGGCCATCGCAATCCCGGCGACGCGGGCTTCGGTGGAGCCTTGCAGCTCATGGCTGCCCAACGCAAAAAAGAACAACACACAGACAAGCAGAAGCAGCAGAGGAACAGGACGCGTCATGGATTCTGGCTACCAGGGCGGAGGAGCGCTCGGGGAGAGCGGTCATTGCAATGGGCTAGTATCGGTCGGCGATTCTGAATATTTCGTGAACGGATGGGGAAATAGTGAAGGGGCAGTCCCTGCGCCGATCTGGCAACGCAAACGTCAGATGGGCACCGTGCCTATGACAAAGATTCCCAGCGGCCCGCTGAGCTTTTCCACCCGTACCCAACCCTGACGATCAGCGCCGTTTGTGCCGCAGATTTTGATGTCTTTGTGCAATTCCGTATCGAATACGTGGATGCCTTTGCAACTGCGATGGCCTCCTGTTGCGTATTCGTAGGTTGTCGCGCAGCTGCTGAATGTTCTGCTTGTAAGAAGAACGACTACGGCAAGCAGTGCGGACATGACCATGCCACTGGCTATAAGTGAGGCGAAAACAAACTTCATCCGATCCAGCGGCTTTTTACGCAGCAATTCACTCCGCCTGGTGCGCCACTGGTGCAACAGCCAGGCGATTGCCAGCAATGGCGATGAGATCAGGCAGATTTTTTCGGTCACTGGTTTGAAGTGTGCGGAGGGCCAGACAATGAATACCAAGCTCACGATCAGCGCTGCAAGCAGTACGAGGCCAATCAGGTAGGTGTAGGAGTTTCTATTCAATGCGACGCTTGTCCTTGTCGTTAAAGCTTGCTGGCGTTGTGTTCTGGAGGCTGGGGTAATGGGGCTATTGCGGCGGGATATTCTGCGCTGGTGAAGTGGCTAATCCAAATGCGGTGTGGGGGGAATCGATTATCCGCTGAAAAGTGGCGCTCCAAGCCTGCGTAAATGGCCTGGAATAGGGGTGAGCACCGTGGATTATCAACTGACCGCTGGGCGAGAGCTTGGGCCGCTCGCGGAACTCGTGACCCAAGTGTGTCTGGGTCAGCACTACCGTACTCCCCCGCGCCTGATTGGCGCAGACGAACGGGCACCGGCTGGTCTATTTCTCGCTCAGAGTAGAAATCTTTGCGGGCGGGAAATAGAACCAGATTTTCCGCGAAGGACGGTTGTTGTACGGGCGGAGGATGCTTCGAGAATTTGACGATCGCGCGACGCGAGCTGTTTTTTGAATTGCCCCGGATGTCAGACACAAAAAAAGACGTCCGTGAGCGTCTTTTTTTGTTGAAGTGGTGGGCCTGGATAATCTGAGCTAGTTACTTAAGTAATTGATATATAATAGTTTTAACGGTTTATTTTTTTGCTTGGAATACTCTTTGGAATACTGAGCGCCGTTGCAATGATTTAAGGCGTCATAGGTGGAGCAGACGTGGTTCCTCCTGATCCGGAGGACTCAATCACATCCCTTTAACGTTGGGGTCGTTCAATCCCTCCTGCTCTATCAATTCGGCTCTATGTTAGCCCGGTTTGTGGGCGACGTTATTTGTAGGTTGTAGCCTTATTTTATTTGGGTTTCTCGTTGAGATAATTTTTATCCCCCCACTTGTCCCCCCATGTACGCGCTGCGCAGCATGACGCTCAGTACGACGGCCTATTTTAATCATTCGTAATGTAGTGCTTGGGTACAGACGTTAGCGGCTTGCGTTTACCGCGAGGCTTGGTTGGTGAAAAAACCTATTCTGCGGAATCGTCGACAGGCATCGGTGATGCTTTCCACGTTATCGACAAGGCCCAGCTGCGGCGTTGTCGGATCAGCCGTTTGTTCAGACTTACGTCCGAACAGGCAATGACGCAACAGCGCGCTTTTTCTCTTCAAGATGAACAATCCGGCCCTTGTGTGACTCGTCTGCCCCTGCGAGCGTTACGAGCAGCTCACGGGGCATACCGCATCGATCAATGGTGGCCATTGCTATCGAGTGGACCGCGACCGTGATCAATAAGTCCGACACCAGATTAATCCGGAACTTGGGCATAACCGGATTGATGTGGCGCTGTTCCTGAGCGGCGTACTGATCGGATTGAAGGCTACTCAGCAACGGCATCTGCGTCAGACTAGAATCATGCAGGGGGCCATTCCACAGCGATGGCAGCGAAACAACCCTTGGGCTTGGCAGTTCATGCATGTGTGCTGGCTCCTGAACTACTTTCTGAAGGGATATTCTGATTGCTACCGGCTCACGGCCCTACTAGTCTAGAAGCGATTCGTAAACTCCTGATAATTGCGGACTCGCCCCAACATTCAACCATAGGCGTTCGAAGCCAATGGTTACTTAATCAGTAGACCCGCCTCCAAGCTGATTTGATCTTTATCCTAACGCCGTCGCTTTCTTCCTGATTGTCAAGGAGGGCAACGGTTCGCACTACACGGATCTTGTAGGTGCTCGAAGTCCCATTCTTTGATAACTCCAGCTCCTCGCCTTCTCTAGCACCTACTTCGCGAAAGTATTTTGTCATGTAGGTAATGCGATACTCGTTACGGGTTCCGCCGTCATCATGGAGCTTGTTGTTGTAGTAAACGAATCGAAACTTTCGTACGGTGCCTGTTTCGTCCTCACACTCGATCCATATGTCGGGATTCTTGATAGTGGGGTCCAGATGGGGCAAGAACGTAAGTAACTCCCCTTCCGTTCTGGGAACGAGGATGCCGCCTTGATGGCCGCCGGTAGAGCCAACGTCATTGGCACTGAGTCTCTTGCTGAAGGTTCTGTTAGTCATGATCTTTCCGGAGTTATTTCTAAGGCCCGCTTCAAGTCGGTTGCATTTCTGGACGAAACTGGAACACTTTCGTTCGCCAATTCACTTTTCCAGAGTGATCTGTCAATCATCACTTCCTCTACGGTATCTTTGTAGAACAGGCGGTAGATGGTCACGGGCTGTGTCTGGCCACGACGGTGTGCCCTCGCACTTGCCTGGGCCTCCAACGCAGGGTTCCAAACTGGAGTGAAATGGATTACAACCGTAGCAGCAGTGATATTCAGACCGGCACCTGCGGCTTTAGGGTTCAGCACTAAACACCCGGGCCCGTCGTGATTTGTGAAATCGTCAATGATTGCCTGGCGATCTTGCTGGGGCGTCGAACCATTGATCGCCCCCCAGTAAGCATTGGGAAGACTTTGGACTGCCTCCATCAACAGGTCGCCTATCCTATTGAACAGTGCAAACACAATCACTTTTCGGCCGTTAGAGAATGCCTCACGAAGCAGGCTTACAGCACGCTCCATTTTTGGGGTCATGAGAGGGTGTCTGGCTGAGCGGAGGACGCCAGACTCATCACCCTCGTCGTCGTCCTCATCTCTCCGCAGCCAAGGATGTGCGCAGACCAGCTGCAGCTGCAGCGTCGCGACCAAAGCCCCCGCTACAGGGTACTTGGCCAACGTAGCGGCACGTACCATGAGATAATGATCGGCGAGCAAATCGTCTAACTCTAACGGCAGATCGATATTAATTCGTTCCGGAAGGTCACTCGCTACATCAGCCACTCTACGCTTGAGGATGATCTGATCCGTGAAATGTCCAATCGTCTGCGCCGACTCGAGGCTGTCCGGGTAAGTTGCCTCAAATTCTCGTCTCGATCCCAGCAAGCCAGGAATCGCGAAGTCAGCCAGTGACCACAAATCAAGAAGACTGTTTTCCACTGGCGTGCCAGTCATTGGAATGGTTCGCCGGCGCGGGATCGATATGGCTGCATTTCTGCGGTTCGAGTCCGGGTTTTTGATGGCTTGAGCCTCGTCACAAATTACCCAGGACCATTCAAACGACGAGAAAATCGAGATGTCATTGACCATGGTGTCGTAGGTTGTAACGACGATACTTGTCCGCTGGAGCTCTCGATAGATGCCGGCCCGGTTGGGCCCCCGGTGAACCATCACCGTTATTCCAGAGGCGAAGCGCTCGAATTCACGCACCCAGTTGGCAATCAGGCTGGTGGGACAGATTATCAGGGCTGGGGAGTCCGCCTTTGGCGGGTCCATCAGCAATAGGGCAATGATCTGAAGAGTTTTCCCCAGTCCCATTTCGTCTGCAAGGATCAACCCGCCCGTATGCCTTATGGTGTCCCACATCCAACGGACGCCACGCGACTGGTAAGGAAACAGCGTTGCCGTCAGCCCCGGGATTTTTATCTCGCTGTCAAGATTGTCGGCCGCGGCTCTGCCAGCTTGGAGAAATCCCTCGTCGACCTCTACCCGCATGGCTGCATTGGTGTCGCGGACAAGGCTCATTGCTTGGCTGTAAGAAAGGTTGTCGGGCGATGACCCACTCAGCATCTTCTCGAATAGGATGGCTGCATCTCGCGGAAGAGGCCGAACCGTGGTTCCGTCCATGACCCATGCATGGCGATTGCTGGGAGCACGATGCACATATCGGGTTCCTCCCAGCAGCCGCACACCACCAAGCCGCGCGACAATGCTATCCCCAGCCTTGCCGATGATGATTACGGGTTCGATCAGGCGCTCTGAAAGCATGAGGCCTTCCGGTGGGCTTGCCTGCAGTGATTCGAAGGTCTCTGGAAGCTCGACAGCCTTACTCATTACAGGCGCTCCTCAATTCCTTCAGTTCCTCGATGCCCAACGGTATCGGACGCCTTGTATGAAGCGCCCGATGACAGTTGGGGCAAAGTGGTACCAGATCGGTACATGGGTCATAGGGGCGTGGCTCAACAAGCAATGCAACCGGCTCAAGATGGTGGACCTCGATTATCGACCCCGCTTCCCCGTAAGCCCGACGCGGTTCGAGTCCGCAGACCGTGCAGCGCTCTCCGTGGATGCGAATGCACAGAAGCCTGTTGCGCGGATTTCGTTCCCTTCGCTGCACGACTGACTGAAGGATGGCACCTTCGAATGCCGGAACATCATCATTGACTTCCTCTTCGATGACGTCGTATCCGATGAGCTCGGCCATTGCAGCCATCATCGGAACGATCACGTCGCGACAGATGGCTATGATGGCAACGTCTTCATGTGGCTGGTCCTGATCCCGGATTCGTGCGGTCATCCGGAAAGAGCCGGAGGTGACGGTCCAATCGGAGATGTCCTGTCCGGAGATCTCCACCGCGATATCGGACCGAATCGAGGCGATCAGAGCGCGCGCCAGCTGCACGTCCTCCGAGGAAGCTCTGCGGATCTGGCCGATGATCTCTCCTGAGAAGCTGCCAAACGACAGACCGACACTGTGCCCCTTCAACCCGTAGGGCTTAAGCTCGGCAACCGGGCCGTGCTTCTGGTCAAGATCTCCGAACCAGATACGCAGCCCTGATCGACGCCCGCTTTTGTCGACTGCAGCGGCGATCGCAGCCCCGGTTCCTTCTTCCAGTTCCCTCAGGATCAGATCTTTCTTCCCGGCGATCATTCTCAGTTTTCTTCTTCGATTATCAGGTCAGCCGGGTCAGGGTCGGGGACATTGCGCAGGAGTTTGCGCAGGTTGTTCGATATCTCGCTGCGGATATCCTCGAAGATCGGTTCCAGCTCCTCGTTTGTGTTGTTCTGCTCTGCAGCGGCAAACGCCCATAGAAGCAGATCCATGCCCTCCACTGCGAAACCGTTGGAAGCGGCACGTTTGTAGATCTTCTGGTAGAAATCATGGTGCTTATTCAGCAGCACCGCTGGCATATGCCCGCTGTCCCCGGCACTGCGTAGCGCGGGCTGCCAAAGCTCTCCGGTATTGATATCTTCGACCGCATCTACATACACGGTGTCGGGGCTCACATTGCTTTGGACGGCAAGCTTGAGCTTGATCTTCGAGCCCATGTTGTTCGCGATGACTGCTGATTGGGTTGTAGTGTCGACTGATGTCACCTGAGCCTTGCTGGCGCTGCTAGTGTCTGCAATGTTCTTGTTTGCGCTCGTGTGGTCGATCTGACGGACATTGGTCTGCTCGCGATTCTGCCTTCTAGCACGTTTCTCCGCTTCTCTGTAGATCGGCTGCAACAGCTCTTTCAGGCCCTCTTCTAGATCCGGATGGAACAGGATGCGGGACTTCTTGACGTCGATCCGGAAGGCATCATCGAGCTCGTGGCCGAAGTCGAACTCGATCCGCAGCAGCGAGGTGTGCGGCTCATTTGCTCCGAAGACTTCCATCCAGCTGCCGTCCTGAATCAGGCGACCCTCACGGTAGACATAGAAACCTTGGGCTCGGTTGGATATGCGCGCATAGGTTTTTTCCTCATCCTTGGTCATTTCACTGCGGTGGGGCAGAATCCATGCTCGAATGTTCGCAACCTCTTCCAAGCCGTCAGGCATTTCCACCAGGAGCTTCTGCTTTTTCTCGGCAAGGACCTGCTCCGAGCGAGCAGGATAGAAAGGGTTCCAAGGATCGACTGGGATCTGGTTGACGAAAATGGATACGTTGCGCTCCCGATCGTCGGCCTTGTCAAGAAATCGGTGATAAACGAGCGAAAGGTGTTTGACTAGGCTTTGTGCAAGCCGATTGATCGCATCCCGTTCCTTAACGGAACCGGGCTCATAATCCTTGGTCAGGATCCTGTCGCACTTTTCCCAGATCAAAAGGGTCCCTTTGGCGCCGCACAGCTCCTCGAACATTTCCTGCTCATCTGGAGTGACCGGTTCCTTCAGCATCTCCCACTTTTTCTGCTGAGCAACGTGGTCAAGATCCCACGCAAGCTTTGCCAGTTCCTGGTCCGGCCCCTTGCGGGAAATCAGCGTGTACTTGAGGCAGACAGAGCTTGAAGCGGTCTTTAGACCAAGCCCGAACTTGCCGAGACTTTCCGGATTCTCACGTTCCGGGGCTCCGTAACGCATGGCCCGATGGATGCCCTGCGCATCCATGCCATCTCCATTGTCGCCGAAATAGACAAGCTTTCGGCCGTTTTGCCGCAGGGTGATCTCGACATTGACGTGGTCAGCCTTGGCGGCAATGGAATTGTCGATGATGTCTGCAGCCGCAGTCCTAAAGTTGTAGCCAGTATCCCTCAGACCGAAAATCAAGCGGGGTGCATCGGGCTCATTGATCAAATCGTTCACATCGAAATCCTTTTAATTTGCGCTTCTACCGTCAAGTCCCAGCGCCATGAGGATATGCACCAGACGACAATTCGACCCAGTATAATTGCACTCTGCCACTGCAGGCTAATTCACTCGCTTGGCTTTGCATGAAGATATCCTTCAAAGCAGGTGCCGGCTGACGGTGCGGTCGAATTCCCACGAGAAGCCTTACCGGACGACAACAGGCGGAGTTTCTGCTCCAGCCTGTTCAGCGTTTCGGGCTCCTTCTTCAGCTGGCATTCCCAGACAATCAGAACATTCCAGCCAGCAGCTTCGAGAGCATCGATGTGTGCGAGATCCCTCGCCACGTTCTTCTGAAATTTCTCGTTCCAGAATTCGGATCTCGTCTTCGGGGTCGTTGCGAAAGGGCAGCCTGTGTGACGGTGCCAAAAGCACCCATGAACAAAGATGCAGACCTTCAGACGAGGAATCACGATGTCCGGTTTGCCGGGAAGGTCCTTACGGTGAATGCGGTACCGATAACCTTGTCCGTGCAGGAAACGCCTTACGACCATTTCGGGGCCGGTGTCCTTGCCACGTATGGCAGACATCATCTTGGAGCGAGTAGCGGTATCCACCGTGTCCATTTCAGTACCGTACGTATGAAGAGATTTACATTCGGTCCCGCCCTTTCTGCATGGTTCAGGAAACCATGCAGGTAACTACGTAGCCGGCTTGGGTGAGGCACCAAATGAGATAATGGGCTAATTTGGCAAAAAAAGGTTTAGAGTTAAACACTGTATATATGGACAGCTAAAAGGTCTTTTAGGTATATCCTTATTGCCGAAGGTTTCTCCAAAAACTGCTTCACATTGAGCAATGTAGGGATAGAATGGTGATAACGCGTCACAGATATGACCCAGAAGAGTCTTTATGAATTTCGTCGAAAATGAACAAACTTCTTGCCGAGACACTTATAGCCCGCTGGCGGATCGATCCGCCAGCCAGGCCGGGAACGACCTGGTGCTGCTGCAGCAGCTGCTCGAAATCTATGACCAAGGCTTCTTGGCAGAAATACTCAACGAAGCGAGTCCAGGGCATTGGTGCCGCGAGACCATCAACCGATGGTACAAGGGTAAGGCATCGCCGAAGCTCTCGTACGTTGAGCACGCGAGACTGAGTGAGCTGCTGCCTAGAAAGGTCGAAGGCGAGCGCACCTTTACCTTCATCGATCTGTTTGCCGGTATCGGCGGTATTCGCAAGGGCTTCGAGGCGATCGGTGGGGAGTGCCTGTTTACCTCCGAATGGAACAAGTATGCGGTCCGGACTTACAAAGCCAACCACTACTGCGATCCAGCTCGGCATCGTTTCAATCTAGACATCCGGTCGGTGACACTATCTGACAGACCAGATGTCAGCGAGGACGAGGCATACCACAATATTGATATCGAAATACCTGATCATGATGTACTGCTGGCAGGCTTTCCTTGTCAGCCGTTCTCCCTGGCGGGCGTATCAAAAAAGAACTCGCTAGGTCGCAAGCATGGGTTTGAGTGCGAGACTCAAGGTACGCTTTTCTTCGATGTTGCCCGAATAATCGCGGCCAAGCGTCCTGCAGCGTTTCTTCTCGAAAACGTGAAGAACCTCAAGAGTCACGACAAGGGCAATACATTCCGGATTATCTGTGAGGCGTTGGACGAGCTCGGCTACGAAGTGGCTGATGTAAATAGCCTCAAGGGCGCCGATCCAAAGGTCATTGATGCCATGAGATTTTTGCCTCAGCACCGCGAGCGGATAGTACTGGTAGGCTTCAGGCGTGATCTAAACGTCCATCAGGGCTTTACGCTCAAGGACATCGTCAAGCACCAGCCAGCGCAACGACCCTCGTTTGGGGACCTCCTGGACAAGGATGTCGACAGTAAGTATATCCTCACACCCAAGCTATGGGAGTACCTCTACAAGTACGCCCAGAAGCACAAGGAGAAGGGCAACGGTTTCGGTTTCGGCCTGACCGGCCCCAACAGCGTGGCGCGTACGCTGTCCGCCCGCTACCACAAGGACGGCTCCGAAATCCTGGTTGATCGCGGATTCTCGGACAAACTTGAGTTTCATGGTGAGTTGAACCACATGAACCGACCGCGCCGACTCACACCACATGAATGTGCGCGCTTGATGGGGTTCGACAAACCAGGTGAAAGCAACTTTGTGATCCCTGTCTCGGACACTCAGGCCTACCGTCAATTTGGCAACTCCGTAGCGGTTCCTGTTTTCGAGGCGGTAGCACGAATGATGAAGGACCGCATCTTGGCGGCGAGGGCAAAAGTTCAAGACGTGGAGAGGCCGCAGCTGGAGATGGCGCTTCCGGGTTAACTGTCACTGTTTGAGGGCTGGAGTCGTCCATGAAGGGAGTATCAGGAGCTATGCTCCCACGCCGATTCGGGCGCTTCGGTTGGATGGATGCTGCCTTGCCCGCAGTGCACGATTGACCCCGCCGCCGCACTTGCCCGACTAGCTCCTCCACAAGCCATTACCAGAGTTGGATCGTGGCTGTTTAAGTGTGTCAGCGTTGTGCTGGAAGCGGGGATCAAGTACGTGCCAGCGGCGACATGTATATCCACAGGCTCTATAGCAGAAGCGAATATTCATCCGTATATATAAGATTCGCCCTATAGGTGAGATGCGCCCATTGGGGCGCACCACACCTATAGGTCAGTGATCGCGTATCCACTTGTTGATTTTGATTCGGTGAGGCTCATCTTCGTCCCGATATCCAATGCTTCGATATTTTTCTAGTGTCCTGAGCGCGAAGATACACTGTTTTTCGGATGGTAAACGGTTTGGAATAACAGTGCAGGCTTTCAAGATTCCATCTTCCTTTATAGAGATAAGAGCTTTGTCTCGGGCCCAAGCCCTCAATCGCCCCCAGTATTCTCCCCCTAAAGATATTACCTGTGATTGCGCCTCGATACCGGAAATCATGGTTGCTTCTCGCTTTTGCTCCTGCTCTGCGGACCTTAGCTCGGCTAGAGTTACAGTGCACCGCGCGAGAGGAGAACCATAAGCGACTGCCGTTGTTCTAAGAGTCTCCCAACAAGCTTGTTTCTTTGCCCACTCGCTGATATTTGTCAACCCATGTACGGGATGCATGATTACAGCTGTTGCAAATTTAGCGGTGAATAACAATGCGCCTTCTAAGTCTGACGAGACACTATGACTGCGCCATACGGAGTCAAGGTCTATCGCAAGTCCTTTTTCTGCAACATCTGACGACAACTTCGAGACGGCATAGGTAACAATATTCGCGCGATAGCCACCAGGATACCACTCCTGCCTTGGAACTAGCTTTTCCATGTGTCTAAAAATAATTAATTTCGCTATCAAGCGCTTGTACCACAATTCATCAAAAGCTCCGTCCCCTTTGAGCCATTGCGCACCAATATCTTTGGCGAAATCAGCGAAGTTCTTTTGAGCGCCTTTACTTACAATATGCGGAAGCGCCTGGAAGCTAAACTCTACTTTCGCCAAATCAGTTTTGGTAAAAAACTGGTTTTTTGGGTACTCGATATCAAAGCGCCTTCTTTCTGCGTCAGATCGCTTTGCTCGCTCCACGAGATACTGTCCACGAGCGCGCTCATAAAACCATTTCGTATCACGAGACTCACTCTCGACAGGAGTGATAGTTCGCCTAGAGTAATCTTCCATGCGGATGTGGAAGGGGTGGTTTGAAAAGAAATCGGCAGCGCTTACTTTATTTTGGCTATTCGCAAATTCGGAAATTTTAGGTACCAGTTCTTCAGCCCTTGCAGGCGGAACAACTGTAAGCTTCATCTGAACATATACTTCTTTTAACGCATCAGGATTTATGCGTTTTGCAGCATGAATCGAAGCGGTCGTCTGCCCTCCGTTCACGATCTGCAGATTTTTTATTGATACTACTTGAGTTCCGCCGGGCTCGGAACTCTCAAGCTCTAAACTGTCAGCGGTGGCCGACAAACCATTGTTATATGAGAAAAACAGCGCAGGATCGGTGTTGATAGTGTCTCGAATGCTCTTGTTTACTTTGCCCTTTGCCTGCAAAAAGCTTCTGACATTAGACTCCAGTAATCTTGCGCCCCATTTGTCATAAATGTCCGCAAGCTGAATGCCTGGGATTACCATCAGGTAGCTGTCTAACTCTCCGCCATCTTTGGATGCCGCCAAAGCTGGTATCGATCCGCCAAACGTGTCGCGAAAATTTATATTCAATACCTCTCGTGCCTGCAGAGAGTTTTCGTAACGATAAAACCTGGATAAATCCCAAACATTATAAGTAGCTGGAACACCTCCGATTTCCCCTGCAGTCACAGCATCCGTGCGAGCACTGTAATTTGCATTGGTCACGTAAATGAGTTTGATCTTTGTTGTCGCACCCCATGCATCGGCTATCATAGATGCAAGCCCGGCAACTGGGCTGCCGGTGGGTAGCGACGTACGGAAATCTGACTTCCATGATGAGGTAATGAAGTTTCTTAAATATCCGAAGATCCGCTTTGCGTCCTGTGCATTAATCGTCTTCAGTTCGCTTCCATGAAATTCCGACACGATCAGGCTCAAAACACCATCGGTATCTCTTGGATCACCGCCACTGCCGTCCACTCTGATCGTCTTGTTGCTGACCACAACATCAACGTATGCACGCTCGGATGTCTCGATCTCTCCGACCGCCTCAAGACGTTCTGTCATCAGGTAGAAGAACGCATCTCTTTCTAGATCGGTTTCGCCACTACCGTCAGTATCACGCTGAACATCTGCGTAAATACTTAAATTAAATTCAGTTAACTCATTTTTTGCAGACGCTAATATCTCTTTTATAAATTCAATGCTCGATGAAGATGACTCTGAAACTACCCCGTCCGCACCTGAAAGATTCTCCATTTACATAATCCCTGCATATCGAGCCAGCAAATAATAGTTGTGTGAATATTCGATCGCTATACTGCTATGGCCTACTTGTCGATAAGCTAATAGCAAATTGCCAGACTAGGTTATATGGATCGGAAATTCAACAGCTTTTACTGGGATCAAGAACCCTGTTATGCCTAGGCTCAGCCTTCCTGTTGGCGTTTATGATTTTTCGACTTAAACTGCCGAATTCATTGAGCCAGTCCAAAATTCAGTCAGCGATTACAAGGCCGCCTTGGTGTCACGATCCTCTATTGGAGTGGCATCGGCAACGAAGCCGTTTGAACGTATCGGTAGTAGGGTGCATTACGACCAACACCCGCTCGATCAGTAACTCACCCAGCACGATTAATTGTTGGCTATCCAAAAGCTTCTGACGGTTTTCGCCTTCGAGTTCGAAGGCCAGATCGGTGGTGATAGCGTTAAGCGAGGCCAGAGTTTCGCTGGCTTGAATCAGCAGGGTTTCGGGGTCGATGTTTTGAGCGACCTCTAAAAGATTTGTCGGGGGATTGGGGGGGATTTTTTTCATGATGAGGCTCCCACACTGTTTAAGGAGCTGCCGGCCCCTGCTGTCAAACAGGATTGGGTGGCAGCTGTACGCAGGTTGACAGACCGAAAGTGTAGGAACCCGGCGCACCCGAAGATGCCCCACGCACAGCCGCCATGAACGACACGGGATGCGTGAAGCATGCCGTTAAATCATGGGGGGGGGTGAAAGGTTACACTTTTCGGCCTGTCAAAGCCGGTCGCTGATGAGCAACGACGGGCGAACATTAGCGTTGTGGTTGGGGTTGCGCCAGTTCACCAACGGCGTGACATCTTGAAGGAAAAATCCGAAGGCCCGCCGGCTGGGCTTTCTAGCCCTCAGAAACTACAAAACCCGCACTTGGCGGGTTTTGTCGATGGTTCGAATTGGTGGAGCCGGGGGGATTTGAACCCCCGTCCGCCAGTACTCCGCTGTCGGTACTACATGCGTAGCCGTTTCTATTAAGTTAACCCTCAGCGACCCGAAGGGCAGGGTGCTTTGGGCGAGTTGTGTAAGTTTTAGCCGCTTCGTCCACAACGTACTGCACGGCGATTCTGTTCTATATGACAATCACTTTGGGTTTACAGACATCCCCTGGTGATTGCTGGACCCGAAGGTACCAGAAGCTCAGGTCTAAGGCTGCTTACGCAGCGATAGCGAATTCCTGGCCGTAGTTTTCGTCATTGGCAACTATAAGAAGTTGCAACAGTGGATTTACGAGTTCTGTTACCAACTCGGCATGCACCTAAAGTTTCGCAACCGGCGTCGAATCCTAAACGGCCCCGTGCTTGTAACTCGTTGTTTCATAGTGAGTGACAAGCCTGTGCAGTGTACGCCAAACCGTCACGGAAGGCCAACCCGAAGGTTGGCCTCGAGCGGGTGAGGCGCCTATTGGCCGCCTTTCTCGCTGTTCTGCAGATCTTGCAGGGCCTTGGAGGTGATCTCGATGCACTTTTTGTCATCACCTGCGGCATGGGCGGCCTTGGCCGAGGCGACGGCCGTGTCGATCTCACCACTTTTGCCAGTGCTGTCGGTGGCGAGCGTCGCTTTACCGTCATTGATTCTGTTGAGGTTGATCTCGCAGAGGTCTTTGTCACCGGCAGCAAAAACCGGGGAGGCCAGCATCGCAGCGGTGATGAACAAGCCAGCAAGAGCGGAACGCTTCATAGGGTATCTCCTTGCGCAAAAGGGCTCGACGCTGCTGGCGTTCACGGGCTGCCAGCGACATCACTGAGGGGCCTCGTTTGCCGAGGCCTATGCAGATGACTGCGCTGGGGCGCAGGGGTTCGGTTTTTTTGCTGGATCAGTGGGCGCGGGCCTGGGTGACGCGGTCCACGAGGTAGACCAGCCCGTGGTAATCAATGCCGCCATGCTGGCTCAGGCCGATTTCGCAGGTGCGGCTGGTGGAGATGCCTTCGCTGCAATATTGCACGGCGTCCTTGAGGGAGCGCAGTGAGTGGGCGTTGAGTTGCGGCGTGGTAAAGCCTTTGTCGCCGGCAAAGCCGCAGCAATGGATGCCTTCCGGGATGACCACGGTTTTTGCGCAGCGGCGGGCTAGGTCGATCAAGGCCTGGCTTTCGCCCAGGTGCTGGGTGCTGCAGGTCACGTGGACGGCGATGGGGGCTTCCTGCGGTGTGAAGTCGAGGCGGTCCATCAGGTGGGTGCGGATAAAACGCACGGGGTCGTAAAGGTCCAGGCGTGTGTTGCCCAGGTCTTGCACCAGGCGCAGGGTGCAGGGGCTGGTGTCGCAATAGATCGGGTCGAGGCCGCCACGGCTGGCGTGGAGCAGGGCGCCGATCAGTTCCTGGCGCTTGTGTTCGGCTTGTTCGGCGTAGCCTTTGGAGGCAAAGGGCTGACCGCAGCAGAGGTTGTCCAGGTTGTCGGGAGAGACGACTTGATAGCCGGCCTTTTCCAGCAGACCACGGGTTTTGTCGTACAGCGACATTTGCTCTTTATCCCCGGCTGCCGGGCCCATGGTGCGTGAGACGCAGGCGGCCAGGTAGACCACACGTGGCCGCTCGTCGGTCACGGGGGGGCTGAAACGGATGGCTTTTTCCGGCTGGGGCATGGCGTTGGACCATTGCGGGATCTGCCCCTTGGACAGTTTGGTGACCGTGGCTGACAGCTTCGCCAGGCGGGGCGCGCCCAACAGCATCCGTGCCCCATTGGCCACGTGCAGGGTAAAGCGTGCGCCTTGCAGTGCGGTGGCGAAGTGGGTGGCCAACCATTCGGCGGTTTTCGTACGGTTGGCGTCGCGGCTACGCAGTTTTTTCACCAGGTCGCCGGTGTTGATTCCTACGGGGCAGCGTTGGGCGCATAGGCCGGTGGCGGCGCACGTCTCGATGCCTTGGTAGTGATAGGCCGCTTCCAGTTCGGTGGTGTCGATGCCGGCGCGTCGCTTCGCTTGGATGTCGCGCCAGATCACAATGCGCTGGCGCGGGCTTAGCGTCAGCCCTTTGGACGGGCACACCGGCTCGCAAAAGCCGCATTCGATGCACTTATCCACCAGCTCGTCGGCAGCGGGTAGTGGCTTGAGATGCTTAAGGTGGATTTGTGGGTCTTCGCTGAGGATCACGTCCGGGTTGAGGATGCCGTTGGGGTCGAGCAGGCGCTTGAGTTGCCACATCAGCTGATAGGCATCGCTGCCCCATTCCAGCTCGACAAATGGCGCCATGTTGCGGCCCGTGCCGTGTTCGGCCTTCAGCGAGCCGCCAAATTCCACGGCCACCAACTGTGCCACGTCGTCCATGAACGCCTGGTAGCGTGTGACTTCTTGCGCGCTGTTAAAGCCTTGGGTGAACACAAAGTGCAGATTGCCTTCCAGGGCGTGTCCGAAAAGGATGGCTTCGTCGTAGTGATGTTTGTCGAAGAGTTCGATCAAACGGTTGACGCCGATGGCCAACTGTTCGACCGGAAACGTCACGTCTTCGATAATTACCGTGGTGCCGGTTTTACGCACGGCGCCGACAGCCGGGAAGGTGTCTTTGCGGATGGCCCACAGGCGCGCGTTTTCCAGCGGGTCTTCGGTGAAGTCGACCTGTTTTTCCACGGGAAACGCCGCCAGGGACGCCATGATCAGTGCCAGTTGTTCTTGCAGCAGCGAAGACGACGCCGCGCGGGATTCGATCAGCAGTGCGCAGGCATTTTCCGACAAGTGCTGTACGAATGCGGGCATGCCGGGTTTGTTTTGCACCGAACGCATGCTGCGTCGATCCAGCAGTTCGACGGCGGAGACGGGCTGGGTTTTCAGCACTGTCACTGCGTTGCAGCACGTCTCGACGTCCGGGAACACGATCAGGGCCGAGGCCTTGTTCGGGTGGTCGATCACCGTGTCGTAGGTCACGGCGCTGATAAACCCCAGGGTGCCCTCGGAGCCCACCAGCAGGTGGCTTAGGATTTCCAGCGGGTCATCGAAATCCACCAGGGCGTTGAGGGACAGGCCGGTGGTATTTTTCAGACGGTATTTGTGGCGGATCTTGGCCGCCAATTCAGCATTTGCCCGCGTCTCGCGACCGAGTGTCGCCAGGCGTTCAAGTAGCGGGCCTTGCTGTTCACGAAAGGCCGCAACGCTTGCAGCGTCTTCGGTATCCAGGCGGCTGCCGTCAGCCAGGACCAAGCGGATACCCGCGAGGGTGTGATAGGTGTTTTGCGCCGTACCGCAGCACATGCCGCTGGCGTTGTTGGCGACGATGCCGCCAATTTTGCAGGCGTTGATCGACGCCGGGTCTGGTCCGATCTTGCGCCCGAATGGTGCCAGCCACGCGTTGGCTTGGGCGCCAATCACGCCGGGCTGCAGGCGGATCTGCGTACCTTGCCCGCGAATCTCGCGGCCATTCCAGTTATCGCCCAGTACGATCAGCACGGAGTCGCTGATGGCTTGCCCTGACAGGCTGGTACCGGCTGCACGGAAGGTCACCGGAACGTGATCACGCTGGGCCAGTTGCAGCAGGGCGACGACCTCGTCTTCTGACTCCACGCGGATAACCAACTGTGGGACAAGTCGGTAAAAGCTGGCGTCGGTGCCGAATGCGAGGGTGGAAAGCGGGTCGTCGAAGCGCCGATCGTTCGGGATCAGGTGTGCGACGTCGTGCAGGAAAGCAGCAGGCAGGCTCATCGGTCCTCCAGAAATAGCTGACGCCGGAATCGTGGTCCGGCGTCGATTCTTACTCTATTGCGTGCAGGCCTTAGTGCACCAGCATACCGGTGAACCAGTAGGCCTGGGCCAGGGTGATCAGGCCGACGATGGTGGCAAAGAACAGGCTGTGCTTGAGTGTGAAGCGGAACAGGTCCGATTCCTTGCCGACCAGGCCAGTGGCTGCGCACGCCACGGCGATTGATTGCGGCGAGATCATCTTGCCGGTCACGCCGCCGCTGGTGTTTGCCGCGACCAGCAGGGTGTCATTGACGCCGATCTGGTGCGCAGTGGTGGCTTGCAACGAGCTGAACAGGGCGTTGGACGAGGTGTCCGAGCCTGTCAGGAAAACCCCCAGCCAGCCGAGGAAAGGCGAGAAGAACGGGAAGGCTGCGCCCGTGCCGGCCAATACCAGCGCCATGGTGGACGACATGCCGGAGTAGTTGGTGACGAAGGCAAAGGCCAGCACCATGCCGATGGACAGGATCGGCCAGCGCAGCTCGTAGAAAGTTTCTTTTAAAGTGGTCAGACCAGTTTTGATGTCGATTTTCAGCACCAGCATCGAGATCAGTGCGGAGAAGAAAATCGCTGTGCCGGTTGCGGAGATCGGGTCCAGCTTGAATACGGCCGGAATCGCCGTCGGGTTGGTCACGATCGGGGCCACCTTGACCACCAACTGGTCCAGGTGCGGGATCGCGAAGTTGAACACCCAGCTGTACATCGAGCCGCCAGCGGCGAACATGGCCTTGAACGGCTTGAGGGTCCAGATGGTGACCAGCACGGTCAGGATCAGGAAGGGCGACCAGGCCTTGAAAATTTCCCCCAGGCTGTAAGGCGACGCCACGGTGCTGCGGGGCAGGCCGAAGCCGCCGGCACTGGCGGTCACGGCGGCACTGGTGGTCGCGCCGGCAATCTGTGCGCCTGCGGTGCGCTTGGGTTGCCAGACTTTCAGGAACAGGGTCAGGGAAATCAGGCTGGCCAGGGCCGAGGTGATATCCGGCAGTTCCGGGCCAATGAAGTTGGACGTGAAGTACTGCGTGATGGCGAAGCTCAGGCCCGCGACCAGTGCGGCCGGCCAGGTTTCACGAACGCCGCGCAGGCCGTCCATCATGAACACCAGCCAGAACGGTACGAACAGCGACAGCAGCGGCAGTTGGCGGCCGGTCATGGCGCCAATCTTGAACGCGTCGATGCCGGTCACTTGGCCAGCAACGATGATCGGGATGCCCAGGGCGCCGAACGCCACCGGTGCGGTGTTGGCGATCAGGCACAGGCCGGCGGCGTACAGCGGGTTGAAACCCAGGCCCACCAACAGCGCGGCGGTGATCGCCACAGGGGCGCCAAAGCCGGCAGCACCTTCGAGGAAGGCGCCGAAGCAGAAGCCAATCAACAACACTTGCAGGCGTTGATCGTCAGTGATCGACAGGACCGAGCTGCGGATGACTTCGAACTGGCCGCTCTTGACGGTCAATTTGTAGAGGAATACGGCGGCAACGATGATCCACGCGATGGGCCACAGGCCGTAGGCAAAACCGTAGCCGGCGGCGGCAAGCGCCATGTCCACAGGCATCTGGAAGGCAAAGATCGCCACCAGGATCGAAAGGGCCAACGTGATGCTGCCGGCCACGTGGCCTTTGAGGCGGAACACGGCCAGGGCCAGAAAGAAGAACACGATGGGGATGACGGCGGCCAGTGCGGACAGGCCAAGGCTGCCGAGAGGGCTGTAGAGCTGTTGCCAGGTTTGCATATGGGGTGGCCCCTAATTGTTGTTGGTCATGCATTTTTTGTTAGCTTGGTTAATTGGTAATACCAATTTACAATCGCTGTTGGCTAGGTTAAGAGTCTTCGGGGTGGTGTGTCAATTTGCCGCCCGCGATACTTTCGTCGTAGGTCGGTGGGTGAGGGGATCTGAGCGGGTAAAACCAGGGTGCTCTGATAGGTGCTGCAAGCGCTGCGATAGGCGAGAATAGAGGGCCCGGCGAGTGGTCGGGATGGTGGAGAGTGAGTTATGGGGTTTGATCAGGTGCGTCAGCGCCGTTTGTCCGACGATATTGTCGAGCAGCTTGAGGGCATGATCCTTGAGGGCACGCTGAAGTCGGGCGAGCGCTTGCCGGCCGAGCGCGCATTGGCGGAGCAGTTTGGTGTGTCGCGCCCGTCATTGCGTGAGGCGATCCAGAAATTGGCGGCCAAGGGCTTGCTGGTCAGTCGCCAGGGCGGGGGTAACTACGTCGTTGATTCGTTAGGGTCTACGTTCAGCGACCCGTTGCTGCACCTGTTGGAAAACAATCCCGAGGCGCAGCGTGATCTGTTGGAGTTTCGTCAGACCCTTGAAGCGTCATGCGCTTATTACGCGGCGTTACGCGCCACCGAGGTTGATCGTGAGCGGCTGACCGCGGCGTTCGAGGCGCTGCAGGACTGCTATACGCGTGTCGATGAGGTCAGTCGGGCGGAGGAAGGTGCGGCCGATGCGAGCTTTCACCTGGCGATTGCCGAGGCCAGCCATAACGCCGTGTTGCTGCATACCATTCGTGGGCTGTTCGATTTGCTCAAGCGTAATGTGGTGACCAACATTGGTGGCATGTATCAGCAGCGTACGGAAACCCGCGACATGCTGATCAGTCAGCATCGGGATTTGTACCTGGCGATTATCGAAGGGCGGGCGGAGGAGGCGCGCGAGGTCTCCACACGTCATTTGCAGTATGTGCAGGAAGTGTTGGAGGAAGTGCGTCAGGAGGTTCAGCGCGTGGCGCGGGCGGAGCGGCGTAAGGGCATGTAGCCAAGGGTGACTCACCCAAGGCTACAGCGCGGCAAGGATTATTCCTCCTTGCCTTTGTTGCGCACGGCGCGATGCAGCTCGCGATTGGAGTCGCGCTCGCGCTCGGTATCGCGTTTGTCGTATTCCTTCTTGCCCTTGCCCAGTGCGATTTCGCACTTGACCAGGTGCTTGCTCCAGTACCAGGACAGGCAGACGCAGGCATAGCCTTTCTGCTGTACGGCAGCGGCGAGTTTTTCCAGCTCGCGCGCATTGAGCAATAGCTTGCGTGTACGCACCGGGTCGGCAATCACATGGGTGCTCGCGGTGGTCAGCGGGGTGATATGACTGCCCAGCAGCCACGCCTCGCCATCCTTGAGCAGCACGTAGCTGTCAACCAGTTGCAGCTTGCTGGCACGCAGACTCTTTACTTCCCAGCCGGCCAGGACCAAGCCAGCCTCGAACCGATGTTCGATGAAGTAATCGTGTCGCGCCTTTTTGTTTTGCGCGATGGTCCCTGTGGGGTGTTTCTTTTGTTTAGCCATAGGGGCGGCATTATAGGGAGTTGCGAGCGTGTCGGCTACGGTCAACCTGCGTGCTTGAGCGTGTTGGATGAATCCCGGACAATACGGGCAGTTCTTTGGTTTTTTTCTCTCGCGGATCGGCCTGTTGTTTCGCGATGTTTTGCCTCAGCAGTGGAAATAACGCTCACATGACGACGCACATTCAACGTTCGGCCCTGCTGCCCTATCCGGCGCAGGCGCTCTATGACCTGGTCAACGACGTGGCGCGTTACCCGGAATTCTTGCCGTGGTGCTCGGCCGCCGAAGTGCTGGAAAGCAGTGATGAGCACATGGTGGCCAGTGTCGGCGTGGCGAAGGGCGGGATTGGCCAGCACTTTGTTACGCGTAATGTCCTGGTGCCTGGGAAGTCCATCGAGATGAATCTGCAGGAAGGGCCGTTTACCCAGCTTCACGGTGTGTGGGTGTTCAAGGCGCTGACTGACAAGGCTTGCAAGATCAGCCTGGATCTCTCTTTTGATTACGCCGGCCCGCTTGTGCGCGCGACGTTGGGGCCTTTGTTCAATCAGGCGGCCAATACCCTGGTGGACGCGTTCTGCCAGCGCGCCAAGCAACTGCATGGTTGAGATTGAAGTGGTGTATGCCGCCGAGGATCGCCAGGTGTTGCGAGTGGTGGCGGTACCGTCGGGCACCAGCCTGCGGGCGGCAGTGCAGGCATCGGGGATAGCGGCGCAGTTTCCCGGGGTGGCGCTGGCGGAGTGTCCGTTGGGGATATTTGGCAAGGTGGTTGCCGACCCTGAGGTTCGGGCTGTGCAAGCGGGAGATCGGATTGAGATCTACCGGCCCTTGCAGGCTGATCCAAAGGAGGTGCGCCGGTTGCGTGCCGCCAAGGCTGCCTTGGCCAGGCAACAGAATTCCTAGGCTTGCCAAATGGCAGGCAACAAAAAGCCCGGCATGCCGGGCTTTTTGTTGAGCGCCGCAAACTTACTGCGGGCTGGTGTCCAGCGGTTGCGGCGTTGGGACTGGAACAGTCTCCACGCCGTCGACGTCTTTCTGGATCTTGTCGAGCAGGGAACCTGGCTTGGCAGGAACTTCGGACTTCGGCTTCTCGGCTTCCTGCGCTGGCGCAGTCACGTCGGTGCCGTTGTCCTTGCCGAGCAAGGCTTCATCGCGGCTTACGCCAGGCATGAAGTCACCGGACAGGCTCACAAGCTGGTCATTGCCATTAAAAATGACGCTGACGCGTTCCTGTTGGCGTTCACCGCCACCAGGCTGGATGCTGTAGAGATAATCCCAGCGATCAGCATGGAAAGTGTCGGTCAGCAGGGGGTTGCCCATGATAAACCGTACTTGCCGTCGGGTCATTCCCGGGCGTAACTGGTCTATCATGTCCTGCGTGACGACATTGCCCTGCTGGATGTCGATTTTGTAAACCCCGGGGAATGAACAACCGGCGAGTGCGAGCAGTCCCACAAAGGTGAAACTGGTTAGCAAGAGCTTGGTGTTTTGCATCGGTGGGCGACTTCCACTATCTTGGCTGGGACAACGTAAACGCCGATCATACCCGTATTAAGAGAAGCTGCGAAGCAGCATCCGCGAGAAAGCTAACCATGGTTGAAAATAGCGAACTACGCAAAGCCGGTCTTAAAGTGACTCTGCCACGAGTCAAGATTCTACAAATGCTCGATTCTGCTGAGCAGCGCCACATGAGTGCCGAAGATGTCTACAAGGCGCTGATGGACTCGAACGAAGACGTTGGCCTGGCCACGGTTTACCGTGTACTGACCCAGTTTGAGGCCGCAGGGCTGGTGGTTCGTCACAATTTCGACGGTGGCCATGCGGTGTTTGAACTGGCTGACGGTGGTCATCATGACCACATGGTTGACCTGGATACCAATGAGGTTATCGAGTTCACCAGCCCAGAGATCGAGGCGCTGCAGCATAAGATTGCTGAGGACCATGGCTTCGATTTGGTTGACCACAATCTCGTGTTGTACATCCGTAAGAAAAAGTAAAAACAGCGCAGATTTGCCCTGTGAAACGATCGAAGGCGACCCTAGGGTCGCCTTCGTGCTTTCTATATGAGGGTGAAAATGGCAGATCAGGCCTTCGACGCCACTACCATTTTCTTCGCATGTGCCAGCGACTCTTTGGTCAGGTCGATGCCACCGAGCATCCGCGCTACCTCTTCCACGCGTTCCGACTTATTCAGCTTGGATACGGCCGTGTGGGTCGCATCGCTCCCGCGCACTTTATGTACAAACAGGTGTTGATGCCCTTGGGCCGCTACCTGTGGCAAGTGCGTGACCGTCAGTACCTGGCCGCGATCCCCCAGGCGACGTAGCAGTTGGCCGACAATTTCCGCGGTCGGCCCGCCAATGCCCACGTCTACTTCATCGAATACCAGCGTTGGCACGCGCGACGTTTGCGCGGTAATGACCTGGATCGCCAGGCTGATCCGCGACAGCTCACCACCGGACGCCACTTTTGCCAGTGCCTTTAGCGGTTGCCCGGGGTTGGCGCTGACCAGCAGCTCGACGTGTTCGAGGCCGTGGGGTTGCAGTTCGTTGTTGGCATTGGCGCGCAACTCAATGGTGAAACGTCCGCCAGGCATACCCAGTCGCTGGATTTCCTGTTCCACGGCGCTGGCAAGGCCGCTGGCAGCCTGTTGGCGCAGGTCGCTCAGCTCTCGTGCTTTCTCCTGGTAGTGCCTGGCAAAAGCAGCAAGCTCATCGGCAAGGCGCTCAATGGATTCGTCATTGGCGTTCAGGGTTTCGATTTCATCCAGCAGTTTCTGCTGCATCGTCGCCACTTCGGTCGGCTGGATTCGATGCTTGCGCGCCAGGGTATAGATAGTGTCCAGGCGCTCTTCGATTTCCTGCAGGCGTGCCGGGTCGGCATCGAAGTGGTCCAGAAAGCGATTCAGCTCGCCGACGGCTTCCTCGACCTGGATCTGCGCGCTGGTCAGCAGAGTGGTCGCTTCGTTCAAGGAGCCTGCGGCATTGTTCACGCTGGAGAGGCGATTGAGGCTGGCGGTCAGCGCATTGAGCACATTGCCTGAATCGCTCTCGCTGCATTGCTCGACCACCTGGCGGCAGATGCCCAGCAGGGTTTCGGCGTTGGTGAGGTTCTTGTGTTCCTGCTCAAGTTGCTCCAGCTCGGTTTCGCCCAGGCCCAGGCTTTCGAGTTCTTCGAGTTGATAGCTGAGCAATTGGTGGCGAGCGCGCTGCTCGTCACCGGAATTGGACAGGCGTTCCAGTTCCTGGCGCGTCTGGCGCCAGCGCTGGGCTGCCAACTGCACTTGGCGCGCAAGGTCGGTGGCGCCGGCGTACTCGTCGAGCAGGCGGCGGTGAGTGTCGGTTTTCAGCAGGGACTGGTGTTCGTGCTGGCTGTGGATATCGATCAGCAACTCGCCCAGGGCTTTCAGGTCGCCAAGGGGGCAGGGCGTGCCGTTGATATAGCCGCGTGAGCGGCCTTCGGCAGTGATGACCCGGCGCAGGATGCACGGGCCGTCGTTATTCAGGTCGCGTTCGGCGAGCCAGGCTTCGGCTTCTGGAATGTCCGCCAGGTCGAAGGTCGCCAGGATGTCGGCCTTGTCTGCGCCTGGGCGCACAACGCCGCTGTCGGCGCGGTCGCCGAGGGTAAGGCCCAGGGCGTCGAGCATGATCGACTTGCCGGCGCCGGTTTCGCCTGTGATTACGCTCATCCCGCGATCCAGTTCGAGATCCAGGTGTTCAACGATGGCGTAGTTATGTACAGACAGGTGCACGAGCATGACGGCCGCTCCCAGGCGTTAGGTCTGGTTATTTATACAGTGTTTTGTTCTGAGCTGACAATCCTGACGCTTAGCTCGATTTGCTTGAATGGCTTGTTTTTTTAGCGCAATCAGGAATGACTGCCCAGGAATTGATCCCGGACACACGAAAGACTTTTGGTAATGCTCGCGCCCTTGAACCTGGAAATTGTGGCCCCATATACCGGAACAGAAGCGCGAGTTGAGTTCGCGCATGATTTTGAAAGGAGAAAACTATGGCTGACGAACAGACGCAGGATACGCAAACTCCAGACGCTAATGCGGCTGCCGGCGATGACATGGCAACTCGTGTGCAAGTGCTCGAAGAGCAATTGGCCGCTGCGAATGATCAGGCTTTGCGTGTTGCCGCCGATCTGCAGAACGTCCGCCGCCGTGCCGAGCAGGATGTAGAAAAGGCTCACAAGTTCGCACTGGAAAAATTCGCCGGTGACTTGCTGCCGATCATCGACAGCCTGGAACGTGGTCTTGAGTTGTCCAACGCGGAAGACGAAAACATCCGGCCAATGCGCGAAGGGATCGAACTGACCCTGAAAATGTTCCAGGACACCCTGAAGCGTTATCAGTTGGAAGCGGTTGATCCACAAGGCGGCGAGCCGTTCAACGCTGACCATCACCAGGCCATGGCCATGCAGGAAAGCCATGATCTTGAGCCGAACAGCGTGCTGAAGACGTTCCAGAAGGGTTACCTGCTCAACGGTCGCTTGCTGCGCCCGGCAATGGTGGTAGTGAGCAAGGCTCCTGCACCCGTTGCACCTTCTATTGATGAGCAGGCTTGAAATTCGCCGCAAGGCCCCCATCTATAAGTCAAGCGTTTAAGTGCTACCGCAGTTAGCCACAACTGCTGCGGCAACCAAATTCAAGTTTCGGGAGAGTAAATCATGGGCAAAATTATCGGTATCGACCTGGGGACCACCAACTCGTGTGTCTCCGTTCTGGAAAACGGTAAAGCTAAAGTTATCGAAAACGCCGAAGGCGCGCGTACTACGCCGTCGATCATTGCTTACGCCAATGACGGTGAGATTCTTGTGGGTCAGTCGGCCAAGCGCCAGGCTGTAACCAACCCGCACAACACCCTGTACGCAGTAAAACGTCTGATCGGTCGTAAGTTCGACGAAGAAGTCGTACAGAAAGACATCAAGATGGTTCCGTACAAAATCGCCAAGGCTGACAACGGTGACGCCTGGGTTGAAGTGAACGGCCAGAAAATGTCCGCTCCACAGATCTCGGCTGAAGTCTTGAAAAAGATGAAGAAGACTGCCGAAGACTACCTCGGTGAGCCAGTGACTGAAGCGGTGATCACCGTTCCAGCCTACTTCAACGACAGCCAGCGCCAGGCGACCA
The DNA here is from genome assembly GCF_055407965.1 of Pseudomonas sp. B611. Classification (NCBI taxonomy): domain Bacteria; kingdom Pseudomonadati; phylum Pseudomonadota; class Gammaproteobacteria; order Pseudomonadales; family Pseudomonadaceae; genus Pseudomonas; species Pseudomonas sp. B611. The sequence continues at coordinate 96,391 of NZ_JBUZST010000012.1, forward strand.
AAGACGCCGGCCGCATTGCGGGCCTGGACGTAAAACGTATCATCAACGAACCAACCGCAGCTGCTCTGGCTTACGGTATGGACAAGGCCAAAGGCGACCACACTGTGATCGTTTATGACCTGGGTGGTGGTACTTTCGACGTCTCCGTGATCGAGATCGCTGAAGTTGACGGCGAGCACCAGTTTGAAGTGTTGGCCACCAACGGTGACACCTTCCTGGGCGGTGAAGACTTTGACATTCGTCTGATCGACTACCTCGTCGACGAATTCAAGAAAGAAAGCGGCATGAACCTCAAAGGTGACCCGCTGGCGATGCAGCGCCTGAAAGAAGCCGCTGAGAAAGCCAAGATCGAACTGTCGTCCAGCAATGCGACCGACGTGAACCTGCCGTACATCACTGCAGATGCCACCGGTCCTAAGCACTTGAACGTGAAGATTTCTCGCGCCAAGTTGGAATCGCTGGTCGAAGACCTGGTTCAGCGCACCATCGAGCCTTGCCGCATTGCTCTGAAAGACGCCGGTATCGACGTTGGCGCGATCAACGACGTGATCCTGGTGGGCGGTCAGACCCGTATGCCATTGGTTCAGCAGAAAGTTACCGAGTTCTTCGGCAAGGAAGCACGTAAAGACGTGAACCCGGACGAAGCGGTTGCCATGGGTGCTGCTATCCAGGGCGCGGTATTGGCCGGCGACGTGAAAGACGTGCTGCTGCTGGACGTCAGCCCGCTGACCCTGGGTATCGAAACCATGGGCGGCGTGATGACCGCGCTGATCGAGAAAAACACCACGATTCCTACCAAGAAATCGCAAGTGTTCTCGACTGCCGATGACAACCAGGGCGCTGTGACCATTCACGTGCTGCAAGGTGAGCGCAAACAGGCTGCTCAGAACAAGTCCCTGGGCAAGTTCGACCTGGCCGAGATTCCACCAGCACCACGTGGCGTGCCACAAATCGAAGTGACCTTCGACATCGACGCCAACGGCATCCTGCACGTCGGCGCGAAAGACAAGGCGACTGGCAAAGAGCAGAAGATCACGATCAAGGCCAACTCCGGTCTGTCTGATGAAGAAATTCAACAGATGATTCGTGATGCGGAAGCCAACGCTGATGCGGATGCCAAGTTTGCAGAATTGGCTGGCGCCCGTAACCAAGGTGATGCCCTGGTTCACTCGACGCGCAAAATGGTTGCTGATGCAGGCGACAAGGTGACTGACGAAGAGAAGACCGCAATCGAAGCTGCCGTGGTTGCCCTGGAAGCCGCTATCAAAGGCGACGACAAGGCTGCCATCGATGCCAAGGTTGAGGAGCTGTCGAAAGTCTCCGCGCCGGTTGCTCAGAAGATGTACGCCGAACAAGGTCAGCCAGCGGACGGTGCAGCGCAACAGGCAGAGCCTGAAGCCAAGCACGACGACGTTGTCGATGCCGAGTTCGAAGAAGTAAAAGACCAGAAGTAAGTTGGTCGCCCGGTTGACCGCTATCAAGCGGTGACTGGTAGGATGTCGCCGCGCGGGAGCTTGCTCCCGCGTTGGCGTGTCTGGGGTATACGAATTTTTACAGCATGCGACAGCGTTCGGGTGCTGGCGGTGTGATCGGGAATGCTCCTGCTTTCCGAGCAGTAATTACCGCATTTTTGGCCGGGTACCTGGCTAAAAGTAGTAATGACCAGGATCGTTGAATTGACGTGAGTTGGGTCCGGGCCTGTATTGGGGCTCAACGAGTTTGGCAGGGCTCAGGAGGGTCTGGCCGAACGTCCTTAAGAGTGCAAAGACTTATGGCAAAGCGTGACTATTACATTGTGTTGGGTGTGGAGCGCAGCTCCAGCGAGGCGGACCTGAAGAAGGCTTACCGTCGCCTGGCGATGAAGCATCACCCGGACCGTAACCCGGATAGCAAAGAATCCGAAGAACTGTTCAAAGAGGCCAACGAGGCCTACGAATGCTTGTCTGATCCCAACAAGCGTGCGGCCTACGACCAGTACGGCCATGCCGGTGTCGATCCGAGCATGGGTGGCGGTGGCGCCGGTTTTGGCGGTCAGAACTTCTCCGATATCTTCGGCGATGTCTTCAGTGACTTCTTCGGCGGTGGCCGTGGTGGCCAGCGTGGTGGTGCCCAGCGTGGCAGCGACTTGCGCTACACCCTGGAGCTGAACCTGGAAGAAGCCGTGCGCGGCACCAGCGTCAACATCCGCGTGCCGACGCTGGTCAACTGCACGCCGTGCGATGGTTCGGGCGCGAAGAAAGGCTCCTCGCCGATCACCTGCCCGACGTGTGGCGGTATTGGTCAGGTCCGTATGCAGCAGGGCTTTTTCTCGGTGCAGCAGACCTGCCCGCGTTGCCATGGTCAGGGCAAGATCATTTCCGATCCGTGCGATTCCTGCCACGGCGAAGGCCGTGTCGAAGAGTACAAGACCCTTTCGGTGAAAGTGCCGGCGGGCGTCGATACCGGTGATCGCATCCGCCTGTCGGGCGAAGGCGAGGCGGGTACCCAGGGCGGGCCTACGGGCGACCTGTACGTGGTGATCAATGTGCGTGAGCACTCGATCTTCCAGCGTGACGGCAAGCACCTGTTCTGCGAAGTGCCGATCAGCTTTGTTGATGCGGCCTTGGGCGGCGAGTTGGAGATTCCGACCCTTGACGGTCGAGTGAAGCTCAAGATTCCAGAAGGGACCCAGACCGGCAAGCAGTTCCGTATCCGCGGCAAAGGCGTTGCGCCGGTGCGCGGTGGCGGTGCTGGCGACCTGATGTGCCGTGTGGCGATCGAGACGCCGGTCAACCTGAACCGTCGCCAGCGCGAACTGCTTGAGGAATTCCGCAGCTCCCTGGCAGGTGATGACTCCCACTCGCCAAAGACCACGGGCTTTTTCGATGGCGTGAAGCGCTTCTTCGGCGATCTGTAAGGAATGAATATGCGACGTATAGCCGTAATGGGCGCTGCCGGGCGCATGGGCAAGACGCTGATCGAGGCGGTGCAGCAGCGCTCGCCGGTTTCTGGGCTGACGGCGGCGATCGTTCGCCCCGGCAGCACGTTGATCGGTGCGGACGCCGGTGAGTTGGCCTCGTTGGGGCGTATCGGTGTTCCGATGTCGGGCGACCTGGAGCAGGTAGCCGATAAGTTCGACGTGCTGATCGACTTCACGCTGCCGGACGTAATGCTGAAGAACCTGGCGTTCTGTCGCAAGGCGGGCAAGGCCATGGTTATCGGCACTACGGGCTTGAGTGCTGAGCAGAAGCAGTTGCTGGTGGAGGCGGGCAAGGAGATTCCTGTCGTGTTCGCTGCCAACTTCAGTGTCGGCGTGAATCTGTCGCTCAAGCTGCTGGATCTGGCTGCTCGTGTGCTGGGTGATGAAGCGGATATCGAGATTATCGAAACCCATCACCGTCACAAGATCGACGCACCGTCGGGCACTGCGCTGCGCATGGGTGAGGCGATTGCCGATGCGCTGGGCCGTGATCTGTCGAAGGTGGCGGTTTACGGCCGTGAAGGCCATACCGGTGAGCGTGCGCGTGACACCATTGGGTTTGCGACCGTGCGCGGTGGTGATGTGGTGGGTGATCACACGGTGCTGTTCGCCACTGAAGGTGAGCGCCTGGAAATCACGCACAAGGCGTCCAGTCGCATGACCTTTGCCAAGGGTGCGGTACGTGCCGCGCTGTGGTTGGAAGGTCGTACGCCTGGTCTGTACGACATGCGCGATGTGCTGGATCTGCACTAATCAGTAGCTAAAACGGGGCCTCAGGATTATCCTAAGGCCCCGTTTTTACCCGCTAAGCGACGTCCTGTCGCATTCCCCTGCCTTTTCGGCTCATTAGCGGTGGACCAAAAAAGCCTTTTTCTGTAAGCTACAGCTTTAGTGTGTCCACTAAAAGCGCGCAGAATAATTCAGTGAAGAAGCGGGGTGACGTGTCCATACGTCACTCCGCTTTTTTACAACCTGCGATCGCCCTTTCAGGCTTTATTTACGGGAGGTCTTCTTGACTAAGCCAGCCATACTCGCCCTTGCTGATGGCAGCATTTTTCGCGGCGAAGCCATTGGAGCCGACGGTCAGACCGTTGGAGAGGTGGTGTTCAACACCGCCATGACCGGCTATCAGGAAATCCTTACCGATCCTTCCTACGCCCAACAGATCGTTACCCTGACCTATCCGCACATCGGCAACACCGGTACTACACCGGAAGACATCGAGTCCGATCGCGTCTGGTCCGCTGGCCTGGTGATTCGTGACCTGCCACTGGTTGCGAGCAACTGGCGTAACACGATGTCGCTGTCCGATTACCTGAAAGCCAACAACGTTGTGGCAATCGCCGGTATCGATACGCGCCGCCTGACACGCATCCTGCGTGAAAAAGGCTCGCAGAACGGCTGCATCATGGTCGGTGACAACATTTCCGAAGCCGCGGCGATTGCTGCAGCGCAGGGCTTCCCTGGCCTGAAGGGCATGGACCTGGCGAAAGTCGTCAGCACCAAGGAATCGTACGAGTGGCGCTCTACTGTCTGGGACTTGAAGACCGACAGCCACGCGACCATCGAAGCCGCTGACCTGCCATACCACGTCGTGGCCTACGACTACGGCGTCAAGTACAACATCCTGCGCATGCTGGTCGAGCGCGGTTGCCGCGTGACCGTGGTGCCGGCGCAAACCCCTGCCAGCGACGTGCTCGCCCTGCAACCGGACGGCGTGTTCCTGTCCAACGGCCCAGGTGATCCGGAACCGTGCGACTACGCCATCCAGGCGATCAAGGAAGTGCTGGAGACCGAGATTCCGGTATTCGGTATCTGCCTTGGTCACCAACTGCTGGCTCTGGCCTCCGGCGCCAAGACCCTGAAAATGGGTCACGGCCATCACGGTGCCAACCACCCTGTGCAGGACCTGGACACTGGCGTCGTCATGATCACCAGCCAGAACCACGGTTTTGCGGTGGATGAAGCGACCTTGCCGGGCAACGTCCGCGCAATTCACAAGTCGCTGTTCGACGGTTCCCTGCAAGGCATCGAGCGCACTGACAAGAGCGCGTTCAGCTTCCAGGGCCACCCTGAAGCCAGCCCGGGCCCGAACGACGTAGCGCCGCTGTTCGACCGTTTCATCAATGAGATGGCCAAGCGACGCTGACTGAGCGGCCTGCGGGCGGCCCCGAATTTCGGTGGCCCCCGCAGGCACTTCAAGGATTGTTCAAGACGGCTTGCCGACTGACCTGCGGATTTGAGTGACAAACCCATGCCAAAACGTACAGACATAAAAAGCATCCTGATTCTCGGCGCTGGCCCGATCGTAATCGGCCAGGCCTGCGAATTCGACTACTCCGGCGCCCAGGCCTGCAAAGCCCTGCGCGAAGAGGGTTACCGCGTCATCCTGGTGAACTCCAACCCGGCCACCATCATGACCGACCCGGACATGGCCGACGCCACCTACATCGAGCCGATCAAATGGCAGACCGTTGCCAAGATCATCGAGAAGGAGCGCCCGGACGCGCTGCTGCCAACCATGGGCGGCCAGACCGCTCTGAACTGCGCCCTGGACCTGGAGCGCGAAGGCGTCCTGGAGAAGTTCGGCGTAGAGATGATCGGTGCCAACGCCGACACCATCGACAAGGCTGAAGACCGCTCGCGTTTCGACAAGGCCATGAAGTCCATCGGCCTGGCGTGCCCGCGTTCCGGCATCGCCCACAGCATGGAAGAAGCGAATGCGGTCCTCGAGACCCTGGGCTTCCCGTGCATCATTCGTCCGTCCTTCACCATGGGCGGCACCGGTGGTGGTATCGCGTACAACCGTGAAGAGTTCGAAGAAATCTGCGCCCGTGGCCTGGACCTGTCGCCGACCAAAGAGCTGCTGATCGACGAATCCCTGATCGGCTGGAAAGAATATGAGATGGAGGTTGTCCGCGATAAGAAGGACAACTGCATCATCGTCTGCTCCATCGAAAACTTCGACCCGATGGGCGTGCACACCGGTGACTCGATCACCGTGGCGCCAGCACAGACCCTGACCGACAAGGAATACCAGATCCTGCGTAACGCCTCCCTGGCGGTATTGCGCGAGATCGGCGTGGAGACCGGCGGTTCCAACGTTCAGTTCGGCATCTGCCCGGACACCGGCCGCATGGTCGTGATCGAAATGAACCCACGTGTATCCCGTTCGTCGGCCCTGGCTTCGAAAGCCACCGGCTTCCCGATCGCCAAGGTCGCGGCCAAGCTGGCAGTGGGTTACACCCTGGACGAGCTGTCGAACGACATCACCGGTGGCAAGACCCCGGCGTCCTTCGAACCGTCCATCGACTACGTTGTGACCAAGCTGCCACGTTTCGCCTTCGAGAAGTTCGCCAAGGCTGACGCGCGCCTGACCACCCAGATGAAGTCCGTGGGCGAAGTCATGGCCATCGGCCGGACTTTCCAGGAATCCTTGCAGAAAGCCTTGCGCGGCCTGGAAGTGGGCGTTTGCGGCCTGGACGAGAAGCTCGACCTGAGCAACCCGGAAAGCATGAGCGTGCTCAAGCGCGAGCTGACCGTGCCGGGTGCCGAGCGTATCTGGTACGTGGCTGACGCCTTCCGTGCCGGCATGACCGTCGAAGATATCTTCGGCATGAACATGATCGACCCGTGGTTCCTGGTACAGATCGAAGATCTGATCAAGGAAGAAGAGAAGGTCAAGACTTTGGGTCTGGCCAGCATCGACCGCGACATGATGTTCCGCCTCAAGCGCAAAGGTTTCTCCGACCAGCGTCTGGCCAAGCTGCTGGGTGTGACCGAGAAGAACCTGCGCACGCATCGCCACAAGCTGGAGATCTTCCCGGTCTACAAGCGCGTTGACACCTGCGCCGCCGAGTTCTCCACCGACACCGCTTACCTGTACTCCACCTACGAGGAAGAGTGCGAAGCTGCGCCGTCGGGTCGCGACAAGATCATGATCCTGGGCGGCGGTCCGAACCGTATTGGCCAGGGCATCGAGTTCGACTACTGCTGCGTACACGCCGCTCTGGCTCTGCGCGCAGACGGGTACGAGACCATCATGGTCAACTGCAACCCGGAAACTGTTTCCACTGACTACGACACCTCTGATCGCCTGTACTTCGAACCAGTCACCCTGGAAGACGTGCTGGAAATCGTGCGCGTCGAGAAGCCGAAAGGCGTGATCGTCCAGTACGGTGGCCAAACCCCGTTGAAACTGGCTCGCGCCCTTGAAGCCGCTGGCGTACCGATCATCGGCACCAGCCCTGACGCCATCGACCGTGCCGAAGACCGCGAACGCTTCCAGCAAATGGTTGAGCGCCTGAACCTGCGTCAGCCGCCAAACGCCACCGTGCGCAGCGAAGACGAAGCCATTCGTGCGGCCAGCAAGATCGGCTACCCGTTGGTGGTGCGTCCGTCCTACGTGCTGGGCGGTCGTGCGATGGAAATCGTCTACGAAGAAGAAGAGCTCAAGCGTTACCTGCGTGATGCGGTGAAAGTGTCCAACGACAGCCCGGTGCTGCTGGACCACTTCCTCAACTGCGCCATTGAAATGGATGTGGACGCTGTCTGCGACGGTACTGATGTAGTGATCGGCGCGATCATGCAGCACATCGAACAGGCGGGCGTTCACTCCGGTGACTCCGCGTGCTCGCTGCCGCCGTACTCGCTGCCGCTGCACATCCAGGACGAGATGCGCGAACAGGTCAAGAAAATGGCCCTGGAGCTGGGCGTGGTCGGCCTGATGAACGTACAGTTGGCGCTGCAAGGCGAAGACATCTACGTCATCGAAGTCAACCCGCGCGCTTCGCGTACCGTACCGTTTGTTTCCAAGTGCATCGGTGTGTCCCTGGCCATGATCGCTGCTCGCGTGATGGCCGGTAAGACCCTGAAGGAAATCGGCTTCACCAAGGAAATCATCCCGAACTTCTACAGTGTGAAAGAGGCGGTGTTCCCATTCGCCAAGTTCCCTGGTGTGGACCCGATCCTGGGCCCAGAGATGAAGTCCACCGGTGAAGTGATGGGCGTGGGCGATACCTTCGGCGAAGCGTTCGCCAAGGCCCAGATGGGCGCCAGTGAAGTGCTGCCGACCGGCGGTACTGCGTTCATCAGCGTGCGTGACGACGACAAACCTCTGGTTGCAGGCGTAGCTCGTGATCTGATCAACTTGGGCTTCGAAGTCGTGGCCACTGCCGGGACCGCCAAGCTGATCGAAGCTGCCGGCCTGAAAGTGCGTCGCGTGAACAAGGTGACGGAAGGCCGTCCGCATGTGGTTGATATGATCAAGAATGACGAAGTCACCCTGATCATCAACACCACCGAAGGTCGCCAGTCGATCGCGGATTCCTACTCCATTCGCCGTAACGCCTTGCAGCACAAGATCTACTGCACCACCACCATTGCTGCTGGCGAAGCCATCTGCGAAGCGCTCAAGTTCGGTCCTGAAAAAACCGTACGCCGCTTGCAGGATCTACACGCAGGATTGAAGGCATGACCAAATACCCAATGACCGTCCAGGGCTTCAAGGCCCTGGAAGAGGAGCACGCCCACCTGACCAAGGTCGTACGTCCAAAGCTGAGCCAGGACATCGGTACGGCCCGCGAGCTGGGTGACTTGAAGGAAAACGCCGAATACCACGCTGCCCGTGAGCAACAGGGTATGGTTGAGGCGCGGATCCGTGACATCGAAGGCCGCCTGCAGAACTCGGTGGTCATCGATGTGACGACCATTCCGAAGACTGGCAAGGTGATTTTCGGCACCACCGTGGAAATCGCCAACGTCGAGACTGACGAAAGTGTGGTTTACCACATCGTTGGTGAAGATGAAGCTGACTTCAAGCTCGGCAAAATCTCCGTCGGCTCTCCGCTTGCCCGCGCCTTGATTGCCAAGGAAGAGGGTGATGTGGTTGCCGTCAAGACGCCGGGTGGCGTGATCGAGTACGAGATTGTTGAAGTTCGTCACGTCTGAAAGGCGGCGCCCGCTCCGTGCGGGCGCTATGCTTTGGCAGCTCTCCCAGATGCTCTGGGTGGGCGGCCTGTGGCTGTTGCACATTGGTGTTTTGCCGGCGCTGGGCCTGGTTGGCCTGGCACCGTTGCTGATCGATGAGGTCGGCGGATTACTGAGTGCGCTGCTGGTGGGTTTTGCGGCGGCGTGCGTGACACTCCAGGCGCTGGTGCTGATCAAGGCCGAAGGCTGGGGGAGTTTGTGGCGGGATATTCGCGGCCAACTGCTGTTGATGGCGCTCTATGCGTGTGCAATGTTCTGCATCGTGCATGTGTGGCTGCCGGAAGCGTTGCGCTGGCAGTTGTTCAGCTATCTTGTACTGGGGTTCTCTGGCTTGGTGCTGGTTGTACAGCCTGCGCCGGGGTGGAGTGGCAGGGCGCGCGAAGCACGCCCGTGACCCTTTGAATCATTTGAAGCGATGAACGTTCGACAGTTGCTTGTTGACGCTGAAATTCTTGCGATACAGCAGCGCCATCTTGCCGATGACCTGAACCAGGTCCGCTTTGCCCACCTTGCACAGTTCTGCAATGGCGGCCAGGCGCGCTTCGCGGTCAAGGATGTTGACCTTGATCTTGATCAGTTCGTGATCGCCCAATGCGCGTTCAAGTTCGGCTAACACACCTTCAGTCAAACCGTTGTCTGCCACAATCAGAACTGGTTTCAGATGGTGGCCAATGGATTTGTACTGTTTCTTCTGCTCTTGAGTGAGCGGCATAATCTGACCCCTGCGTCTGATCTTGTAAAAAGCGGCGGCCAGTTTACCCGAGCGAGTCCGGGACCGCCCAGTTAATCACGACCCGTTTTATTTTCGAGGTGGCCCGTGGCCCGTTCCAAAACTAGCCTTAAGTGGCTGCAAGAGCATTTCAACGACCCTTACGTCAAAAAGGCGCAGAAGGACGGCTACCGTTCCCGCGCCAGCTACAAGCTGCTGGAGATCCAGGATAAGGACAAGCTGATTCGTCCAGGCATGAGCGTTATCGACCTTGGTGCCGCCCCCGGTGGTTGGTCCCAGGTGACCAGTCGTCTGATTGGTGGGCAAGGTCGCCTTATCGCTTCCGACATCCTTGAGATGGACAGCATCCCGGATGTGACCTTTGTTCATGGCGACTTTACCCAGGACACGGTGCTCGCCGAAATCCTGGAGGCTGTGGGAAATTCGCAGGTAGACCTTGTGATTTCCGACATGGCCCCCAATATGAGTGGATTACCGGCCGTCGATATGCCGCGTGCGATGTTCCTTTGCGAACTGGCGCTGGATTTGGCGGGGCGGGTATTGCGCCCTGGTGGCGATTTCCTGGTGAAAGTCTTCCAGGGCGAAGGTTTCGACGAGTACCACAAGAACATACGCAAGTTGTTCGATAAGGTGCAGACACGTAAGCCAGACTCGTCCCGGGACCGGTCCAGGGAACAATACCTGCTGTGCCGCGGCTTCCGTGGCGTCGAAGGTGCGACGAGCGAAGAGCGTTTTTAAGAAAGCCGAGGAGGGCGATAGGTTTTTTTATGTCGCTTTCGTCACGAAGCTTTACGAATATTGTGTAGTCAAAGTTTCACAAAGGGTTACAGACGGCGCCTGCCAGAGTTGTAGGTAATGTAGTAAGTTAGGCCGGTGAATATCATGCGAAGCGCGCGCCAGTAGCGGAGCTTGCTTCAGAGGGTAGTTAATTGAACGATATGGCAAAGAATCTGATCCTGTGGTTGATCATCGCAGCTGTCCTGGTGACGGTGATGAACAACTTCTCCAGCCCTAACGAGCCGCAGACCCTCAACTATTCCGACTTCATCCAGCAGGTCAAGGATGGCAAGGTCGAGCGTGTAGCGATTGATGGCTTTGTGATCAGCGGCAAGCGCAGCGATGGCGACAGCTTCAAGACCATTCGCCCGAATATCCCGGACAACGGCCTGATTGGCGACCTGGTGGACAACCACGTCGTTGTCGAAGGCAAGCAGCCAGAGCAGCAGAGCATCTGGACGCAGCTCCTGGTAGCCAGTTTCCCGATCCTGGTGATTATCGCCGTGTTCATGTTCTTCATGCGCCAGATGCAGGGTGGTGCTGGAGGCAAGGGCGGGCCGATGAGCTTTGGCAAGAGCAAGGCGCGCCTGCTGTCCGAAGACCAGGTGAAGACTACCCTGGCTGACGTCGCAGGCTGCGATGAAGCCAAGGAAGAAGTGGGTGAGCTGGTTGAGTTCCTGCGCGATCCGGGCAAGTTCCAGCGCCTGGGTGGCCGTATTCCTCGCGGCGTGCTGATGGTGGGCCCGCCGGGTACCGGTAAAACCTTGCTGGCCAAGGCGATTGCCGGCGAAGCCAAGGTGCCTTTCTTCACTATTTCCGGTTCTGACTTCGTCGAGATGTTCGTCGGCGTGGGTGCCAGCCGTGTTCGCGACATGTTTGAACAGGCCAAGAAGCACGCGCCTTGCATCATCTTCATCGATGAAATCGACGCCGTTGGTCGCCATCGTGGCGCCGGCATGGGTGGCGGTCACGATGAGCGTGAGCAGACACTCAACCAGTTGCTGGTAGAGATGGACGGTTTCGAGATGAATGACGGCATCATCGTCATCGCCGCAACCAACCGTCCTGACGTATTGGACCCTGCATTGCTGCGTCCAGGCCGTTTCGACCGCCAGGTGGTGGTCGGCTTGCCGGACATCCGTGGTCGCGAGCAGATCCTCAAAGTGCACATGCGCAAAGTGCCAATGGGCGACGACGTGGCTCCGGCCGTGATTGCCCGTGGTACCCCAGGCTTCTCCGGTGCCGACTTGGCCAACCTGGTGAACGAGGCTTCGCTGTTTGCGGCCCGTACCGGCAAGCGCATCGTGGAAATGAAAGAATTCGAACTGGCGAAAGACAAGATCATGATGGGCGCCGAGCGCAAATCCATGGTCATGTCCGAGAAAGAGAAGCAGAACACCGCTTACCACGAAGCCGGTCACGCCATTGTGGGTCGCGTTGTGCCTGAGCATGATCCGGTCTACAAGGTGTCGATCATTCCTCGCGGTCGGGCATTGGGTGTCACCATGTTCTTGCCGGAAGAGGATCGCTACAGCCTTTCCAAGCGTGCGCTGATCAGCCAGATCTGCTCGTTGTACGGCGGTCGTATTGCTGAAGAGATGACACTGGGCTTTGACGGTGTGACCACTGGTGCTTCCAACGACATCATGCGTGCCAGCCAGATTGCACGAAACATGGTGACCAAGTGGGGTCTGTCGGAAAAGCTCGGTCCGTTGATGTATGCCGAGGAAGAAGGTGAAGTGTTCCTGGGTCGTGGCGGTGGCGGTCAAAGCGCCAGTTTCTCCGGCGAGACAGCCAAGCTGATCGATTCCGAAGTGCGCAGCATCATTGACCAGTGCTACGGCACGGCCAAGCAGATCCTGACCGATAACCGCGACAAGCTGGATGCGATGGCTGACGCGTTGATGAAGTATGAAACCATCGATGCCGACCAGATCGATGACATCATGGCTGGCCGCGCCCCGCGTGAACCGCGCGATTGGGAAGGTGGCTCGGGTACTTCGGGTACTCCGCCAGTGGCTCAGAATGAACGCCCGGAAACCCCGATCGGCGGCCCTGCGGCTGACCATTAAGGTTTGAAATGACTTCTGTGTTGTCCTCCACCCGGTTGCCTTGCGGCAACCGGGTTCTTGATTTGGCCCATACGCACGTGATGGGCATTCTTAATGTAACCCCCGACTCCTTTTCCGACGGTGGCCGCTTCAGTCAGCTTGATGCTGCCTTGCGCCATGCCGAGGCGATGGTGGCGGCTGGGGCTACGTTGATTGATGTGGGTGGTGAATCCACCCGTCCCGGGGCTCGTGTGGTTTCTCCGTTGGAGGAGCTGGAGCGGGTTGCGCCGATTGTTGAGCGCATCGCCCGTGAGCTGGATGTGATTATCTCGGTTGATACGTCTACCCCGGCGGTGATGCGTGAAACTGCGCGCCTTGGGGCTGGGCTGATCAACGATGTGCGCTCATTGCAGCGTGATGGTGCCCTGGATGCGGCGGCAGCTACCGGTTTGCCGGTGTGCCTGATGCATATGCTGGGGGAGCCTGGGAATATGCAGGACAGCCCGCATTACGACGACTTGGTTGGCGAGGTGAGTGGTTTCCTGGCTGAAAGGGTCGCTCAGTGCGCCAGTGCAGGGATTTCCGCCGAGAAGATCATCCTTGATCCCGGGTTTGGTTTTGCCAAGACCCTGCAACATAATCTGAGTCTGTTTAAGCACATGGAGTCCCTCCATGATCTTGGTCGCCCCCTGTTGGTTGGGGTTTCGCGCAAGAGCATGATAGGGCTGGCATTGAATCGTCCAGTGGGTGAGCGGTTGTATGGTGGCCTTGCGCTTGCGGCGCTTGCCGTGACCAAGGGCGCGCGCATCTTGCGCGTACATGACGTCGCTGAGACGGTCGATGTGGTACGCATGCTTGCCGCTGTAGAATCCGCCGAATAAGAATGATGGAGCACTTATGACTAAAAAATACTTTGGCACCGACGGTATCCGTGGTCGGGTCGGCGAGTTTCCGATTACCCCTGATTTCATGCTCAAGCTGGGTTGGGCGGCAGGTATGGCGTTCCGCAGCATGGGCGCGTGCCGCATCCTCGTGGGCAAGGACACTCGGATTTCGGGCTATATGTTTGAGTCTGCGCTGGAGGCGGGTTTGTCTGCCGCCGGTGCTGACGTGATGTTGCTGGGGCCGATGCCGACGCCTGCGATCGCCTACCTGACGCGTACCTTCCACGCTGAAGCCGGTATCGTGATCAGTGCTTCGCACAATCCCCATGATGACAACGGCATCAAGTTCTTCTCCGGTCAGGGCACCAAGTTGCCTGATGAGATCGAACTGATGATCGAAGAATTGCTGGATGCGCCGATGACTGTGGTCGAGTCCAGCAAATTGGGCAAGGTGTCGCGAATCAACGACGCTTCAGGTCGCTACATCGAGTTCTGCAAGAGCAGCGTGCCTACCAGTACCAATTTTGCCGGGCTGAAAATCGTCGTCGATTGCGCCCATGGTGCGACCTACAAGGTGGCGCCAAGCGTCTTCAAGGAGCTGGGCGCGGATGTCACCGTGTTGTCGGCTCAGCCTGATGGTTTGAATATCAACGAAAACTGCGGCTCGACTCATATGGAGCAGTTGCAGGCCGCCGTTCTGGCCAAGCATGCCGACCTCGGGATTGCCTTTGATGGCGATGGCGACCGCGTGCTGATGGTCGATCACACGGGGGCCGTGGTTGATGGCGATGATCTGTTGTTCATCATTGCGCGGGACTTGCATGAGCGTAACAAGCTGCAAGGTGGTGTTGTCGGTACGCTGATGAGTAATCTGGGGCTGGAGCTGGCGTTGGCTGATCTCGGCATACCTTTCGTTCGCGCCAACGTGGGTGACCGTTATGTGATCGCCGAGTTGCTGGAGCGTAATTGGCAGGTCGGTGGCGAGAACTCCGGACACGTGGTTTGCTTCCAGCACACCACCACAGGCGACGCGATTATCGCTGCGCTGCAGGTCTTGCTGTCGTTGCGCCGCCGTGAAGAGAGTCTCGCCCAGGCGCGTCAGGCGCTGCGCAAGTGTCCGCAGGTGCTCCTCAACGTGCGCTTCTCGGGCGGCGAAAACCCGATCGAGCACCCGGCTGTCAAAGAGGCGTGCGAGCGCGCAACGCTAGCAATGGCGGGGCGTGGGCGCGTGTTGCTGCGCAAGTCCGGTACAGAGCCGCTGGTGCGTGTCATGGTCGAAGGTGACGATGAAACACAGGTTCGCGAGCATGCCGAAAGCCTGGCAAAACTGGTAAGTGAAGTTTGCGCCTGAATTCGGCTTGCCAGTGATGATGTGGTTGGGTAACATCTGCGCCCACTTTGACCGACGAGGTACAGCATGCGTCGCACTATGGTAGCTGGTAACTGGAAGATGCACGGTACCCGCGCCAGTGTCGCTGAGCTGGTAAATGGCCTTCGTCACTTGGCCTTGCCTAGCGGTGTTGATATCGCTGTATTTCCGCCTTGCTTGCATATCACCCAAGTGGTTGATGGCCTGAAAGGCAAGTCGATTCAGGTCGGCGCGCAGAACTCTGCGGTGGAAGCGATGCAAGGTGCGTTGACCGGTGAGATTTCGCCGAGTCAGCTGGTTGATGCGGGTTGTTCCTATGTGCTTGTTGGGCACTCCGAGCGTCGTCAGATGATGGGCGAGCGTGATGGGACACTCAATCGCAAGTTCGCAGCGGCACAGGCTTGTGGCTTGATTCCAGTGTTGTGCATAGGGGAGACCCTGGAGCAGCGTGAATCGGGCAAGACTCTTGAAGTTGTCTCGCGTCAGCTAGGCAGCATCATCGAGGAGCTGGGTGTTGGTGCGTTTGCAAAGGCAGTAATTGCTTACGAGCCGGTCTGGGCCATTGGTACCGGGCTGACTGCTACACCGCAACAGGCGCAGGATGTGCACGCAGCCATCCGCGCGCAGTTGGCGGCAGAGAATTCTGAAGTCGCACAAGGTGTGCGGCTTCTATACGGCGGCAGCGTGAAGGCGGCCAATGCGGTCGAACTGTTCGGCATGCCGGATATCGATGGGGGGCTCATTGGTGGAGCTTCCCTGAATGCAGATGAGTTCGGTGCGATCTGTCGCGCCGCGGGAAACTGAAAAAATGCTGGAAACAGTCGTAGTCGTTTTTCATCTGTTGGCTGCCCTGGGCGTAGTTGCCCTGGTTTTGTTGCAACAGGGTAAAGGTGCGGATGCTGGTGCGTCTTTCGGTGCAGGTGCTTCAAATACTGTGTTCGGAAGCCAAGGTTCCTCTACCTTTCTTAGTAAGTTTACTGCTATACTTGCCGCAGGTTTTTTCATAACCAGCTTAGGGTTAGGTTACTTTGCTAAAGAGAAAGCTCATGTGCTGACTCAAGTAGGTTTGCCAAACCCAGCAGTGTTGGAAGTACCAAAAGCAAAACCGGCTTCTGATGATGTCCCGGTGCTTCAAGAGCAAAAGTCGGCTACTCCAGCGACTGACGTACCTCCAGCTCAAGAGCAGAAGTAAGAAGGGTTGTAAACGCTGTATTGCCGAGGTGGTGGAATTGGTAGACACGCAACCTTGAGGTGGTTGTGCCCATAGGGTGTAGGGGTTCGAGTCCCCTTCTCGGTACCAATTATCAGGAGAGCCCGCTGTTGCGGGCTTTCTTGTAGGTGGAAGGTTACATTGACCCTGCAAGGGATCGGTCGTATACTTCCGCCCCAGCTTTGTCGCGGGGTGGAGCAGTCTGGTAGCTCGTCGGGCTCATAACCCGAAGGTCGTCGGTTCAAATCCGGCCCCCGCAACCAGTTTTAGCGGAGCCCCTTTTAAGGGGCTTTTTGTTAGCTGGACACTTTCAACGCCGCTGTTCGACGGCGTTTCAAGGATGGGCGTTTCGCCCATTTTTTTATTTTGCACAGCATGCACATACATGCACGAGGGGGTTCAGGTGTCGAGCAAGCTAGAAGAGTTGCAGGCCTTGCTGGCCCCGGTGGTCGTGGCCCTAGGCTATGAATGCTGGGGTATTGAGTTTTCGGCTCAAGGTCGCCACTCAATGTTGCGCGTTTATATCGATAAAGAGGGCGGTGTGCTGGTGGACGATTGCGCCATTGTCAGCCGTCAGATCAGCGGTGTCCTGGATGTTGAAGATCCAATCTCCGTTGAATACACCCTCGAAGTTTCCTCGCCAGGCATGGAACGCCCACTGTTCACTATCGAGCAGTTTGCTAAATATGCCGGTGACCAAGTGAAGATCAAGCTGCGCTCCCCTTTTGAAGGGCGACGCAATTTTCAGGGCCTTCTGCGCGGTGTAGAAGAACAGGATGTCGTGGTGCAGGTAGATGACCATGAGTTCCTGTTGCCGATCGATATGATCGACAAGGCCAACATTATTCCCAGTTTTGACTGAGACGCGGATCCCGCGGATCCAATGGCTTGCGAAAGGCGAGGCGTACGATGAGCAAAGAAGTACTGCTGGTTGTTGAGTCGGTATCCAACGAAAAGGGTGTACCGGCAAGCGTGATTTTTGAAGCGTTGGAGCTGGCCCTGGCCACTGCTACCAAAAAGCGTTTTGAAGACGAAGTTGATCTGCGTGTGGAAATCAACCGCCACACCGGTGCCTACGAGACTTTCCGTCGCTGGACGGTAGTCGAAGAGGACGATCTTGATGATCCGGCCATCGAAACCTGGCCGAGCAAGGTTGCGCAAACGCATCCTGGCGCCAAGGTCGGTGATGTCGTCGAAGAAAAGATCGAGTCCATCGAGTTCGGCCGCATTGCTGCACAGACTGCCAAGCAAGTCATCGTGCAGAAAGTCCGCGAAGCCGAGCGCGCGCAAGTCGTTGACGCTTATCGCGAGCGCCTGGGTGAAATCATCTCCGGCACCGTGAAAAAAGTGACCCGCGACAACGTGATCGTTGACCTGGGCAACAACGCCGAAGCGTTGCTGGCTCGCGAAGACATCATCTCTCGCGAAACCTTCCGTGTTGGCGTGCGTCTGCGTGCGCTGCTCAAGGAAATCCGCACCGAGAACCGTGGCCCTCAGCTGATCCTGTCGCGTACTGCGCCGGAAATGCTGATCGAGCTGTTCCGCATCGAAGTGCCGGAAATCGCCGAAGGCCTGATCGAAGTCATGGCTGCGTCCCGCGACCCGGGTTCGCGCGCCAAGATCGCGGTCCGTTCCAAGGACAAACGCATCGACCCGCAGGGCGCTTGCATTGGTATGCGCGGTTCGCGCGTCCAGGCAGTGTCGGGCGAATTGGGCGGTGAGCGTGTGGATATCGTCCTGTGGGACGACAACCCGGCGCAGTTCGTGATCAACGCCATGTCGCCGGCTGAAGTGGCGGCAATTATCGTTGACGAAGATGCCCATGCAATGGACATCGCCGTTGGCGCAGACAATCTGGCTCAGGCCATTGGTCGTGGTGGTCAGAACGTGCGTCTGGCCAGCCAACTGACCGGTTGGACCCTGAACGTGATGACCGAATCGGACATCCAGGCTAAGCAGCAAGCTGAAACCGGTGACATCCTGCGCAACTTCATCGACGAGCTGGAAGTCGACGAAGATTTGGCACAGGTGCTGGTAGATGAAGGCTTCACCAGTCTGGAAGAGATTGCCTACGTACCGTTGGAAGAAATGCTCAACATCGACGGCTTTGACGAAGACACCGTCAACGAGCTTCGCGCTCGGGCCAAGGATCGTTTGTTGACTAAAGCCATCGCTACTGAGGAAAAGCTGGCAGACGCCCATCCGGCCGAAGACCTGCTCTCGCTTGAGGGTATGGACAAGGATTTGGCGATGGAACTGGCGGTGCGCGGCGTAATTACCCGCGAAGACCTGGCCGAGCAGTCTATTGACGATCTGCTCGACATCGACGGCATTGACGATGATCGTGCCGGCAAGTTGATCATGGCCGCCCGAGCCCATTGGTTCGAGTAACTAGGCGCGGCCTGAGGAGAGAAGTGCATGACGCAAGTCACGGTGAAACAACTGGCCGATGAGGTCAAAACACCGGTAGAGCGCCTGTTGCAGCAGATGCGTGAGGCAGGTCTGCCGCACACCGCCGCCGATGAAGGTGTGAGCGATAGTGAGAAGCAGTCTTTGCTGACTCACTTGAAGAGCAGCCACAAGGCGAAAGTGGAAGAACCGCGCAAGATTACATTGCAGCGCAAAACCACCAGCACCCTGCGTGTTGCTGGTAGCAAGAGCATCAGCGTTGAAGTACGCAAGAAGAAAGTCTTCGTACAACGCAGCCCGGAAGAAATCGAAGCCGAGCGCAAACGCGAACTGGAAGAACGTCGCGCAGTAGAAAATGCTGCTCGTCAGAAGGCTGAAGAAGAGTCCAAGCGTCGCGCCGAAGAAGAAGCGCGTCGCCAGCCTGCTGCTGCGCAACCTGCTGCCACTGAAGCGGTCGCTGCGCCTGTTGAAGCTGTGCGTGAGGCCGCTCCGGTTGCCGCTGCACCTGCTCCTGCAGCAGACGCTCGCAAGCGTGACGAACCTCGTCGCCCGGACAAACCACGTGCCGACGATAACAATCGTCGCAGCGGCGGTGGCGATGGCGAGCGCAAAAACGCTCCGCATCGTGCTTCGGTCAAAGAGAAAGCGCCTGCTCCACGCGTTGCCCCACGTACTACCGACGAAGAAAGCGATGGCTTCCGTCGTGGTGGTCGCGGCAAGGCCAAGCTGAAAAAACGCAACGCCCACGGTTTCCAGAGCCCAACCGGCCCTGTCGTGCGTGAAGTGAAGATCGGCGAGACCATCACTGTTGGCGATCTCGCCCAGCAGATGTCGGTCAAGGCAGCTGAAATCATCAAGTTCATGTTCAAGCTGGGTACTCCGGCCACCATCAACCAGGTACTGGATCAGGAAACTGCCCAACTGGTTGCTGAAGAGCTGGGCCACAAAGTGACCCTGGTCAGCGACACCGCCCTGGAAGATTCCCTGGCCGAGTCCCTGAAGTTTGAAGGTGAGGCAGTTTCCCGTGCACCGGTTGTGACCGTAATGGGCCACGTTGACCACGGTAAAACTTCCCTGCTCGACTACATCCGTCGTGCCAAGGTTGCTGCTGGCGAAGCCGGTGGTATTACCCAGCACATCGGTGCGTACCACGTTGAAACCGAGCGCGGTATGGTCACCTTCCTCGACACCCCTGGTCACGCTGCGTTTACCGCAATGCGTGCCCGTGGTGCCAAGGCGACCGACATCGTGATCCTGGTCGTTGCAGCGGACGACGGCGTAATGCCGCAGACCATTGAAGCTGTTCAGCACGCCAAGGCTGCCGGTGTTCCTCTGGTCGTTGCCGTGAACAAAATCGACAAGCCGGGCGCTGATCTCGATCGCATCCGTAGCGAACTGTCGGTTCACGGCGTGACGTCTGAAGAGTGGGGCGGCGAGACGCCATTCGTATCGGTTTCCGCGAAGATGGGTACCGGCGTTGACGAACTGCTCGAAGCCGTTCTGCTGCAAGCCGAAGTCCTGGAACTGACCGCTACCCCATCGGCCCCTGGCCGTGGTGTTGTGGTTGAGTCCCGTCTCGACAAGGGCCGTGGCCCGGTTGCGACCGTACTGGTTCAAGACGGTACCCTGCGCCAAGGCGACATGGTCCTGGTCGGTTCGAACTACGGCCGTGTACGTGCCATGCTCGACGAGAACGGCAAGCCAATCAAGGAAGCAGGTCCTGCTATCCCGGTCGAGATCCTCGGCCTGGACGGTACCCCGGACGCTGGCGACGAGATGAGCGTAGTGGCCGACGAGAAGAAAGCCCGTGAAGTGGCTCTGTTCCGTCAAGGCAAGTTCCGCGAAGTCAAGCTGGCCCGTGCTCACGCCGGCAAGCTGGAAAACATCTTCGAGAACATGGGCCAGGAAGAGAAGAAGACGCTTAACATCGTCCTCAAATCTGACGTACGTGGTTCCCTCGAAGCGTTGAACGGCGCCTTGAACGGCCTGGGTAACGACGAAGTGCAAGTGCGCGTTGTCGGTGGCGGTGTCGGTGGTATCACCGAGTCCGACGCCAACCTGGCACTGGCTTCCAACGCTGTACTGTTCGGTTTCAACGTGCGTGCCGATGCTGGCGCTCGCAAGATCGTCGAGCAGGAAGGCCTGGACATGCGTTACTACAACGTTATCTACGACATCATCGAAGACGTCAAGAAAGCCCTTACCGGCATGCTTGGCAGCGACGTCCGGGAGAACATCCTGGGTATCGCCGAAGTACGTGACGTGTTCCGCTCGCCGAAATTCGGCGCGATCGCCGGTTGCATGGTTGTCGAAGGCACCGTGTACCGTAACCGTCCAATCCGTGTACTGCGTGAAGACATCGTTATCTTCGAAGGCGAGCTGGAATCCCTGCGCCGCTTCAAGGATGACGCTTCCGAAGTACGTGCCGGCATGGAATGCGGTATCGGCGTCAAGAGCTACAACGACGTCAAGGTTGGCGACAAGATCGAAGTCTTCGAGAAGGTTCAGGTTGCTCGCAGCCTCTAACTCGCGCACTTCCGGAGCCACGCAGCGTGTGGGCATGCAAATGCCCCGTGCAGCGTACGGACTCTAAACGCAACGCCCGGTCTGGCTTTTGTCAGGCCGGGCGTTTGCCGCTTTCAGACCCCACGGGTTTCACCGTGTGGCAGTAACAGGTAACAAGACATGGCAAAAGAATACAGCCGTACCCAGCGTATCGGCGATCAGATGCAGCGTGAGCTGGCCCAACTGATCCGTCGTGAAGTCAAAGACCCGCGCGTTGGCCTGGTGACCATCACCGCCGTTGAAGTGAGCCGTGACGTTGGTCACGCCAAGATCTTCATCACCGTGATGGGGCAGGACAACAGCGAAGAAATCGCGCAAAGCATCAAGGTGCTCAACTCGGCTGCAGGCTTCCTGCGCATGCAGTTGGCCCGTGAAATGAAGCTGCGCAGTGTTCCCCAGCTGCACTTCCACTACGACGAAAGCGTCGTGCGTGGTGCGCACCTGTCGGCACTGATCGAGCGCGCCGTGGCTGAAGACAGCCAGCACCCGTCCACACCTGAAGACGCCAAGGAGTAAGTGGTGGCTCAGGTCAAACGTATCCGTCGCAACGTCAGTGGCATCATTCTGCTCGACAAACCCATTGGCTTTACCTCCAATGCTGCCTTGCAGAAGGTCCGCTGGCTGCTCAATGCCGAGAAGGCCGGGCACACCGGCAGTCTCGATCCCTTGGCCACCGGCGTGTTGCCGTTGTGCTTTGGCGAGGCCACCAAGTTCTCGCAATACCTGCTCGATTCCGACAAGGGTTACGAAACCCTGATGCAACTGGGCAAGACCACCACCACGGCGGATGCCGAAGGTGATGTTTTGCAGGTTCGCGACGTGACCGTTGGTCGTGCAGATATTGAAGCCGCTTTACCCGGTTTTCGTGGGCAAATCAGTCAGATACCGCCCATGTACTCGGCGCTCAAGCGTGATGGGCAGCCTCTTTACAAGCTGGCACGTGCGGGCGAAGTAGTGGAGCGCGAACCGCGTTCTGTTACTATTGCGCGCTTGGAATTGCTCGCCTGTGAAGGTGACACTGCGCGCCTGGCCGTGGACTGCAGCAAAGGCACCTATATCCGTACCCTGGTGGAAGATATTGGTGAAAAGCTCGGTTGCGGCGCGTACGTTGCAGAACTGCGACGCACCCAGGCCGGCCCTTTCACCCTGGCCCAGACGGTCACGCTGGAAGAGTTGGAAGCCGTGCACGCCGAAGGCGGCAATGAAGCAGTTGATCGCTTCCTGATGCCATCGGACAGCGGTTTGCTGGATTGGCCATTGCTGCACTTCTCGGAGCACAGCGCGTTCTACTGGCTTAACGGCCAGCCGGTACGTGCCCCGGACGCCCCGAAGTTCGGCATGGTGCGGGTACAAGATCATAACGGTCGCTTTATCGGTATCGGTGAAGTGAGCGAAGACGGGCGCATCGCGCCGCGTCGACTGATTCGGTCAGAATGACCGAACGAGGGTGGCTGTTAACAGGCACGGTCACTTCCTCATTTTTAGATACAGGGATTTGTCCCTGGCCTGTTGAAGCTGTTTCTTTGAAACAGTTTCCTGATAAAAGGATTGCCTCATGGCTCTCGACGTTCAAGAAAAAGCACAAATCGTTGCTGACTATCAGCAAGCTGTTGGTGACACTGGTTCGCCAGAAGTGCAAGTTGCACTGCTGACCCACAACATCAACAAGCTGCAAGGTCACTTCAAGGCCAACGGTAAAGATCACCACTCCCGTCGTGGTCTGATCCGCATGGTAAACCAGCGTCGTAAGCTGCTGGACTACCTGAAAGGCAAGGATCTGGGTCGTTATCAGACTCTGATCGGTCGCCTGGGTCTGCGTCGCTAATAAGCGATTGCGCTAGAGGTTGGTTGTCTGCCGTGTGTCAGTGGGATTCCCGCTGGCCCATGGCAGGCTCCCAGCCTCAAGTTTTATCTGGATACACGTTTTACCCTGGACGAGGCTCGGGCCGATTCCCGAGATTGCCCAAGAATTTCGCAAGAAGACAAGTTCCCCAAGAGCCACAAAGAAGGTAGGACACCGTGAACCCGGTTATCAAAAAATTCCAGTTCGGTCAGTCGACCGTTACCCTCGAGACAGGCCGTATCGCCCGTCAAGCCTCCGGCGCAGTGCTGGTTACCGTTGATGACGACGTGACCGTATTGGTGACCGTTGTTGGCGCCAAGACCGCTGACCCAAGCAAAGGCTTCTTCCCTCTTTCCGTTCACTACCAGGAAAAGACTTACGCTGCCGGTAAGATCCCTGGTGGTTTCTTCAAGCGCGAAGGCCGTCCTTCCGAGAAAGAAACCCTGACTTCCCGACTGATCGACCGTCCGATCCGTCCGCTGTTCCCAGAAGGCTTCATGAACGAAGTGCAGGTTGTCTGCACCGTCGTTTCCACCAGCAAGAAGACCGATCCGGACATCGCTGCGATGATCGGTACCTCGGCTGCCCTGGCTATCTCGGGTATCCCGTTCGACGGCCCGATCGGCGCCGCCCGTGTTGCTTTCCACGAAAGCACCGGCTACCTGCTGAACCCGACTTACGAGCAACAGAAAGCATCGAGCCTGGACATGGTCGTTGCCGGTACCTCGGAAGCCGTATTGATGGTTGAATCGGAAGCCAAAGAGCTTACCGAAGACCAGATGCTGGGCGCCGTACTGTTCGCTCACGACGAGTTCCAGTCTGTCATCAAGGCTGTCACCGAGCTGGCTGCCGAAGCTGCCAAGCCAACCTGGACCTGGGCTCCACAGGCCGAAGCGACCGAACTGCTGGGCGCTATCCGCTCCGAGTTCGGCACTGCGATCTCCGACGCCTACACCATCACCGTCAAGGCCGATCGCTACGCGCGCCTGGGCGAGCTGAAGGATCAGGTTGTTGCCAAACTGTCCGGTGAAGAAGGCCAGCCTTCGTCCAGCGAAGTCAAAGCCGCTTTCGGCGAAATCGAATACCGCACCGTTCGCGAAAACATCGTTAACGGCAAGCCACGTATCGACGGTCGCGACACCAAGACCGTACGCCCGCTGAACATCGAAGTCGGCGTTCTGCCGAAGACTCACGGTTCGGCGCTGTTCACCCGTGGTGAAACCCAGGCCCTGGTAGTCGCGACTCTGGGCACCGCCCGTGACGCACAACTGCTGGACACCCTGGAAGGCGAGAAAAAAGACCCGTTCATGCTGCACTACAACTTCCCTCCGTTCTCGGTGGGCGAGTGTGGTCGCATGGGTGGCGCTGGTCGTCGTGAAATCGGTCACGGTCGTCTGGCCCGTCGTTCGATCGCAGCCATGCTGCCGGCTGCCGACGTGTTCCCGTACACCATCCGTGTTGTGTCGGAAATCACCGAGTCCAACGGTTCCAGCTCCATGGCTTCCGTTTGCGGTGCTTCCCTGGCACTGATGGACGCCGGTGTGCCGATGAAGGCGCCGGTTGCCGGTATCGCCATGGGCCTGGTTAAAGAAGGCGAGAAGTTCGCCATCCTGACCGACATCCTGGGTGACGAAGACCACCTGGGCGACATGGACTTCAAAGTAGCGGGTACCGCCAAAGGTGTTACCGCGCTGCAGATGGACATCAAGATCAAAGGCATCACCGAAGAGATCATGGAGATCGCCCTGGGCCAAGCCCTGGAAGCGCGCCTGAACATCCTCGGTCAGATGAACCAGATCATTGGTCAGTCCCGTACCGAACTGTCGGAAAATGCTCCGACCATGATCGCGATGAAAATCGACACCGACAAAATCCGTGATGTTATCGGTAAAGGCGGCGCGACCATCCGTGCGATCTGTGAAGAGACCAAGGCTTCGATCGACATCGAAGACGACGGCTCGATCAAGATCTTCGGCGAAACCAAGGAAGCGGCTGAGGCAGCACGCCAGCGCGTCCTGGGCATCACCGCTGAAGCCGAGATCGGCAAGATCTACGTCGGTAAGGTTGAGCGCATCGTCGACTTCGGCGCATTCGTCAACATCCTGCCGGGCAAAGACGGTCTGGTGCACATCTCCATGCTGAGCGACGCTCGTGTTGAGAAAGTGACCGACATTCTGAAAGAAGGCCAGGAAGTGGAAGTGCTGGTACTGGACGTGGACAACCGCGGCCGTATCAAACTGTCCATCAAGGACGTAGCAGCAGCCAAGGCTTCGGGCGTTTAATCACCCCCAGGCTTTACGCTAAAAAAAGGACTCTTCGGAGTCCTTTTTTATGGGCGCGCAAAAAAAGTGCAGGGAAATCAATCGTCACGGCGATGGCAAAAGCCGCAACTTGCATGCAGGCACGATGGCCTTCATGCAAGTTGCACGATTCCGGAAATCCGCAAATTTTATAAGTTGTTGTTTTTAAAGGATTTTATCGTTGCTCAGAACTTGGCACAGCGCCTGCAATATCCCTGTTAACGCTGCAGCATCAAGGTACACACACTGCAGACTATTAATAAAACAGGAGTTACTCGTATGAAGAAGTTCGCTCTCGCTACCGCCACTGCTACCGCCCTGACCCTGGCCATGGCCAACGTTGCCTTTGCTCAGACTTCTCAAGCGCCTATGACCCTGGCAGCCGGCGAAGTGACCAAAGCCAAGGAGTCCACCTCGGACACTTGGATCACCACCAAAGTCAAAGCTGACCTGCTGACCGAAAAGGGCATTCCAGGCTCGGACATCAAGGTTGAAACCAACAAAGGTGTGGTTACCCTGTCGTCTGACGTAGAAATCTCCGAATCGCAGAAAGCCACCGCTGTTGCGATCACCAAGAAAATCAAAGGCGTGAAAGCGGTCTCTGCTGACAGCCTGCATGCTGGCGGTGCCTACAAAGCCGACAACGTAGACAAGACCAAAAGCGCTGCCGCTGGCGCCAAGGAGTCTACTTCCGATACCTGGATCACCACCAAAGTGAAAGCTGACCTGGTAACCGAGAAAGGCATTCCTGGCACCGACATCAAAGTCGAAACCAACAAAGGTGTCGTTTCCCTGTCTTCGACTGCTGCAGTGACCGAAGCACAGAAAACCACCGCGGTGAACATCACCAAGCAAATCAAAGGCGTTAAAGCTGTATCGGCCGATGGCCTGAAAGCAGAGTAATGCCCAACCTATCGTCTTGAACAAAGCGTCGGCGGCAACGAGCGAGCCAGACATCCGCTCAATGCACCTCACGTGTTCATGCGACCGACCACAGGGATGTGGTCACTACAGGCCCCGGCACTTGTGTCGGGGCCTGTTCTATTGTGGCTTGGAATAAGGATTCCGAGGCGACGCAGA
Organism: Pseudomonas sp. B611; assembly: GCF_055407965.1. Classification (NCBI taxonomy): domain Bacteria; kingdom Pseudomonadati; phylum Pseudomonadota; class Gammaproteobacteria; order Pseudomonadales; family Pseudomonadaceae; genus Pseudomonas; species Pseudomonas sp. B611. Next base: position 122,556 of record NZ_JBUZST010000012.1, read on the forward strand.
ACCAATGTGGGAGCGGGCTTGCTCGCGAAGGCGGTGTGTCATTCACACATCAGTTGACTGATCCACCGCCTTCGCGAGCAAGCCCGCTCCCACACAAGCCCGCACCCACACTTAGATTTGCAATACTCGCTGCTTACTCGGCATCCAGATGCAACGGTGTCACCACCCGACCATCTTTCTCCGCCTGACCCAGGTTGGCATCAATGAAGTACACCCGGTCATCTTCCAGCTGGCCCTTGTCCACCAGGTAGTCCTTGATGGTGCTTGCACGGTCCTGGCCAAGTTGGCGCAGCAGTACGTCGCTGGCGCTCCAGAACTTGATCACGCCGTCACGCAGCTTCGCGGTGCGGTCACTGTCGCTCAGGTCTTTCCATTCCGCCGGAGGTTGTTGTTTCAGGCGGGTACGGTAGATGCCTTCCAGCAATGGCGCCTTTTCCTTCTCCGGTACAACCAGCAGCGAGGCCTGGGCGGGAACCTTGTCGCCACGTCGCTGGAGGATCTTGTAGTAGTTGTATTGGTATTCACGCTCCAGACGTTCGGCGGCCAGGAACGGCCCGTCGCTGCTGGCAGCGGCTGTGCCTTCGATTTCCAGGCGCAAGGCCGGGCGTTCTTTCAGGGCCTTGGCCAGGGTGTTCAAGGCGCCTTCGGCGTCCTTGCTCAGTTCGCTGGAACCTGCGGCGAAGGACACATTGCCCAAGTCCTCCGCGCCACCGCCGGTAACCAACCCACCGATAAACTTGAACGGTGCCGTTGCCGCGCGCACCACCAGGTTGCGCAGGGTCTGCCACACGATCGGCATCACGCTGAACTGTGGGTTGTTGAGGTCGCCCGTCACCGGCAGCTCGATGGAGATCTTGCCATCGGAGTCCTTGAGCAAGGCGATGGCCAGGCGAATCGGCAAGTCCACGGCGTCGGCGCTGTCGACTTTCTCGCCCAGTTGCAGTTGCTCGACCACCACCTTGTTTTCGGCTTTCAACTGGCCTTTGGTGATCACGTAATGCAGGTCGAGATTGAGCCGGCCCTTGCGGATACGGAAACCGGCGAACTTGCCGGAGTAGGGGGTCAGGGTCGTCAACTCGACCCGTTTGAAGCTGGTGGCGATATCCAACGCCGCCATCGGATCAAACGGGTTCACGCTGCCCTTGATGGTCACCGGCGCGTAGCGATCCACCTTGCCCTTGATATCGACGCTGGCCGGTTTGGCCTGGCGGCTGTCGATCGTGCCGATCTGCCCGTTGAGTTGCTGAATGGCGGTGGCAAAGTTGGGGGTCAGGCTGAAGTCGGCAAAGTTCGCCGAACCGTCGTTGATCGCAATCTGCCCGATACGAATGCCCAGCGGCTTGTCTTTGCTGGCCGGTTTCGGGCTTTTATCGGGCGCTTGTGGAATCAGCAAGTCATCGACGTTGGTGGTGCGGTCGTCGTTGATCATGAAGCGCGCATAGGGTTGCAGCAGGTTGACCTTGTCGATCGACAGGCTCTCGCCGTGCTGGTAGTTGACGCCTTCGAGCACCAGGCGCTGCCATTTGAGGAAGTCGCGGGTCTTGAGGGTGTCGAGGGTATGCAGCTGGTCGACCTGAGCGCGTCCGGTGATTTGCAGCTTCAGAGGATCGGCGCTTTTGAGGTTCACATCCAGGTTGCTGCCGAGCATGCCGCTACGCAGTTCCAGGCGAATAAACGGGCTGATATAGGCCTGGGCAACCCGCAGGTCGATGTCTTGGGTATTGACCTTGAGTTTGGCACTGATCGGGTTCAAGTTGACCTCGCCCGTCGCGAGGATCTTGCCCTGCTTGCCCAGACCGGTATCGACCTTCAGGGTAAACGGGCTTTGGTTGAGGCTGTCGAAGTTCTGCACGTCGACGTTCAGCGGGCCCAGCTCCAACGCGACGGCTGGCTTGACCTGACGGTCGGCCAGATGCACCTGATAGTTGCGCAGTTGCACGTCCTTGAGCAGCACTTGCCACGGTTTGCTTGGCGCGGCCGGTTCTGTTTTTGGCGAATCGGCAGTGGCCGGTGCGGTGGCTGGTTCAGGCTTCGCGGTCGGCTTGCTCGGCTGGCTGGCGAACAGTTTCTGCCAGTCCAGTTGGCCGTCGGCTTCGCGGGCAGCCCAGGTTTCCAGTTTGTTGCTGCGAATCTTGCCCACCACCACCTGTTGCTTGGCCAGGTCCACGGTGGTTTCGCTGACGTCCAGGCGCTCCAGGCGCACCAGTGGCCGGCCATCCGGGGCCTTGATGGCAAACGGTGCGATGCTGGCGGCGGTGTTGGTCAGGTTCAGCTCGGTCTCTTTGGCCAGGCTGAATTTGTAGTCGGTGCTGAAGTTCAGCACGCCGTCTTCAAGCACCAGCGGCAGCGCATCACGCACATACGGCCACCAGGCCTTCATCTTGCCATCGGTGACCTTCAACGTACCTTCGGACGTGATCGGCACCAGGCTGAAGTTGCCTTTCCAGTCGATCTGCCCGCCTTCAGGGCCGGCGGCGACCAAGGTCATGTCGGCATTGTCTTCGGGCAGGGTGCTGAGGTTTTTCAGCTCGAAGTCGAGTTTGTCGTAGAGGAACTCGATGGGCTCGCTGGGACGCAAGTCTTCAAAGTGCACGTAGCCGCCGGCCAGCTTGATGGCGTCGATCCGCAACGGAAAGGGCTTGGCATTCGGGTCGGCCGGGGTTGGCTCGCTTGGCGGAATCTTGAACAGTTGCGCCAGGTTCAACTGGCCGGACTTGTCGAACAGCAGCTCCGTCTTGGGCTGGTCCAATTGCACATCGGCCAGGTGCAGCGCGCGGGTCCACAGGCTGTCGATCTGCAGGTTGGCGTAGAGGCGTTCGAAACCGATCTGTTCTTTGCCGGGCTCGCCGATTTTCAGGCCCCAGACCGTCAGTTCCAGGCTGAACGGGTTGAGCTCGATGCGCTCGATCCGTGCCGGCACCGTGGCGTAATTGGCCAGTTGCTGGTTGGCAATGCGCAGGGCAATGCCGGGCAAAATCAGAAAGCCCAGCAAGCTGTACAGGGCAACGGCGGTCAACAAGGCGCCAGTGGCGCGAATCAATCCTTTGGGCATGGGGCGGCGCCATCTATGTCAAACAGGAGTGCCTTGGAGTATGGCACGGGTTTTCGGTTCCGAAGCTCAGGGCTATTGGGAAACGTCCTACAGCTGCAGTATCAGAGTTTTCAGTGGAGGCTGCTGGTCTTGTGACGGAAAATCCGCCCCCGGCGTCATGATTTTCCAGTCGCGTACGGGGCGCCCGGCCTTTTCCGCGCAGCGCAGCACCTGTTCGCGCCAGTCATCCATGCTGACCTTCGCCAGGTTGTTGCAGCAGATCAGCACGCCATTGTCGGCCGTGGCGAGCAGTGCGGGCTTGAGCAGGCTTTGGTAGTCACGCAACAGGTCAACGGTGCCGAAGGCGCTCTTGGCCCAGGCCGGTGGGTCGAGCAATACGAGGTCGTACTGGCGCTGTTCCAGGCGTGGATAGCTCGGCAGTTTCTGGCCGCGACGCTGGGTAATGGGCAGACCGGCCAGTTGGCGGATCGCCGGGAAGTAGTCGGATTGCACGAATTCCATGGTCGGCAATTGTGGGTTCAGCTCACCGTTTTCGCGACCGACCGCCAGGTTGCCCTCGGCAAAGTCCAGGTTGCACACCTCACGGGCACCGCCCGCCGCCGCGCTGAGGCCGACGCCGCAGGTGTAGGCGAACAGGTTCAACACGCTTTTGCCGGCGCTGTGGGCCTTGACCCAGCCGCGGGTGTTACGCAGGTCGAGGAACAGCAGCGGGTCCTGCCCGGCATGGCGCCCGCGCACGCGGTAATTGAGGCCCCATTCGTGGCCGACCAGGTCTTCCAGCGCTGCCGGTTCGGCACGGTACACCGTGTCTTCGCGATCGATCCGCGAGTTGCCACGGGAACGGTCGTTGTACACCAGCAGCAATTCCAGGCCGATGTACTGGTTAATCAGCTGGTGCAGGTCCAGCAGCTCTTCGGTTTGCAGCGCCTGGTGGAAGCTCTGCACCAGCAATTGCGGGCCGTAGCGGTCGATGGTCAGGCCGCCGGCGCCTTCCTGGCTGCCATGGAACAAGCGGTAGCAGTCGGTGCCTTGGGCGTGCAGCTCGTTGATCAGGTCTTGGCGATGATTGAGAGCGGCGCGCAGCGCCTGATTCAAGGGAGACATGGAGCGCGCCTTGCTTAAGTAATGGGGGTAAATGTGGGCGCGGAGTTTAACAGTTATAGGGCCAGGCCTACATCAACCCCATCCGCCGATGCGCCCGTTGTACCGAACCATTGCGCATCGCCCAGCGCAGCAACGGCGCACTGCGCTTGACCCCCGCGCGGATCATCTGGCGTTGCAGCGGGCTCTGGTGCTGGTCGAGCATGGCGCTGGCCCAGTCCGGCAGCAGGTCGATCCCGGCCTGCATCATCAGCGCGCCAAACGGCTTGGCCAGGGTACTCGGCGCCGGGGCATCGAGCAGCAGGCGCAATACCTCACGGCTGCGTTCGTCGCACAGCAGTTGTGGGCGGATACGTGCCAGGTAATCCGACACTTCCTGCCGTGAGCGCGGCACATGCCGCGCGCCGAGTTGTTCGGCGACCAGGGCGATTTCGGCGTAGTAGCGGTCCTGGTCACGCCCCGACAGGTGCGGGTTGCGGTAGCGCAGGTGGGCGGCGAGGAAGTTGCTCACCTCCGCCACATGCACCCAGGTCAGCAACTCCGGGTCGCTGGCCGCATAAGCCCGACCGTCCGGTGCATGGCCGACCACTTGCAGGTGAATGGTGCGCACTTTTTCGATCAACCATTCGGCGTCCTTGCGCGAACCAAAGGTGGTGCCGGAAATGAACTGCGACGTGCGCCGCAAGCGCCCGAGCATGTCCTGGCGAAAGTTCGAGTGGTCCCATACGCCGGCCAGGGCCAGCGGGTGCAAGGCTTGCAGCATCAAGGCGCTGATACCGCCGATCAACATGCTGCTGAAGTCGCCATGGACTTGCCAGCTGACCGAGTCCGGCCCGAACAGGCCGGGGTCGCCCTTGGGGTTTTCCAGGTCCAGTTGGCCCAGTGACAAGCCCGTGAGGCTCATCAACTGGGTTTCGATACGGCTGCGGATAAATTCCATGGCGACTCAGGTTTTCCTAACGGTTCAGGCGTTTGTCGATCAGGCCATCCACCACGCTGGGATCGGCCAGGGTGGACGTGTCACCGAGGCTGTCCAGTTCGTTGCAGGCGATCTTGCGCAAAATCCTGCGCATGATTTTGCCGGAGCGGGTCTTCGGCAAGGCCGGTGCCCATTGGATCAGTTCCGGCTTGGCAAAGCTGCCGATTTCCTTGCTGACCAGCTCCAACAGGTGTTTTTTTAGTGCATCGTCGGGGGTGACGCCATTCATCGGGGTGACAAAGGCGTAGATGCCCTGGCCTTTGACATCATGGGGGTAGCCCACCACGGCGGCCTCGGCCACCAAGTCATGCAGGACCAGGGCGCTCTCCACTTCGGCCGTACCGATGCGGTGGCCGGACACGTTGATCACATCGTCGATACGCCCGGTGATCCAATAGTCGCCGTCCTCGTCGCGCCGCGCGCCGTCGCCGGTGAAGTAGTAGCCGGGGTAGGGTTTGAAATAGGTGTCGATCATGCGCTGCGGGTCGCCGTAAACGCTGCGGATCTGCCCCGGCCAACTGGCCTTGATCGCGAGTACGCCACTGCCGGCGCCGTTGATGACCTTGCCTTGCTCATCCAGCAACACGGGTTGTACGCCAAACATCGGCTGGGTAGCGCAGCCCGGCTTGATCCGCTGCGCGCTCACCAGCGGGCTGAGCATGATGCCGCCGGTCTCGGTCTGCCACCAGGTATCGACAATCGGGCAGCGCTGCTCGCCGACAGCATTGAAGTACCAGTCCCAGGCTTCGGGGTTGATCGGCTCGCCCACGCTGCCGAGCAAGCGCAGGCTGGCGCGGGAGGTATTCTCCAGCGGGCCATGCCCTTCGCGCATCAACGCGCGCAGGGCCGTCGGCGCGGTGTAGAAGATATTGACCTGATGCTTGTCGATCACCTGCCAGAAGCGCGAGCTGTCCGGGTAGCTCGGCACGCCCTCGAACATCAGCGACGTCGCGCCATTGGCCAGTGGGCCGTACACGATGTAGCTGTGGCCGGTGACCCAGCCCACATCGGCGGTGCACCAGAACACTTCGCCGTCGCGGTAGTCGAGCACGTACTTGAAGGTCATCGCCGCTTGCAGCAGATAGCCGCCGGTGGTGTGCAGCACGCCTTTGGGTTTGCCGGTGCTGCCGGAGGTGTAGAGGATGAACAGCGGGTCTTCGGCGTCCATCGGCTCGGGTGGGCAGTCAGTGCTGGCGGCGTCTAGGGCTTGTTGATACTTGAGATCGCGGTCTTCGCTCCAGTTCACCTTTGCGCCGGTGCGTTCCACCACCAATACGGTGCTGACATTCGGGCAACTGGCGAGGGCTTTATCGACATTCTGTTTCAGCGCCACCGGCTTGCCGCCGCGCACGCCTTCGTCGGCGGTGATCACCGTGCGGCAGTCGGCGTCGAGGATGCGGTCGCGCAGGGCATCCGGCGAAAACCCACCAAACACTACCGAGTGCACCGCGCCAATGCGTGTGCAGGCCAGCATGGCGTAGGCCGCCTCTGGGATCATCGGCATGTAGATGCACACCCGGTCGCCCTTCTTCACACCACGGCCTTTCAGCACGTTGGCCAGGCGGCTGACGTTTTCGTGCAGCTGGCGGTAGGTGATTGTGGAGGATTGTGTCGGGTCGTCGCCTTCCCAGATGAAAGCCGTTTGCTCAGCGCGGTGCGCCAGGTGACGGTCGATGCAGTTGTAGCTGACGTTCAGTTGGCCGCCGGCGAACCATTGCGCAGCGCCGGTGTGGATGTCCGATTGCTGAACGGTGTGCCAGGGCGTGATCCAGTCGAGAAAAACCTTGGCCTGTTCGGCCCAGAAGGTATCGGGTTGCTCGATGGATTGGCGATAGAGGCGCCTGTAGTCATCTTGACTGAGTTGCGCAGCGCGGCGCACGGCATCGGCGGTGGGGAAGGTGCTGATATCGAACATGAGCGGTCCTTATTCTTGTTTTAGGCACAAGTCATAAAGATGCACGCTGTGGGGGGAGGGTTCAAGGCCAACGTCCAAACGGACGTTGGCCTTGAAGGGGCAGGATCAGCCGCGGTGACGACCGCGGAAATAGTTGATCAAGCCTTGGGTCGAGGCGTCATCCGCCACGGTTTCTTCGGCGCCGGTCAGGCGGTTGTACACGCCCTTGCCCAGCTCTTTGCCCAGCTCCACGCCCCATTGGTCGAAGGCGTTGATGCCCCAGATCACGCTCTGTACGAATACCTTGTGCTCGTACATGGCCACCAGTGCGCCCAGGCGACGCGGGCTGATGCGTTCCACCACCAGGGTGTTGCTCGGACGGTTGCCCGGGATCACCTTGTGCGGTGCCAGCTTTTGCACTTCTTCTTCGGCGATGCCCTTGTCGCGCAGCTCGGCTTCGGCTTCGCTTCGGGTCTTGCCGAGCATCAGCGCCTGGCTTTGCGACAGGCAGTTGGCATACAGCCACTGATGGTGGTCGGACACCGGGTTGAAGCTGACAATCGGCACGATAAAGTCGGCCGGGATCAGTTGGGTCCCTTGGTGCAGCAACTGGTGGTAAGCGTGCTGGCCGTTGCAGCCGACGCCGCCCCAGATCACCGGGCCGGTATCGGTGGAGACGGGCGTACCGTCTTGGCGCACGCTCTTGCCGTTGGATTCCATGTCCAGCTGTTGCAAGTGCTTGGTGATGTTACGCAGATAGTGGTCGTACGGCAGGATCGCGTGGCTCTGCGCACCCCAGAAGTTGCCGTACCACACGCCCAGCAGGCCCAGCAGCACCGGCATGTTCTGTTCGAACGGGGCGTTCTGGAAGTGCTGGTCCATGGTGTAGGCACCGGACAGCAGTTCCTTGAAGTTGGACATGCCGATGGCCAAGGCAATCGGCAAGCCGATGGCCGACCACAGCGAGTAACGGCCGCCGACCCAGTCCCACATCGGGAAGATGTTTTCTTCACGGATACCGAACGCCACGGCCGCCGCGTTGTTGCTCGACACGGCGATGAAGTGGCGGTACAGCTCGGCTTCCGAGCCACCCTGGGCCAGGTACCAGGCGCGGGCGGCCTGGGCATTCTTCAGGGTTTCGAGGGTGTTGAAGGATTTCGACGAGACGATAAACAGCGTGGTCTCGGCGCGCAGCTTCATGGTCAGTTCGTGGAACTCACTGCCGTCGATATTCGCCAGGTAGTGGCAGCGCACGCCTTTGTGGGCGTAGGACAGCAGCGCTTCGGACACCAGCTCCGGGCCGAGGAACGAGCCACCGATGCCGATGTTCACCACGTCGGTGATCGGTTTCTCGGTGTAGCCACGCCACAGGCCGTCGTGGATGCGGCCGACCAGGTCAGTGATCTGGTTCAGCACCTTATGCACGTCCGGCATGATGTTCACGCCGTTGACCGACAGCTTGTCACCCACCGGGCGGCGCAGTGCGGTATGCAGGGCAGGGCGGCCTTCGGAGGAGTTGACCGGCTCGCCCGCATACAGCGCGTTGATCGCGGCCTTGAGGTCGACTTCCTTGGCCAGGGCCACCAGCAAATCACGGGTTTCGCTGGTGATCAGGTTTTTCGAGTAATCGAGGAAAAGTCCGCAGCTGCTCAAGGTGAACTGGGAAAAACGCTGAGGATCGGCATTGAACGCGTCGCGCATGCTGAAATCCTGCATGGCTTGGCGGTGTTGGTTGAGCGCTTGCCAGGCGGGCAGAGCGGTAACGTCATGAGGAGTGCGGTAGTACGCCATCGCTGCGGGTTTCCTTTTATTACGGGGACTGCCTTTAGGACACTTCAAAGCCCGGAACGTCCTGCCTCTTATCAAGCGGCGGGTTCCAGACAGCGCTAACCAAGAGCGCAGGGCGATTACATTAAACCTAGCGTGTGAACTTGTCTTGGCTTTGTCTGCGCTGTGGCCGGTACTTTTTTATACCGGCACGGCAAGGAGGGCAACAGGCGAGGGTCAGTTGAGGTTCAGATGCAGGTTATCGATGAGGCGAGTTGTGCCCAGGTAGGCTGCGACGAGGATCACCACATCACGGTCTTCAGGGGTTGCCGGGCGCAGGTTTACGCCCTGGCGCACTTCGAGGTAGTCCATGCGCAGGCCGGCGGCTTCGATCTGCTGGATCTGTTCGGCGCGCAGCTTGGCGAAGTCGTGGTCGCCGGCTTGGATGGCTGCGGCAATCTGGCTGAGGCTGCGGTACAGCACCGGCGCGATGGCGCGCTGTTCTTCGCTGAGGTAACCGTTGCGCGACGACAGCGCCAGGCCGTCCTCGGCGCGCACGGTGGGCTCGCCGATGATCTGGATCGGCATGTTCAGGTCCTGCACCATGGCGCGGATCACGGCCAGTTGCTGGTAGTCCTTCTGGCCAAATACTGCGATGTCCGGCTGGACCATGTTGAACAGCTTGCTTACCACGGTCGCCACGCCTTCGAAGTGCCCCGGACGGCTGGCGCCACATAGGCCTTCCGACAGTTGCGGCACGCTGACACGGGTCTGGCCGGTGGTGCCGCCGGGGTACATTTCCTCGACGGTGGGCGCGAACAGCAGGTTGCAGCCGGCTTGCAGGAGTTTTTCCTGGTCAGCGGCCAAGGTGCGCGGGTAGGTATCCAGGTCTTCGCCTGCGCCGAACTGCAGAGGGTTGACGAAAATACTGGCGACCACGAAGTCTGCTTGTTGCGCGGCCTTGGTCACCAGGGTGGCGTGGCCGCTGTGCAGGTTGCCCATGGTTGGCACAAAGCCGATGCGTTTGCCGGCGTTGCGGGCGTGGGTCACAGCGGCCCGCAGTTCGCGTAGGGTTTTTACCGTGTTCATGCAGAGAATCCGTGTTCGGCGCCCGGGAAGGTGACGCTTTTGACTTCGCTGACGTAGGCGCTCAGGGCGGCGTGGATGCTGTCCTGGCCGGTCATGAAGTTCTTCACGAACTTCGGCACGCGGCCGGAAATCGACAGGCCGAGCATGTCGTGCACCACCAGCACCTGACCGTCTGTGGCGGAGCCGGCGCCAATGCCGATCACCGGTACCTTGACGGCCTGGGTAATCTCGGCGGCCAGCTCGCTAGGCACGCACTCCAGCAGGATCATCGCCGCGCCCGCTTGTTCCAGGGCGATGGCGTCGGCACGCATCTGCCGCGCCTGGGCTTCATTGCGGCCCTGCACCTTATAGCCACCGAGGACATTCACCGACTGCGGCGTCAGGCCCATGTGCACGCACACCGGTACACCGCGCTCAGCGAGCAGGCGCACCGACTCGGCAAGCCACAGGGCGCCTTCGACCTTGATCATGTGCGCGCCGGCCTGCATCAGCTTGCCCGCGTTCTGGAAGGTCTGTTCGAGGGTGGCGTAAGCCATGAACGGCAGGTCGGCGATGATGAAGGCGCCATCGTTGCCGCGCTTGACGCTGGCGGTGTGGTAGGCAAGTTCATCGGTGGTAACAGGCAAGGTGCTGTCATTCCCTTGAAGGACCATGCCCAGGGAGTCGCCCACCAGTAACACTTCAACCCCGGCCTGGCAGCTGGCGTGGGCGAAAGTGGCGTCGTAGCAGGTCAGCATGGTGATTTTTTCACCTTTGAGCTTGAGGCTCTGCAAGGTGGTCAGGGTAATGTCTGGCATGAAAAGGGTCCTCGTTCAGGCGCTTGGAAACAGCGAGTAACGCGCGTGAGTCTTCGTTTATACAGGCGCACTGTCTTGAGAGCAGTGCTTATAAGGCCTGGATTGCGCCCTTCAGCGCCGGGTTGGCGGCAGCGGGACGCCTATAGTCGTGAGGAGGACACGGGAAGTCAATTGGATGTGTTACCGCATTGTTACGAGGGGGGTGTTACCCGTGTTACTGATGCGATTCAGCTGGGGAGAGGCGGTTTCTACAGCGCCGAAGATCATATGTGGGAGCGGGCTTGCTCGCGAATGCGGTGTATCAGCCAGCACATGTGGCGACTGGCACACCGCATTCGCGAGCAAGCCCGCTCCCACAGGGATAGCATCAGGCCGTGAGGATGCGTTCCAAACCGACAAACGGGCAGGCTGCCAGCAGGTCGCTCAGGCGTTGGCCATCAGGCAGCTCGAAGTTGTCTGGCGCCAGTTCCGCCAGCGGATACAGCACAAACGCCCGTAAATGCATCTGATAGTGCGGCACCTTCAGGCGTGGCTCGTCGATCTGGCGGTCGCCAAACAGCAGGATATCCAGGTCCAGCGTACGTGGGCCCCAACGCTCAAGGCGTTCGCGGCCCTGGTCGTTTTCAATGGCTTGCAACGCATCCAGCAGCGGTAGTGGCCCAAGGCTGCTGTCCAGGGCAGCCACCGCGTTGGTGTAGCGCGGTTGGCCCGGGAGCAGGGAGTCACTTTGATAAAACGCGGACACGCCGGCAACCGTGGTGCCTGGCAACAGCGCCAGCGCTTCGACGGCGCTGCGCAATTGCTGCTCGGGGGCAGCGAGGTTGCTGCCCATGCCGATGTAGATGCGTTCCACGCTTACTCGCCCGAGGTGTCGGCAGCGCTGCGTTTGCGCTTGGTGCCGCTGCGCCGGCGCTTTTTCGGCCCTTCGCCGTCGCCTTTGCTGCCGAGGTCGCGAATCATGTCGCGGCGTTCGCTGTCATTGGCGTCCTGGTAATCCGTCCACCATTCGCCCAGGCCGTCGGTCTGCTCGCCAGCGCTTTCGCGCAGCAGCAGGAAGTCGTAGCCGGCGCGGAAGCGCGGGTTGTCCAGCAACAGGTCGGCGCGTTTGCCGCTGCGGCGTGGCAGGCGCTCCTGCATGTCCCAGATCTCGCGGATCGGCATGGTGAAGCGTTTAGGAATGGCGATGCGCTGGCATTGTTCGGCGATCAGCTCGTGCGCGGCTTCCTGCATGGCCGGGATTGGCGGCATGCCGCGCTCTTGCAGGCGCAGCACGCGCTTGGGCAGGGCTGGCCACAGCAGGGCGGCAAACAGGAACGCCGGGGTCACCGGTTTGTTCTGCTTGATGCGCAGGTCGGTGTTGATCAGGGCTTCGCTGATCAGGGTGTGGGTATAGGTCGGGTTCTGCTCCAGTGCTTCGGCGCTGGCCGGGAACAACGGATCGAACAGCTGCAGGTCAACCAGCATTTCGAAGGTGTCTGCGGCGTAGCCCGAGAGGAACAGCTTGAGCACTTCTTCGAACAGGCGCGCCGAGGGGATTTCCCGCAGCATGGGGGCCAGTTCGCGGATCGGCGCGGCGGTGTGCTTCTCGATGCCGAAGTTCAGCTTGGCGGCGAACCGCACCGCGCGCAGCATGCGCACCGGGTCTTCCTGGTAGCGCTGCGTCGGGTCACCGATCAGGCGGATCAGGTTGTTGCGAATATCGTGTACGCCGTTGGCGTAATCGAGGATGCGCTCGCTGACCGGATCGTAATAGAGGGCGTTGATGGTGAAGTCGCGGCGCTGCGCGTCTTCTTCCAGGCTGCCGTAGACGTTGTCGCGCAAGATGCGCCCGCTCTCGTTGCGGGAAGACTGGTTGGTGTCTTCCTCTTCATCGTTTTGCGGGTGATTGGCGCGGAAGGTCGCGACTTCGATGATCTCGCGACCGAAGTGGATGTGCACGAGCTTGAAGCGACGGCCGATGATGCGCGCATTGCGGAACTCGGCGCGCACTTGTTCAGGCGTGGCGCTGGTGGCGACGTCGAAGTCCTTGGGCGTGATATTGAGCAGCATGTCGCGCACGCAACCACCCACCAGGTAAGCCTGGTAGCCGGCGTTCTGCAAACGCTCGACGATGTTCACCGCATAACGGCTGAACTGGGCGCGCTGCAACGAATGCTGGTTGCTGTTAAGCACCTCAGGCGTGCTGCGAATGTGTTGCGTACGACGCAAGGGAGAACGGAATGACTGGAACAACTTCTTCAGCATGGGATGCACTGTTTGAAGGAATGTTCGGCCATAACGAAGAATGACCGCATGATGGGCGAGGATTCTAGCATTTAGTCAGGGGATGGTGTAGGAACAAGCTACAGGCATTGCGCCATAAGCCTTTAAAGGTCAAATGCCGGAAACTACAAGGGGAGCCGAAGCTCCCCCAGAAGTAGTTGCGTGCTCTATTTTTATTATGGGTTGCGGGCTTTTTGTTTTTGTTGATCGCCCTCGCCATGAAGCTTCACCTTCATGACACTCCCAATCGGGAGTCAAGAGCAAACGGATTGCTTTGGTCGCTGTGTTGCTGATCTACGATCCAACCAGTTCAGGCTCTGCCTTAGGGCAGTTTTTGTTGTTCTCGGCCTGGTTGCGGGGCAAGCCCCAAATGCAACGCCTCTCCAAAAGAATCAGTTAGCTGCGCCTCCGCCGTGTTGTTTTTGTTATGCGTGAGTCGATTCGTCTTATTTTTATTGTCTTGTACAAAGCTTGTTATTGTTTTTGTACTAAGCATATAGCAGGGTGCGTGCCAACTTTTGTGCCGCCCAGCAAAACCGGGGGTCAAAGGTGGTTTTGAGGTTTTGGCGGGCGAAAAAAAGCCGGGGCTTCGTTACCTTAAGCCCCGGCTTTTGTTACGTGAAAAATCAGCGGTAACAGTTTTTTCACATCTGAGGGTGTTACCTGAGGGGGCACCCCCTCAACTTTCGCTGGCAACCCCGGTCTTGCGCCGCGGGATGCCCAGGCGCTGGCGGCGTTCCCACAGGCATTTACGGCTCACGCCGAGTTTGCGCGCCAGTTCGGTCTCGGTCATGTGGTCTTGATGCTCAAGGACGAAGTGCTGGAAGTAATCCTCCAGTGACAAATCTTCCGTCGGCTCATGGCTGGTATTGCTACCACCGCCCTGTTGCGGGGCCAGGCCGATGAAATCGTCGTCGTCCAGATCGCTGAGTTCGATGTCGATGCCCAGCAGCTCGGCAGAAATTTCCGGGCTTTCCGACAGGATCACCGCACGCTCGACCGCGTTCTCCAGTTCCCGCACGTTACCTGGCCACGAGTAATGCCGGATCGCCTGCTCGGCGTCTGGGGCAAATTTGAGGTCGGTACGGTTGATGCGCGCGCTCTGGCGCAACAGGAACGCGTTGGCGATCTCGTTGACGTCGGCGCCACGCTCGCGCAGGGCTGGCAGCTTGAGGGCGATCACGTGCAGACGGTAATACAAGTCTTCACGGAACTGGCCGATCTTGGCCAGGCTCTTGAGGTCTCGGTGGGTCGCCGCGATCAGGCGCACATCGACCTTTTGCGACTGCACCGAGCCCACGCGGCGGATCTCGCCTTCTTGCAGTACACGCAGCAAGCGCGCCTGGGCTTCCAGTGGCAGTTCGCCGATTTCATCGAGGAACAAGGTGCCACCGTCCGCCGCTTCCACCAGGCCCGCACGCCCGGCGCTGGCGCCGGTAAACGCGCCTTTCTCGTGGCCGAACAGCTCGGACTCGATCAGGGATTCAGGAATGGCCGCGCAGTTCACCGAGATCATCGGTGCCTTGGCACGCTTGGACAGGTTGTGCAGGGCGCGGGCCACCAGTTCTTTACCGGTGCCCGACTCGCCCTGGATCAACACATTGGAGTCAGTTGGGGCGACTTTGCGGATCTTGCTGTACAGGTCTTGCATCGGTGGGCAGGAGCCGATGATGCCGATCTCGCCGTTGCTGTTGTCCACCCCTGGCTTGTCGGTGGTTTTACCGGCCGGGCGTTGTTCGGCCGGCGCGCTGCTGGCCGACTGACGGTCACGCAGGATACGGGCCACGGCCTGGAGCATTTCGTCATGGTCGAAAGGTTTGGCGATGTAGTCCACCGCGCCCATCTTCATGGAGTCCACCGCCGAACGCAGGCTGGCGTAGCTGGTCATGATCAGCACCGGCGTGCCCTGGCCAAGCTTGATCAGCTCGGTACCCGGGGCGCCGGGCAGGCGCAGGTCGCTGACAATCAGGTCGAACGTGGGAATGCTGAAACGCTCCTGGGCTTCCTGTACCGAGCCAGCTTCGCTGACCTGGTACTGATTGCGTTCAAGCAGGCGACGCAAGGCAGAGCGGATAATGGTTTCGTCTTCGACGATCAAAATGTGCGGCATTGATTCAATTCTCTCGACGGTCTCAGTTCACAGCGGACGTCGCTTCGACATGACGCGGCAAGGTCACCCGGATACGGGTGCCGCGTTGGCTTTCGGTGTCAGCCGGGCTGTCGATGGTGATTTGTCCATAATGCTCTTCAACGATGGAATAGACCAGTGCAAGGCCCAGACCGGTACCTTCACCGGGGTCCTTGGTGGTGAAGAAGGGTTCGAACAATCGGTCCATGATGTTCTGTGGAATGCCGCTGCCTTCGTCTTCGACGATCAGGTCCACCGTGTGCTCGAAAGCCTCGGTCTTGACGCGTACCGCACCGCCGGCCGGGGTTGCGTCACGGGCGTTGGACAGCAGGTTGATCAGCACCTGGGCCAGGCGTTGTGAGTCACCGTCGACCCAGTGATCGGGATCGCACAAATTGAAAAACTGTACTTCGAAATTGCGTCGGTTCAGGGCCAGCAGCCCAATTGCATCCTGTGCCACTTCGGCCAGGCACACGGCTTCGTCCTGGTTCTGATGGGCGCCCGCGTGGGCAAAGCTCATCAGCGACTGCACGATGCGCGAAACACGTTTGGTCTGCTCAAGGATCTGCCCGCTGATTTCGGTGATCTCGCCGTCTTCTTCGCGCTCTTCCCGCAGGTTTTGCGCCAGGCAGGCGATACCGGTGATCGGATTGCCAATCTCATGGGCCACGCCGGCCGCCAGGCGACCAATGCTGGCCAAGCGCTCGGAGTGCACCAGTTTGTCTTCGAGCATCTGGGTTTCAGTCAGGTCTTCCACCAGCAGCACCAGGCCGCTATTGCCCGGTGCCAAAGGCTCGTCGATGGCGGCTTTGTGCAGGTTCAGCCAACGGGTCTGGCCGTCGAGGGCCAGGTGTTGTTTGTGCAAGTGTTCGTCGGGCAGGTTGATAAAACCTTGCAGCAGTTCTTTCCAGGGCTCGCCCAGGGTGTTCAGGCGCGAACCGACCACGCGCTGCGCGGCGATGCCGGTGAGTTCCTCCATGGCCTTGTTCCACATCAGGATCTCTTGGTCCTTGGCCAGGGAGCAGACGCCCATCGGTAGTTCTTGCAACGTCTGGCGGTGGTAGCGGCGCAGGGCATCGAGTTCGGCGGCAAGCCCGGTAAGGCGCGAGTGGTAATCCTCCAGCCGGCTCTCGATGAAATGTATGTCCTCGGTGACGTAGTTTTCGCCGCCGGCCTTGTAGGGCAGGAACGTTTCCACCATGTCCTGGGACACACTCGGCCCCATCAAACCGGAGAGGTTGGCCTCGATCCGATCACGCAGGCGGCGCAGGGCATACGGGCGGCGTTCGTCAAACGGCAGGTAGAGATCGCGCAGCGCCTGCTCGACCTCTTTTTGCGCAGCCTTGGCACCCAAGGGTTTGGCAAGCTGCGTGGCGAACTCCTGGGGCGACGCCGCATGCAGCTCACGGCGTTGCGGGCGGCGTACGTTGTCCACGGCACAGGCTTCGGCGGCGCTGGTTTCTTCCGGGCTGGCGTTGGTGAACAGCGAGATCAGGGTGAACATCAGGACGTTGGCGGCCAAGGACGCAATTGCGGCCATGTGCCAGCTGGTGTCGTCGAGCACGTAGATCATGTTCAGCAGCGGGATGTAGAAGCCCTGCAAGTTGCCGACCAGCGGCAGCAGCATGGTGACGATCCACACCAGAATGCCCGCCAGCAACCCGGCGATAAACCCACGGCGATTGGCAGTCGGCCAGTACAGCACCGACAACACCCCCGGCAGGAACTGCAAGGTGGCAACAAACGCGACGATGCCCAGGTTGGCCAGGTCTTGCCCGGCGCCCAGCAGCAGGTAGAAACCGTAGCCCGCCATGATGATTGCGACGATCAGCGCGCGGCGCGTCCACTTCAGCCAGCGGTAGATATTGCCCTCAGCCGGTGGCTGATACAGCGGCAGTACCAGGTGGTTCAGCGCCATGCCCGACAGCGCCAACGTGGTGACGATGATCAGCCCGCTGGCTGCCGACAAACCGCCGACATACGCCAGCATCGCCAAGGCCGGGCTGTTGGCCGCAATGCCGATGCCAAGGGTGAAGTATTCGGGGTTGGTGGTGGCGCCCAGTTTCAGGCCTGCCCACAAGATCAGCGGCACCGCCAGGCTCATCAGCAGCAGGAACAGCGGCAAGCCCCAACTGGCGCTGACCAGCGAGCGCGGGTTGAGGTTCTCGGTGAACGTCATGTGATACATGTGCGGCATCACAATTGCCGAAGCGAAGAACACCAGCAGCAGCGTGCGCCACGGGCCTTCCTGCAACGGCGTGTGCAAGGCGGCGAGGGCGGTCTGGTTTTGCAGCAGCCACAGTTCCAACTGTTGCGGGCCGTCGAACACGCCATAGAGCGCATACAGGCCAACGCCGCCGATGGCGATCAGCTTGATCACCGACTCGAAGGCAATCGCAAACACCAGGCCTTCGTGTTTCTCGCGGGTAGCAATATGGCGCGAGCCAAAGAAGATCGTGAACAACGTGATCAGCGCGCAAAAGGCCAGGGCGACGCGATGTTGCACGGGCTCACGCGTGAGGATGCTGATGGAGTCGGCCACGGCCTGGATTTGCAGGGCCAGCAACGGCAACACGCCGATCAACATGAAAATGGTGGTCAGCGCGCCGGCCCAGGTGCTGCGAAAGCGGAAGGCAAACAGGTCGGCCAGGGACGACAGCTGATAGGTGCGGGTGATTTTCAGGATCGGGTACAGCAGCACCGGCGCCAGCAGGAACGCGCCGGACACGCCGAGGTAGCTGGACAAAAAGCCATAGCCGTACTGATAGGCCAGGCCCACCGTGCCGTAAAACGCCCAGGCACTGGCGTAGACGCCGAGGGACAAGGTGTAGGTCAACGGATGGCGAATGATCGCCCGCGGAATCATTCCGCGCTCACTGATCCAGGCCACCCCGAACAGCGCGGCCAGGTAGGCGGCGCTGACCAGCAGCATCTGGGTGAGGCTAAAGCTCATCGGCATCTTTTTGGCTCTGCAGGATGAAAGTCACGACGATCAGGATCAGCCACAGCAGATACGGGCGATACCAGGCGCCCGTGGCGTCGATCCACCAATCCATGATGGCGGGGGAAAACAGGTAGATCCCGACGACCAGCAGCAGGACCAATCGATAGATGTACATGTTGGCCTCTGTGTAAAAACGTGCGGCGATGGTAACGGATGCTTGGCAAGCTGCAAGCGCCTTCAGCTCAATTGCGCTTCGGCCAGCGTGAGTGTGCGTGGGATCTGTGTGGCATCCCAGTGCTGGATGCCCCAATCCAGCAGTTCCCGTGGGCTGGCATGCAGCAACTCGGCGCCGGGTTGCTGGCCGAGGGCGCGCAAGGCCCTTAGCAGCAACGGCGTGGCCTGGTCGGGCGTCAACGGTGGCGAGCGGTAGGACTTGCCGAGCTTGTTGCCGTCCGGCTGGATGATCAACGGGACGTGCAGGTAGCGCGGCTGGCGCAGGCCCAGCAGTTCTTGCAGGTACAGCTGGCGCGGTGTGGAGTCCAGCAGGTCGGCACCGCGCACGATATCGGTGACACCTTGCCAGGCATCGTCGAGGACCACGGCCAGTTGATAGGCGTAGAGGCCATCGCGGCGACGGATGATGAAGTCGCCGACATCGCGGCCCAGGTGTTGTCGGAATTCGCCTTGTACGCGGTCAGTAAAGTGGTACTCCAGCTCGGGAACACGCAAACGGATAGCGGCGTCTTGCTGATCGTGGCCGGCGTTGCGGCACAGGCCCGGGTAGATGCCGTTGTAGGGCTCCAACTGCTTGCGCGAACAGGTGCAGGCGTACGCCAGGCCGTGGTTGAACATGTCGTTCAGTACTTTGGCGTAGGCGTCGTGCCGCTCGCTTTGTCGGACCAGTTCACCGTCCCACTCAAAGCCGTAGCTTTCCAGGGCGTGCAGAATCGCCGCCTGGGCGCCGGGCTCTTCACGGGGTGGGTCGAGGTCTTCCATGCGCATCAGCCAGCGGCCGCCGTTGGCGCGGGCATCAAGGTAGGAGGCGAGGGCGGCGACCAGGGAGCCAAAGTGCAAATGGCCGCTGGGCGTGGGGGCGAAACGCCCGATATAGGTAGAGGCTGTCATGGGGCGGATACTACTGGAAATTCGCTAAACGCCAGAAACAAAAATGGGGCGTTTGCACGCCCCATTCGTTCAGCCCGGAAGGATTACTTGCCGACCTGTTTTTCCTTGATTTCCGCAAGGTTCTTGCAGTCCACGCACATGTCTGCGGTAGGGCGCGCTTCGAGGCGACGAATGCCGATCTCGATGCCGCAGGACTCGCACCAGCCGTATTCTTCGTCTTTGATCATTTGCAATGTCTTGTCGATCTTCTTGATCAACTTGCGTTCGCGATCACGGGCGCGCAGTTCGAGGGCGAACTCTTCTTCCTGGCTGGCACGGTCTGCCGGGTCAGGGAAGTTGGCTGCTTCGTCCTTCATGTGGTCAACGGTACGGTCGACCTCCTGCATCAAGTCCTGTTTCCACTTGTTCAGGATCTTGGTGAAGTGCTCGCGCATGGGTTCGCCCATGTACTCTTCACCCTTCTTTTCCACGTAGGGTTCGAAGCCGCCGAGGCCTTGAGTCTGCTGTTGCTTTGCTTGGGTGGACATGAATAGACCGCCTCTCACTCTTCTAATCCATTGCGCAGGATTGCAACATCACCGACACCTGCCGGCCCTGCGGCTGCAAGCGGGCGAACTTACCAGATAGATTCGGGGTGCGCCACTCCCGGTTGTCGAGGCTGCAGCGAAGGGGTCGTAAACTGCCGCGGCCCGTCGTAGCTGGGTATGCAATGTCTCGAACGTTGATTTTAGTCGTTTTGCAGGCGCTTGCCCGGTCTGCGCGGACAGCCGGGCAGGCAATAGAACATGTTTTACCGCGTGGGTTCGGTAGAATCTGGATTTTGTCCTCACCGTTAAGGAAGGCTAATGGCTCAGCCATACAGTGCGCGCAGTCGCGCCATCGAACCTTTTCATGTCATGGCATTGCTGGCGCGTGCCAATGAGCTACAGGCCGCCGGGCACGATGTGATTCACCTGGAAATCGGCGAGCCGGATTTCACCACCGCCGAGCCGATTATCCAGGCCGGCCAGGCTGCACTGGCCAACGGCAAGACCCGCTATACCGCCGCCCGTGGCCTGCCGGAACTGCGCGAAGCCATCAGCGGTTTCTACCAGCAGCGCTACGGTTTGAACGTGGACCCGGAACGCATCCTGATTACTCCCGGCGGCTCTGGCGCCTTGCTGTTGGCCAGCAGCTTGTTGGTGGATCCGGGCAAGCACTGGCTGCTGGCGGACCCCGGTTACCCGTGCAACCGGCACTTCCTGCGCCTGGTGGAAGGCGCGGCGCAACTGGTGCCGGTTGGCCCGGAAGTGCGTTATCAATTGACGGCCGATCTGGTGGCCAAACACTGGGACGCGGACAGTGTCGGCGCACTGGTCGCCTCGCCGGCCAACCCGACGGGTACGATCCTCACCCGAGACGAGTTGGCGGGATTGTCGAGTGCCATCAAGGCGCGCAACGGCCATCTGGTGGTGGACGAGATTTACCACGGCCTCACCTACGGCACGGATGCTGCGAGCGTGTTGGAAGTGGACGACGATGCCTTCGTCCTGAATAGTTTTTCGAAGTATTTCGGCATGACCGGCTGGCGCCTGGGTTGGCTGGTGGCACCGCCCGAAGCGGTCGGTGAGTTGGAGAAGCTGGCGCAGAACCTCTACATCAGCGCGCCCAGCATGGCCCAACATGCGGCGCTAGCCTGTTTCACGCCACAAACCCTGAGCATCCTGGAAGAGCGTCGCGCCGAATTCGGCCGCCGTCGCGACTTCTTGCTGCCAGCCTTGCGTGAGCTGGGGTTCGGCATTGCCGTCGAGCCAGAAGGGGCATTCTATTTGTATGCCGATATCAGCGCGTTTGGCGGTGATGCCTTCGCGTTCTGCCGGCACTTCCTCGAAACCGAACATGTAGCGTTTACGCCCGGGCTGGATTTCGGTCGCTATCAAGCCGGCCACCATGTGCGCTTTGCCTACACGCAAAACCTTGATCGGCTACAGGAAGCGGTGGACCGCATCGCCCGTGGCTTGCGGAGCTGGCAAGGCTGATGCGCTTTAATCCCCCCCTCGAAGAAGGTCGGCTGATTCGCCGTTACAAGCGTTTTCTCACCGATATCGAAACCGTTGGCGGCGAGTTGCTCACCATTCACTGCCCCAATACCGGCTCGATGCTCAATTGCATGGTGGAAGGTGGGCAAGTCTGGTTCAGTCGCTCCAATGACCCCAAGCGCAAGTTGCCCGGCACCTGGGAAATCGCCGAGACCCCCCAAGGGCGCTTGGCCTGCGTGAATACCGCGCGCGCCAATCCGTTGATCGAGGAGGCGTTGCGCGCCGGGGTGATCAGCGAGCTCAACGGTTTTACCGCCTTGAAGCGTGAAGTGCCTTACGGCCAGGAGAACAGCCGCATCGACTTTCGCCTGGACTACCCCGACGGTGCGGCGTACGTCGAAGTCAAAAGCGTCACCCTGGGCTTTGATGGCAGCGCAGTTGCCGCGTTCCCCGATGCGGTGACGCAGCGCGGGGCCAAACACTTGCGTGAGTTGGCGCACCTGGCCCGCGACGGTGTGCGGGCGGTGCAGTTGTATTGCGTCAACCTGTCGGGGATTGAGGCGGTGCGGCCGGCGGTGGAGAACGACCCGGCTTACGCCGCTGCATTGCGTGAAGCCAAGGCCGCCGGTGTCGAGGTGCTGGCGTACGGCGTGCGGGTGACGCCCGAGGAAGTGTGCGTGGACCGGCGCCTTGAGGTGCTGTTCGACTAGAGTTCCACCCACAGGCCCTGTGCGTCTTCACGGCCGGGCAGGGCGGTGAGGCTTTGCCCGGCGCACGGGCCGGAGATGCACTCGCCGCTTTCGATCAGGAACAGGGCGCCGTGAGTGGCGCACTGGATCAGGCTGGCGCTGCTGTCGAGGAACTGGTCGGCCTGCCATTCCAGCGGGATGCCGCGATGCGGGCAGCGGTTGATATAGAAGTAAGCAACACCGTCACGGCGCACCGCCAACAATTTGCAACCGTCGATTTCAAAACCGCGGCTGCTATCGGGCGCGAGGGTGTCGGAGGGGCAGAGAAACTTCATTTCAATCCTTAAGTGCCTTGACGTTCAAATGCAAACAATTATCAAATGCCGGCTTCGCCCGTTAGCTGACTGGGCGCTCAGTACGATGCCCGGCAGGGATTATCTGTCACATCGTCGGGTGCTCGTAAGGCCCCGCCTCTGGAAGGAAACCCTGTTATGCGCCTGAGTACCAGCGCTATTGCGCTTGTTGTCGGACTGCTGGTCAACCACGGGGCGCAAGCCTCTGAACTGCCGCAACGCTGGGTCAGTGCCGGTGGGGCGCTTTCGGAGTGGGTGATGGCGCTGGGTGGTGAGTCGAAGCTGGTGGGGGTGGATACCACCAGTCAGCATCCGGCGTCACTCAAGGCCTTGCCGAGCATTGGCTACCAGCGGCAACTGTCGGCGGAGGGCATCCTGAGCCTGCGTCCGCAGATCCTGGTGGGCACCGAGGAAATGGGCCCGCCGCCGGTACTGGCGCAGATCCGCAGCGCTGGTGTGCAGGTGGAAATGTTCTCGGCTCAACCGGATTTGCCGACGCTGCAAGGCAACCTCCAGCACTTGGGCAAGCTGCTGGGTGATGAGGCTAAGGCCCGTGAATTGTTTGCAGGGTATGAGCAGGCTCTGAATCAGCAGAAAAACTGGGTGACCAGGGCGCAAGCCACGCAAAAAGCCCCGGGTGTGTTGCTGTTGCTCGGTCACGCAGGTGGCAAGCCGCTGATCGCGGGTAAAGACACGGCGGCAGACTGGGTGTTGCAACAGGCGGGTGGGCACAATCTGGCGACCCACAGTGGCTACAAGCCATTTTCCGTGGAGTCGCTGGCGGGCTTGAGCCCTGATGTACTGGTGTTTTCTGATCGTGCCCTGAGCGGTGATGCGGCTCGGGCAGCCTTGTTCAAGGAAAACCCGATCCTGGCGGCAACCCCAGCGGCCAAGAGTGGGCGGGTATTCGAGTTGGACCCGACGCTGCTGGTCGGTGGGCTTGGGCCGCGTCTGCCGCATAGCCTGGTGCAGTTGTCCGCCGGGTTTTATCCGTCCCAGGCCAAGCCCGCTCCATGACCACTCTGGTTAAACCCAAGACGCTGTTTATCGGGCTGTCGCTGTTATGTGTGCTGGCGATCTGGCTGTCGTTGGCCCTGGGCCCGGTCAGCCTGCCGTTGCTGGATACGCTCAAGGCGGCATTGCGCTTGATGGGCGTGCCCATCGACGGCCAAGGGCTGGAGCAGGCGGAGCTGATCCTGGGGCAGATTCGTTTGCCGCGCACGTTGCTGGGGTTGGCCGTGGGCGGCGTGCTGGCATTGTCGGGGGTGGCGATGCAGGGCTTGTTTCGCAACCCGCTGGCGGATCCGGGGTTGGTCGGTGTGTCCAGCGGTGCGGCACTGGGGGCGGCCATCGCGATTGTCGGTGGAACGTTTTTTGGCGGCTTGCCGGACGCGTTCGGCCCGTACCTGTTGTCGTTGTGTGCGTTTCTCGGTGGGTTAGGTGTCACCGCGCTGGTGTATCGGTTGGGGCGGCGTAACGGCCAGACCAATGTCGCAACGATGCTGCTGGCCGGTATCGCCCTGACGGCGCTCGCCAGTTCGGCCGTGGGTTTATTTACCTACCTGGCGGATGACGCCACCTTGCGCACCCTGACCTTCTGGAACCTGGGCAGCCTCAACGGCGCCAGCTATTCGCGGCTGTGGCCGTTGCTGCTGGTGAGCGCCGGCGTCGCGCTGTGGTTGCCGCGCCGGGCCAAGGCCTTGAATGCGCTGCTGCTGGGCGAGTCGGAGGCCAGCCATCTCGGGATTGACGTTGAGCGGCTCAAGCGCGAACTGGTGTTCTGTACGGCCCTGGGTGTGGGCGCGGCGGTGGCGGCGGCGGGGATGATCGGGTTTGTCGGCTTGGTGGTGCCGCATTTGGTGCGCTTGCTGGCGGGGCCGGATCATCGCGTGCTGCTGCCGGCCTCGGTGCTGGCGGGGGCGAGTTTGCTGCTGTTTGCCGATCTGGTGGCGCGCCTGGCCCTCGCGCCGGCGGAGTTGCCCATCGGCATCGTGACCGCGTTTATCGGCGCGCCATTTTTTCTTTACCTGTTGTTGCGGGGGCGTGCCTGATGCTGCGCGTGGAAGACTTGCAGATCCGGCGCGGACGCAAAACCGTGCTGGCGGATGTCACCCTGCAATTGTTGCCGGGGGAAGTGCTCGGTGTGCTGGGCCCCAATGGCGCGGGTAAAAGCACGTTGCTTGGGGCGTTGTGTGGTGAGTTGCAGCCGGACCAGGGCGGCGTGTGGTTGGATCAGCGGCCCTTGGGTGATTGGAGTGGCGCGCAGCGTGCGCAACGGTTGGCGGTGTTGCCGCAAACCTCGACCCTGGATTTTGCTTTCCGCGTTGAAGAAGTCGTCGGCATGGGCCGCTTGCCCCATCAGAGCGGGCGGGTGCGCGATGACGAAATTATTGCAGCAGCCTTGCAGGCGGCAGATGTCGGGCATTTGAGCGGGCGCAGCTATCTCGCCTTGTCTGGCGGTGAGCGCCAGCGCGTGCACCTGGCGCGGGTGCTGGCGCAGTTATGGCCGGGCGAGGCGGGGCAGACATTGTTACTGGATGAGCCGACGTCGATGCTGGACCCCTTGCATCAACACACAACCTTGCAGGCCATTCGCTCCTTTGCGGATCGCGGTGCCGCTGTGTTGGTGATTTTGCATGACCTCAATCTCGCGGCGCGCTATTGCGATCGGATTCTGTTGCTGGAGGACGGCCGTCCCCATGCCCTGGATACGCCGGCGCAGGTGATGCGCCCGGAGCCGTTGAAGGCGGTATTTGGTCTGGATGTGTTGGTGCAACCCCATCCAGAGCGCGGGCACCCGCTGATTATTGCGCGCTGAGATCGGCTTTTTCACGGGCAAAAAAAGACCCGGCAAGAGCCGGGTCAAATAACCGTGATTAGCCTGATGAGGAGATAATCTGAGAGTCCGAACCAATGGTCTTTCAGTTATCGGCTGATCTCGCGACCAGTTGTGATAATCATAACGATTCTCATTTGAGAGTCAACATTTGTTTTTGCACTCATCTCGGCTTTTCTCAAACACCTGTTCGGAACTCCCGTAAATACTGGGCGTGGTTAGCGAGCTAATTCTTCTGGCGCGCCGAGATAGCATCCAATTGACGGTTCAATGCCTCCTTGCGTTCGGCTGGAATATCGTTCCAGTGAACATCCATCAATGCCCCTTCGATTGCATACAGCAGTACTTTCGATGCCCGGAACCCGCGAGTCCGCACAGCTCGGTAGGCATCGACCGCGCCCAGGCGACGCAAGTCGGACGCACTGTGGATGCCCACCGCATGCAGCCACTGCGCTGACGTCTTGCCGAGGTTTTTCAGGTGTTGCAGCTCATCGTTCATCAAGCCTCCTTGCGACGGCCGAATGGTTCGGTGGGTATCGTGACCAGGCAAGCCTGAACAGGAGTGTAGCGCTCAGTAGGAAAAGCGTGGTTCTTTGGCCGGAAGCGGCCTAAAAGCTTATAAGAATGATGCGAGGATTTTTTGCCAGGCAGGCGTAAACCCCGGCGCACGGGTGTGCTCCGGGATTTTTATGCAAGAAATTACTTTGTGCGATAGCGCAGGCGCGTACCGAAATTGACCGACATGAGGATCTCATCGGCGGTCAGTTCAGGCGGGAAGTAGGTGCCCGAGATTTGTGCATGCGCCAGGCTGGCGCCTTCCAATGAGCAGTTGCGCAAGTCCAGGCCGCGCAAGTCGGTAGAGCGGAAGTAGGCGTCGGTGAAATCCACGCCGGTAGCGTTCAGGTCGCGTAGGTCCAGCCCTCGGAAGTCGCCACCGCGCATGTCGATGGTGCCGTCTTTCGGGCGTTCCTGGTTGAAACCGCGGATATCGTCTTTGTGCAGGAGCGAATAGAGCGGGGTATCAAGAAGCTTGGGCTGACTCATGACGACGACTCCTGTTGGATTTATGACGCCATTATAGTGCCACTATTGCTCGGCCGTGCGCCCAAAGTCGGTGACACGGCCAAGAATTATTTCTTACAGGCCTGGCAGGCGCTGGCGGATGTGCGCCACCAAGGCGTCCAACGTTCCGCTTTCGTTGGTCTCGACGCGCTTGCTCAGGAGCAGTTCCTCGGCGGTCAGCGGGTCGCGATTAGCCTCCTGTTCGTCGATAACTGCCAATGTGGCGTCGGAAGGGTCGTTTTTATCCGCTTGACGTTGTGCCAACCAGCTCTCGATAACGGCGCGTGGTGCGTTGCAATCCAGGATCAGGAAGGGCGCGCCGGTGGCTTCGGCAACCTTGGCGGCGGCTTCGCGTTGGGCGCGCTTCAGGAAAGTGGCGTCCAGCACGACTGGGAAGCCGGCGCGCAGCACGGTCGCGGCAAGCTCATTCAAGCGCGCGTAAGTCGCGGCGCTGGCGTCGGCCGCATAGATGCCAGCCTGTGGCGTGTTTTCGATCTGCTGCTCGCCGAACAGGCGCTTGCGCTCCACATCCGAACGCAGGCGCACGGCACCCAGTGCTTCTACCAGGCGCATGGACACCTGGCTTTTGCCGACGGCAGAAACACCGTGGGTGATCGCCAGGAAGCGCGATGGGATGGTGCTGTAGCTTTCCGCCAGGTTGGCGTAGTTGCGGTATTGGCGCAGGCTGGTGGCGCGTTGCACTGGGCTCGCGTCGCCGGGCATGCTGAACAGCGCGATCTTGGCGCGTACCAGGGCGCGGTAGGCTTTATAGAAGTTCAGGACTTCCAGGCCTTGGTAGTCGCCCGTCAGCTCCAGGTACTGGCTGATGAAACGGCGCGCCAGGGATTTGAGGCCACGGTCTTCCAGGTCCATCGCCAGGAAGCCGGTGTCGGCGTAAACGTCGGTGAAACGGAAGGGTTCGTTGAACTCGATGCAGTCGAAGATCACGACCTGGCCATCGATCAGGGTGGCGTTACCCAGGTGGATGTCGCCGTGGCATTCACGGGTGAAACCTTCCAGCTTGCGCTGGGCAAACAGCGGCTTGAGGCGTTCGAAGCTGCTTTCGGCCCAGGCTTGCAGAGCGTCCAGTTGCGTCAGGTCCGCCTTGTCGCTGAGGAACGGGCGGATCTGGTCGAAGTTCTGGCGAACCGGCGCCATCAGTTCATCTGGAGTGCCTGCCGGGTGGTCTTGCGGGACTTTCGGCGCCGTGAGGTGGAAATGCGCGATCTGCCTGGCCATCTCATCGATGTGCGCGGCGGTCAGTTCGCCGTTGGCTTGCAGGGTGCTGAGCAACTGGCTTTGCGGGAACTGGCGCATTTTCAGCGCGTACTCGATGGCCGGGCCTTCGCCTCCCAGTTGCGGGGCTTCGGCAGTGCCGGTGATCGGCAACACTTCAAGATACAAATCTTCGGTCAGGCGCGCGTTGAGACGCAGCTCTTCGCGGCAGAAGTGGCCGCGATCCTCCAGGGACGTGAAGTCCAGGAAACCGAAGTTCATCGGCTTCTTCAGCTTGTAGGCGTAAGGACCGGTGAGCACGACCCAGGAAATGTGGGTCTCGATAACTTGGAACGCTTCAACCGGATGAGGGTACAAAGCCGGGTTTTGCAGGGCTGCGATCAGGGACTGGCTCACGGGCGATCCTTCAAAGACTGGGGGAAATCATGGCGGGCATTATGGCTGCTGACGCCTGCCATGCAAACCGCTGTCCGGCTCATGTTGAACATCAACAAAGTGCGTATAATCCGCCGCCATGACTCGAACCCGATCTCCCCGTTCCCGTAAAAAACCTCCTTCCCGCGGCCTGCGCCCGTGGCTGGGCTGGGCGCTCAAGCTCAGCCTGGTGGGCCTTGTGGTACTTGCCGGCTTTGCGGTGTACCTCGACGCCGTGGTGCAGGAGAAGTTCTCCGGCAAGCGCTGGACCATTCCGGCCAAGGTGTATGCACGCCCGCTGGAATTGTTCACTGGCCAGAAGCTGAGCAAGGATGACTTCCTCACCGAGCTCGACGCGCTGGGCTATCGCCGCGAGCCTGTGAGCAACGGGCCTGGCGCAGCGGCGGTCAGCGGCAATACCGTTGATTTGAACACCCGTGGCTTCCAGTTCTATGAAGGCCTGGAAAAAGCCCAGCCGGTGCGTGTGCGTTTCTCCGGCGACTACGTGGCTGAGCTGGCGTCCCTCAACGGCTCGAAGCTGCCGGTGGTGCGCCTGGAACCGCTGATGATCGGCGGTATTTACCCGAAGAACCTTGAAGATCGCATCCTGATCAAGCTCGATCAGGTGCCTCCTTACCTGCTCGAAACCCTCGTCGCCGTAGAGGACCGCGATTTCTACAGCCACTGGGGCGTCTCGCCGAAGTCGATTGCCCGCGCCGTCTGGGTGAACACCTCCGGCGGCAAGATGACTCAGGGCGGCAGCACGCTGACGCAACAATTGGTCAAGAACTTCTACCTGACCAACGAGCGCAGCCTGACCCGCAAGCTCACCGAAGCCATGATGGCGATGCTGCTGGAGCTGCACTACAGCAAGCAGGAGATCCTCGAGGCGTACCTCAATGAGGTCTTCGTCGGCCAGGACGGCCAGCGTGCGGTGCACGGTTTCGGCTTGGCCAGCCAGTTCTTCTTTGGCCAGCCGCTGTCCGAACTCAAGTTGCATCAGGTCGCGTTGCTGGTGGGCATGGTCAAGGGCCCGTCCTACTACAACCCGCGTCGCAACCCGGAGCGTGCGCTGGAGCGCCGCAATCTGGTGCTGGATGTGCTGGAACAGCAGGGCGTTGCCACCGCTGAGCAAGTGGCGGCGGCGAAGAAGATGCCGCTGGGCGTCACCACGCGCGGCAAACTGGCCGACAGTTCGTTCCCGGGCTTTATCGACCTGGTCAAGCGCCAACTGCGCGAAGACTACCGCGACGAAGACTTGACCGAAGAAGGCCTGCGGATCTTCACCAGTTTCGATCCGATCCTGCAGATGAAAGCCGAAGCGTCGGTCAACGACACCTTCAAACGCATGACGGGTCGTAAAGGCGCGGATGAAGTCGAAGCGGCCATGGTTGTGACCAACCCGGAGACCGGTGAGGTCCAGGCAATGGTCGGCAGTCGCCAGGCCAGTTTTGCCGGCTTCAACCGTGCACTGGACGCGGTGCGGCCGATTGGCTCGCTGGTCAAGCCCGCGGTCTACCTGACGGCGCTGGAAAAACCGAGCAAATACACCCTGACCAGTTGGCTGTCGGATGATCCGCTGTCGGTCAAAGGTGGCGATGGCCAAGTGTGGACACCGCAGAACTTCGACCGTCGTTCCCACGGTACGGTGTTCCTGTATCAGGGGCTGGCGCATTCCTACAACATCTCCACCTCGCGCCTCGGGCTGGAAGTGGGCGTGCCGAATGTGTTGAAAACCCTGGCTCGCCTGGGCATCACCCGTGAATTCCCTGCTTTCCCGTCGATCCTGCTGGGGGCCGGCGCGATGACGCCGATGGAAGTCGCGACCATGTACCAGACCCTGGCCAACGGTGGTTTCAATACGCCGATGCGTGGGATTCGTAGCGTGCTGACCGCCGAAGGTGAGCCGCTCAAGCGTTATCCGTTCCAGATTCAGCAGCGTTTCGATGCAGGCTCCATCTACCTGATCCAGAACGCCATGCAGCGTGTGATGCGTGAAGGCACCGGTGCCTCGGTCTATAAGGTGCTGCCATCGAACCTGACACTGGCGGGCAAGACCGGTACCAGTAACGACTCGCGCGACAGTTGGTTCGCCGGCTTCGGCCAGGATGTGCTGGCGGTGGTGTGGATGGGCCGTGATGACAACGGCAAGACCCCGTTCACCGGGGCGACCGGTGCGCTGCAGGTCTGGACCAGTTTCATGCGCAAGGCCGACCCGCTGCCGCTGAACATGCCGCAGCCTGACAACATCGTGCAGGCCTGGATTGATCCGCACACGGGACAGGGCTCCGATGCCAACTGCCCGGGCGCGGTACAGATGCCGTATATTCGCGGCAGCGAGCCACCACCCGGCGCCGCGTGCGGTGGCAGTGCCCCTGCTGATGCGGATTCGGTGATGGATTGGGTCAAGGGCTGGATGAATTAAGCAAAGAGGGTTTCACGTGAACAAGTGGTTGTTTCCAGCTATTACAACTCTGGCTTTGCTCGGTGGTTGCTCCAGCGTGCAGCGCGGTTCCATCCCTGTGGTGGATTCGAGCACTGCGGTGTCCAACAACGACCGTATCTCGGCCAATGGCGGCTTCCGGCAGACCGTGACGAATCGTCCTGCTCAGGCCCGCCCTCAGGCAGTGCCGCAGGATTCGGGCGTGGTGGTGATGGTGCCGGGTGGCGGTGCTGCTGCCGCCGCGCCGATCAGCGCCGAGCCGTGGACGCCGGGGCCAAGTACGTCCGGTCCGATCGATGCCACGCCGATTCAAACGGCGCCGATCAACCAGGGCACTTACAACATGCCATCGACGCCGAGCGGCATTCCGTCGTCCTCCAATTCCGGTGGCCTGTCGGCTGACGAGCAACTGGACGGTCCGGTATTGGCGCTACTGACCACTGCCCAGCAACAGCAGGCTGGTGGCGACCTGAACGGTGCGTCGTCAAGTCTGGAGCGCGCCCAGCGTGTTGCTCCTCGTGAGCCGCAAGTGTTGTATCGCCTGGCCCAGGTGCGCATGGCCCAGGGTGATGCGCCGCAAGCCGAACAGTTCGCCCGTCGCGGCCTGACGCTGGCCAACGGTCGTCCCGACCTGCAAGCCAACCTCTGGGCACTGATCGGTGATGCGCGTGCCGCCCAAGGCGATGCCGCAGGTGCCGCTCAGGCACGGCAAAAAGGCAAGGTTACCTACTGATGGATGTACGTTTTCCTGCGATTGCCGAGCAATTGTTGCTGATTGAACGCGAATTGCGCGTGCAGGGCTGGTGGGACGAGGTATCCCCCGGCGTCGAGGCCCTTAGCAGCGTCGAGCCCTTTTCGGTCGATACCCTGGACTTTCACCAGTGGTTGCAATGGATCTTCCTGGCGCGCATGAAGCAGATCCTCGAACAGGATCTGCCGTTGCCGAATGCGTCGGGCATCTTGGAGATGGCGGAAATGGTCTATGCCGACCGCCCGCGAGAGAGCCTTGGCTTGCGTAACGCGCTGAAAAAGTTCGATCAATTGATCGTCGACGCTCGTTAATTGCCTGACTGCCGGGTTTTCCGGCAGTCTTGCGCACATTTCTACCGCTTGACGACATTCAGGCGAGTTTTATCCCTCCTCAAAGCCCTTTCTTCTGCGTTCTCATGCGCTTAGTTGGAAAAAAGCGCAATTATTGCTTGACTTGAACGGCCTGAAACAGAAGAATCCAAAGTCCGCTGTATCGGGACTGCCAGAAGCAGGCCCGCTCAGCAGATCATGAGGCGCACATCCGCGCCGACCTGTTACACCCGCAACGCGTTACCTCGCGCTGGGTGGGAAAAGCCCGCAACACTTGGGACGATCCCAATACTTGCTCAGTCAGTGCTGACGTAGTCGGCGACCACCGTCGCTCATGCTCTGTTGAGAAGTAAACCTATTAAGACCCGTCGGTTTTCAACGGACGGTATTCTGGCGTTTTAGAGGTGAACAACGTGGAGCTTTTATCTGGTGGTGAGATGCTCGTCCGCTTTTTGCGTGACGAAGGCGTCGACTATATCTACGGGTACCCAGGTGGTGCTCTGCTGCATGTCTACGACGCGCTGTTCAAGGAACCGGCTGTTAATCACATCCTGGTTCGCCACGAACAGGCCGCGACCCATATGGCTGACGGTTATGCCCGTGCCACCGGTAAAGCCGGTGTGGTACTGGTAACGTCCGGCCCAGGCGCAACCAATGCCATTACTGGCATCGCGACTGCGTATATGGACTCCATCCCGATGGTGATCATTTCCGGCCAGGTGCCAAGCACCATGGTGGGTACCGACGCATTCCAGGAAACCGACATGATCGGTATCTCCCGGCCGATCGTGAAACACAGCTTCATGATCAAGCATGCCTCGGAAATCCCGGAAGTCATGAAAAAGGCGTTCTACCTCGCGCAGTCCGGTCGCCCGGGCCCAGTGGTGGTCGATATCCCTAAGGACATGACCAACCCAGCGGAAAAATTCGAATACGTTTTCCCGAAGAAAGCCAAGCTGCGTTCCTACAGCCCGGCCGTTCGTGGGCACTCGGGGCAAATCCGCAAGGCTGCAGAAATGCTCCTGGCGGCCAAGCGCCCTGTGCTGTACTCGGGCGGTGGCGTGATTCTGGGTGGCGGTTCCGCACCGTTGACCGAACTGGCCAAGTTGCTCAACTTGCCAGTGACCAACACCCTGATGGGCCTTGGCGCATACCCGGGCACCGACCGTCAGTTCGTCGGCATGCTGGGTATGCACGGCAGTTATACCGCCAACCTGACCATGCACCACGCTGACGTGATCCTGGCAGTCGGTGCACGGTTCGATGACCGCGTGATCAACGGCCCGAGCAAGTTCTGCCCGAATGCCAAGATCATCCACATCGACATCGACCCGGCGTCCATCTCCAAGACCATCAAGGCTGACGTGCCTATCGTAGGTCCTGTGGAAAGTGTGCTGACCGAAATGGTCGCTGCACTGAAGGACATCGGCGAGACGCCGAACAAGGAATCCGTTGCCAGCTGGTGGAAGCAGATCGACGAATGGCGCGGTGACCGCGGCCTGTTCCCTTACGACAAGGGCGACGGCAGCGTCATCAAGCCACAAACCGTGATCGAAACCCTGTGCGAAGTGACCAAGGGCGACGCCTTTGTGACCTCCGACGTGGGCCAGCACCAGATGTTCGCCGCGCAGTACTACAAGTTCGACAAGCCAAACCGCTGGATCAACTCCGGTGGCCTGGGCACGATGGGCTTTGGTTTCCCGGCGGCCATGGGTGTGAAGCTGAGCTTCCCGGACACTGACGTTGCCTGTGTCACCGGTGAAGGCAGCATCCAGATGAATATCCAGGAACTGTCGACCTGCTTGCAGTACGGCCTTCCGGTGAAGATCGTCTGCCTGAACAACGGCGTACTGGGCATGGTTCGCCAGTGGCAGGACATGAGCTACAACAGCCGTCACTCCCACTCCTATATGGAGTCGCTGCCAGATTTCGTCAAATTGGTTGAAGCCTATGGCCACGTCGGCATTCGCATCACCGATCTGAAAGATCTGAAGCCGAAGATGGAAGAGGCGTTCGCCATGAAGGACCGCCTGGTGTTCATCGATATCAAGGTGGATACCAGCGAGCACGTCTACCCGATGCAGATCAAAGACGGCTCTATGCGCGACATGTGGCTGAACAAGACGGAGCGTACTTAATCATGCGGCATATTATCTCCCTGCTTCTGGAGAACGAACCCGGCGCTCTGTCTCGTGTTGTCGGTCTGTTTTCGCAACGCAACTACAACATCGAAAGCCTCACCGTGGCCCCGACCGAAGACCCGACCCTGTCGCGCCTGACGTTGACCACCGTGGGCCACGATGAGGTGATCGAGCAGATCACCAAGAACCTCAACAAGCTGATCGAAGTGGTCAAGCTGGTCGACCTGTCGGAAAGTGCCCACATTGAGCGCGAGCTGATGCTGGTTAAAGTCAAGGCCACGGGTGCCCAACGTGCCGAGATCAAGCGCACTACCGATATTTATCGCGGGCAGATCGTCGATGTGAGCGCCAGCGTTTATACCGTTCAACTGACCGGTACAAGCGACAAGCTGGACAGCTTCATCCAGTCGATCGGGACGGCCTCGATTCTGGAAACGGTACGCAGTGGTGTCACCGGGATTGCCCGTGGCGACAAAGTACTCAGCATCTAACCCAAATTAGTGAATGGCCTTACGGCCTGGATATATAGAGGAACCTCATGAAAGTTTATTACGAAAAAGATTGTGACCTGTCGATCATCCAGGGCAAGAAAGTCGCCATCATCGGCTACGGCTCCCAGGGCCACGCTCAAGCGTGCAACCTGAAAGACTCCGGCGTTGACGTGACCGTTGGCCTGCGCAAAGGCTCGGCCACTGTTGCCAAGGCTGAAGCCCACGGCCTGAAAGTGACTGACGTTGCTTCCGCTGTTGCGGCTGCCGACCTGGTCATGATCCTGACCCCGGACGAGTTCCAGTCCGCGCTGTACAAGAACGAAATCGAGCCGAACATCAAGAAGGGCGCCACCCTGGCCTTCTCCCACGGCTTCGCGATCCACTACAACCAGGTTGTGCCGCGCGCTGACCTCGACGTGATCATGATCGCGCCGAAAGCACCGGGCCACACCGTGCGTTCCGAGTTCGTCAAAGGCGGCGGTATCCCTGACCTGATCGCCATCTACCAGGACGCTTCGGGCAACGCCAAGAACGTTGCGCTGTCCTACGCTGCTGGCGTTGGTGGTGGTCGTACCGGCATCATCGAAACCACCTTCAAGGACGAGACTGAAACCGACCTGTTCGGCGAACAAGCCGTTCTGTGCGGCGGTACCGTTGAGCTGGTCAAAGCCGGCTTCGAAACCCTGGTTGAAGCTGGCTACGCGCCAGAAATGGCCTACTTCGAATGCCTGCACGAACTGAAGCTGATCGTTGACCTCATGTACGAAGGCGGTATCGCCAACATGAACTACTCGATCTCCAACAACGCCGAATACGGCGAGTACGTGACTGGCCCGGAAGTGATCAACGCCGAGTCCCGTCAGGCAATGCGCAACGCCCTGAAACGTATTCAGGACGGCGAATACGCCAAAATGTTCATCACCGAAGGCGCTACCGGCTACCCTTCGATGACCGCCAAGCGTCGTAACAACGCCGCTCACGGTATCGAAGTCATCGGCGAGCAACTGCGCTCCATGATGCCGTGGATCGGTGCCAACAAGATCGTCGACAAAGCCAAAAACTAAGTCGCACGCATCAAGGGAAAACGCGGCTTAGGCCGCGTTTTTTCGTTTGGGGAGCAGGTTCTGGTATAAAGCTGCATCGTTTGCGGGCGAACACTCGCCGCAAGTATCAGTCGAATTTTTTTCACACCGTTGCAAGGTAAAGTCCATGAGCGAACGTCCCGAAGAGCCAAACCAGGCTTCTGACGCCGAAAGCCTGCTACCGATCGATGAGCATGTCGAAGAAGGGCATGACGCGGAAGGCCGCAAGGTCCGGCATCGTGGCATCTATCTGCTGCCCAACCTGTTCACCACGGCGAACCTGTTTGCCGGGTTCTATTCCATCATCAACTCCATGAGCGCCCAAAGTGCGCTGGCGGCGGGTGATGCAGTCAGTGCCAGCAAATATTTCGGTTTTGCTGCCATCGCAATCTTTGTTGCCATGGTGCTCGACGGCCTTGATGGGCGTGTAGCGCGCATGACCAATACCCAAAGTGCATTCGGTGCAGAGTACGACTCGCTGTCGGACATGGTTGCCTTTGGTGTTGCGCCTGCGTTGCTGGCATTTGCCTGGGCGCTGGGTGATATGGGCAAGGTCGGCTGGATGGTCGCCTTTATCTATGTTGCGGGGGCGGCTTTGCGTCTGGCGCGTTTCAATACCCAGGTGGGGACCGCTGACAAGCGTTACTTCATCGGTCTGGCCAGCCCTGCTGCTGCGGGTGTGGTGGCGGGGATCGTCTGGGCGTTCAGTGACTATGGCATCCAGGGTTCGAAGATGTCGTTCCTGGTGGCCTTGATGGTTGCGGCGGCCGGCATGTTGATGGTCAGCAATATCAAGTACAACAGCTTCAAGGAGCTGGACCTCAAGGGGCGCGTGCCTTTTGTGGCAATCCTGGCCGTTGTGCTGGTGTTTGCAGTGGTCTTCAGTGATCCGCCGCGGATTCTGCTGCTGGCGTTCCTGGTCTACGCCGCTTCGGGCCCGGTTCAGTACTTGTTGCATCTGCGTCGGGACAAAACATTGCCTTAATGTAATTTCCCCCATACTCCGCAGTCTATTGGTGCATCAGTTCTCCAATGCTGCGGAGTTGCCATGTTAATCAAATTGCCAAAAGCGTCCGATTGCCACGAATCGGATGTCACGCCTGAATCCTTCTATTTCTCTCGCCGCAGCTTGCTCGGTGGTGCGCTTGCCGGTATCGCTGCCAGCAGCTTGCCGCGTTGGGCCAGTGCGGATGATGCTTCGCGTTACGTCGATGTTGAACCGGGCAAGGCACCGAGTTGGTTTGCCGAGAAACTGCCTGACACCCGATGGCAGGCGGTGACGGTAAAAGACGAAGCAATAACGCCCTTCAAGGATGCAACCCACTACAACAACTTCTATGAGTTCGGTACCGGCAAAGGCGATCCGGCGACGAATGCGGGTTCGCTCAAGACCGAGCCGTGGAGTGTTGTGATTGATGGTGAGGTTGCGAAGCCGGGGCGCTATGCCCTGGAAGACTTCATGAAACCTTATCAGTTGGAAGAGCGGATCTACCGTTTGCGCTGTGTCGAGGCCTGGTCGATGGTCATCCCCTGGATTGGCTTCCCTATCTCGGCTTTGCTCAAGCAGGTCGAGCCGACCTCGAAGGCCAAGTACATTCGGTTTGAAACGCTCCAGGATCCGAAGAGCATGCCGGGCCAGCGTTCAAGCTTTGGTCTGATCGACTGGCCTTATATAGAAGGGTTACGCCTGGATGAGGCGATGAACCCTTTGGCGATTCTTGCCGTTGGTATGTACGGGCGTGAATTGCCTAACCAGAACGGTGCACCGTTGCGTTTGGTGGTGCCGTGGAAGTACGGCTTTAAAAGCGTGAAGTCCATCGTGCGCATCAGCCTGGTCAGTGAACAGCCGAAAACCACCTGGCAGAGCATTGCGGCGGATGAATATGGGTTCTACGCGAACGTGAACCCCACGGTTGATCATCCGCGCTGGACGCAGGCGCGTGAGCGGCGCCTGCCGAGTGGCCTGTTCAGTCCCAATGTGCGTGAGACGCAGATGTTCAATGGCTACTCGGATGAAGTTGCCTCTCTTTATACCGGTCTAGATTTGCGGAAGAACTACTGATGCGCTATCCGATCTGGCGCCTCGGCGTCTTTATCGCGGCGGCAGTGTGGCCGCTATTCTGGCTATACGAAGCGTGGAGCTCTGTTCTCGGGCCCGATCCAGGCAAAGTGCTGGTGGATCGACTGGGTCTCGGGACGTTGATCCTATTGCTGATTACCCTTGGAATGACGCCGCTGCAGAAACTCAGCGGTTGGGCAGGGTGGATAGCTGTGCGCCGGCAGCTGGGCTTGTGGTGCTTTGCTTATGTAGTGCTGCATTTGGTGGCTTATTGCGTGTTTGTCCTTGGGCTTGATTGGTCGCAGCTGGGGGTTGAGCTGCGCAAGCGGCCTTACATTATTGTGGGTGCGTTGGGCTTCTTGTCGCTTTTGGTGTTGGCGGTGACTTCAAATCGCTATAGCCAGCGACGTTTGGGCAGCCGGTGGAAGAAATTGCATCGTCTGGTTTATGTGATTCTCGGGCTGGGCTTGCTGCATATGTTGTGGATCGTGCGAGCCGATCTGAAGGAGTGGGTTGTCTATGCTTCTATAGGTGCGCTGCTTTTGGTCTTGCGGATTCCGCCAGTGATGCGCCGAATACCACGTCTTATTGCTAAAAAAGCACCTTCTGCAACAAAAGCGTAATTAACGGTTGACGGCAGATTTCAGATGTCTATAATTCGCCCCACTTCCGGCGCAGTCGAAACGGAAAACTCCTTGGTAAACAATGAGTTATGTAGGT